>NZ_SCMP01000010.1 GCF_005502935.1 Pseudomonas sp. 2FG
CCTGCCGCATCGGCGAGAAGAGCGTATTTATCCTCGGGCTATCAGGCTCAAATCCCCGAAATATCCGATCAGAAACAAAAATGCCAATCAGCTTAACTGACTGGCATTAGGCCGCAGCCTCCCTTTTTTGCAGTAACGCTTAGAACAGCACGCGACTACGGATGGTGCCGTTGACGTGTTGCAGCTTCTCCAGCGCCAGGTCGGAGTAGTCGGCGTCGACGTCGATCACCACGTAGCCGACCTTCTCGTTGGTCTGCAGGTACTGGCCGGAGATGTTGATGCCGTTGTCGGCGAACACCTTGTTGATCTCGCTCATCACGCCCGGCACGTTCGCATGGATGTGCAGCAGGCGGTGCTTGCCGGGGTGGGCGGGGAGCGCCACTTCCGGGAAGTTGACCGAGGACACCGAGGTACCGTTGTCGCTGTACTTGACCAGCTTCTCGGCCACTTCCAGGCCGATATTGGCCTGCGCTTCGGCGGTGGAACCACCGATGTGCGGGGTCAGGATCACGTTGTCCAGGCCGCGCAGCGGGCTCTCGAACTCTTCATCGTTGGAGCGCGGCTCGACCGGGAACACGTCGATGGCGGCGCCGATCAGGTGCTTGTCCTTGATCGCATCGGCCAAGGCGTCCAACTCGACCACCGTGCCACGGGCGGCGTTGATCAGGATGCCGCCCTTCTTCATCGCGCGGACTTCCGGCTCGCCGATCATCCACTGGGTGGACGGCAGTTCCGGCACGTGCAGCGAGACGATATCGGCCAGGCCGAGCAGATCGTGCAGCTTGCCGACCTGGGTGGCGTTACCCAGCGGCAGCTTGGTCACTGTGTCATAGAAATACACCTGCATGCCCAACGCCTCGGCCAGCACCGAGAGCTGGGTGCCGATCGAGCCGTAGCCGACGATGCCGAGCTTCTTGCCGCGGATCTCGAAGGAATTGGCCGCGCTTTTGATCCAGCCGCCACGGTGGCAGGAGGCGTTCTTTTCCGGGATGCCGCGCAGCAGCAGGATGGCTTCGGCCAGCACCAGCTCGGCCACCGAGCGAGTGTTCGAATAGGGCGCGTTGAATACCGCGATGCCGCGTTCGCGGGCGGCGTTCAGGTCGACCTGGTTGGTGCCGATGCAGAAGCAGCCGACCGCGACCAGCTTCTTCGCGCAGTCGAAGATCTCTTCGGTCAGTTGAGTGCGCGAGCGAATGCCGATGAAATGGGCGTCGGCGATCTTTTCCTTGAGTTGATCTTCGGGCAGCGAGCCGGTCAGGTACTCAATGTTGGTGTAGCCGGCAGCCTTGATGGTGTCCACGGCGGATTGATGGACGCCTTCCAAGAGAAGGAACTTGATCTTGCTCTTGTCGAGAGAGGTCTTGCTCATCTGAGTACCTGTTGTCCCGGTAAAAATGTCAGGGAAAGCGGACAGCGCGGGCGGCCGAGCCGGCGTGGAGCCGCTGCCGCAAAGCGAGCCGAGGGCACGATTCGCGGGGTGCGTATGCTAGCATGTTCTCCTTTTTCCTTGCTCGGTTGCGACCTGAAACGTTCTCAGGGCGACCATGAATATTGCGAGAGTTCCGCAGATGACCGACGTTGCCCTGATTGAACAGCTGAAGACCCTGGTTGAGCCTGGCAAGGTGCTGACCGACGCCGACTCCCTGAACACCTACGGCAAGGATTGGACCAAGCATTTCGCTCCGGCGCCGCTGGCCATCGTCTTTCCCAAGAGCATCGAGCAGGTGCAGGCCATCGTCCGCTGGGCGAATGACCAGCAGGTCGCGCTGGTGCCTTCGGGTGGCCGTACCGGGCTGTCTGCCGCCGCCGTCGCCGCCAATGGCGAAGTGGTGGTGGCCTTCGATTACATGAACCAGATTCTCGCCTTCAGCGAATTCGATCGCACCGTGGTCTGCCAGCCGGGCGTGGTCACCAAGCAGCTGCAGCTGTACGCCGAAGAACGGGGCCTGTACTACCCGGTGGACTTCGCCTCGGCCGGCTCCAGCCAGATTGGCGGCAATATCGGCACCAATGCCGGCGGCATCAAGGTGATTCGCTACGGCATGACCCGCAACTGGGTGGCCGGGCTGAAAGTCGTCACCGGCAAGGGTGATCTGCTTGAGTTGAACAAAGACTTGATCAAAAACGCCACCGGCTACGACCTGCGGCAGCTGTTCATCGGCGCCGAAGGCACCCTGGGTTTCGTGGTCGAAGCCACCATGCGCCTCGATCGCGCCCCGCAGAACCTCACCGCGATGGTGCTCGGCGCGGCCGATTTCGATTCGATCATGCCGGTGCTGCATGCCTTCCAGAACAAGCTGGACCTGACCGCCTTCGAGTTTTTCTCCGACAAGGCGCTGGCCAAGGTGCTGGCGCGTGGCGATGTGCCGGCGCCGTTCGAAACCGATTGCCCGTTCTATGCACTGCTGGAATTCGAGGCCTGCACCGAGGAAGTCGCCAACGCGGCGTTGGCCACCTTCGAGCATTGCGTCGAGCAGGGCTGGGTGCTCGATGGCGTGATGAGCCAGAGCGAACAGCAGTTGCAGAACCTGTGGAAACTGCGCGAGTTCATCTCCGAGACCATCTCGCACTGGACCCCGTACAAGAACGATATTTCGGTGACCGTGGCGAAAGTTCCGGCCTTCTTGCACGATATCGACGCTATAGTCGGCGAACACTACCCTGACTTCGAGATCGTCTGGTTCGGCCACATCGGCGACGGCAACCTGCACCTGAACATCCTCAAGCCGGACAATTTGAGCAAGGACGAGTTCTTCGCCAAGTGCGCCACGGTGAACAAGTGGGTGTTCGAGATAGTGCAGAAGTACAACGGCTCGATCTCCGCCGAACATGGCGTCGGCATGACCAAGCGCGACTACCTGAGCTACAGCCGTTCGGAAGCCGAGATTGCCTATATGAAGGCGATCAAGGCCGTCTTCGACCCCAATGGCATCATGAACCCGGGCAAGATCTTCGCCTGAGACTTTTACTGTAGGAGCGGGCCATGCCCGCGATGCTTTTCGTCGCCGATTCGCGGGCATGGCCCGCTCCTACGTTCAACTGCATTTGCTCTACAGCACAGGAAAGCAGCGATGAGCTACCAGCATCAATACATCGATGGCACCCGCATCCACTTCCCGCTGGGCAAGGTGGTCTGCATCGGCCGCAACTACGCCGAGCACGCCAAGGAGCTGGATAACCCGGTGCCGAGCGAGCCGCTGTTATTTATCAAGCCGGGCAGCTGCGTGGTGCCGCTGGAGGGGGGCTTCAGCATTCCCGTGGATCGCGGCGCGGTGCATTACGAGGCGGAAATCGCCGTGCTGATCGGCAAACCCTTGTCGCGCACGCCGAACCAGGAAGAGGTGCTGGATGCCATTTCCGGCTTCGCCCCGGCGCTCGACCTGACCCTGCGTGACGTGCAAGCCAGGCTCAAGGAGAAGGGCTATCCCTGGGAAGTCGCCAAGGCCTTCGACGGCGCCTGCGTGCTCGCGCCCTTCGTGCCGGGCAGCGCAATCGAAGACCTGACCGACATCGGCATTCGCCTGAGCATCAACGGCGAAGTGCGCCAGGACGGTAACAGTCGCGACATGCTCAACCCGATACTGCCGATGATCCAACATATCTGCGGCCATTTCAGCCTGCAACCGGGCGACGTGCTGCTGACCGGCACGCCGGTGGGTGTTGGCCCGCTGAGCCAGGGCGATGAGCTGGTGCTGGAGTTGGTCGGACACTCGCGTTTCGTCAGCCGGGTGCTCTGACCCTGGGGTGCGGCGCCAACCGCGCCGGTGAAGGAACCTTAACCGATAAAGGTTAGTCTGAGCCCATATCGTTCAGCCGAGTCGTCGTCGATGCCTGCCTTGCTCTCCCGTTTTCTCCGTCCGCACTGGCTGGCCCTGACCGCCGCGCTGTTCGCCGGCGCCGCGCTGATCGACTACCTGCACTGGGACGCCCGCGCCTACTTCTGGCTCAAGGAGCAGCACCTGTCCAAGGGTGAGCGCGACGCCAGCGTCTGGCTGCCGGGTTACAGCGCGGTGCTCCAGGCCAAGCTGCTGGAAGGGCTGGAAGACGACGAGACCTCGGGCCTGACCTACAACCCGCTCAGCGGCACCCTGTTCACCGTCACTGGCAAGCATCCGCTGCTGGTCGAGCTGTCGCGTCAGGGCGAGGTGCTGCGGCGCATCGAGCTGCTCGGCTTCTCCAACCCCGAGGGCGTTGAGGTGTTGGGCGATGGCCGCCTGGCGATCATCGACGAGCGCACGCGGCAGCTGACGGCCTTCGCCCTGTCCGATGTCGCCGAGAGCATCGATGCGCGCGACCTGGAGTCCTTCGATCTGGGCTTTGCCGATGCCGGCAACAAGGGGTTCGAAGGCATCGCCTGGGATGAGCGCCACCAGCGCCTGCTGCTGGCCAAGGAGCGCAGCCCGCTGGGCCTGTTCAGCCTGCCGTTTCCCGGCGAGGAGGGCGGCGCCGGGGTGATGCAGTCGATGCCGGCCGGGCATCTATTCGTCCGCGATCTGTCGTCGCTGACCGTTGACCCGCGCACTGGCCACACCTTGGTACTGTCCGACGAGTCGCGGCTGTTGCTGGAGCTGGACGAGCAGGGCGAACCGCTCAGCTTTATCAGCCTGATCGGCGGGCTGAATGGCCTGGAACACGGCATCCAGCAGGCCGAGGGCGTGGCCATGGACGAAGCGGGCGATATCTACGTGGTCGGCGAGCCCAATCTCTTCTATGTGTTCCGCAAGGACCCCACCTAACTAGGGCGTTAAGCTTCAATTCGGTGTGGCTATGTTATTTCTAGCGGATCTTGCCCTAGTGAGCTCAACCGAATGCATCGCCTGCTAACCCTGAAGCGCCTGCTGGGCGTCCTGTTGCTGGGCCTGTTGTTGCTGTTGGCGGTGGCGGCTCAGGAGTTCCGCCTGTTCGAGCGGGCCTGGTTCCAAGTGCAGGAATGGCGCCATGGCAGTGAGTGGCGGGCGGTCTCGATCTGGCTGCCGGATTATCGGGTGGTCATCGAGGCGCAGCCGATTGCCGGGCTCGACGATGATGTCTCCGCACTGACCTACGACCCGGACCGCAAGACGCTGTTCACCGTCACCAACCAGAATCCGCAGCTCATCGAGTTGTCGCTGGATGGGCGGATTCTGCGGCGCATTCCCTTGCTGGGGTTTGGCGATCCGGAGGCGATCGAGTACATCAGCCCGGGTCTCTATGTGATCACCGACGAGCGTTTACAGCGTCTGATCAAGGTGCGCCTGGGCGAGGGCTCGGCACCGATCGAGGCTGCCGATGCCCAGCAACTGACGCTGGGCATCGGCCTCAGCGGCAACAAGGGGTTCGAGGGCCTGGCCTACGATCCGGCCGGCGAGCGCCTGTTCGTCGCCAAGGAACGCGACCCGGTGCGCATCTATGAGGTGCACGGCTTTCCCCACACCCATCCAGAGCGCCCCTTCGCCGTGCATGTGGTCGATGACCCCGAGCGCGATGCCGGCCTGTTCGTCCGCGACCTGTCCAGCCTCGACTTCGACCAGCGCAGCGGCCATCTGCTGGCGCTGTCCGATGAGTCGCGGCTGGTGCTGGAGCTGAATGCCGAGGGCCGGCCGATCAGCAGCCTGTCGCTGTTGCGCGGTCAGCACGGGCTGAAGAAATCCGTGCCGCAGGCCGAAGGCATTGCTAGCGACGATGCCGGCACTATCTACCTGGTCAGCGAGCCGAACCTGTTTTACCTGTTCAAGAAGAAGCCCGAGTGATCGGCTGCGGTCGATCAGCGGCGCAGGGTTCTTACCCCGTCCGCGGTGCCCAGCAGCAGCAAGTCGGCTGGGCGTGCGGCGAATAAGCCATTGCAGACCACGCCGACTATGGCGTTGATCTGCGCTTCCAGCTCGCGGGGGTTGCCGATCTGCAGGTTGAACAGGTCGATGATGATATTGCCGTTGTCGGTGGTCACCCCTTCGCGATACACCGGATCGCCGCCGAGCTTGACCAGTTCGCGGGCGACATGGCTGCGGGCCATGGGGATGACTTCCACCGGCAGCGGGAAGGTCCCGAGCAGCGGCACCAGTTTGCTGCCGTCGGCGATGCAGACGAAGGTCTTGGCCACCGCGGCGACGATTTTCTCGCGAGTCAGTGCCGCGCCGCCGCCCTTGATCAGTTCCAGGCGCTCGTTGCTCTCGTCGCAGCCGTCCACGTAGAACTCCAGGTCGCCGATGCTGTTCAGCTCGTAGACTGGAATGCCGTGGCCTTTCAGGCGCTGTGCGGTGGCTTCCGAGCTGGCCACGGCGCCGTCGAAGGCGGCTTTGTGCTGGGCCAGGGCGTCGATAAAGCAGTTGGCGGTGGAGCCGGTGCCGACCCCGACGATGCTCTTGTCATCGAGTTGTGGAAGGATGAAGTCGACAGCGGCCTGCGCCACTGCCTGTTTGAGCTGATCCTGAGTCATGCGGGCTCCACGGCGAACGGAAAAACTGAAGGCGCGGATTATAGCGGTATGGCGCGGCAAAACCCCGGGATTCGTATGGTCGTTCGGCGGACGCCTGGGGTAGACTCCGTGATCCCTGCAAGCCTGCCTGCGATGCCTCCCGATGCTCGAACAGTACGTCAAAAAAATCCTTACCTCGCGGGTCTATGACATCGCGGTGGAAACTCCCCTGCAATCTGCTCATCAGCTGTCCGAGCGCCTCGGCAACCAGGTCCTGCTCAAGCGCGAAGACCTGCAGCCGGTGTTCTCCTTCAAGATTCGCGGCGCTTACAACAAGCTGGCGCAATTGACCGCGGTGGAGCTTGCGCGCGGGGTGGTGACTGCCTCGGCGGGTAATCACGCCCAGGGCGTGGCCCTGGCGGCGAAGGAGCTGGGCATCAAGGCGACCATCGTCATGCCCAAGACCACCCCGGAGATCAAGGTGCATGGCGTGCGCTCGCGCGGCGGCAAGGTGGTGCTGCATGGCGATTCCTTCCCCGAGGCGCTGGCCTATTCGCTGAAGCTGGTCGAGGAAAAGGGCTACGTCTACATCCACCCTTACGACGACCCGCACACCATCGCCGGCCAGGGCACGGTGGCCATGGAAATCCTGCGCCAGCATCCCGGCCAACTGGACGCGATCTTCGTTCCGGTCGGCGGCGGTGGGCTGATCGCCGGGATCGCCGCCTACGTCAAATACCTGCGCCCGGAGATCAAGGTGATCGGCGTCGAGCCGGACGACTCCAACTGCCTGCAAGCGGCGATGGCCGCCGGCGAGCGCGTGGTGCTGAGCCAGGTCGGCTTGTTCGCCGATGGCGTGGCGGTGGCGCAAATCGGCAAGCACACCTTCGATATCTGCCGCGACTATGTCGACGAGGTGCTGACGGTCAGCACCGACGAGATCTGTGCGGCGATCAAGGACATCTACGACGACACTCGCTCGATCACCGAGCCGGCCGGCGCCCTGGGCGTGGCGGGGATCAAGAAATACGTCGAGCGTGAAGGCTGCAGCGGCCAGGTGCTGGTGGCCATCGATTCGGGCGCCAACGTCAACTTCGACCGCCTGCGGCATGTCGCCGAGCGCGCCGAGCTGGGTGAGGGTCGCGAGGCGATCATCGCCGTGACCATTGCGGAGAAACCGGGCAGTTTCAAGGCGTTCTGCGAGGCCATCGGCAAGCGCCAGATCACCGAGTTCAATTACCGCTACCACAGCGACAAAGAGGCGCACATCTTCGTCGGTGTGCAGACCCACCCGGAGACCGACCCGCGGGAGGCGCTGGTGAAAAACCTGCAGGTGCAGGGTTTCCCGGTGCTCGACCTGACCGACAACGAACTGGCCAAGCTGCATATCCGCCACATGGTCGGCGGCCATGCGGTGCGGGTCAGCGATGAGGTGGTGTATCGCTTCGAGTTCCCCGAGCGGCCGGGTGCGCTGTTCAACTTCCTGCACAAGCTCGGCGGGCGCTGGAACATCTCGATGTTCCACTACCGCAACCACGGCGCCGCCGATGGGCGTGTGGTGGTCGGCCTGCAAGTGCCGACGGGCGAGCGCCATCTGGTGCCGACGGCGCTGGGGGAGATCGGCTATCCGTACTGGGATGAGAGCGATAACCCGGCCTATCAACTGTTTCTCGGTTAAGCACCTGCGGGCGGCCTTCTAGGCTCAATAAGATTATTGACAGGGATGCAATGATGGATCACTACCTGCTGCTGAAGATTCTCCACAGTCTGCCCGCCGTCCTGCTGCCGCTCGGTGTGATTGCCCATCTCGTGCTGCTATGGAAGGCCCAGCGGCGCGGCGAGCCGGGCGTACTGCTCCGCAAGCTGCGCCGCACTCGCCTGATCAGCCTGCCGGTCATGGGCGTGTTGGCCGTGACGCTGCCCGTCAGCGGCTGGCAGTTGGTGCATGGGGTCGGCTGGCCGCTGGGCCAGTTCTGGCTGCTCGGCAGTGCCGTGCTGTTTGGCCTGCTGGTCTTCTTCGGCCTGCTGCTGGCCGGTCGCCTGGCCGCCTGGGAAGCGCTGGGCGATACGCCGGCGCCGCAGCGGCTGCTGCGTTTCAATCTGGCTTACGCCGCGGTGATCCTGCTGCTCCTGCTGGCGATTCTCGGCCTGATGGGGGCGAAACCGGCCTGATCTAGCGCAGGGAGATCACCGGCCAGCCACGGCGCTCGGCCTCGGCCCGCAGCTTCGGGTCGGGGTCGACGGCGATCGGACGGCTGACTTGCTCCAAGAGCGGCAAATCGTTCATCGAATCGCTATAGAAGCAGCTGCCTTCCAGGTCAAAGCCGTTTTCCTGCAGCCAACGGTTGAGGCGGGTGACCTTGCCTTCGCGAAAACACGGCACGTCGGTCATGCGCCCGGTATAGCGACCGTCAGCCAGCTCGCACTCGGTCGCCAGCAGGGTGTCGACGCCCAGGCGCGCGGCGATCGGCGCGGTGACGAAGCGGTTGGTGGCGGTGATGATCAGCAGCTTGTCGCCGGCCGCGCGGTGTTCGGCCAGCAGCGCTTCGCCCTTGGCCAGGATGATCGGCTCGATGCAGTCGCGCATGAACTCGCGATGCCATTGCTCGAGTTGCGCCATCTCGCTACAGCCAAGAATCTCCAGGCTGAAGTTCAGGTAATCGGTGATATTCAGGCGCCCGGCCAGGTAGTCCTGATAAAACGCATCGTTGCGCGCTTTATAGGCCACGCCGTCGAGAATCCCGCGCGCACACAGGTAATCGCCCCAGGCGTGGTCGCTGTCGCCGGCCAACAAGGTGTTATCAAGATCGAATAAAGCCAGGCGCATGTTAGATTCTCGCTGCACTAGTTGAAGCCGGGGGCTGGAAAAGGCCCACAGAATACGAGCTTTCGCCCAGCCTGCCCATAAGGTGGGCAGTCGCGTTGCTGCTGTCACGACCTTTGTGAAAGAATGCCGAAACAAGCGTTTACGAGGTCGTGTGCCGTGATCGATTCTGATGGTTTTCGCCCGAATGTCGGCATCATTCTGACCAATGATGTCGGTCAGGTGCTGTGGGCGCGTCGTATTAATCAGGATGCCTGGCAGTTTCCGCAAGGCGGGATCAATGATCACGAGTCGCCGGAAGAGGCGCTGTATCGCGAATTGAACGAAGAAGTCGGCCTGGAACAGCACGATGTGCAGATTCTTGCCTGCACCCGTGGCTGGTTGCGTTATCGTCTGCCGCAACGTTTAGTCCGTACCCACAGTCAGCCGTTGTGCATCGGGCAGAAACAGAAGTGGTTCCTCCTGCGTCTGAAGTCTGCCGAAGAGCGGGTGCGCATGGATCTGACCAGCAAGCCGGAGTTCGATGGCTGGAAATGGGTCAGCTACTGGTACCCGTTGGGCCAGGTGGTGACATTCAAACGCGAGGTCTACCGCCGCGCGCTCAAGGAACTAGCGCCGCGCCTGTTGGCGCGCGACTGACTACGCTGTACCACTGACTAAGGAGCCGACCCCGAGCCATGCTCAACACGCTGCGCAAGATCGTCCAGGAAGTAAACTCCGCCAAGGATCTCAAGGCGGCGCTGACGATCATTGTGCAGCGGGTCAAGGAGGCCATGGGCAGCCAGGTCTGCTCGGTTTACCTGCTCGACCCGGAAACCAATCGCTTCGTGCTGATGGCCACCGAGGGTTTGAACAAGCGCTCGATCGGCAAGGTCAGCATGGCTCCGAGCGAAGGCCTGGTCGGCCTGGTCGGCACCCGCGAGGAGCCGCTCAACCTGGAAGACGCCGCCAGCCACCCGCGCTTCCGCTACTTCGCCGAAACCGGCGAGGAACGCTACGCCTCCTTCCTTGGCGCGCCGATCATCCACCATCGGCGGGTGGTGGGCGTGTTGGTGATCCAGCAAAAGGAGCGCCGGCAGTTCGACGAGGGCGAAGAAGCCTTCCTGGTGACCATGAGCGCCCAGCTCGCCGGGGTCATCGCGCACGCCGAGGCCACCGGCTCGATCCGCGGCCTGGGCAAGCAGGGCAAGGGTATCCAGGAAGCCAAGTTCATCGGCGTCGCGGGCTCGCCGGGTGCGGCCGTGGGGACTGCGGTGGTCATGTTGCCGCCGGCCGACCTGGAAGTGGTGCCGGACAAAACCGTCGAGGATATCGCAGCCGAGCTGCTGCTGTTCAACAACGCCCTCGAAGCGGTGCGCGCAGACATGCGGGCGCTGTCGGCCAAGCTGGCGACCCAGCTGCGCCCGGAAGAGCGCGCGCTGTTCGACGTCTACCTGATGATGCTCGACGACGCCGCCCTGGGTAGCGAAGTGACCACGGTGATCAAGACCGGTCAGTGGGCGCAGGGCGCATTGCGCCAGGTGGTCGGCGAGCACGTCAGCCGCTTTGAGTTGATGGACGACGCCTACCTGCGCGAGCGCGCCTCGGACGTCAAGGACCTCGGCCGCCGGCTGTTGGCCTATCTGCAACAGGCGCGGCAGCAGACCCTGGTCTACCCGGATAACACCATTCTGGTCAGCGAGGAGCTGTCGCCGGCGATGCTTGGCGAAGTGCCGGAAGGCAAGCTGGTCGGCCTGGTCTCGGTGCTCGGTTCGGGTAACTCGCATGTGGCGATTTTCGCCCGGGCCATGGGTATTCCCACGGTCATGGGCGCGGTCGACCTGCCCTATTCGAAAATCGATGGCATTCAACTGATCATCGATGGTTACCACGGTGAAGTCTTCACCAACCCCAGCGAAGTGCTGCGCAAGCAATACGCCGAGGTGGTCGAGGAAGAACGCCAGCTGACCCAGGGCCTGAGTGCGCTGCGCGCGCTGCCGTGCGAGACCCTGGATGGCCACCGCATGCCGTTGTGGGTGAATACCGGCCTGCTCGCCGATGTGGTGCGTGCCCAGGAGCGGGGTGCCGAAGGCGTGGGGCTGTATCGCACCGAAGTGCCGTTTATGATCAAGGACCGCTTTCCCAGCGAGAAAGAGCAGCTGGCGATCTATCGCGAGCAGCTGGCGGCTTTCCATCCGCTGCCGGTGACCATGCGCAGCCTGGATATCGGCGGTGACAAGGCACTGTCGTATTTCCCGATCAAGGAAGACAACCCTTTCCTCGGCTGGCGCGGCATTCGTGTGACCCTCGACCACCCGGAAATCTTCCTGGTGCAGACCCGCGCGATGCTCAAGGCCAGCGAGGGGCTGAATAACCTGCGCATCCTGCTGCCGATGATCTCCGGCACCCATGAGCTGGAAGAGGCGTTGCACCTGATCCACCGCGCCTGGGGCGAGGTGCGCGACGAAGGCACCGATGTGCCGCTGCCACCGGTCGGGGTGATGATCGAAATTCCCGCGGCGGTCTATCAGGTGCGCGAACTGGCGCGCCAGGTCGACTTCCTTTCGGTCGGCTCGAATGACCTGACGCAATATTTATTGGCGGTGGACCGCAACAACCCGCGGGTCGCCGATCTCTACGACTTCCTGCATCCGGCGGTGCTGCAGGCGCTGCAGTTGGTGGTCGATGGCGCCCATGCCGAAGGCAAACCGGTGAGCATCTGCGGCGAGATGGCCGGCGACCCGTCGTCGGCGGTGCTGCTGATGGCCATGGGGTTTGACAGCCTGTCGATGAACGCCACCAACCTGCCCAAGGTGAAATGGCTGCTGCGGCAGATCAGCCTGAGCAAAGCCAAGGAACTGCTGGCACAGCTGATGAGCTTCGACAATCCGCAGGTCACCCACAGCGCCCTGCACCTGGCCTTGCGCAATCTCGGCCTGAGCCGGGTACTCAATCCCGCGGCGATGATTCAGGCCTAAGCGGCGTACTGTCTTGATGGAACAATCGGTTTTGCTGGGGCAGTCGGCTTTGCTGGCGCAAGCGGCTCAGCCGTTGTCGCTGTGCTTGCTGGCCAAGCTGCGGCTGTCGGCGGCCAGCGCGCTGGTCTGTCAGGGGCCGAGCCTCTGGCTGGTGGCCGACGATGCGCTGAGCCTGCAGCACTACAGCCTGACCGGTGCCTGGTTGGCTGAGCAGGCGCTGCTACCCGGCGAGCTGCCCGAAGACGCCAAGCTGCGCAAAAAACTCAAAGCGGATTTCGAGGCGTTGCTGCTGTTGCCCGATGGCGCCTTGCTGGCGCTCGGCTCTGGTTCGACCAAGCGGCGCCGTCGCGGTTGTCTGATCCGGGGCGGAGTCGTTCGCGTCATCGACCTCGGCCCGCTGTACCTGAAGCTCGCCGAGCATTTCCACGAGCTGAATCTGGAAGGCGCAGTGGTGCACGGCGGGCAGTTGCTGTTGGCGCAGCGCGGCAATGGGGTGGGCGGGGAAAATGCCTTGGTGTTTCTCGACCTGCAACAAGCCCTGGACGACCTCGACAGTGGCCAGTTAAGCGCGAGTGCTCTGTTGCGCATCCTGCCGTTGCAGCTGGCGGAATTGGACGGCGTGCCACTGAGCCTGACCGACCTCAGCGTGGATCCCGCCGGACGCCTGTATTTCAGCGCCGCAGCCGAAGCCACCGACTCCAGCTACCTGGACGGCGCCTGCGTCGGCAGTGTGCTCGGACGTTTCGATCAGGATTTCAACATCGTGCAGCTGGCTCGACTGGAACCACGAGTGAAGATCGAAGGCTTGGCCTTCCAGGCCGACGGCCGTTTGCTGTTGGTGGCCGATGCCGACGACCCGAGGATTGCGGCGCCGCTGTTTGCCCTGGATGGCCTTGGCGACAGGCTGCTCTAACACTCCAGGCTGACCTCGCCCAGATGCGCGCCATAAGGCCCAAAACTGCGCTCGACCAGTTGCCGCCGGCCATCGGCCTGGACGATCAGCGCGCTGCTGGCGCGCGTGCCGTAGTTGGGGCCGGCGATGAAAATGCTCGAGAGCAGTCGTTCGGTGGCCAAGCCGAGGCCGGTGTCCGGTAGGGAGGCTTCCGGTGCCTGCTGCGGATCGCCCAGAATCCCCAGTAATGTCGGCGCTTGCGGCGGGTCGAGGCATTCGGCGAGCGCCGCCTTGGCGCGCCGCACCTTCGGCCAGGGCGTATTCAGATTGGCATTGGACAGCCCGTAGATACCGCTGCCCAACCGCAGCGGCGCGCCTTCGTGAGAGTTGAAATGCCAGAGTTCGTGGGTGCTACCGACCAGTAGATTGAACCCGGCGTAGTCGCTCGCCCGTTGGGCGAGCTCGGCTAAAAAGGCTTCAGGCGATTGCGGGCCGCGAAGAAACTGTGCCACCAACTCTCCCCGCGAGCGGCCAATCTGTGGCTGGCGCGCGACGCGGATATTGGTCAGCGCGGCGAAACGGCCTTGCGGACCGATGCCCAGCCAGGTGCCGCCGGCCTCCAGGTCGCGCCCGGCGATCACCCCGGGGGCATCCTCCCAGGCGCCGAGCGGCAGGCTCGGACGGGCATAGAATTCGTCACGGTTGGCGGCGAGCACCAGGGGGATGGCATGCCCCGGGCGCCAGGCGAATACGATCAAACACATAGAGGCTCCTTGGAGAGCCTCACTGTACGAGAAGCGCGTCGTGGCATCCATAGTCGCGGTGGAGGGGTGGGGGCGCATCCGTTACCATGCCGCATGGTTTTTCGGGGGTGTCGATGGAATTTCTGCTCTATTTGCTGCTGGGAGCTGGTGCCGGTGTGCTCGCCGGGCTGTTCGGCGTGGGTGGCGGGCTAATCATAGTGCCGGTGCTGGTGTTCAGCTTCACCGCCCAGGGCTTCGATGCGTCGATCCTCACCCACCTGGCGGTCGGTACCTCCTTGGCGACCATCATCTTCACCTCGATCAACGCGGTGTTGGAGCATCAGCGCAAGGGGGCGGTGCGCTGGCCGATCTTCGCCTGGATGACCCTCGGGATTCTGCTCGGCGCCGGTTTCGGTGCGCTGACGGCGACGGCGATCAACGGGCCGCTGCTGCAGCAGGTCATCGGTGTATTCGCGATCATCATCGCGCTGCAGATGGCCCTGGAGCTGAAACCTCAAGCCAGTCGCGGTGTCCCAGGCAAGCTCGGTTTGAGTGCGGCCGGTGTGCTGATCGGTTGGGCCTCGGCAATTTTCGGCATCGGCGGCGGCTCCTTGACCGTGCCCTTCCTGAGCTGGCGCAGCGTGCCGATGCAGCAGGCGGTGGCCACCTCGTCCGCCTGTGGCTTGCCGATCGCCGCGGCCAGTGCGCTGAGTTTTATGCTGTTGGGCTGGCACGATCCGCTGCTGCCGCCGTGGAGCCTGGGCTTCGTCTATCTGCCGGCGCTGGCCGGGATTGCCATCACCAGTATGCTGTTTGCCCGCTTTGGCGCGCGCCTGGCGCATAAATTGTCGCCGCGCTTGCTCAAGCGTTTGTTCGCCCTGCTGCTGCTTTGCGTGGGCACGAGTTTCTTGATTTAAGGAGTCCACATGCTGGCTTACCCGCAAATCGACCCGGTGGCGCTGGCCATCGGCCCGCTGAAAATCCACTGGTACGGGTTGATGTACCTGGTCGGCATCGGCGGCGCCTGGCTGCTGGCCTCGTACCGGTTGCAGCGTTTCGACCCGGGCTGGAGCAAGGAGAAACTCTCCGACCTGGTGTTCTGGGTGGCCATGGGCGTGATACTCGGCGGGCGGTTGGGCTACGTGTTGTTCTACGACCTGCAGGCCTATATCGCCAATCCGCTGCTGATCTTCGAGGTCTGGAAGGGCGGCATGTCGTTCCACGGCGGCTTTATCGGCGTGATGCTGGCGACCTGGTGGTTCGGTAAGCGCAACGGCAAGAGCTTCTTCGAGCTGATGGACTTTATCGCGCCGCTGGTGCCAATTGGGCTGGGCGCCGGGCGGATCGGCAACTTCATCAATGCCGAGCTGTGGGGCAAGGCCACCGATGTACCCTGGGCGATGATCTTTCCGACCGACCCGGCGCAGCTGCCGCGCCATCCGTCGCAGCTCTATCAATTCGCCCTCGAAGGCGTGGCGCTGTTCCTGGTGCTCTGGGCGTTCTCGCGCAAACCGCGGCCGACCATGGCGGTCTCCGGCATGTTCGCGCTGTGCTACGGCTTGTTCCGCTTTATCGTCGAGTTCGTCCGCGTGCCGGATGCCCAGCTGGGTTACCTGGCCTTCGGTTGGCTGACCATGGGCCAGGTGCTCTGTGCGCCGATGATTCTCGGCGGTATAGGCCTGCTGGTCTGGGCTTATCGTCGCCCCGCCGCTGCACCACCCATTACTCGGGGAGCCGCACAATGAAACAGTACCTCGAGCTGATGCGTCTGGTGCGCGAGACCGGCACCTTCAAGCCCGACCGCACCGGCACCGGCACCTACAGCCTGTTCGCCCAGCAGATGCGCTTCAACCTGGCCGATGGCTTTCCGCTGGTGACCACCAAGAAGTGCCACCTGAAATCCATCATTCATGAGCTGCTGTGGTTCCTCCAGGGCGACACCAATATCAAGTACCTGCAGGACCACGGCGTGCGTATCTGGGACGAGTGGGCCGACGAAAACGGCGACCTCGGCCCGGTGTACGGCTACCAGTGGCGCAACTGGCCGGCGCCGAACGGCGGCTCGATCGACCAGATCGGCAAGCTGATCGAGATGCTCAAGAACAACCCGGACTCGCGCCGACTGATCGTCTCCGCCTGGAACCCGGCGCTGGTCGATGAAATGGCTCTGCCACCCTGTCACGCGCTGTTCCAGTTCTACGTCGCCGAGGGCAGGCTCAGCTGCCAGCTGTATCAGCGTTCGGCCGACATTTTCCTCGGCGTGCCCTTCAATATCGCCAGCTACGCGCTGCTGACCCTGATGGTGGCACAGGTCTGCGACCTCGAACCGGGCGAGTTCATCTGGACCGGCGGCGACTGCCACCTGTACGCCAACCATCTGGAGCAGGCCGATCTGCAACTGTCGCGCGAGCCGCTGCCGTTGCCGACCATGCAGCTGAATCCGGCGGTGAAGGATCTGTTCGCCTTCAAGTTCGAGGACTTCGAGCTGGTCGGCTATCAGGCGCACCCGCATATCAAAGCGCCGGTCGCGGTCTGAGGTCTGCACCGCCTCTGCATGGGGCGGTTGGATCAATAACGACCACCCAGCCTTGTCTGGGCTACGCGCTGCTATCTCGCTCTGCGCGGGCGAACTCGATAAAGGCCCTGAGCGCGGCAGGAACCTGGCGCCTGCTGGGGTAGTAGAGGTGCAGGCCGGGGTAGTGCGGACACCAGTCGCCTAGCACCTGCAGCAGGCGGCCGTCGGCGATCTGTTCGGCGACCATCTCCTCGAACACATAGGCGAGACCGCTGCCGTGTAGCGCCGGGCCGAGCATCAGGCCGACTTCATCCAGGGTCAGTGGGCCATCCACTTCGATTTCCTGGGCGATGCCGGCGCGCGCGAACTCCCAGCGATACAGCACCCCGCTGGGAAAACGGTGGCGAATGCAGGGTAAACCGTGCAAGTCCTCGGGCTTTTGCGGCATGCCATGGCGCTGGATGAATGCTGGTGAACCGACCACCACCGAGCGCATGGCGGGGCCGATGGGCAGGGACACCATATCGGCCTCCAGGCGTTCGCCGAAGCGCACCCCGGCATCGAAACCGGCAGACACCACATCCGCCAGGGCGTCGTTGACGCAGACCTCGACCCGCACATCGGCAAAGGTGTCGAGGAAGCGTTGGATCAGCGGCAGCAGCACCAGTTGCACTGCGGGGCGGCCGGCGTTGATGCGCAGGGTTCCCGTCGGTGTGTCGCGGAACTGGTTGAGGTCTTCCAGGGCGTCATCGATATCGCGGAACGCCGGTTTAATCCGCGCATGCAAGCGCTCTCCTGCCTCGGTAAGGGCCACGCTGCGGGTGGTGCGGTTGAACAACCTGAGCCCCAGGCGTTGTTCCAGTGCGCGCAGGGCATGGCTGAGCGCGGATGGCGACTGGTTCAGTTCGACCGCGGCGCGGCTGAAGCTGAGGTGCCTGGCAATGCACAGGAAGATCGCAAGATCAGAGGCGGAGACTGGTTTCATTTGTGAATTTTTCTCAAAAGCCCATGCTGTTTTGTTCGGATTATCACATCAATAGTTAGGTTCTAGAGTGACGTCAACTCATCGAGATAACCCCGCATGCGGCGGGTGCTCAAACAGGAGGAGTTGATATGCGTACTTGGTTGATTACTGGCGCGTCCCGAGGTTTTGGTGCCCTGATCGCAGAACAGGCATTGATCGCTGGTGATGCGGTGATTGCAACTGCCCGCAACCCGGCGGATGTCACCGCGCGCCTGGGGGCACAGCCCAATCTGCTGGCCGTACGCCTGGACGTCACCCGCGAGGACGAGGCCCTGCAGGCCGTTGCTGCGGGCATCAAGCACTTCGGGCGACTCGATGTGCTGGTCAACAATGCCGGCTACGGTCTGCTGGGCGCGGTGGAGGAAACCAGCGCCGCCGAAGCCGAGCGGCTGTTCGCCACCAATGTGTTCGGCTTGCTCAATGTGACCCGTGCGGTACTGCCGCAGATGCGTCGGCAGCGCAGTGGGCATGTGATCAATATCTCGTCCATTGGCGGCTACCAGGCTTACCTGGGCTGGGGCGTTTACGGTGCGACCAAGTTTGCCGTGGAAGGGATCAGCGAAGCGCTATCGCAGGAACTCGCGCCCCTGGGTATCCACGCCACCGTGGTTGAGCCGGGGTTCTTTCGCACCGATTTTCTCGATGCCCAGTCGCTGGTCAAGACTGCTCTGGAGCTGCCTGACTACGAGGAAACGGTGGGGGCCATGCGCCGCTTCGCACACGGCGCCAACCATGCTCAGCCCGGTGATCCGGCCAAGCTGGCGGGCGCGATCCTGGCGCTGGTGAACGCGCCGAATCCACCCCAGCGCCTGCCGTTGGGTAGCGATACGGTGGCGCGGATCGACGCCAAGAATCGTCTGGTAGAAGCGGAGCTGGCGCAGTGGGCGTCCTTGGCATTGTCCACGGATTTTGGCGCCTGAGCCCCGGCCTTCAAGAGTCAGTCGAACTGCTGCGCCAGGCGCTTCACCTGCTCCTGGCGCTCGTTGTCTTCAAGTGCGGCGCCGGGGTTGAGTGACGACCACTCGGGGTGGGCGCGGGCCCTGTTCAGGGCATCCGGCAGCTTGCCTTCACGCCAGCTGGTGTCCTGCGGGGTGGCTAGGCTGATGGCCTCGACCGCCGCATGGCCGCGGGCCTCCAGCGCCTGCAGCAGTTGTTGTTGGCGCAGGGCGAGCAGGCGCAGCACGGCGTCGTCCACGGTCAGCTCGCGCTGGCCCTTGAGCTTGTCCTTCAGCCGCGCGCCATAGCCGCGCAGGGTCTGCGCGCTGCCGCCGAGTAGCGCACCGAGGGCGGCGGCCGCGCCCAGGGTGATGCCGCCGACCAGCAGGTCGACGCCCACGCCGGTGGCCGCGCCAGCGGCCATGCCGCCGCCGACCTTGATGCCGAGCTGCTTGAGGCTTTCCGGGTTGAACAGGTCGTCGCCCCAGCGGCCATCGAGCAACGGCAGGTCGCCGGCCTTGGCGTCGTCCTGGCGGAAGGCATACAGGCGCAGCAGGGCGTCCACGCAGCCTTGTTCGCGTTGGCGGATGCACTGATGCAGTTCGCGGATCGCTCCTTGTTCCAGCGCGCTTTGCGCGGCCACGCTGCGCCGGCAGGCGGCGCAGTCCAGCAGCAGTTCGGCGATCAGCCGCGCGCCGCTGCTTTTGCGCAATTGGCGTTGCGCCTGGTGATCGTCGATCAAGCGTTGCAGTTGCGGGCGGGCTTTTTCCTGCAGCAGCGCCAGGCTGTCGTACAGGCGGCGCTCGCCATCCAGTGGCGGCGCGACGCTGTCAAAACACACCAGGGCATGCAGGCCCAGACGGGCCAGGGCGTCGCGCCAGTCATCCTCGCGGTGGTTGTGCCCGGCGACAAAATTCAGCACCGGCAGCAAGGGGCGGCCGCACATGGCCAGCACCGCCAGCTCGTCGCGGTATTTGGCCAGCACCGGTTCGCGGGCATCGATCACATAGAGGCCGGCATCCGAGGCCAGCAGCTGGCGCAGCACCTTGGCCTCCTGCTCGAAACGCTGGCGCGCCTCGCTGCCGTCGAGAAAGCGCGCCAGCAGTGCCGGGCCGTCCAGGCGTTCGCCGGGGCGCTCCAGCCGTTCCAGATAGTCGAGCAGGGCGATGGCGTCTTCCAGGCCGGGGGTGTCGTACAACTCCAGCAGCGCCTGCCCGTCCACCGACAGCCGTGCGCCCTCGACATGGCGGGTGGTGCTGGGGCGATGGGACACCTCGCCGAAGTCGACGTCGCGGGTCAGGGTGCGCAGCAGCGAGGTCTTGCCGACATTGGTATGGCCGACCACGGCCAGTTTCAGCGCTTTAGTCATGGCCATGCTCCAGCCAGCTGAGCGGCGCGCTGTCGCTATGGCTGAGCTGTAGTTGCTCCAGCGCGCGGTGCCAGTCGCCCAGGCGCGCGCTGTCGAGGGCTTCACCGGGCGGCGGCTGCAACAGCCAGATCCGGGTGGCGGCTGCGCTACGCGCCAGTTCGCCGAGCAGCGCCAGGCTGCCGCGGTCTGGCGAACGGCGCGGGTCGCAGGCAATCAGCAGGCGCGCCGGGGGGAAGCGGCTGAGCTGGTCGAGCAGCTGTTTGCGCTGCTCGCGGCTGTCGATCACCCCGGCGTCGCCGATGCCCTTGGGCAAGGCGGGCGGCCAGCTGCGCTGCGGGTCCAGCTCGATGGCCACCAGCAGCGCGCCCTGGCTGCCTTCCCCGTGGCTGCCAGCCTGGGGCTGATGCAGCTGGCTGGGGGCGGCATCGCACACACCGAGGCGTTCGCTGCTCGGTTGCAGGCGTTCGCGCAGCAGGCTGTAGCCGGGCAGGCTGAGGTCCAGACTGAGATCCGCGTAACCACGTTGCCAGCGCCACAGGCAGAGCAGCAACAGCAGCAGGCGCGGCAGTACGCCGTAAACCAGCAGCACGCCGACCAGCCAGGCGGCCCAGGCCTGCCGGGCGCTCTCGACGGCCAGCGGACTAGCGCCGCTGGCGCGGATCAGTTCGGCATCCGGCAAGGCAAACCCCAGTAGCGCGGGGAATGCGCCGAGCCCCTGGGTCAGCGCGACAAAGGTCTCGCTGCCGAGGATGGTGGTCTCCCAGACAAAGCCATAGCGGCGAGTGGCCAACAGGGCCAACAGGCTGAGCAGCGCAATCAGTAGCGCCACTAGCCAGAGGCCATGCACCAGCAGACCCAGAGCCCAGCGGCTGAGACGCTGGCGTTGCAGCAAGAGCAGCAGGGCCGGCGCGAGCTGCGCGGCCTGGGCGTCTCGTGCGAGTTTTTCACTCAGCCATAGCCAGAGCCGACCCAGCGTACCGCCGCCGTCCCCGGCGAATACCAGACCCAAGGCCCAGCCGAGCAGCATCAGCAGGTGCAAGCCGAGCAGGCTGCCCAGCGCCCAGAACACATTGACCGGCCGTTGTCCGTCGCCCAGTGCGGCGAGCGCCAGGCCGGCGCCGCTCAATAGCGCCAGGCCCAGCAGGACGATCAGTGCCAGCCGCGCGCCTTGGCGCCAATGCTGCAATGCGCCGAGCAAGCCATCGCGTTGCGCCAGCCATAGCGCACGGGTCTCGATGCGGCTGGCCAGGTCGCCGCCCGCGGCCTGGGCGCGGCGGTTGGCTTCGCGATCCTCCAGCGGGCCGGCGTGCTCTTCGCGCAGGCGCACGGCTTCGGTGAGCCAGAGGCGTTCCAGGGAGGACAGGGCGTGGGTGGGGCGGTTCGGCTCGGTCACGTGGCGGCTCGTGTTTGGGCTGTGCCCAGAGGATAACCACTCGGGGCCAGCCCATCATCCGTTTGCTTTCTTTCCGGTCCCCGGAGCCGTTATCCTCGCGGCCATGAAAAAAACACTCCCCCTCTGCCTCATCGCCGCCCTCGCCGACAACCGCGTGATCGGTCGCGACAATCAACTGCCCTGGCATTTGCCGGCGGATCTCAAACACTTCAAGGTGTTGACCCTCGGCAAGCCGATCATCATGGGCCGCAAGACCTGGGACTCCCTCGGTCGGCCGTTGCCGGGTCGCCTCAATCTGGTGGTCAGCCGTCAGCCGGGTCTGCGCCTGGAAGGCGCCGAAGTCTTCCCGTCGCTGGAGGCGGCGCTGATCCGTGCCGAAGCCTGGGCGCGCGCGGAGGATGCCGAAGAGCTGATGCTGATCGGCGGGGCGCAGTTGTACGAGCAAGGGTTGCGGCTGGCTGAGCGGCTGTACCTGACCCGTGTCGCGCTGAGCCCTGAGGGTGACGCCTGGTTCCCTGAATATGCGGACAACGACTGGCGCATGGCTTCCAGCATCGAGCATGAGGCAACGGCAGAAACACCGGGCTATGCCTTTGAGGTGTGGGAGCGGCGCTGAGGAGGCTGTCAGTTGGTCGGTTGAGATGCAGGCCGTGGCCCGGTTTGCATCCGGTTACGGGATGAGGTCGATCAGCTCGCCGCGCACGCCCTGGTCGTCCACATGCAGCAGGCCGACGGAGATGGGCAGTTTGAAGCGCCTCGGTCCGGCACTGCCGGGGTTGAGGTAGAGCACGCCGTTGCGCTCTTCCCGTTTGGGTTTGTGGGAGTGGCCGCTGACCACCACACGAATGCCTTCGGCGGCGGGATCGAGCCTCAGCTCGGCCAGGTCGTGTAGCAGATAGAGCGAGACGCCCGCCAGGTTCAGCTTGAGGTGCTCCGGCAAGCTGCTTACCCACTCGCCTCGATCGTTATTACCGCGCACCACGCTCAGTGGCGCGAGCTCGCGCAGGGTGTCGAGGATTTCCGCTTTGCCGATATCGCCGGCATGGAGGATATGCTCGCAGCCTTGTAGGGCAGCCAGTGCCTCGGGACGCAGCAGGCCGTGGGTGTCGGAGATCAGGCCGATTTTCACGTGGGTCTTCATGGGCTGATTCCCCTCTCGCCTTTTTCATAAAGGGTAGAAAGCAAAAGCCCGGCATGCTGCCGGGCTTTTGTTTTGCCGGGTGCTTACGGCATCAGCTTGTCGAGCATCGCCTTGTCGCGTACCGCACCCTTGTCGGCGCTGGTGGCGAGCAGGGCGTAGGCCTTGAGCGCGGTAGTCACCTTGCGTGGGCGTTTTTCCACCGGCTTCCAGCCGAGCTTGTCCTGCTCGTGACGGCGGTGGGCCAGTTCCTCATCGCTGACCAGCAGGTTGATGCTGCGGTTGTGGATGTCGATCAGGATCTTGTCGCCTTCACGCACCAGGCCGATGGCACCCCCGGCTGCCGCTTCCGGCGAGGCGTGGCCGATGGACAGGCCCGAGGTGCCGCCGGAGAAACGCCCATCGGTCAGCAGTGCGCAGGCTTTGCCCAGGCCCTTGGATTTCAGGTAGCTGGTGGGGTAGAGCATTTCCTGCATGCCGGGGCCGCCTTTCGGGCCTTCGTAACGGATGATGACTATGTCGCCGGCTTTCACTTCGTCGGCGAGGATGCCGCGTACGGCGCTGTCCTGGCTCTCGAAGATCTTGGCGTTGCCTTCGAAGACGTGGATCGATTCGTCGACACCGGCGGTTTTCACCACGCAGCCGTCGCGGGCGATGTTGCCGTAGAGCACGGCAAGTCCACCCTCCTGGGAATAAGCGTGCTCGACGCTGCGGATGCAGCCCTCAGCGCGGTCGTCGTCGAGGGTTTCCCAACGGGTCGACTGGCTGAACGCGGTCTGGGTCGGGATGCCCGCCGGGCCGGCCTTGAAGAAGCGGTGCACGGCTTCATCGGCGGTCTGGGTGATGTCCCACTGGGCGATGGCGTCGGCCATGGTCTTGCTGTGCACGGTCGGCAGCTCGGTGTGCAGCAGGCCGCCACGGGCCAGTGAGCCGAGGATGCTCATGATGCCGCCGGCGCGGTGCACGTCTTCCATGTGGTACTTCTGGATGTTCGGCGCCACCTTGCACAGCTGCGGGACTTGGCGCGACAGTCGGTCGATGTCGCGCAGGTCGAAGTCGATCTCGGCTTCCTGGGCGGCGGCCAGCAGGTGCAGGATGGTGTTGGTCGAGCCGCCCATGGCGATATCCAGGCTCATGGCGTTTTCGAACGCCTGGAAGCTGGCGATATTGCGCGGCAGGGCCGATTCGTCGCCGTCCTGGTAATAGCGTTTGCACAGCTCGACCACGGTGCGCCCGGCCTGCAGGAACAACTGCTCGCGGTCGCTGTGGGTGGCCAGGGTCGAGCCGTTGCCGGGCAGGGCCAGGCCGAGGGCTTCCATCAGGCAGTTCATCGAGTTGGCGGTGAACATGCCGGAGCAGGAACCGCAGGTCGGGCAGGCGCTGCGCTCGTACTCGGCGACCTTTTCGTCGGAGGCGCTTTCGTCGGCGGCGATCACCATGGCATCGACCAGGTCCAGGCCATGGCTGGCCAGCTTGGTCTTGCCGGCTTCCATCGGGCCGCCGGAGACGAAGATCACCGGAATGTTCAGGCGCAGGGAGGCCATCAACATGCCGGGGGTGATCTTGTCGCAGTTGGAGATACAGACAATCGCATCCGCACAGTGGGCGTTGACCATGTATTCGACAGAGTCGGCGATGATCTCGCGGCTCGGCAGCGAATAGAGCATGCCGTCGTGGCCCATGGCGATGCCGTCGTCGACGGCTATGGTGTTGAATTCCTTGGCGACGCCGCCGGCCCGCTCGATCTCGCGGGCGACCAGCTGGCCGAGGTCCTTCAGGTGCACGTGGCCGGGCACGAACTGGGTGAAGGAGTTGGCGATGGCGATGATCGGCTTCTTGAAGTCCTCGTCCTTCATCCCGGTGGCACGCCAAAGGGCTCGGGCGCCGGCCATGTTGCGGCCGTGGGTGGAGGTTTTCGAGCGATAGTCAGGCATGGTAGTTCCTGCGGCTAATCAGGTAGCGGATATATGCGTATGGTGAGCGTCGCTTGGATCGGAAGCAAACAGCAGTCGCTGTGTGGTCGGATCAAGGCCGGGAGACGTAGCGGGATCACCGCATGCTGGGCCTGGGCTCACATGCCCGCCGGGGATAGCTGGCGAGAGATGCCCGGATTCTACCCCTCACGCCTTCGCCGAGGAAAGGCTGGCGGTCGGCCGGGAGGGCGTAGGGTGTGTTACCCGTAGGGCAACGCACCGGCAGAAGGTTAATGGTGCGTTGCAACGCACCCTACAAGAGCGGCTTAGCTCGGCAGCAAACGGCAGGTCAGGCTCTTGATATAGCGGGTCTCGACTATCGCCGGGTGCACCGGGTGATCCGGGCCTTGGCCGCCACGTTCGAGCAGCTGCATATTGCGATCCAGGTGACGGGCGCTGCTGAGCAGGATGTTCTGCAGGTCGTCTTCCGGCAGGTGCATGGAGCAGGAAGCGCTGACCAGGATGCCGTCCTTGTTCAGCAGGCGCATGGCTTGTTCGTTGAGGCGACGGTAGGCGGCCTCGCCGTTTTTCAGGTCTTTCTTGCGCTTGATGAAGGCGGGTGGGTCGGCGACTATCACGTCGAAGCGCTCTTCGGCGGCTTTCAGTTCCTTGAGCGCTTCGAAGACATCGCCTTCCACGCAGGCCACTCGCTCGGACAGGCCGTTCAGCGTGGCATTGCGCTCGACGCCGTCGAGGGCAAAGCCGGAGGCGTCTACGCACATCACTTCGCTGGCGCCAAACGCCGCCGCCTGCACGCCCCAGCCGCCGATATAGCTGAACAGGTCGAGCACGCGCTTGCCTTTGACGTAGGGTGCCAGGCGCGCGCGGTTCATCCGGTGGTCGTAGAACCAGCCGGTTTTCTGGCCTTCCATGACCGGCGCTTCGAACTTCACGCCGTTCTCTTCCAGGGCCACCCACTCCGGCACCGTACCGAACGCGGTGTCGACGTAGCGGCTCAGGCCTTCGGCGTCACGGGCGGCGGAGTCGTTCTTCCACAGTACGCCGCTGGGTTTGAGCACTTGGATCAGCGCGGCGAGCACGTCGTCCTTATGTCGCTCCATGGTGGCGGAGGCCAGCTGGACCACAACGATATCGCCGAAACGGTCGACCACCAGACCCGGCAGCAGGTCGGAATCGCCATAGACCAGGCGGTAGTAAGGCTTGTCGAACAGACGCTCGCGCAGCGACAACGCGACATTGATCCGGTGCACCAGCAGGGACTTGTCCAGCACATGCTTGGTATCGCGGGAGATCAGGCGGGCGCAGATCAGGTTGTTCGGGCTCAGCGCGACTATGCCCAGCGGTTTGCCGCCGGCCGCTTCGAGGATGGCCTGGTCGCCGGCATTGAAGCCGTTCAGCGGGGTGGCGACGACATCGACTTCGTTGCTGTAGACCCACAGGTGTCCGGCGCGCAGGCGGCGATCGGCATTGGCTTTGAGGCGCAGGCTGGGCAGGGACATGGGTCGCTCTCCGGAAAAAGAGCGGGATTATAGCCCAGGCGACACGCTAGCTGGTTGCAGCGGGTGACCGTGCAGCGGCGAGTATGTGGCTAGGCCGTGGCGGGTTGCGCTCGGCGCGCCTCGTCGGCCTTGGCCTTTCCTGCTAAGGTGGCCGTCTGCTCTTCAATTTGCCGTTGCCGTGCCCGCCTTTTATGCCTGAGCTACCCGAAGTCGAAACCACCCGCCGCGGTATCGCGCCCTATCTCGAGGGCCAGCGCGTCAGCCGGGTGATAGTGCGTGAGCGCCGCCTGCGTTGGCCGATCCCCGAGGACCTCGACGTGCGCCTGTCGGGGCAGCGCATCGAGTGCGTCGAGCGGCGCGCCAAGTACCTGCTGATCAAGGCCGAGGCGGGGACTCTGATCAGCCACCTCGGCATGTCCGGCAGCCTGCGCCTGGTGCCTGCCGATACGCCGGTGGCCAAGCACGAGCATGTGGATATCGTCCTGGAGTGCGGGCTGGCGCTGCGTTACACCGACCCGCGACGTTTCGGTGCGCTGCTCTGGAGCATCGATCCGCTCAACCACGAGCTGCTGCGGCGCCTGGGGCCCGAGCCGTTGACCGAGCTGTTTGACGGCGAGCGGCTGTATCGGCTGTCGCGCGGCAAAAGCATGGCGGTCAAGCCGTTCATCATGGATAACGCGGTGGTGGTCGGGGTCGGCAACATCTACGCGACCGAGGCGCTGTTCGCCGCCGGTATCGACCCGCGCCGCGAGGCCGGCTCCATCTCGCGGGCGCGTTATCTGAAGCTGGCGGAGGAGATCAAACGCATCCTCGCCGCCGCCATCGAACGCGGGGGCACCACATTGCGGGATTTCGTCGGTGGCGATGGTCAGCCGGGTTACTTCCAGCAGGAATTGTTCGTGTACGGGCGCGGCGGTGAGTTCTGCAAAAACTGCGGCAGCACCTTGCGCGAGATTCGTCTGGGCCAGCGCGCCAGTGTCTATTGTCCGCGCTGCCAACGCTGAAGTTATCGGCCGGCTTTCTGGCCCAGTGGCAATGAGCGCTTCCATTCGCCTTATCTGCCGAAAAAGCCGCACTATGCGTTCTACGGCGATTGACGGCCGTCACGCTGACAATCGCCCGAGCGCTGTTATAGTTAGAGCCACCGCACCCTGAATAGCTGAAGGATCGCACTCATGAACCTGTTTCGCTCAACCGCTGTTGTCTTGGCGCTGACCACTGGCCTCCTGGCGCTGCCGGCACAGGCGGAAATGGTGCAGCAGAATGCCAGTGGTGATCCGACGTACACCGTCGAGGCACCACCGGCCTATTCGATGATCGGTGATTTGCTGATTGCCCGCCCCTTGCTGATTGGCGCTACGGCGATTGGCGTTGTGGCCTTTGTCGTCAGCCTGCCGTTCACGGCGCTGGGTGGCAATGTCGGCGAAGCCGCGCAAGAACTGGTGGTTGTGCCGGGCAAGGAGGCGTTTGTGCGCTGCCTGGGTTGCACCAGCAGCGGCTACAAACAAGACTGATCAGGTAGTACTGAACAGGTAGTAACGCTGAAAAGCCGGTCAATCGACCGGTTTTTTGGTTTCTGCGTTTGGCGTGAAGAGTATGGCCTGGCCAATTCCGCGCGGATCGCTGGCGGTCTCGACGCTGGCGCTGTCCTTGTTCCACAACAGCACCTGCTGATTCCCGTAACTGCGCCCTACGGCTTTGAGCCGATAGCCGCGGGCTTGCAGGGCGGTGATTTCTGCCGGGGTGAAGGCCGCGGGCTCGTACTCGATCTGGTCCGGCAGGTATTGATGGTGGTAGCGCGGCACCGCCGGCCAGCCCGCCACCGGTTGGTCATCGAGGTATTCGAGCACCGCCAGCAACACCATGCTGGGGATGCGGCTCCCGCCCGGGGTGCCGAACGCGCTGAACTGGCTAGGGCTCTCGATAAAGCTCGGGCTCATGCTCGACAGCGGGCGTTTACCGGCGGCGATCGCATTGGCCTGGCTGGCGCTTAGGCCGTAGGCATTGGCGCCTTGAGGATCGGCGGCGAAGTCGTCCATCTCATCGTTGAGCAGCACACCGGTGCCCGGCACGGTGAAGGCGGCGCCAAATGGCAGGTTGACCGAGAGGGTGGCGGCGACGGCGTTGCCGGCGCTGTCGAGCACCGCGAAATGGGTGGTGTGCTCGCCTTCGCGCCAGGCCGGAGCCGGCGGCAGGCTGCTGCTGGGTGTGGCTTGCAGCGGGTCGATGCCGCGCGCCAGCTGCTGCAGGTAGCGACTGTCGAGCAACTTGGCGATGGGGTTGGCGATAAAGTCCGGGTCACCGAGCAGGCCGCGGTCGCGATAGGCGCGGCGTAGCACTTCCACCACATAGTGACTGCGCTGCAGCTTGTCGGCCTGGCGCCAGGGCAGCTGTTGCAGCATGGCCAGGCTTTGCGCCAGGGCGATGCCACCGGCGGAGGGCGGCGGCGCGCTGATCAACTCACGTCCCTCGGCCAGCGGGTAGCGCAACGGCGCGCGCTCCACCACGCGGTATTGCTCCAGGTCAGCGAGGCTCCAAATCCCGCCGGCCGCCCTGACTCCGCTCACCAGTTTCTGCGCCGTTTCGCCGGCATAGAAGCCGGCCTTACCGTAGCGGGCCAGACGCTCCAGGGTGTCGGCGAGTTCCGGCTGCTGCAGCAGGCTCCATTGTTCGGGGACGGCGCCCTTATCGAGGAAGATCCGCGCGCTTTCCGCATCGTCGCGCAAGGCCGCCAGGCGCCAGGTGGCGCGCTCGCGGTAGACGCGGTCGATGGACACGCCGTCGCGCGCCAGGCGGATCGCCGGAGCCAGGGAGTCGATCAGGCGTAAGCGCCCGAAGCGCTGGGCCAACTCCACCAGGGCCGCGGGCAAGCCAGGAATGGCCGCGGCCAGGCCGCCATCCAGGGACAAGGCCGGCTGCACCTGGCCGCCGCGCCGGTACAGATCGGCGTGGGCGGCCAGCGGTGCCCGTTCGCGGGCGTCGAGAAAGCGGTAGGTCGGCGGCTCGCCCGCCTCGCGCAGCAGAAAGAAGCCGCCACCGCCGAGGCCCGAACCATAGGGCTCGACCACGGCGAGGGCGGCGCTGACCGCCACGGCGGCGTCGAAGGCGTTACCGCCCGCCGCCAGGGTTTCCAAACCCGCTACTGTGGCGGCGGGATGGGCGCTGGCGATGGCGGCTTGCTTGGGGGTTGGCGCGGCTTGGGCGAGCAGGGCACAAAACAGCAGCAGGGCGCCGAACAGCGCTCTGGCAGGCGAGCTGCCGCGGATCAGGCGGCTCACGGGCTCAGGCTTTGCCGGTGAGGATCAGGTATTTCTGCATCAGCTCGTCTTTGCTCTCGACGTGCGCCTCGTCGAGCGGGATGCAGTCGACCGGGCAGACCTGCTGACATTGCGGCTCGTTGTAGTGGCCGACGCATTCGGTGCACAGGTTGGGATCGATGACGTAGATCTCTTCGCCCTGCGAGATGGCGCCGTTCGGGCACTCAGGTTCGCAGACGTCGCAGTTGATGCAGTCGTCGGTGATGATCAGGGACATGGAACAACTCCTGCCGTGGCGGTTGCCGCGACATTGGGGAACTATGCGGTAATTGTGCCGCATCGGCGCCCGCAGTGCACGCGACCGCCATGGCGGGTGGAAATGCCGAAAATGCAGGGAGCATTTTTTCGGCCGGGCGCCTTACCGGTTGGCGGACTCAGCGCTTGAAGCGTTCGGTCAGGGCCTCGGCCACCACCGGGTGGACGAACTTGGTGATGTCGCCACCTAGGGCTGCGATTTCACGCACCAGGGTGGAGGAAATAAACGAGTACTTCTCCGACGGCGTGAGGAACAGGCTTTCCACGTCCGGCACCAGTTGCCGGTTCATATTGGCCAGTTGGAACTCGTACTCGAAGTCGGAGACGGCGCGCAGGCCGCGCAGGAAGACATTGGCGTTCTGCTCCTTGGCGAAGTGCGCGAGCAGGGTGGCGAAGCCCACGACCTCGACGTTCGGCAGGTGCTTGGTGACCTCGCGGGCCAGCTCTACCCGTTGTTCCAGAGGAAACATCGGGTTCTTCTTAGGGCTGGCGGCTACCGCGATGACCACTTGATCGAACAGGCGCGAGGCGCGCTCGACGAGATCGCCATGGCCCTTGGTGATGGGGTCAAAGGTACCTGGGTACAACACTCGATTCATCGCGACGTCCTGGCGGAGTCCGTAGGGGATTCGGATGGTAGCGCAGCAGGGTCCCGCCGGCCAAGTCAGGAGGTGCAGGCGCGCATCTTGGTGGCCAGGGTGAACCCAGCTGGGTTTCACCCTGGCGGGTTCCAGTCAGGCGTAGGGTGGATTCAGCGAAGCAATCCACCAATGCCGGCGCAGGCTAACCCGCCCTACGCTTTGCCGAGCCGCTCGGCCAGCCGCGTGGCCAGCTTGGCGGTGAGGCCATAGACCGACAGCTGCGGGTTGGCGCCAATGCTGGTGGGGAACAGCGAGCCGTCGTGGATCGACAGGTTGCTCAGTTGGTGGTGGCGGCCGAGGCTGTCGGTAACGGCCTGCTGCGGGTCTTCGCCCATGGCGCAGCCGCCCATCACGTGGGCGCTGCCGAGGCGGGTGCGATACAGCTCCAGGCTCAGATTGTCGATCAACGCATGGGCTTGCTTGGTCGTTTTCACGTAGTCGGCGTCGGCGTGCATCGGCAACACGGCCTTGGCCCCGGCGGCGAACTGGATCTCGGCCATGGTGTGGAAGGCGCGGCGCACGCCATCCCAGGTGTAGTCGGTCATCCGGTAGTCGAGTACCGGGCTGCCATCGCCGCGCAGCTCCACCCTGCCTTCGGCGCTGTCCGGGTGGAAGCCGTCGCGCAGCAGCGCCAACATCATGTTGGTATGCGGTAGCTGTTCCATGCGCAAGGCGTTGTCGACGCCGAAGCGGCCGAGCAGGGTGGCGGTCAGCGCCGGATGCAAGGGCGGTACTTCCAGTTTGTAGGACATGCGCCCGGTCGGGCCCTCGTCCCACTGGAAGTGGTCGGAGTAGATCGACTGCGGCGCGCCGTAGAACGGGTTGATCACCTGCTCGAACTGCGCGGCGGAGAAGTTCACCAGGTGCAGGAAGGTACGCTTGCCGGCCCGTTGGTGCGGATCCGGCGCCTTGGAGCGCAGCAGGATCGCCGGGCTGTTGATGCCGCCGCCGGCCAGCACGTAATGCTTGGCCTTGACCCTGATCTTGCGGCCGTTCGGCGCCACGCAGCGCTCGTCCATGCCCACGCATTCGATGCCGCTGACCCGCTCGCCGTCGAGCAGCAGGCGCTCGGCACGTGCCAGATAGAGCAGCTCGCCGCCTTTCTCCAGGGTCGCCGGGATGCTGGTGACCAGCATCGATTGCTTGGCGTTGGTCGGGCAGCCCAGGCCGCAGTAACCGAGGTTCCAGCAGCCGCGGACGTTGCGCGGGATGACCTTCCAGTGGTAGCCGAGCTTGTCGCAGCCGGCGCGGATCACCTCGTTGTTGGCATTGGGCGGCAGCAGCCAGGGCGCAACGCCCAGGCGCTGTTCCATCCTCTCGAACCAGGGGGCCATCTGCGCCGAACTGTGGCCTTTGACGCCGTGTTCCTTGGCCCAGTGTTCCAGGGTCGGGTCGGGGGTGCGAAAGCTCGAGGTCCAGTTGATCAGCGTGGTGCCGCCGACTGCGCGGCCCTGCAGGATGGTGATGGCGCCATCCTTGCTCATCCGCCCGATGCCTTCCTGATACAGGCTGGGATAGGCCTCGGCCTCCTGCATCTTGAAGTCGCTGCTGGTCTTCAGCGGCCCCTCTTCGATCAGCAGCACCTTGAAACCAGCGGCGCTGAGAATTTCCGCGGTGGTGCCGCCGCCGGCCCCCGTGCCGACGATGGCGACGTCGGCCTCCAGGGTCAGGTCATGCTCCAGGCGTGAGCCGTTGTGGGTTTTCCAGCCGCGGGCGAGGCCTTCGGCGAACAAATCGGGTACGGGCATGTCAGGCTGCTCTCAGGCTAATTCTTATGGTGTGCCGCTACAGGTGTTGCCTCAGACCGTCGGCGGCCCCGGGTAGCCGCAATGCGCCCAGGACTCCGGGCGCCCGTACCAGGCCATCATCACCAGCTGGAGCAGCGAGCTGTGGCCCATCTTCAGCAGACCGATGGAGCTGTTCTGCCAGCGCTCGAGGAAGTTGCGCACCTCTGTGTCGGACGCAGTTGCCCAGCTGCCCCAGACCCCGGTCAGCGGGCCGCGGGTGATCGGCAGGGCGAGCACATCGAACAGCTGTACGGTGAGTTTGAGCATCGCTGGCGACAGCCGGTTGAGGCTGTAGTCGAGGCTCTGCAAGGTGCCGTCGATGGCGTCCGGCATCTGCTCCGGGGCGACGGCGCCTTCGAGCAGTACCGGGATCAGGGCCTTAAGGAACGGCAGGTCGGAAGCCCGCAGGACGCTCAAGCCGCTGGCCGGCGTACTGGCCGAGCAGCCGCTGAGGGTCGCGGTGACCCCGGCGGTGGCGAGCAAGGCCGTGCCGAACAGGCCGACCTTGAGCAGGCCGCGGCGGGACAGGCCCGGCGCGTCGAAGCTGGTGTCAGTCATTGTGGTTATGCACCTCGCTCTAATGGCGACTTAACGGATAAACAGCTTGTACACCAGCTTCTGCAGCGCCTTGCCGTAGGGCGGGTAGATCAGCTTGGCGGCGTTGAAGCGCTGTTTGATAAACACGCCCTTGGCTTTGCTGAAGGTCAGGAAGCCTTCGTGGCCGTGGTAGTGGCCCATGCCGGACGGGCCGACACCGCCAAACGGCATGTCGTCCTGGGCCACATGCAGCAGGGTGTCGTTCAGGCACACGCCGCCGGCGTGGGTCTCGTGCAGCACGCGTTGCTGCTCGCCCTTGTCGTAGCCGAAGTAGTAGAGCGCCAGCGGCCGTGGACGGTGGTTGATGTAGGCGAAGGCCTCCTCGATGCGCTCGTACGGCACTATCGGCAGCAGCGGGCCGAAGATCTCGTCCTGCATGATCTTCATCTCGTCGCTGACGTTCAGCAGCAGGGTCTGCGGCATGCGCCGGCCCTGGCCTTCGGCGAACAGGGGGATCAGCTTGGCGCCTTTGCTTTCTGCGTCGCTCAGGTAGCTCTGCAGGCGCTGCAGCTGACGCTCGTTGATGATCGCGGTGTAGTCCGGGTTGTCCTTCAGGCTCGGGTAGAAACCCTGCACCGCCTGGCGATAGGCGGCGACGAAGCCGTCCACGCGATCTTTCGGCACCAGCACGTAGTCAGGCGCCACGCAGGTCTGCCCGGCGTTCATGGTCTTGCCGAAGGCGATGCGTTCGGCGGCATCCTGCAGCGGCACGTCGGCCGAGACGATAGCCGGCGACTTGCCGCCCAGTTCCAGGGTGACTGGGGTCAGGTTTTCCGCGGCGGCGCGCATCACGTGCTTGCCTATGCTGGTGGCGCCGGTGAACAGCAGGTGGTCGAAGGGCAGTTTGGAGAAGGCCATGCCGACCTCCGCTTCGCCCAGCACCACGGCGACCAGGTCTTGCGGAAAGATCCGCGCCAGCAGGTCCTTGAACAATTGCGAGGTGACCGGCGTCGACTCGCTCATCTTGACCATTACCCGGTTGCCGGCCGCGAGGGCGCCGACCAATGGGCCGACGGCGAGAAATAGCGGGTAGTTCCACGGCACTATGACGCCGACCACGCCCAGTGGCTGGTACACCACCTTGGCGCTGGCCGGCTGGAAGGCCAGGCCGACCGCGCGGCGCGAGGGTTTCATCCACTTCTTGAGGCGCTTGCTGGCGTAGTGGATGCCTTGCACGCTGGGCATGATCTCCGCCAGCAAGGTCTCCTCGGCGGCGCGGTTGCTGAAGTCCTGGGAAATCGCCTGGACCAACGCCTCCTGCTCGCCGAGCAGCAGCTCACGCAGGGCGTTCAGCCACTGCATGCGCTGCTCTGCCGTGGGCATCGGGTTGGCGCGGAAGGCCTCGCGCTGGCGGCTGAATAGGTCATCCAGTTGGGCGATCTGTTGCTGGCTCTGTTGCAGGTAAGCGATGTCGGCGACCATGCTGCGGCTCCTTGGCGATCCAGCGTGGGAAACCCGGAAACCGTTTGCATAGCGGTTTGGGGCTTCATGGAAAGTGCGTGCTGGATTTTTAGAGTAATTACTCTAATGTGTCAAATAGAATGCCGTGGCAGCTCGTCGGGTGCAGCCCAACGAAAAGTCAGTATTCGCTCGTCTGCGTGGTATTGCGTAACACTGCGCAGACTTGCCCCTGTACCTTTGGCACAGCACGGCGACGTACCCGTATCCAACCCAGAGCAGCTTTATGGCCGCGCCGATCAAAACCCGCGAACGTATCATCCAAGCCAGCCTGGAGCTGTTCAACGCCCAGGGCGAGCGCAACGTGACGACCAATCATATTGCCGCGCACCTGGGGATTTCCCCGGGCAACCTGTATTACTACTTCCGCAACAAGCAGGCGATTATCGCCGAGCTGTTCAGCCAGTATGAGCGGCAGGTGGACGTCTTCTTGCGCCGCCCGCAAGGCCGTGCGATGACGGTGGAAGACAAGACCTTCTACCTGGAGGCGCTGCTGGCGGCGATGTGGTACTACCGCTTCCTGCATCGCGATCTCGAGCATCTGCTGGAATCCGATGCCGAGCTGGCGGCGCAGTATCGGCTGTTCTCCCAGCGCTGCCTGAGCCATGCGCAGGCGATCTATCAGGGTTTCGTCGAGGCGGGGATTCTGCTGATGGATCGTCAGCAGATCGAGGCGCTGACCCTCAACAGCTGGATCATCATGACGTCCTGGGTGCGCTTTCTCTGCACTTCACGCGGGGATCCGGGCGATCTCAGCGAGGACATGCTGCGGCGGGGCATCTATCAGGTCTTGGCGCTGGAAGGTGGCTATATCGCTCCGGATGCGCAGACGGCTGTGCAGGCGTTGTATCAGAAACTCTATGTGCCGCTGGAGCTGGTGATTCCGAGCTAGACGCGCCGGGCGTGATTTATTCGCCCGACGCCTGTTCCGCCAGCCAGTCCGGAATGCGCCGCTCCAGGTAATAGCCGGGACGTACTAAGGAACCTTCGATAAAACCAACGTGGCCACCGCGCGGGTGCAGCTCGAGCCTGGTGTTGGCGGCCAGCTCCGAGGCTTCCGGCAGGCTGTGGCGGAATACGAAGGGGTCGTCGATCGATTGGATCAGCAGAGTCGGGATCGTGATCGTGCCGAGGTAGTAGCGGCTCGACGCGCGCCGGTAATAATCCTCGGCATCGGCAAAACCGTGCAGCGGCGCGGTGATGCGGCCGTCGAAATCCCAGAAGGTGCGGATGCCGTCCAGTGGCCCGAGCTGCTCCAGGGTGGTCAGGCGCTCGGCTTGGCCGTCGAGTTTGAAGCGCTTCTGCTTGTCGCGCACATAGGCGAGCATTTCGCGCATAAAGTGCGTTTGGTAGACCTTGGAAAAGCCGATGCCGATGCGGTCGGCGCAGTGATCCAGGCGAAACGGCACCGATACCGCGACCGCCGCCCGCAACCCGCACGCCGTGCCGGTTTCGCCCAGGTGCTTGAGCAGCACATTGCCGCCCAGCGAATAGCCGACGGCATACAGCGGCGCCAGCGGCCGCTGGCGGCGCAGGTGCTCGATGGCGGCGGCGAGGTCTTCGCTGACCCCGGAGTGATAGCCGCGCGGCAGCAGGTTCGGCTCGCCGGAGCAGCCGCGCCAATTCAGCGCCGCACTGGCCCAGCCCTGAGCGGCCAGGCTTTGCTGCAAGCCGAGCACGTACAACGAACTGGATGAGCCGGTCAGGCCGTGCAGGATCAGCACCAGCGGCGCCTCGGCCGCATGGGGGCCGTGCCAGTCCAGATCGAGAAAGTCGCCATCGGCGAGCCACAGGCGTTCGCGCCGCCGCTCGAGCACGGGTGGCCGCCGGCACAGCGCATTCCACAGGGTTTGCAGGTGGGCGCTGGGCAACCACCAGGCGGGTTTGAAGCTCGTGCTCATAGTTGTTGCTCATCGATCAGTCGCAGCCGCGCGGGTGGCTCTACGCCGTGCGTTGCCAAAGCGCGTAATAGACCTGGCCGGCTTTCTGTTCCCGATGCAGGCGCCAGTTGCCCGGCAGACCGAGGCCCGAGGGTGGAGTTTCGCTTTCGGTATAGATCCAGGCGTCGTCGGCTAGCCAGCCTTTTTCTTCCAGCAGGGTGCAGGTCGGCAGCAGCAGGTTCTGGCCGAACGGCGGGTCGAGAAACACCAGGTCGAAGGCGCTGCCCGGCTGATTCTCCAGATAGCGCAGGGCATCGCTCTGCAGCAGCTGGCCGTTGCCACATTTGAGGGTGTCCAGCGCCTGGCGCAGGCTGGCGATGGCCGCCGCGTTCAGGTCCAGCGCCAAGGCCATGCTGGCGCCGCGGGACAAGGCTTCCAGGTACAGCGCACCGCTGCCGGCAAACGGGTCGAGCACGCGGGCACCGGCCACATAGGCGGCGAGCCAGTTGAACAGGGTTTCGCGCACCCGGTTCGGGGTCGGCCGCAAGCCGTGGGCCATCGGGAAGCTGAACTGGCGGCTACGCCACTCGCCACCGATGATCCGCAGCTGGCCTTGGCCGCCGTGGGTTGGAACGTTGCTGGGTTTCGCGGGACGGCTCATCAGTGCTCCGGTACGCCGAGCGGCTGCTCGACGGGGTGGTCGGTGGGGGGCGGCAGTTGTTTCTGCGGCACGCTCGGGCCGGCGCTGACTATCACCAGGGCATCCGGGTGCAGGTGCTTGGCCATCGCGGTTTTGACCTGCGCGACGTCGAGCGCCTGAACCTGCCGCATGAAGTCTTCCAGGTAGGTTAACGATAGGTCGTAGAAGCCAATGGCACCCAGTTGCCCGACTATATCGGCATTGCTCGCGGTGGACAGCGGGAAGCTGCCGGCCAGTTCGCGCTTGGCGTCATCCAGTTCCTTTTGCGTCGGGCCGCTGGCCAGGTAGTCGCGGAGGATGTCCTGCACCAGTTTCAGGGTGCCTTCGCTGAGTTCGGCGCGGGTCTGCAGGCTGATCATAAACGGCCCGCGCGCCTGCATGGCGCTGAAGCCGGAGGATATGCCGTAGGTCAGCCCGCGTTTTTCCCGCACTTCCTCCATCAGGCGCGTGCCAAAACCGCCACCACCGAGAATCTGATTGCCCAGGTACAGCGCGGCGTAGTCCGGGTCGCGGCGGTCGATACCCAGTTGGGCCAGCAGCAGGGTGGTTTGCTTGGAGGGGAACTCGATATGGCTGGGCCCGGCTTTCGGCTCCTGCGGCTGGGCCACCTTGGCCAGCGCCGGACCTTTCGGCAGCGCGCTGGAGACCTGCGCCGCCATGGCCTCGGCCTCGGCCCGCGTGAGGTCGCCGACCAGCGCGATCACCACATTGCCGGCGGTGTAGGCCTTGCTATGAAAGGCGCGCAACTGCGCGATGCCGATAGCCGGAATCGACTGCGCGTCGCCTTCGCTGGAGTGGGCGTAGGGATGCGCGCCATAGAGCCGTTCGAACAGTTGCAGGCCGGCCAGTTTGCCGGGGTTCTGCTTCTGGTATTCGAAGCCGGCCAGCACCTGGTTCTTGATCCGCGCCAGGGCGTCGGCGGGAAAGCTCGGCTGGCCGATGACCTGGGCGAACAGCTGCAGCGCCGCTTCGCGTTTGTCGGCGGCGCTCAGGCTGCGCAGGCTGGCGACGGCCATGTCGCGATAGGCGCCGTTGCCGAAGCCGGCGCCGAGGTTTTCGAAGCCTTCGGCGATGGCGCTGACATCCTTGCCGGCCACGCCTTCGTTGAGCATGGCGTTGGTCAGCATAGCCAGGCCGGGTGTGCCGCCGTCCTGGCTGCTGCCGGCGGCGAAGGTCAGGCGCAGGTCGAACATGGGCAGTTGGTGCGCCTCGACGAACAGCACCTTGGCGCCCTCGGCGGTTTGCCAGGTCTGGATCTCCAGGGCCCGGTGGCTGGGCGCCTGGCCGTCGAGGGTGGCCAGCGATTGCAATTGATTGCTAGGTGCCGCTGCCGGGGTGGTCGGGGCTTGGGCCGGGCGGCTGACAAGGAAGGCCAAGACTGCCAGCAGCGCCAACAGGGCCAGACCGAGCAGGCCGTAACGCAGAGCGTTGCGCTCACTCATGGGAAGCCTCCTTCGGCAGGATCTCGGCGACGCTTAGGCGCTCGCGGGTGAAGTAGGTGCGGGCCGCTTGCTGGATATCGGCGGCGGTCACCGCCTCCAGGCTGGCAAGATCCTCATCCATCAGCTTCCAGGACAGGCCGACGGTTTCCAGCTCGCCTATGGTGGTGGCCTGGCTGGTAATGGAGTCGCGCTCGTAGACCAGGCCGGCAATCACCTGGGCGCGCACGCGCTGCAGTTCCTCGGCGGACGGCGGGCTCTGCTTGAGGTCGTCGAGTTGCCGCCAGAGGCCGGCTTCGGTGTCTTGCAGGGTCTTGCCGGTTTGCCCATTCGGGGTGGCGGACAGCACGAACAGGCTGTCGCCGCGGGTGTAGGCGTCGTAGTAGGCCGAGGCGCCGGACACCAGTTCTTCGCCGCGCTCCAGGCGGGCCGGCAGGCGCGCGCTGTAGCCGCCGTCGAGCAGCGCGGCGATCAGCCGCAGGGCATGCACAGCGCGGGCATTCTTGGCGCTCGCCAGGCCCGGCACGTTAAAGCCCATCAGCAGGCTCGGCAACTGGGTCTGCAGGTGCAGGCGAATGCGCCGCTCGCCCGGTTTGGCCAGCTCTACCGGCGGCTTCGCACTCGGCACTGCGCGGCGGGGGATGGGGCCGAAATAGCGTTCGGCGAGGCCCTTCACCTCGTCGGCACTGACGTCGCCGACCACCACCAGGGTGGCGTTATTCGGCGCGTACCAGGTTTCGTACCAGGCGCGCAGTTCCTCCACCGTCATGCGCTTGAGGTCGGCCATCCAGCCGATGGTCGGGGTGTGATAACCGCTGGCGGGGTAAGCCAGGGCCTGGAAGCGTTCATAGGCCAGCGCGCTGGGCTTGTCGTCGGTGCGCAGGCGGCGCTCTTCCTTGATGACCTCGATCTCGCGGCTGAACTCCTCCGGCGGCAGGCGCAGGCTGGCCAGGCGGTCGGCCTCCAACTCGAAGGCCACCGCCAGGCGGTCACGGGCCAGGACTTGGTAGTAGGCGGTGTAATCGTCGCTGGTGAAGGCGTTCTCCTCGGCACCCAGTTCGCGCAAGATCCGCGAGGCTTCACCCGGGCCGAGCTTGCGGCTGCCCTTGAACATCATGTGTTCGAGGGCATGGGACAGGCCGGTCTGGCCCGGCGTTTCGTAGCTGGAGCCGACCTTGTACCAGATCTGCGAAACCACCACCGGGGCGCGGTGATCCTCGCGGACTATGACCTTGAGGCCATTCTCCAGGCTGAATTCGTGGGTCGGCTGAGGGTCTGCGGCCAGTGTCGTCAGCGGCACGCAGAGGGCCGCGAGCAGCAGACCAGCGGCGCGGCGGGCTAGCATTTTCATTAAGTGGTCGACCTGTCGGGCGGCCCGCGTGGTCTTAGCGTCGGCGGGCGCGGAGGTGCTAGGATACTCATCCGTTTTACTGGCGGCCACGGCTGTTGGGTTTTTGCCCTGTCGGCGCGTCGCTCCCTTGAGATAGCCGTCTCCATGTTTGGTTCCCACGACGACAAGAAGACTCCAGCCGCGGCTGGAGAGAAAACGCCGGCTGAGTCCGGAGAGAAGAAGAGCCTGTTCGGCTGGCTGCGCAAGAAGCCGCAGGAGACTGCTGCCGAGGCGTCGGCCAAACCACGGCCCGCCACGCCTGAGCCGGTCGCAGTGGTGCCTGCCAGCGGCCCGGTCGAGCCGACCTTGACGGTTGAGTCGCCGCCAACGGCCGAACCGAGCCTCGCGCCACAGCCGCTGGCCAGCCCGCCGCCGCTTAGCCCTGCTGAGCCGCCCGCGCAGGCCCAAGCTGTGCCCGACAGTCGCGTGCCAACGCCTGCCCAGGCCGCTCTCGAAACTGTAGAAGAAGCCGCCAAGCCAGGCTTTTTCGCGCGCTTCAAGGCGCCGGAGAGCCAGGCGCCGAGCCCGGTGGCAGCGTCGCCGGCAACCGCCGAGCCGGTAGCGCCCGCAGCGCTCGAAACTGCTCCGCCGGTTGCGCCGCCGGTGCCGCTAACGCCCGCGCCGGTCAGCGTCACCAGCGTGGCTGCCAGTGCCGAAGAAACTAAAGCCGGCTTCTTCGCGCGTCTGAAGCAGGGGCTGTCGAAGACCAGTGCCAACCTCGGCGAGGGCATGGCCAGCCTGTTCCTCGGCAAGAAAGCCATCGATGACGAGCTGCTCGACGAGATCGAAACCCATCTGCTGACCGCCGACGTGGGCGTCGAAGCCACCACCGCGATCATCCAGAGCCTGACGCAAAGGGTCGCGCGCAAGCAGCTGACCGACAGTGGCGCTCTGTATAAAGCCTTGCAGGAAGAGTTGACGGCCTTGCTCAAGCCGGTCGAACAGCCGCTGCAGATCAATCCGCAGAAGAAGCCATTCGTGATTCTGGTGGTCGGCGTGAACGGTGCCGGGAAAACCACCACCATCGGCAAGTTGGCGAAAAAACTGCAGCTGGAAGGCAAGAAAGTCATGCTCGCCGCCGGCGATACCTTCCGCGCCGCCGCCGTCGAGCAATTGCAGGTCTGGGGCGAGCGCAACCAGATCGCGGTGATCGCCCAGCACACCGGCGCGGACTCCGCTTCGGTGATCTTCGATGCGGTGCAGGCCGCCACGGCGCGCGGCATGGATGTGCTGATCGCCGATACCGCCGGGCGCCTGCACACCAAAGACAATTTGATGGAAGAGCTGAAGAAGGTCCGCCGAGTGATCGGCAAGCTCGATGAGGCGGCGCCGCACGAAGTGCTGCTGGTGCTGGACGCCGGCACCGGGCAGAACGCCATCAACCAGGCCAAGCAGTTCAACCAGACCGTGAGCTTGACCGGTCTGGCGCTGACCAAGTTGGATGGCACGGCCAAGGGCGGGGTGATCTTCGCCCTGGCCAAGCAGTTTGGCCTGCCGATTCGCTATATCGGCGTCGGTGAGAGCATCGACGATCTCCGTACCTTTGAAGCCGAGGCCTTCGTGCAGGCCTTGTTCGCCGAGCGGGAGCATGCATGATTCGCTTTGAGCAGGTCGGTAAACGCTATGCCAATGGCCATGTCGGCCTGCACGAGCTGAGTTTCCGCGTGCGGCGTGGCGAGTTTCTGTTCGTCACCGGGCACTCCGGTGCCGGCAAAAGCACCTTGCTGCGGCTGATTCTGGCGATGGAGCGGCCGACCACCGGCAAGCTGCTGCTGGCCGGACAGGATCTGGCGCAGATCACCTCTGCGCAGATTCCGTTTCTGCGCCGGCAGATAGGTGTCGTATTCCAGAACCACCAGCTGCTGTTCGACCGTACCGTGTTCAACAACATCGCCTTGCCGTTGCAGATTCTCGGCCTGTCCAAGCCGGAGATCGCCAAGCGGGTCGACGCGGCGCTGGAGCGCGTGGCGCTGGCGGACAAACGCGAGCTGTTTCCCGGCGATCTGTCCACCGGTCAGCAACAACGGGTCGGTATCGCCCGTGCGGTAGTCCATCGCCCGGCCCTGCTGCTGGCGGACGAACCCACGGGTAACCTCGACCCGCGGCTGGCGGCGGAGATCATGGGCGTATTCGAAGACATCAACCGCTTGGGCACCAGCGTGCTGATCGCCAGTCACGATCTGGCGTTGATCGCCCGCATGCGCCATCGCATGCTGACCTTGCAGCGCGGCCGTTTGATTGGCGATGGGGAGGCCGGCTAATGAGTGCGACTCGCAACCCACAAGAGCCGTCGTCCGCGGCCGAGCGCGTAGGCGCTGCGCCGAAGAAGAACGACAAGAAGGATGACGGCGGGCCGGATTTCCGTACCCTGCTGCACGCCTGGCTGGAGAGCCATCGCTACAGCCTGGTCGACAGCCTGCGCCGGTTGGGCAAGCAGCCGATCGGCAGTTTCTTCACCTGCCTGGTGATGGCCATCGCCCTGAGTCTGCCGATGGGGCTTTCCCTGCTGCTGAATAACGTCGAGCGCCTCGGTGGCTCCTGGCAGCGCGCCGCGCAGATTTCCCTGTTCATGCAGCTCGATGCCAGCGATGCCGAAGGCGAACAGCTGCGGGCGCAGATCGCCGAGATGGCGGATGTCGCCGAGTCCGAGTGGATCAGCCGCGAGCAGGCGCTGGCGGAGTTTCAGCAGCAGTCGGGCCTCGGCGAAGCGCTCAAGGAGTTGCCGCAAAATCCGCTGCCGGGGGTGATTCTGGTCACGCCGAAGGAAGTCGATAAAGCCGGGTTGGAGGCCTTGCGTCTGCGTCTGGCGGAGTTGCCGAAGGTGCAGCAGGCGCAGCTCGATCTGCTCTGGGTGGAGCGCCTGAGCGCGATCCTCAAGCTCGGTGAGCGCTTCGTCTTCGGTCTGACCCTGTTGCTGGTGATGGCGCTGCTGTTGGTCATAGGTAACACCATTCGTCTGCATATCGAGAACCGCCGCACGGAGATCGAGGTGATCAAGCTGGTCGGCGGGACCGACAGCTATGTGCGCCGGCCCTTCCTCTATATGGGCGCGCTCTATGGTTTGGGCGCCGGGTTGCTCGCCTGGGCGGTGCTGGCCTTCGGCCTGGACTGGCTGAATGGCGCCGTGGTGCGGCTGGCAGGGCTCTACGGCAGTGATTTTGCCCTCGGAGGGGTGCCATTAGCCGATGGTCTATCTCTGCTGCTGGGCGCACTATTGTTGGGGTATATTGGCGCCTGGCTAGCGGTCGCTCGGCACTTGAACGAGCTCGCGCCAAAGTAGTAAGAGTTTGTTTCTATTTGTGTTTTCGTGCTTTTTGAACTTTTGAGTCAACTGTATAGTCTTATTCGCAGTGCTTGAAAGGCACATGTTTTCGTGAGTCGGAGGATTCGCATGAGCAATTCTTTGCAACCTGTCTATGCCTTGGTCCCGGGTGCCAACCTGGAGGCCTACGTGCATGCGGTTAACAGCATTCCGCTGTTGAGCGCCGAGCAGGAGCGCGAACTGGGCGAGAGTCTCTATTACCATCAAGACCTCGAGGCGGCCCGGCAAATGGTGCTGGCGCACCTGCGTTTTGTCGTACATATCGCCAGAAGTTATTCCGGTTACGGTCTGGCCCAGGCCGACCTGATCCAGGAAGGCAACGTCGGCCTGATGAAGGCGGTCAAGCGCTTCAACCCGGAGATGGGTGTGCGCCTGGTGTCCTTCGCGGTGCATTGGATCAAGGCCGAGATCCACGAATTCATCCTGCGTAACTGGCGCATCGTCAAAGTCGCCACCACCAAGGCGCAGCGCAAATTGTTCTTCAACCTGCGCAGCCAGAAGAAGCGTCTGGCCTGGCTGAATAACGACGAAGTGCAGGCGGTGGCCGAGAGCCTGGGTGTGGAGCCGCGTGAAGTGCGCGAGATGGAAAGCCGTCTGACCGGCCACGACATGGCCTTCGATCCGGCGGCCGAAGCCGACGACGACAGTGCGTTCCAGTCGCCGGCGAACTACCTGGAAGACCATCGCTACGATCCGGCCCGGCAGTTGGAAGATTCGGATTGGAGCGACAGCTCCACCGCCAATCTGCATGAGGCGCTGGAGGCTCTGGACGAGCGCAGCCGCGATATCCTGCACCAGCGTTGGCTGGCCGAGGAGAAGGCGACCCTGCATGAGCTGGCGGCCAAGTACAACGTCTCCGCAGAGCGTATCCGCCAGTTGGAGAAGAACGCCATGAACAAGCTGAAAGGTTCGATTGCGGCCTAAGAGCCGGTCAGTCGCCCTCGAAAAGCCGCACTCTGGTGCGGCTTTTTTCTGTCTGAATTTTTGCCTGGAGTAAACCTATGTCCATGCCGCCGTTGCGTCTGCAGCATTGGCTGTTGTTTGCCCTGGTGGCGCTGCTGTTCTTTGCCTGGGGTGGCTGGTTGATGCGTGCGCCGGACAAGGTCGCGCCATTGCCCGGCTTGGCCGAGTGGCGGAGCCAGCTGCTGACGCCCTTGGCCGAGGATCGACTGACATTGAGTGGCTTGAGCGCTGCGGCCGAGGGCGAGCTGTGGCTACAACCGCGTGTGGACGGGCCGCGTCTGCTCTATCGCGCGGAACTGGCGGCTGCCGGTGATGCTTGGCGGCTGGAAGCCGAACTGGCGTTGACTGACAGCGAACGCTCCAGCCTGATGGCGGCGACGGGGTTGGGGCCGAAGGACGCCGAGCAGCCGCTCGGTCAGCAGTTGCTGGCGCAATTAGGCCAGCATGGGTTGGTGACCTTGACCCTGACGCCGCTACAGCCAGTGAGCGGTGAGCGAGTCGCCGCGAGTCTGGGCCCGCCGCGGCTGCGTCTGGAGCTGACCGAGGGCGAGGCCTGGGTCTATCCGCTGCAAGGCTTGACTGCGCATGTGCAGGACGATCAGTTGCAGCTGCTGCGCGTCGTGCCGCGGCGGGCGCTGGGGCAGCACTGAGCGCTGCGCTCACATCTGGTTGAGGTAGTGGCTGCCGCCCAACTGGCGCATCTGTCGGCGAATCCAGCCGGCACGGCGGCTGACGTAACCCCCCGGGTGGCCGGCGCTCCACTCCCGTGGATTGGGCAGCACGGCGGCGAGCAGGCTGGCCTGTTGAGTCGACAGATAAGGCGCGGCGATCCCGAAGTGCTTGCGCGCGGCGGCTTCGGCGCCGAACACGCCATCGCCCCATTCGACACTGTTCAGGTACACCTCGAGAATCCGCTGCTTCGGCCAGAGCAGCTCGATCAGCCCGGTAAACCAGGCCTCCAGCCCCTTGCGCAGCCAGCTGCGGCCGGACCAGAGGAACAGGTTTTTCGCCACCTGCTGGCTGAGGGTGCTGGCCCCGCGCAGCGAGCCGCCGCGTTCGTTATGGGCCAGGGCGGCCTGGATGGCGTTGAGGTCGAAGCCCCAGTGCTCGGCAAATTTCTGATCTTCGCCGGCAATCACGGCGATCTTCAGGTCGTCCGGCAGCTCCTTCCAGGGGCGCCAGTCGCGCTTGAGGTCGATGGGCTTGCCGGCGACCCAGGACTCGATCTTGCGCTCGACCATCAGCGCCGTGCCGGGCGGCGGAATCCAGCGCAAGAGCAGCACCAGCAGCGCCGAGCCGGCCGCGAACCAGAACAGCGGTTTGAACAGGCGGGGAAACAGTGATCTAAGCATGCGCGGCTGGGCCTGGCAGTTGAGGCGGCCATTATAACCAGGGGGATGGCCAGTCGCGGATATCTGTCGGGGATGAGCCATGCCGCGCTGCCACCGTTATCGCCAAGCGGCGGCAGCGCGAGTACCGAGGATCAGGCAAACACAAAGTACTTCCTGACGGTTTCTACTACTTGCCAGGTGCCGCGCATGCCGGCTTCGACGATGAAAATATCGCCGGCCTTGAGGTGGATCGGCTCTTTACCTTCCGGGGTGATGATGCAGTAGCCCTCCTGGAAGTGGCAGTACTCCCAGCGGTCATAGTTCACTTCCCAGGTGCCCGGCGTGCAGATCCAGGTGCCCATGATCTTTTTGCCGTCTTCCGAGGTGTAGGCATTCAGGTTCACGGTGTGCGGGTCGCCGGCGATTTTCTTCCACTTGCAGGCATCCAGGGCGGGGAGTGGCTGGGTGTCTCTGAGTACGGTGATCGGATTAGGCATGGGGCATTCCACTGGCAGTTAATGGGCGCGGTTTGGGTCTTCACTATAGGGCGCCGGGTGGCGGCGGGGTTGTCTGCAGCCGACCTGGTATGGCCTGGTTCCCGCCACTATTTTTGCCGCTGCGGGTTTCTGCGGGCATGATGCTCGGTACCAACTGCGAATTGGTCATTCTGGAGCTCTGCGCATGCTGCGTGTATTTGTCCTGCTGGCCGCATTGTTCGGCTTCAGCGGCGTGGCCCTCGGCGCGTTCGCCGCCCACGGCCTGAAAAGCCGCTTGTCCGCCGAGTACCTGGCGGTGTTTCAGACCGGTGTGCATTACCAGTTGATTCATGCCCTGGCGTTGCTGGCGCTGGCGGTGCTGACGCCGCACCTGCCGGGGCGCTGGCTGACGGCGGCGGGCAGCCTGTTCACGCTGGGCATCCTGCTGTTTTCCGGTAGTCTCTATCTGTTGACGCTGACCGGCGTCGGCAAGCTCGGCATCCTCACGCCCTTCGGCGGCCTGGCGTTTCTCGCCGGTTGGGCCTGTTTAGGAGTGGCAGCCTGGCGTTTAACCTGACTTTGGCGTCAACTGTAAGACGAATGGCGCGCCTTTGCCTTGGTCATCGCCAGCGATAGGGCTAGAATGCCGGCCCCCCTCAAATTGTGATTGCCCCGTCATGCGCATTCAGTTGAACGGTGAATCTTTCGAGCTGCCCGCTGGCCAGACGGTCGCCGACTTGCTGGTTCGCCTCGAGCTGACTGGCCGCCGTGTTGCGGTCGAGCTCAATCTGGATATCGTGCCGCGCAGCCAGCACGCCGCCACGACCCTGCGCGAGGGCGACCAGCTGGAAGTGGTGCACGCCATCGGTGGCGGCTAGCGTTTAGCCGCGACAGTGCAGCCCCGACAGCAACAGAACTGGCGGCAACAGCGCCAAAGCCCAAGAGGATTTCCGATGAGCCAAGTTCGCAGCGATAAGCCCTTTACCCTGGCCGGTCGTACTTACCAGTCACGTCTGTTGGTCGGTACCGGCAAGTATCAGGATCTCGACGAAACCCGGCGTGCCATCGAGGCCTCGGGCGCGGAGATAGTCACGGTCGCGGTACGCCGCACCAATATCGGCCAGAACCCGGATGAGCCGAATCTGCTCGATGTGATTTCGCCTTCGCGTTACACCATCCTGCCGAACACCGCCGGCTGCTATGACGCCATCGAGGCGGTGCGCACCTGCCGCCTGGCACGCGAGCTGCTGGACGGGCACAAGCTGGTCAAGCTGGAAGTGCTGGCCGACCAGAAGACCCTGTTCCCCAACGTGATCGAGACCCTCAAGGCCGCAGAGGTATTGGTGCGGGACGGTTTTGACGTGATGGTGTACACCAGCGACGACCCGATCATCGCCCGGCAACTGGCCGAGATGGGCTGCATCGCGGTGATGCCGCTGGCCGGCTTGATCGGCACCGGGCTGGGCATCTGCAACCCGTACAACCTGCGCATCATCCTCGAAGAGGCGAAGGTGCCGGTGTTGGTGGATGCCGGTGTCGGCACCGCGTCCGACGCGACCATCGCCATGGAGCTGGGCTGTGAGGCGGTGCTGATGAACAGCGCCATCGCCCACGCGCAGAACCCGGTGCTGATGGCCGAAGCGATGAAGCACGCGATCGTTGCCGGGCGCCTGGCCTATCTGGCCGGTCGGATGCCGAAGAAGCTGTATGCCAGCGCCTCTTCGCCACTGGATGGTCTGATCCGCTAAAAAGCTGCGGGAAAACCTGTTGCCGTCGCTCCCGCGCCGGTGGGAGCCCGGGTGCCAGGGTGTATCTGGATAGCCGCCTACGCGGGTATGACGATGACTGCAGCGCAGCGTTAATTAAGTTAAGAGTTCGCCATGATCGAATCGCAACAGCCGTCCGCCCCGGCCGACGAAGAGCGCCATCTGCGCACCATCAAGAGTTTTGTCATGCGCGCCGGGCGGATGACGGACGGCCAACAACGCGGCCTCGACCAGGGCCTGCCGCGGTTTGGCCTGGAGCTGACGGCCGGGGCGGCGGATTTCGATGCGCTCTTCGGCCGTAGCGCGCCGCGGACTTTCGAGATCGGCTTCGGCATGGGCCATTCGCTGTTGGAGATGGCCGCCGCCGTGCCGGAGCAGGACTTCATCGGCGTCGAGGTGCACCGGCCGGGCGTCGGGGCGCTGCTCAATGGTTTGCTGACGCAGAACCTGAGCAACGTGCGCGTCTATCAGTGCGATGCCCTGGAGGTGCTGCGCAACTGCATCGCCGATGCCAGCCTGGATCGCCTGCTGCTGTTCTTTCCCGACCCGTGGCACAAGTCGCGCCACCATAAGCGTCGCATCGTGCAGCCGGAGTTCGCCCAGTTGGTGCGGCAGAAGCTGAAAGTCGGCGGTGTGCTGCATATGGCCACCGACTGGCAGCCCTATGCCGAGTACATGCTGGAGGTCCTGCAGGCGGCGCCGGGTTATCGCAACCAGGCGCAAGACGGCGGTTGCGTACCGCGTCCGCCAGAGCGCCCGACCACCAAGTTCGAGCGGCGTGGCGAACGCCTCGGCCACGGGGTCTGGGATCTGAAGTTTCAGCGCATCGACTGAGTCGATCGCGCGCGGTTATTTCTCTAGGGATTTGCACCTCGAATGGCTTTGGCGGCAGCGCCAGGGCTGCTCTTGGCGTGACCGGCAATAGCGCAGCACTGGCCGCTCGGCGGCGCAGGGATATTAAAAAAGACCGGCAGCAGCCGGCGCCAGGACGGCTCCTCACCGCACCAAACGGCAACGACAAGGCTCGGTCTAGACTGGCCAGATAAATAAAAAACGGCGTGGTTTTGCTGCGCTGCGAGGAGAAAGCTGTGTTGAGAAGTATTGCAGTTCTGCTGCTGACGGTTTTTGCGCTGCAGGCGCAAGCCAAGGTCGATGCTGTCCAGGCCAGTCGCCTGAATGGCGATCTCACCCCGCTGGGCGGTGAGCGTGGCGGTAATGCCGCGGGCACTATCCCGGCCTGGGCGGGTGGTTTGGCGCAACCCATCGCCGGCTACCAGACCGGCATGCACCATCCCGATCCCTATGCCGGCGATGCCGTGCAATATGTGGTCAACAGCAAGAACCTCGGCCAATACCAGGCGCTGTTGCCGCTGGGGCTGAAGACGCTGCTGGAGACCGACCCCGACTACTTCCTGCGGGTATTCCCCACTCGCCGCAGTGCGGCGGCGCCGCAACGCATCTATGACGCCACGCGTCTCAATGCGCTTAACGCCGAGCTGATTTCGGGTGGCAACGGCGTGCAGGGCGTTGCCGCCGGGGTTCCCTTCCCGCTGCCGCAAACGGGGCAGGAAGCCATCTGGAACCACATCATGCGTTACCGCGGCGAGCAGATTCACTTCGTCACCAATCAGGCGGCGGTACTCTCCAGCGGTGGTTACAACCTGCTCAAGCTCGAGCGCGACGTCTACTTCCGTTATGGTCGCGAGGGCGTCAGCCCGAAGGATCTGGATAACACCCTGTTCTTCTACAAGTACAAGGTGATCGCCCCGGCCAAGCTGTCGGGTTCGGCCCTGGTGGTGCAGGAAACCCTCGATCAGGTGCTATCGATCCGTAAGGCCTGGCGCTTTAACCGGGGTGAGCGGCGCGTGCGGCGTCTGCCCATGCTGGCGTTCGATAGCCTGCAGCCGGATACCAATGGCATGGCCACCGCCGACATGGTCGACTCCTACAACGGCGCGCCGGATCGCTACGACTGGCAACTGCTCGGCAAGCAGGAACTGTTGGTGCCCTATAACAGCTACGCGGTGCACCAGAAAGGCATTCCCTACGCGAGCATTCTGCAAGCCAAGAGCGTCAACCCCGAGCTGCTGCGTTACGAGTTGCACCGCGTCTGGGTGGTCGAGGCGGCTCTACGCACGGGTTTCAGCCACCCTTACGCCAAGCGCCGCTTCTACCTGGATGAGGACAGCTGGCAGATCCTTGCGGTCGACCTCTACGACAAGAACGGCGAGCTGATTGGTCTGCAAGAGAGTCATCCGATCAGCTATTACGACGTGCCGATGTTTGGCAGCACCCTGGAGACCATCTACGACTTCCAGGGCCGCCGTTATTTCGCCGATGGCCTGGATAACAACGAGCCGATGTACGACTTCCACGCGCCGCTCAGCCCGGGCGACTTCACCCCGCAGGCGCTGCGCCGCGAAGGTAACTGAGGCCACGCCGGCCGGATGAACAAACCGCCCCTCGAGGCGGTTATGGCCGAGGGTTTGGGCTATAGGGTCTTAGTCGACCAGTTCGGCGCCGATGATGGTCGGCTCCGGCAGGGCTGCGGGGGCGGGGCAGACTTGCAGGTACTTGATGCTTTCCCGCGGGATGAGCAGCAGATCGCCATCCACCTGGATGCTGAGGAACGGCGACTCCAACTGCTTGCGTAGGTTGCGGGCGATGCTGCCGGGGTCGTCACTTTGTTGCGGGAAGCGCAGGATCAGGCGCTGGCCGTCCTGAAAGTGCAGGTAGAGATGCTTGAGTGGCTTCATGGGTCTTCCTCCTGGCGGCCTAGTTGCGATCCGCGATCACGCCGATCAGGAAGAAGACTAGTAGCAGTACCGGCGCCAGGCTGTAGTTATTGAAATGCCCCAGCCCTTTGGCCAGCCAGGGCGTGAGAAACACCATCGCCAGGCCATAACCGAGCGCGCAGATCAGCACGAACAGCAGGGTGCGGAAGATGAAATTCAGCCCACCTATGCGTTGCTGCACCCAGGCGTTGATCCCCGGGCCGAACAGCACCAGCAGGGTGGCCATGATGGCCAGGGCGATGTCGTACAGATGTCCGCGGCTCCAGCGCGACAAGGTGGCAATCAGGTCGAGTAGCAAATCCATCCGGTGTCCTTAGCCCGCTCAGGGCAGAAAGTGTTGCAGGAGGTCGTTAAGAAACAGCTGCCCTTCACGGGTTGCGACTAAGCGTGTGGGGTCGGCCAGGAGTAGGCCGCGGGCTTCGGCTTCGCGGCGCGCGCCGGCCAGTTCCGCCAGCGGCAGGCCGGTGCGCTGCGTGAATAGCTCGGCCGCCACGCCGTCCGTGAGGCGCAGCACATTCATCAAAAACTCGAAGGGCAGCTCCGCGCGGCCGAGTATCCGCTCGCCCGCCTGGAAGGCTTTGCTCGGGTCTAGGTAATCCTTCGGCAGGCGGGTTTTCCAGGCGCGGACGATCTGCCCGTTCGGGCTGCTCAGTTTGGCGTGCGCGCCGGCGCCGATGCCGAGGAAGTCACCGAAGCTCCAGTAATTCAGGTTGTGCCGCGCGCGCAGGCCATCGCGCGCGTAGGCGGAGACCTCGTACTGCGCATAACCGTGCGCGGCCAGCAGCGCCTGGCCGGCCTCCTGGATATCCCACAGGGTGTCGTCTTCCGGCAGCGTCGGTGGCTGGTTCCAGAACACCGTGTTCGGTTCCAGGGTCAGTTGGTACCAGGACAGGTGGGTCGGCGCCAGGTCGATGGCCTGGCGCAGGTCGGCGAGGGCGTCGTCGAGGGATTGCTCGGGCAGGCCGTGCATCAGGTCCAGGTTGAAGTTGTCGAAGCCGGCATTGCGCGCCATGTCTGCCGCGCGGATCGCTTCAGCGCCGTCGTGGATGCGCCCCAGCGCTTTGAGTTTGGCTTCCTGGAAACTCTGTACGCCGATCGACAGGCGGTTGATGCCGAGCTGGTGGTAGGCGCGGAATTTGGCTTGTTCGAAGGTGCCGGGATTGGCCTCCAGGGTGATCTCGATAGCGCGGGCGAACTTGATCCGCTGTTCGACCCCGTCGAGCAAGCGCCCCAGGGCCCCAGCGCTGAACAGGCTGGGGGTGCCACCACCGAAGAAGATCGAGCTCAGCTCACGGCCGTGGACGTGCTGCAGATCCTGCTCGAGATCGGCCAGCAGCGCATCGACATAGGCCGTTTCCGGCAGCTCGGGGCTGGCGGCATGGGAGTTGAAGTCGCAATACGGGCATTTGCGCACGCACCAGGGGATGTGGATGTAGAGGGCCAGCGGCGGCAATTGCAACAACCCTGCGCCCTCGGCCGAACGCGGAGGGACGATCAGCCCACGCTCGCTCATGCCAGTCCCAGACGCTGACGCAGCAGCGCCATGGCGCGGGCGCGGTGGCTCAGTTGGTTCTTCTCGACGGGAGAGAGTTCGGCGCTGGAGCAGTCGCGCTCGGGCACCCAGAACAGCGGGTCGTAACCGAAGCCCTGTTCGCCACGCGCCTCTTCCAGGATGCGCCCGTGCCAGAGGCCTTCGCAGATGATCGGCAGCGGGTCATCGGCATGCCGCACCAGCGCCAGGGCGCAGACGAACTGCGCGCCGCGCTCGGCTGGCGGCACGCCTCGCAGGCTGGCCAGCAGCTTGGCGTTGTTCGCCGCATCGCCTTGACCCTCGGCATAGCGGGCCGAGTGGATGCCAGGGGCACCGCCGAGGGCATCCACCGCCAGGCCCGAATCGTCGGCCAGTGCCGGCAGGCCGGAGACGCGGGCGGCGTTACGGGCTTTGAGAATGGCGTTCTCGATGAACGACAGGCCGGTCTCTTGCGGTTCCAGGCTGCTGAACTCGCCCACCGAGCGCACGCGGATGGCGTCCCCGAGGAGGGCCTGGAGTTCTTTGAGTTTGCCGGCGTTGTGGCTGGCCAGCACTAGTTGGGTGAAAGGCATCATTCGTCGGGGAAGAACTCTTGGCTGAAATCGAGGCTGTTGATCGCGCCGTCGCCGGCTTGCACCTTGACGCTGAAGCGCAGCACTTCCTGTTGCTCGAAGGGAAACTGCGCCAGGTAGTAGATGGCGCCGCTTTCATTGACCTGCTTGAAGGTCAGGGTACGAGCCACGCCGAGCAAATCCTTGACCTCGCCGCTGACCTTGGCGGTGCTGGCCTTGCCGGCTTTCAGCACGGCGATATTGAGCACCCCCAGGGTCTTGCTGCGGGTCAGGCCGGCCGCCGCCGCGATGTCGGGCTGCAGGAAGCCGGAGTTGAAGGCGCTGTAATGCACATCCAGGTCACCGAAGCTTTGCTTGCGTTCGGCGGCGGCGGGCAGGGCCAGGCACAGGGCGAGAATGAATAGAGCGAAACGACGCATGATGGCTCTCCTTAAACTTATGGGCCTCGAGGCGGCAGGCAGTTAAACGGCGCTGCGCTGATCCACCATGCCGGGGCCGCTGACGCGATAGATGCCGATCTCACCTAATAGATTAGGCCAAACCCGGCTGGTCCAGCCGTGCCTGTGCTGGTGATCCACCGCCCGGCGGTCGAGCACGCGCACCTTGCGTTCGCGGCACAGCGCCTCGAAGTCCTGGAAGGTGCAGAAGTGGATGTTCGGCGTGTTGTACCAGGTGTACGGCAGGAACTCGGAAACCGGCATCCGGCCTTTGCTGGCCAGGTACCAACGGCAACGCCAGTGGCCAAAGTTGGGGAAGGTGATGATGCACTGGCGGCCGACCCGCAGCATCTCTTCGAGGATCTTGTCCGGGTATTGCACGGCCTGCAGGGCCTGGGTCATCACCACCACATCGAAGCTGTTGCTGGCGAAGTTGCCGAGGCCCTTGTCCAGATCCTGCTCGATGACGTTGATGCCCTTGCGCACGCACTCGGCGATATTCTCCGGGTCGATTTCCAGGCCATAGCCGCTGACCTGCTTGTGGTCACGCAGCCAGGCGAGCAGCTCGCCGTCGCCGCAACCGAGGTCGAGCACCCGGCTGCCGGCGGGTATCCAGTCTTGGATGATGTCCAGATCGGCTCTCACGGGAATCCTTAGATGCTGATGCGGTTCATGTAACTGCCGAAGGCGTGCAGGTAGCGCGCAATCGGCATGAGGAAGGCGTCATGCCCTTGCGGCGCGTCGACTTCCAGGTAGCAGACGTTCTTGCGCGCGGCCATCAGCGCGTCGACGATTTCGCGCGAACGCGCCGGCGAGAAGCGCCAGTCGGTGGTGAAGGAGATCACGCAGAAATCGGCCTTGACGCCTGCCAGGGTCTTGGCCAGGTCGCCGTCATGGGCCGCCGCCGGGTCGAAGTAGTCCAGCGCCTTGGTCATCAGCAGGTAGGTGTTGGCGTCGAAGCGCCCGGAAAACTCCTCGCCTTGGTAGCGCAGGTAGCTTTCCACCTGGAATTCCACGCTGTGGAAGTCGTAGTTGAGTTTCTCGCTCTTCAGGCCGCGGCCGAATTTCTCGCCCATGGCGTCATCCGACAGGTAGGTGATGTGGCCGACCATGCGCGCCAGCATCAGCCCGCGCCTGGGGATCACGCCCTGTTCCTGGAAGTGCCCGCCGTGGAACTCCGGATCGGAGAGGATCGCCTGACGCGCCACTTCGTTGAAGGCGATGTTCTGCGCCGAGAGTTTCGGCGCCGAAGCGATCGCCAGGCAGTGGCGAATCCGCTCGGGGTAGCTGATGGCCCATTGCAGGGCCTGCATGCCGCCGAGGCTGCCGCCGACCACCGCGGCCCATTGCCCGATACCCAGGCGGTCGGCCAGCAGCGCCTGGCTGTGCACCCAGTCCTCCACGGTCAGCACCGGGAAGTCCGCGCCGTAAGGCTTGCCGCTGGCCGGGTTGAGGCTGGAGGGGCCGGTCGAGCCGTTGCAGCCGCCGAGGTTGTTCAGGCTGACGACGAAGAATCTGCGGGTGTCGATGACCTTGCCGGGGCCGATACAGCTGTCCCACCAGCCGGGTTTGCGCTCGTCCAGGCTGTGGTAGCCGGCGGCATGATGGTGACCGGAGAGGGCGTGGCAGATCAGCACCGCGTTGCTGCGCGCAGCGTTTAGTTCGCCGTAGGTCTCGTAGACCAACTGGTAGTCGGCCAGGCTGCGGCCACAGGCCAGCGCCAGCGGCTCGGCAAAGTGCGCGACCTGGGGCGTGATCAGACCGACGGAGTCTGCGGGAAAGGCGGTGGGCATCGACCCTGCTCTCGCTGAAAGGAGGCGTCAGTCTAAAGAGCACCGCCCCAGGCGGCAAGCGCACGGGGCGATGGGGCAAGGCCTTGAAATACCAAGCCTAGCGACGATCTTGAACAGGTTCTAAGGGCTGCTTCGGGTTCAATCGACCGTGCTGTGCTGGCGGCTGGCGAGCGGCAGCGTGACCACCTTGCCCAGGCGCTGGATCGGTGCGGGGCGGCGAAAGGTGCGCAGCATCTCGTTGGCCTGACTCAACTGCTGTTCCAGCTCCTGGGTATAGCGCTGCATGTGCTGGCCGCGCAGGCGTGCCTGCTGGGTGTCTTGGGCCAGCGCCTTGAGCCGCAGCATATGGGTTTCCAGCAGTTGCTTGTGCTCCAGGGTGTGCTGCATCAGGGGCATCAGCGCATCGCTGGCCCATTGCTCGGTCTCCTGGCGCAGGCGTTGGTGCAGGCCGATGACTTCCTGCACCTGGGTGGCGAAGAAGCGTCGGGTCAGGCTGCGTTGCTCGGTCAGCAGGGTCTTCAGGTGCAGGCGGAACTGATCGGCCTTGTCCTGCTGTTGCTGCAGTTCGCGCAGGTAGCGTTTGACGTTGAACTGCGGCGCGTCCACCCCGTGCAGCGGATTCTCTTCGTTGTGCCGGCGGTAGATGGCGGCGACCATCTTGTTGGCCATCTCGGCTTCTTGCCCGAGGTTCTGCAGGTCGCTCTCTATCGAACGGAAGAAATGCAGAATGGCCTGGTTGATGCCGAGGGTGGTCCAACTGCCGGTGAGGTTCTTGCGCACCTTGAGCAGATGTTCCTCCAGGCGCTCGGGGCGCGCCGCGGCACGCAGCAGATCGCCCTGGCGCTTGAGCAGGCGCTGGTTGGTCTTCAGTCCGAGCAGGCGCCGATGGTGCTGGCTGTGATCGTCCTTGGTCTTGGCGGTCAGCTCGAACAGCAGCTGGCCGTTGTCCTGCTGGTGGTTGGCCAGCAGGCTGTGTTGCTCGCGGACTTTTCCCAGGCGCAGATTGAGCAGGTGCTGGCTGTTTTGCAGCAGGGCCAGCACCTGATTGACCACGCGCTCTTCGAGCAGGCGCTCCTTCTGCGCGACGATGCGCTCGCACAGCAGGTTTTCCAGGTCGCCGATCTGGCTGCGTGTGAGCAGTGGCTGATCCTTGCGCACTTTGGCCAGCAGGGCCTGTTTGGCCGACAGCGGCAGCACGTCCGCGCGGGCGATGCCGAGCTGTTTGGCGGTCGCCGCCTGGATCTGCTGGATGGCATTGTGCACGAAGGTGTCGCCGGCCAGGTCGTCCCACAGCACGTCGATCTTGTTCAGCACGGCGAACAGGCGGGTTGGGGTGTCCTCGTCGAGCTGGCGGATGTGCGTCTGCCAGACGGCCATGTCGCTGGCGGTCACCCCGGTATCGGCGGACAGCAGGAAGATGATCGCCTGGGCGCTGGGCAGCATCGACAGGGTCAGCTCGGGTTCGCTGCCGAGGGCGTTCAAGCCGGGGGTGTCGAGGATGCGCAGGCCTTGGCGCAGCAGCGGGTGGTCGAAGTTGACGATGGCGTGGCGCCAGGCGGGCACCAACACCTGGTCGGGCTTGCCGGCGCTTTCCAGCATGTCCGGGTGGAAGCCCAGCTGAATCGCCTGTTCCACCGGCATGGGTTTGGTCTTCGCGACTTGGGTGAAGGCCTGCACCATATTGTCGGGATCGCTGATATCCAGCGGGATGTTCACCCAATGCCGGGGAATGCGCTTGAACTGGGCGATGCTGGCCTCGGCCAGGCGCGTTTCGATCGGCAGCAGACGAATATAGGAGCGTTCCGAGCGCGGATCGAAGAACAGCTCGGTCGGGCACATGGTGGTGCGCCCGGCGTGCGAGGGCAGCATGCGCTGGCCGTATTCGGAGAAGAACAGGCTGTTGATCAGCTCGGTCTTGCCGCGGGAGAACTCGCCGATAAAGGCCAGGGTGATGTGGTCGGTGCGCAGCAGGCGCAGTGCGCCCTCGAGCTTGGCCTCCACGGCCTCGGAGCTGAGGCGGTTAGTAGCCAGCCAACTGCGATAGCGGGTGATCTCGCGCATCAACTCGCGCTTCCAGGTGACGTAAGCGCTCACCTGTTGACTGAGACGTTCCATGCTCATCCGTGCTCTCCTTTCGGCAACGCATCCTGCGGGTCATTGAGGAAGATCAGTACAGATCGGCCGAGCGGCATCCTCGCTTGCGCCGAACGCAAGGCATGTGGCAGCTGGCCACTGCGGTGCATTATGCGGGTCGTGGCGCGCGCGTCAATCAGGCGGGCTCAGCGGCCCGTCTTAAGGTCGGTCAGCCCGAGCTCGGGCGGGAGGCGCTTGGGGTTGTGGATGCGCACGCGCTTGTGCCGGTTCAGCTCGCCACTTTCCAGGCGGACCTGGCGCTTGGCGACGCCGAAGGCGCTGGCGAGAAAGGCCAGCAAGTGCGCATTGGCCTTGCCTTCCACCGGCGGGGCGGTGAGGCGAATCTTCAACCGCTCGCCATGCAGCCCGGCGAACTCGTCGCAACTGGCCTTGGGCTGCAAGTGGCAATCGAGGATCAGGTCATCGCCATCCCAGCGGTAGAACGGCATCTCAGAGGAAGGGGCTGAGGATCGGCGGCATGCCGGTGGCGATCGCCAGCTTGCCGAGGACGAAGCGGTCGATCAGGTTCAATGCGATAAAGGCGAAGATCGGCGAGATATCCAGGCCGCCCATGCTCGGCAGGATGCGCCGGATCGGCATCAGCATCGGCTCGCAGATCTGATTGACCAGCTGGGCGCCCGGATTGTGGCTGCCTTGGGCGACCCAGGAGAGGATCACGCTGACGATTAGGGCGAAGAAGAACACCTTGAGGAGCAGCGAGGTGACGCTGATGACCGACCAGACCAGCAACTGCAGCAGATAGTCGCCGATGCCGTAACCCATCAGGACCAGGGTGACGATCAGCAGCAGCAACTGCACCAGGATCGCCAGCACCAGCGAGGCCATATCCAGCCCGCCGAAGCCCGGAATGATCCGCCGCAGTGGCTTGAGCAGTGGCTGGGTGGCGCGCACGATGAACTGGCTGAGCGGGTTATAGAAGTCGGCGCGCACCAGTTGCAGGATGAAGCGCAACAGCACGATCAGCAGGTACAGGCTGCCGAGCGTCTGGATGATGTAGATGAGGGCTTCGATGAATCCGGACATTAATGGCTCCTATTGACCCAGTTGTTCGGCCAGCTCGGCGGAACGCCGTGCGGCGGCGGTGAGTGCCTGTTCGACCAGGGCCTCGAAGCCGCCGGCCTGGAACGTCTTGATCGCCGCCTCGGTCGTGCCGGCGGGCGAGGTGACGCGGCGGCGCAACTCGGCGGCCTCGACCTCGCTGCCGACGGCCATACGCGCAGCGCCCAGCGCCGTTTGCAGGGTCAGCTGGGCGGCCGTGGCGCGCGGCAGGCCGAGCTTCTCGCCGGCCGCAGTCATCGCCTCGATCAGCAGGAAGAAATACGCCGGGCCGCTGCCGGAGACGGCGGTCACCGCGTCGAGCAGCTGTTCCTCGTCCAGCCACAGCGCCACTCCGACCGCCGCGAGCAGTTGCTCGGCCTGCTGGCGCTGCGCGGCGGACACCTGGGCGTTGGCGTACAGGCCGCTAACGCCTTGGCGCAACAATGCCGGGGTGTTCGGCATGCAGCGCACGATTGGCTGGGCACCCAACCAGTTCTGCAGGCTGGCGCAGGTGATGCCGGCGGCGATGGAGACAATCAATTGCGTGCCGCTCAGGCTCGGCGCCAGGGCCTGGCAGACGGCTTTCATGGCTTGCGGCTTGACGGCCAGGACTATCACGTCGGCGCCCTGGATGGCCTCGGCGTTATCGGCAACGACTTCGATGCCGTGCTCGGCGGTAATCTTGGCGCGCTGCTCGGCGCCTGGGTCGCTGGCACGAATGCGCGCGGCCTCCATGCCTTGGGCGCGCAGGCCGCCGATCAGGCTGGCGGCCATGTTGCCGGCGCCGATAAAAGCAATGCGGGTGTTGCTCATAAAACGCTTCCTTTATTAAGAGCGGGCCGAGTCATCGGCGGCTGTAGTCGCGGGCGCCAAACAGGGCCGTGCCAATCCGTACCCAGCTGGCGCCCTCGGCAATCGCGGCTTCCAGATCGTGGCTCATGCCCATGGAGAGGGTGTCGAGTTCCAGGTTCAGGCTGGCCTGCAGCGCTCGTACTTGGGCGAAGGCCGCATGCTGCGCGGCGAGATCCTCGGTCGGTTCGGGAATGGCCATCAGTCCGCGGAGTTTCAGCCGTGGCAACTGCGCGACCGCGGCCGCTAGCACCGGTAAATCCTCGGGAGCACAGCCGGATTTGCTTGCCTCGCCGCTGACATTGACCTGCAAGCAGATATTCAGTGGCGGTAGCTGTGGCGGACGCTGTTCAGACAGGCGTTGCGCGATCTTCAGTCGGTCGACCGAATGTACCCAGCTGAAATGCTCGGCGATGGCCTTGGTCTTATTCGACTGAATGGGGCCGATGAAATGCCAAATCAAGGGCAAATCGCTCAGCTCGGCCTGCTTGCTCAGGGCCTCCTGCAGGTAGTTTTCACCAAAGTCATGCAAGCCCGCCGCGCAGGCTTCACGGATGGCTTGCGCCGGTTTGGTTTTACTCACGGCCAATAGGCCGATCGCCGCGTAATCGCGCTGCGAGGCTTGCGCCGCCTCACGGATACGCTCACCGACCTTTGCAATATTCTCTGCTATCGTGGACATTACCTGCGCCAGCCGCCTAGGGTCTGCGGCATTCTACCTTTGTCTTTAGGGAGTTCCATGGATATCACCGAGCTGCTTGCCTTCAGCGCCAAGCAAGGCGCTTCAGACCTGCACCTCTCTGCTGGTTTGCCGCCGATGATTCGGGTCGACGGCGATGTGCGGCGAATCAATTTACCCGCTCTGGATCATAAGCAGGTGCATGCGCTGATCTACGACATCATGAATGACAAGCAGCGTAAGGATTTCGAGGAGTTTCTCGAGACCGACTTCTCCTTCGAAGTCCCAGGTGTCGCGCGCTTCCGGGTCAACGCCTTCAACCAGAACCGCGGTGCCGGTGCGGTATTTCGGACCATTCCGTCCAAGGTGCTGTCCATGGAAGACCTGGGCATGGGCGAGATCTTCAAGAAGATTTCCGATGTGCCGCGTGGCCTGGTGTTGGTCACCGGGCCGACCGGTTCGGGCAAGTCGACCACGCTGGCGGCGATGCTCGATTATCTGAACAGCACCAAATATCACCATATTCTCACCGTTGAAGACCCGATCGAATTCGTTCACGAGTCGAAAAAGTGCCTGATCAACCAACGGGAAGTGCATCGCGATACCCTCGGCTTCTCCGAAGCGCTGCGTTCGGCGCTGCGGGAAGACCCGGACATCATCCTGGTCGGTGAGATGCGCGACCTGGAAACCATCCGTTTGGCGCTGACCGCCGCGGAAACCGGGCACCTGGTGTTCGGCACCCTGCACACCACCTCGGCGGCCAAGACCATCGACCGGGTGGTCGACGTATTCCCGGCGGAAGAGAAGTCCATGGTCCGCTCCATGCTGTCCGAGTCGCTGCAGTCGGTGATCTCGCAAACCCTGATCAAGAAGGTCGGCGGTGGTCGAGTGGCCGCCCACGAGATCATGATCGGCACCCCGGCGATCCGTAACCTGATCCGCGAAGACAAGGTCGCGCAGATGTATTCGGCGATCCAGACCGGTGGTTCGCTGGGCATGCAGACCCTCGACTCCTGCCTCAAGGGCCTGGTGGCCAAGGGCTTGATCACCCGCGATAACGCCCGGGAAAAATCCAAGACCCCAGAAAATTTCTGATCCGTATCCGCCCCGCCAGGTGGCGGGGCGGGTTACGTCGGTTGCGGTACACGCTCGCAATCGACTCGCCCTTCGGGCTGGCGGTACCTGCAAGACTGCCGTGAGTGAGTCGCGTGAGAGGCGAGAGAGTCCATGGAATTCGAAAAACTGCTGCGTTTGATGATGGAAAAGGGAGGCTCCGACCTGTTTATTACGGCGGGTGTGCCGCCGTCGATGAAGGTCAATGGCAAGATCATGCCGGTGACCAAGACTCCCCTGTCGCCCGAGCAGGCCCGTGAAACCGTACACTCGGTGATGAACGAGCAGCAACGTCGGGACTTTGCCGAAAACCATGAATGCAACTTCGCCATCAGTGCGCGCGGTATCGGCCGCTTCCGGGTCAGTGCCTTCTATCAGCGCAACCTGGCGGGGATGGTGCTGCGGCGCATCGAGACCAATATTCCGACTCTGGACGATCTCAAGCTGCCGGAAGTGCTGAAGAAGCTGGCGCTGACTAAGCGTGGGCTGGTGTTGTTCGTCGGCGCGACCGGTACCGGTAAGTCGACCTCGCTGGCGGCGATGATCGGTTACCGCAACAAGAACAGCAGCGGCCACATCATCTCCATCGAAGACCCGATCGAATACATCCACCAGCACCAGAGCTGTATCGTCACTCAGCGCGAAGTGGGGATCGATACCGAGTCCTTCGAGGTGGCGCTGAAGAACACCCTGCGCCAGGCCCCCGACGTGATCCTGATCGGTGAGGTGCGCACCCGCGAGACCATGGATCACGCCGTGGCGTTCGCCGAAACCGGCCACCTGTGCCTGGCCACCTTGCACGCCAACAACGCCAACCAGGCGCTGGATCGGATCATCAACTTCTTCCCGGCCGACCGGCAGAGTCAGGTGTGGATGGACTTGTCGCTGAACCTCAAGGCCATAGTCGCCCAGCAACTGGTACCGACCCCGGATGGCAAGGGCCGGCGTGCGGTGATCGAAGTGCTGATCAACACGCCGCTGGCGGCCGACTTGATCCGCAAGGGCGAGGTGCACGAGCTGAAGGCCTTGATGAAGCGCTCAACCGAACTGGGCATGCAGACCTTCGATCAGGCGCTCTACAACCTCTACAGCCAGGGTGAGATCACCTATGAAGATGCGCTGGCCTATGCCGATTCGGCCAACGACCTGCGCTTGATGATCAAGCTCGGTTCGGAGACCGATGGCGAGCATCTGTCCAGCATCTCTCAGGGGCTGTCGCTGGAGACCAGCGAGGAAGATACCGGCCGGCGTTTCCGCTAAGGCGCCGGTTAAACCGCTGGCGCGTGGACTTTATCTTCGTGCTGGCTGCCGCAGGGCGTGGTCTGGATGGCGCCTCAGCGCTGGCTGAGGCGCAGCTGCGAGCCGCTGGCGGGCTCGTTGTTCGGCAGCACGCGCTTGGCCAGCGCGTAGTGGCGTTTCCAGTAGGGTTTGTTCAGGGTGTCGATGGTGACGCTTTTGCCGCGGCGTGGCGCATGGATAAACCGATCGTTGCCGAGGTAGATCGCGACATGGTTGACCTTGCGGCTTCTGATGTTGAAGAACAGCAGATCACCCGGTTCGAGTTGGTCCCGCGAGACTCTTTGCCCGTCGGCGCGCGACATGGCGTTGGACGTGCGGGGGAGATCCACCTCGTCGATATTGTCGAAGGCGTATTTGACCAGGCCGCTGCAGTCGAAACCTTTTTCCGGCGTGCTGCCACCCCAGCGGTAGCGGATGCCGAGCGCGTTTACCGCGCGGCTCAAGACGCTGCTGCTGTGCTCGGCCGCCAGCGCCGAGGGGGACGGCTTGTGCGTGCTGCGGTTGCTGGCCGAATAGGCTTTGACCGTGTGTCCGGTGGAGCCGGCAGGCAGCGGCTGATAGCGGTTAGTCGCTTGCGCGGCGAGTGGCAAAGCAAGGCAAAGGGTTAGCCATGTCAGGTAAATCGAACGCATTTGGCAGGGCTCGTGGTTGGAGGCGCGCAACTTTATAACAGCTTTTTTGCACATTTTTTAACCATTGGTCGATTAGAACTCGTGTCCAATAGCCGAATCAGTGCGACAAAATGCCGCTTTTTACGGTGTTTTGAGTGAGGAAACCTGCCTCTGCGGTTGGCAGAATGGTGGTTGGGATACGTCCCATCGACCTGGGCCAGGCCGTCTGCTGTAGGCGTTCCAGTACCGATAAATCTGCGTTGGATTCAGCGCTCAGAACAGCATCAATCATCTGCCAGGAGGCACGCATGGACGTACGTCAGGATACCCACAGTAAGGTCATAGGTTATCTGTTGTGGATCTTCGGGTTCCTCGGAGCGCACCGCTTCTATTACGGCAAGCCGGTGACCGGCACCCTCTGGTTCTTCACCCTCGGCCTGCTATTCATCGGCTGGATCATCGACCTGTTCCTGATCCCTTCGATGGATCGCGAGGCAGATTTGCGTTTCAACGCTGGGGAGACGGACTACAACGTCGCCTGGATTCTGCTGACCTTTCTCGGTGTGTTCGGTGTGCATCGCATGTATCAAGGCAAGTGGATCAGCGGCATCCTCTACCTGCTCACAGGCGGTTTCTTCCTGCTGGGGGTGCTCTACGATTTCTGGACCCTGAACGAGCAGGTCTCGCTGCGCAACGCCCAGCGCGGCTAAACCGGCCGTAACGAAGAAGCCCGCCGATTGGCGGGCTTCTTCGTTACGGGTGGACTCAGGCCTGGTAGCTGATATGCCCATCCACCAGGGTGTAGCGCACGGAACCCGGCAGGCAGTGGCCGAGGAACGGGCAGTTCTCACCCTTGGAGTACCAGGTTTCACCGGCCAGGGTCGAAGCCTGGGGGTCGAATAGCACCAGGTCGGCGGGCTGCCCGACGGCCAGTCGGCCCGCGGGCAGGCGTAGAGCCTGGGCGGGGCCGATGCTGAGGCGGGTCAGTAGGGTCGGCAGGTCCAGCAGGCCGTCCTGTACCAGGCTCAGTGCCAGCGGCAGCAGCAACTCGACGCTGCTGATGCCGGGCTCGGTGGCGCCGAACGGCGCCAGCTTGGCGTCCGCTTCATGGGGCTGGTGATGGCTGGCGATGGCCTGGATCACCCCGGACCTCACGGCGGCGCGCAGGCCGTCACGGTCGGCGGCGGTGCGCAGCGGCGGCTGCACATGGTAGAGGCTGGAGAAGTCGATCAGCGCCTCATCCGTGAGAATAAGCTGATACAGCGCGACATCCGAGGTGACCGGCAGGCCGCGGGCTTGCGCCTCGGCGATCAGCTGGGCGCCGCGCGCGCTGGTCAGTTGGCTGAAGTGCGCGCGCACGCCGGTTTGCTCGACCAGCAGCAGGTCGCGGGCCAAGGCGACGGTCTCGGCGCTTTCCGGGATGCCCGGCAGGCCGAGAAAGCTGGCGGTCGCCCCTTCGTGGGCCAGACCACCTTCGGCCAGGTCGTGATCTTGCGAGTGGAACACCACGCACAGGTCGAAGGTCGCCGCGTACTCCAGGGCGCGGCGCAGGGTGCGGTTATTCTTGAAGCTGTCCAGGCCATTGCCGAAGGCCACGCAACCGGCGTCGCGCAGGGCGACCAGTTCGGCCAACTGCTCGCCGGCCAGGCCTTTGCTCAGTGCGCCGATCGGGAACACCTTGGTGTGGCCGGCGGCGCGGGCGCGGTCGAGGATCAGTTCGGCGACGGCCGGCGTATCCAGAATCGGTCGAGTGAGCGGCGGGCAGCACAGGCTGGTGATGCCGCCGGCCGCTGCGGCGAGGGTCTCGCTGGCGATGCTGCCTTTGCGGCTGTAGCCAGGCTCGCGCAGCGCGACACTGAGATCGACCAGGCCGGGGGCGGCGACCAGGCCTTGTGCGTCGATACTCTGTTCGGCCACGAAACCGGCTGGCGCCTGGCCAATTGCGGCGATTTTACCGTCTTGCAGGTACAGGTCGCCGAGCTGATCCAGTCCGCTGGCCGGGTCGATCACGCGGGCGCCGAGGATAACGATGCGCATCAGTTCTGCTCCTCGGCGTCTTGATTGAGTTGGCGCTGGGCGTTCTGTCCGCTCATGGCCATGGACAGCACCGCCATGCGGATGGCGATGCCGTAGGTGACTTGATTGAGGATCACCGACTGCGGGCCATCGGCCACCGCCGACTCGATCTCCACACCTCGGTTGATGGGGCCGGGGTGCATGACCAGGGCATCCGGCTTGGCCAGCTTCAAGCGCTCACTGGTCAGGCCGTAGAGGCGGTAGAACTCGCCCTCGCTGGGCAGCAGGCCGCCGGTCATGCGTTCACGCTGCAGGCGCAGCATGATGACCACGTCGACGTCCTTCAGGCCTTCGGCGAGGTCGGTGAACACGCGCACGCCGTATTGCTCGATACCGACCGGTAGCAGGGTCTTCGGTGCGATCACGCGGATGTCCGGGCAGCCGAGGGTCTTCAGCGCCAGCATGTTCGAGCGCGCCACCCGCGAATGCAGGATATCGCCGACTATCGCCACCGAGAGGTTTTCAAAGTCGCCCTTGTGCCGACGGATGGTCAGCATGTCGAGCATGCCCTGGGTCGGGTGCGCATGGCGGCCATCGCCGCCGTTGATGATCGCCCTGTTTGGGCAGACATGCTCGGCGATAAAATGTGCGGCGCCGGAGTCGGCGTGGCGGACCACGAAGATGTCGGCGGCCATCGCTTCCAGGTTGCGCAGGGTGTCGAGCAGCGTCTCGCCCTTGCTGGTCGATGAGGTGGAGACGTTCAGCGTGATCACGTCCGCGGACAGCCGCTGGGCCGCCAGCTCGAAGGTGGTGCGGGTGCGCGTGGAGTTCTCGAAGAACACATTGCACACGGTCTTGCCGCGCAGTAGCGGGACTTTTTTCACCGCGCGGGCGCCGACTTCGAGGAACGAGTCGGCGGTGTCGAGGATTTCGGTCAGCAGCTCACGCGGCAGGCCGTCGAGCGTGAGGAAGTGGCGTAGCTGGCCCTGATCGTTGAGCTGCAGCGGGCGCTTGGCGTCGGTCGGCGTCATAGCGAGGATCTCAGTTGGCGGCGGAGGCGGGGGGCTGCTGCTCGAGGGTGAGCGGCGCGGGGCCGAGCAATTTTACCCGCTCGCTGGGGGCGAGCGACAGTGTGGCACCGACCACGTCCGGGCGGATCGGCAGCTCGCGGGCGCTGAGGTCGAGCAGGCAGACCAGCGTCACGCTGGCGGGGCGGCCGTAGTCGAACAGTTCGTTGAGGGCGGCGCGGATGGTCCGGCCGCTCATCAGCACGTCGTCGACCAACACCAGATGCTGGCCTTCGATCTCGAACGGCAGTGCCGAGGGGCGTACTTGCGGGTGCAGGCCGTTCTGGGTGAAGTCGTCGCGATAGAAGGAAACGTCGAGAATCCCCAGCACCTCGTTGCGGCCGAGGGCCTGCAGCAGTGCCTGGGCGACCCAGACGCCGCCGGTGTGAATGCCGATAAAGCGCGGCTCGGCGATCTTGCGGCTGGCCAGGTGGGCGCTCAGCGCGGCAGCCATCTGCGGCAGCAGTTCGGCGGGGTTGGGCAGGCTCATGGGCGCTCCTCGGGACGTGTGGCAACCGTGCGCGGCAGGCTTCGGATGCTTGGCGCGAGTGGCAACTGTTCTGGGTCAAATATCTAGGTGTTCTTCCAGCCAGCCTTGCAGCAGCAGGGCGGCCGCCAGGGCGTCGACCGGGTTTTCCCGGTAGCCGCCGCGTTGGCCTTGGCTCAGCCGCTCGCCTTTGGCGGCATAGGTGGTCAGGCGTTCGTCGTGGGTATGCACTGGCAGGTTGAAGCGGCCATTCAGGCGGCGGGCGAATTTTTCCGCGCGCTCGCTCATCTCGCTGGGGGTGCCGTCCATGTTCAGCGGCAGCCCGACGACTATGGCGTCGGGCTGCCATTCACGGATCAGCGCCTCGACTTTCTGCCAGTCGGGTACGCCATTCTGCGCTTTTAATACACAGAGTTCGCGAGCCTGGCCGGTAATCGCCTGGCCGACGGCGACGCCAATCTGTTTGGTGCCGTAATCGAAACCGAGCAGGAGGCGCAGCGGCTTGGCGGCGGCGGGAGTCGCGGCCATCAAGCGTGCCCGGCCTGGGAAGTCAGCAGGCTGAGGTTGATGCCCAGGCGCTCGGCCGCGGCATTCAGGCGTTGCTCGTAGGGCAGGTCGAAGAGAATGTGGGGGTCCGCTGGACAGGTCAGCCAGACGTTATTGACCAGTTCGCTCTCCAGTTGTCCGGCCTCCCAGCCCGCGTAGCCCAGGGTGATCAGGTATTTCTCCGGGCCTGTGCCGTCGGCAATGGCGAACAGCGCATCCTGCGAGGTCGATAGCGCGAGCTCGCCCAATTCCAGGGTGGCTTGGAATTGTTGTCCGCTGGGGTGCAGGACAAAGCCGCGGTCGGTCTGCACCGGGCCGCCGGAAAAGATCGGCAGGCTCTGGCATAGGAGTGCTGGGGGGTTATCCGGGCGCAATTGTTCGAGCACGTCGGCGAGGCTCAGCCCGCTGGGTCGATTGATCACCAGGCCCATGGCGCCTTGGGCGTTGTGCTCGACGATGTAGCTGACGGTCTGCACGAAATGCGGATCGGCCATGTGCGGCATGGCAATCAGCAGGTGATGCTTGAGGTAGCTCGGGCTGGCGTCTTTCATGGGTAATAGTGTGGTCGCTAGGTGGCCACCCTGACAAGCAGCGCTGCTTCCTCGAGCGTCTATTTGCTCGACAGGTGGTCGCCGCGCTCGAAGCGCCAGGTGCGGATGATCTCTAGGCGATCGAACTCGGCAAGATCGCCGCTGAACGGCGAGAAGGGTGCGGCCAGGCGAACGATGCGCAGGGCCGCTTGGTCGAGGAGCGGTTGCCCAGAGGACTCCAGCACCTGTACCTCGTACAGGCTGCCGTCGTGGTTGATCGAGACCAGCAGCCTGAGGTTGCCGTAAATCCGCTGGCGGCGTGCCTCGTCGGGATAGTTGAGGTTGCCCACCCGCTCGACCTTCTTGCGCCACTCATCCTTATACCAGGCGCCTTTGTCGCGCATGGTCGAGGCGGCGTTCAGCCGGTGAATCTTCGGACGCTTGGCGTACAACTGCTGATCTTGCGCCAGTTCGGCCTCCAGGCTGGAGATCTCGGCGGACAGTTGTTCGCTATCGAACGTCGGTGCTGGACGCGTTTGCGGTTCGGGCTTGGCTTGCTCGCGCTTGACCGGCGTTTTTTGCCGTTGTGGCGTGCGGGTGGCGACCGCGGCTTTCGGGGCTTCCTGGCGCGTGGTGTGCCGCGGGGCGGCCGGCGGGGTGGTGCGTTTGACCGCTTTACCCTGAAACAGCGCCTGCTCGGTCGTCTTCGGTGCGGCTTTGTGCTCCAGGGTGCCGCTGCCCTGTTGGTTGTCCTGGGCGAGGTAGTCGGCCTGTTTGGGCTTTTCCTTGCTCTTGAACGTCGACAGGGTGATTTCCAGGGTCTTGCTGATCTGGCTCGGTTCGGCCAGGGTGAAGCTGATGCCGAGGATCAGCGCCACATGCAGCGCCGCGGCGAGAAACAGGGTAAAGCCCAGCCGATCCGCTGGGCGGACGCCAGCGGCAGACAGTTCGGGTGGGAGGGCGGCTGCGTTCATCGCTCATCGGGGTCGGTTCAGGTTGCCGCGCAGTCTGCCGAGGGCTCGGGAAAAAGTCTATGAAGCACTGCGCGGCTTGGTGAAGCACTGAGCATTTCAGCGTGAGGTTGTTCCGCGCTGGCTCAGCTGCCTGGCGATGGCCTCCATCAATTGCTCGCCAATCTTCGTCCCAAAGGCATTGTCGATCTCGCGGATGCAGGTCGGGCTGGTCACGTTGATCTCGGTGAGGTGCTCGCCAATCACGTCCAGACCGACAAACAGCAGGCCTTTCTCGCGCAGCGTTGGGCCGACCTGGGCGGCGATCCAGCGATCGCGCTCGCTCAAGGGGCGCGCCTCGCCACGCCCGCCGGCGGCCAGGTTGCCGCGGGTTTCGCCGGCGGCCGGGATGCGCGCCAGGCAATAGGGGATAGGTTCGCCGTCAATCATCAGGATGCGCTTGTCGCCGTCCTTGATCGCCGGCAGGTAGCCCTGCGCCATGATTTGCTGGGTGCCGTGGGCGGTCAGGGTCTCGAGAATCACCGAGAGGTTGGGGTCGCCTTCGCGATGGCGAAAGATCGAAGATCCGCCCATGCCATCCAAGGGTTTGAGAATGATGTCACGCTGCTCTTTGGCGAACTCGCGCAGAATGTCGGCACGGCGACTGACCAGTGTCGGCGGGGTGCAGTGGGGGAACTGGGTGGCAAAGAGTTTCTCGTTGCAGTCGCGTAGGCTCTGCGGGCGATTGACCACCAGCACGCCGGCGCGCTCGGCTTGCTCCAATAGATAGGTGCTATAGACGAACTCCATGTCGAAGGGTGGATCCTTGCGCATCAGGATCACGTCGAGTTCGCTCAGCGGGAGATCGCTTTCAGCGTCCAGTTCGAACCAATGTTGGGGATCTTCGAAGACTTTGAGTGGGCGCATGCGCGCCCGGGCCTCACCGCCAATTTGGTAAAGATCGGGCTGCTCCATATAGAAGAGAGACCAGCCACGGGCCTGAGCGGCCAGCAGCATGGCCAGCGAGCTGTCCTTCTTGAAGGAAATGCGCGCAATCGGATCCATGACTATGCCGAGGCGAACGCTCATGGGGGAATCCTCCGCAAAAGGAATGCGACAGCAAAAAGCTGCCGAGGCTAGACTGTGTGGCGCCAGGGTGGCGCCGACGACCTTCCCGGTCAAGGAAAAACCTTGCACTTCTAGGACTTATGGATTGCATCTAGAGAGTGTGCTAAAAAGGCCTACGATTGGGTCGCAGCCCGTCGCTGGTAGGGCCTCAGGCGCACTGAAAACGTAGAAAAATAACGACTCACCGAGGCGATGGTAGGGCGAACATGGAACAGCATTCCGAAGGGTTGAGGGTCATGGTGATTGACGATTCGAAGACGATTCGTCGCACTGCGGAAACCTTGCTGAAAAAAGTGGGTTGCGAGGTCATTACCGCGGTAGATGGCTTCGATGCGCTGGCTAAAATCGCCGACACTCATCCCAGTATCATCTTTGTCGACATCATGATGCCGCGGCTTGATGGCTATCAGACCTGCGCCCTAATTAAAAATAACAGTGCTTTCAAATCCACCCCGGTGATCATGTTGTCCTCCAAGGATGGTCTATTCGATAAGGCCAAAGGCCGTATCGTCGGCTCCGACCAGTACCTCACCAAGCCTTTTAGCAAGGAAGAGCTGCTCGGTGCCATTAAGGCTCATGTACCTAACTTCACCCCGGTGGAACAAGTATCCTGACGTCCGCCCGCAAGGGCGGTGACGCATCTTCCATATGGGGAACACCATGGCTCGAATTTTAATTGTTGATGACTCGCCGACCGAGATGTACAAGCTGACCGCCATGCTCGAAAAGCATGGGCATCAGGTGCTCAAGGCGGAAAATGGCGCCGATGGCGTGGCTTTAGCTCGCCAGGAAAAGCCCGATGCAGTCCTGATGGATATCGTCATGCCTGGCCTGAATGGCTTTCAGGCAACCCGTCAGCTGACCAAAGATGAGGATACCAGTCACATCCCGGTGATCATCGTCACCACCAAAGATCAGGAAACCGATAAGGTCTGGGGTAAGCGCCAAGGTGCGCGTGACTACTTGACCAAACCGGTGGATGAAGACACGCTGCTGAAAACCTTGAATGCGGTGCTGGTCGGCTGACCGTGCTAGTTCGTAGCTAATAAAATAAGAAAAAGGCCCAGGCCGACATGTCGGACGTACAGACCCCCTTTCAGCTTCTCCTTGAGATCGACCAACGCTGTCGACTGCTGGCGGCTGGGCTGCCGTCGCAGCGCGCGGTGGTGCAGACCTGGAGTGGCATTGGTTTTCGCATGGGCGAGCGACTGTTTGTTGCGCCCATGGGAGAGGTTGGCGAAGTGCTGCACGAGCCGAGGTTTACCTTGTTGCCGGGCGTGAAAAGTTGGGTCAAGGGCGTCGCCAACGTGCGTGGTCGCTTGCTGCCGGTGATGGACCTGTGTGGTTTCTTCGACAATGAGCTGTCGCCATTGCGTAAGCAGCGGCGGGTATTGGTGGTGGATCATCAGGAAGTCTTCGCCGGCCTAACAGTCGATGAAGTGTTCGGCATGCAGCACTTCCCGGTGGATAGCTTCTCCGAGCATCTACCACCGCTCGAGACAGCCGTTCAGCCCTTCATTCACGGGGTCTTCCAGCGCGAACAGCCCTGGCTAGTGTTCAGTCCTCATGCGCTGGCACAGCATCCGGGCTTCCTCGACGTGGCGTTCTAAATAGTTTTCGGTTGGGTCGGCGTTGCCGGCCCTTTGGCGTTACATGGGAAACAACGTAGTGCGGTAGGTCCAGGCGGGGGCCAAATAATGAAAAAACTAAACGCAGGCAATCTATTGGCTGGGATGCGCAGCAGCACCTTGATCGCGGGGCTTTTTATCGTCCTGATCGTCTCCATCGTGTTGTTGTTCGCCAACTTCGCCTATATCAACACCCAGTCGAACTATGACAAGGGCTACATCAGTCACTCCGGTGAGCTGCGTGTACTCTCCCAGCGGATCGCGAAGAACGCCACGGAAGCGGCAGCGGGTAAGGTCGAGGCCTTCGCCCTGTTGAAAGACGCGCGCAACGACTTCGAGAAGCGCTGGGGCTTCCTGGTCAAGGGTGACGAGTCGACGGGGCTGCCGTCAGCTCCAGAAACGGTGCAGGCGGAAATGGTCGCCGTGCAAAAGGACTGGGACAGCCTGCGGCAGAACGCCGATGCCATTCTCGCCAGCGAGCAGACGGTTCTCTCCCTGCACCAGGTCGCCGCGACCTTGGCGGAAACCATTCCGCAACTGCAGGTCGAGTACGAAGAGGTGGTCGACATCCTGCTCGAGAGCGGTGCGCCGGCCGCCCAGGTTTCGGTAGCCCAGCGTCAATCGTTGCTGGCCGAACGTATCCTCGGCTCGGTGAACAAGGTGCTCGCGGGTGACGAAGACTCGGTGCAGGCCGCCGACATGTTCGGCCGCGATGCCAGCCTGTTCGGTCGAGTGCTGAGCGCGATGCTGGAAGGCAATGCGGCGATGAAGATCGCCAAGGTGACCGACCAGGAAGCCCTCGAGCGACTGGCGGAAATTTCCGAGCTGTTCGAGTTCGTTTCCGGTTCGGTGGACGAGATTCTGGAGACCTCGCCAGAGTTGTTCCAGGTTCGGGAATCTGCCAGCAGCATCTTCACCGTTTCCCAGACCTTGCTGGACAAAGCCTCGCAACTGGCCAGCGGGTTTGAAAACCTGGCCGGCGGCCGTCACCTGAATACCCTCGCCGGTTATGTCCTGGGCCTGCTGGCATTGGCCTCGATTATCTTGATCAGCTTGGTCATGGTGCAGAGCACCCGTAGTCGTCTGGCTGAAACCGCCGAGAAGAACGAGCGTAACCAGGCGGCAATTCTGCGACTGCTGGATGAAATCGCCGACCTCGCCGACGGTGACCTGACGGTAGCGGCAACGGTAACCGAAGACTTCACCGGCGCCATCGCGGACTCGATCAACTACTCGATCGACCAACTACGTGACCTGGTCGCAACGATCAACTTGACCGCCGTACAAGTGGCGGCGGCCGCCCAGGAAACCCAGGCGACAGCCATGCACCTGGCCGAAGCTTCCGAGCACCAGGCGCAGGAAATCGCCGGTGCTTCTGCGGCGATCAACGAAATGGCCGTGTCGATCGACCAGGTATCGGCGAACGCCTCGGAATCCTCCGCAGTAGCGGAGCGTTCGGTAGCCATCGCCAACAAGGGCAACGAGGTGGTGCATAACACCATCACCGGCATGGATAACATCCGTGAGCAGATCCAGGACACCTCGAAGCGGATCAAACGCCTCGGTGAATCGTCCCAGGAGATCGGTGACATCGTCAGCCTGATTAACGACATTGCCGACCAGACCAACATCCTCGCCCTGAACGCCGCGATCCAGGCCTCTATGGCCGGTGACGCGGGTCGTGGCTTCGCCGTGGTAGCGGACGAGGTACAACGCCTCGCGGAACGTTCCTCCGCGGCAACCAAGCAGATCGAGGCGCTGGTTAAAACGATTCAGACCGACACCAACGAAGCGGTTATCTCGATGGAGCAAACCACCTCTGAAGTGGTGCGCGGTGCCCACCTGGCGCAAGACGCCGGTGTGGCCCTGGAGGAGATTGAAAAAGTATCCAAGACCCTCGCGGCCTTGATTCAGAACATCTCCAACGCCGCGCGGCAGCAAGCCTCTTCGGCAGGCCATATCTCCAACACCATGAACGTGATTCAGGAAATCACCTCGCAGACCTCCTCGGGCACCACGGCTACCGCCAAAAGCATTGGTAACCTGGCCAAGATGGCCAGTGAGATGCGTCGGTCGGTTTCCGGCTTTACCCTGCCGGAAGCCACGGATCAAGCCTGATCAGGAGAGGTGCGGCGACCTGAAGAGGTCGCCGCCACGCGGCCATGAGCGAGGGGCACGGCATGCAGCCAAGCGGGGCCTGGGCCTTGAAACCCCTGGTCGATATGACACCGGCAGAATTCTACGACTGGCAAACGTTGTTGGAAGAGCGTACCGGGGTAGTGATCAGCGAACAGCGCCAGGCATTTTTGCAGACCAACCTGAGCGCGCGGATGCGCGAATTGGGTGTGGCTGACTATGCCAGCTACTACCGGCAGGTCACCGATGGTCCGCGTGGGGCGGTGGAATGGTCGATCCTGCTGGATCGCCTGACGGTTCAAGAAACCCGGTTTTTCCGCCATCGCCCATCCTTCCAAGTACTCGAGCATTACCTGGGTGAGCGCTTGGCGCGAGCTGAAGTCGGTGAGCAACCCTGGGCCTTGTGGAGCGTGGGTTGTTCCAGTGGTGAGGAGCCTTACTCCTTGGCAATCAGCGCCGCCGAAGTCTTGCGTGATAGTGAGCGGCCCGCGCATTTTGGCGTGACCGGTACCGATATCAGTCTGAATGCCCTGAGCAAGGCGCGCGCCGGTCAATACGGCGCGCGCAAGCTCGAGCAAATGGATATAGAGCTGTGTGAGCGGTACTTTGACGCACAGTCCGATGGACGCTTCAAGGTAGTACCGAGCCTGGCTGCGCGAGTGTGTTGCGCCCGGCTCAATGTGCTGGAACTGGCGAAGGCGCCAATGTCCGGCATGGACGTCATTTTCTGTCAGAACTTGCTGATCTATTTTCGTCGCTGGCGCCGCCGCGAGATCCTCAACCGCCTGGCCGAGCGCCTGGCACCGGGTGGTCTGTTGGTAGTCGGCGTCGGCGAAGTGATCGGTTGGCAACATCCGGAGCTAGAACCGGTGGCCGACGAGCGAGTGCTGGCTTTTACCCGAAAGGGGTAACGTGCGGTTATGAGTGGAGTTGCTATGGGTGATCGGCACGACTATGTCGCCCTGGAGTGGGTCAAAGGCGAGATCGCGGAAACCCTGAAACAGGCGCGGCAAGCCCTGGAGGCGTTCGTCGAGAGCCCGCAGGACTCGACACGCATGCGTTTCTGTCTGACCTATGTACACCAGGTCCATGGCACTCTGCAGATGGTGGAGTTCTACGGTGCGGCGCTGCTCGCGGAAGAAATGGAGCAGCTGTCCCAGGCGCTGATGGAAAACCGCGTAGCCAACCAGGCTGAGGCCCTGGAAGTGCTGATGCAGGCGATTCTGCAGCTGCCGGTTTATCTGGATCGAATTCAGACCGCGCGACGCGATCTGCCGATGGTGGTGTTGCCGCTGCTGAATGATCTGCGCGCGGCACGCGGCGAGAAACTGCTGTCGGAAACCAGTCTGTTCTCGCCGGACATGTCGGCTCGTCAGCCGGCCCTGTCGGTGGAGTCGCTGGCACAACTGCGCACCGCCGAGCTCCCGGTCCTGCTGCGCAAGCTGCGGCAGATGCTGCAGATGGCCTTGGTCGGGGTGCTCCGCAACCAGGACCTCGGCACCAACCTGGGCTATATGGCGCGGGTTTTTGCCCGTCTCGAAGTGCTCTGCAAAGACGCTCCGCTTGGCCCGCTGTGGCAGATCGCGTCGGGCATGATCGAGGGCCTGGCCAACGGTAGCGTGCTCAACGGCAGCTCGGTGCGAACCTTGCTCCGCCAGGCGGATAAAGAGCTCAAGCGCCTGCTGGAACAGGGGGCGGAGGGCATCAATCAGGCCGCTCCGGACGAACTGATCAAAAACCTGCTGTTCTACGTGGCGAAGGCCCCGGCGCAATCGCCGCGGATCCGCGCCTTGAAAGAACACTATCGCCTCGATGACGCCTTGCCGGACCACGAGGTGGTGGACGAAGAGCGGGCGCGCCTGGCCGGGCCGGATCGCGATGCGATGCGCTCGGTGGTCGCCGCGCTGTGCGAAGAGTTGGTGCGGGTCAAGGACAGCCTCGACCTGTTTGTCCGCAGCGACCGCAGCAAAGTCGCCGAACTGGATAGCCAACTGGCGCCGCTCAAGCAGATCGCCGATACCCTGGCGGTGCTCGGTTTCGGCCAGCCGCGCAAGGTGATTCTCGATCAGATCGATGTGGTGCATGGCTTGTCCCTCGGCCAGCGCGAGCCGAGCGATGCGATGCTGATGGATGTCGCCGGGGCGCTGCTGTATGTGGAGGCGACCCTGGCCGGCATGGTTGGTCCGGCCGATGACAGCAGCCGCGAAGAAAGCCGGCTGCCGACCACCGATGTGGCGCAGATTCACCAGCTTGTGATTAAAGAGGCGCGCAACGGCCTGGAGCAGGCCAAAGACGCGATCATCGAATTCATCGCCTCGCAGTGGAACCACGAACACCTGGCCCGGGTGCCTGAGCTACTGACCCAGGCGCGTGGTGGCCTGGCGATGATTCCGCTGGCGCGTGCCGCGGCCTTGCTGCAAGCCTGTAATCGCTACATTCAAGAACAGCTGCTGGCCCGTAAAGCGGTGCCGAACTGGCAGAGCCTCGATACCCTGGCCGATGCCATCACCAGCGTCGAGTATTACCTCGAACGGCTGGCCGAAGACCATGCGACCCAGGGCGATCTGATCCTCGATGTGGCCGAAGAGAGCCTGGAGACCCTCGGCTACCCGCTGCAGGAGAAGCCGTCGATTCTTGATCGTGTCGAGCCTGCAGTAGAGTCTTTTGCGCCACTGGCTGATCCGCTGCACGACATCGAGGTGCTAGCCGACGAGCCGCTGGAAGAGCTTGAATTGGGTCTGCCGGTGGAGAGCCAGGAGGCCGATCCTGAGCTGACAAACCTGGAGTTCGGCGACGAACTGAGCCTGGAATTCGCCGAGGTTGCTGCCGAGGTTGCCGGTGAGGGCACTGAGTTGCTGGTTTCCGATGACAATTGGAACCTCAGTGAGCTGCCAGAAATGGCTCTGGAAGACATCGATTTCAGTCTGGCGGCAACGCTGGACGAGCTGTCGTCGTTGCCCGGCCTGGAATTGACCGAGGTTGAGGCGCCCTTGAGTTGGGGTGGCGATAGCACATTGGAGCTGGAAGAACTCAGCTTCGATGCGCTCAACGACAACCCGGCACAGTGGAGCGAGGCTGAACTGGCCGAGCTGGAACTTCCCGAAGTTGAGCTGCCGAGCGCGCCGTTCGAGCCCGAGGAGCAAGCCGCGCCCGCTTCGATGCCTCTGTCCATGGCCGAGGTCATGGCGACGCCGGTGCAGGCCATCAATCCGCCGGCCCAGGATGTACCCCCCAGCCTGCTACCGCCGCCGGCCGATGAAGAACCGGTAGACGAAGAGCTGCTGGAAGTCTTTATCGAGGAAGTCGGCGAGGTACTGGAAAGCATCGCCGAGTCTCTGCCGCAGTGGCGTGCGGACACCGACAATAAAGCAGCCCTCAGCGAAGTCCGGCGTGCCTTCCACACCCTCAAGGGCAGTGGGCGGATGGTTCGTGCGCTGATTATTGGCGAACTGGGCTGGTCCATCGAGAACCTGCTCAATCGAGTGCTGGAGCGCAGCATTCAGCCTGGCGATGAGGTGCAGCAAGTCATAGTCGAGGTGGTCGAGTTGATGCCGGCGCTGGTGGCAGAGTTCGCCGCCAAGGCTCAGCGTCAGCGTGACGATGTCGACCGCTTAGCCGCCACTGCTCATGCGTTGGCCAAGGGCCAGAGCCTCGCAAAAATTGATGCCCAGGTCTCCCAGCAGACAGCCGCAGCCATGGGCGAGCCTGTGACTGCAGCGGTTGTGGATGCAGTGTCCGATGCGCTCGATCCGCAGTTGATCGAGATCTTCCGCAATGAGGCGGAAACCCACCTGGATACCTTGCTCGGCTTCCTCGCCGATTGCGCCCAGGAGCTGCCACAAGCGGTCACCGATGATCTGCAGCGCGCTCTGCATACCCTCAAGGGCAGTGCGTACATGGCCGGCATTCTGCCGATCGCCGAGATCGCCACGCCACTGGAAAAGCTGGTCAAGGAATTCAAGGCCAACCTGATTCCGATGGATCTGGCCGAGGCTGAGTTGCTGCAGAGTGCCGAGCAGTTGTTCCGCCGCGGTCTGGAGCAGCTGGAAGAACAGCCGTTAGCAGCCATCGAGGGGGCTGCGGAGCTGCTCGAGCGCGCGCACAAATTACACCAAGACCGGCTGGACGCCGCACAAACTGCGCGTCAGGGCCAGCAAGGTGAAACTCGCGATCCGCAACTGATCGGCATCTTTCTCGCCGAAGGCATGGATATCCTGCTGGACGCCGAGGATCTATTGCGCCGCTGGCGCGAGCATCCGTCTGAGCGCCAGGAACTCAGTGCCCTGCTCGACGAACTGAGCACCCTGGGTCGTGGCGCCGAGATGGCCGAGCTGCCGCAGATCGATGAGCTCTGTGAAGCGCTGCTGGATCTCTACGGCGCGGTCGAAGAAGGTAGCTTGGCCGTCAGTGAGCGCTTTTTCAGTGAGGTTGAGAGTGCGCACGAAGAGCTGATCAGCATGATGGATCAGGTTGCTGCCGGGCTGCAGGTCAGCGCGCAACCCGAGCGGGTCGAAGCCTTGCGTGTATTGCTGGGCGAGGTTCTCGACCCGCGGACCCTGGCCTTGCTGACACCGGATGCCAATGCGCAGCTGCAAATCATCGAACTGGACGCGGCAACTGCCGAACTCGAATTGGCCGAGTGGGCGCTCGGCGAGGCGATGCAGCGCTCCGAGCCAGGGGATCAAGGCGCGGATATAGCGCTCGAAGTACAGTCGTGGCTGGCAGTCGAAGAAGAGTCGCCGGTCGCCACGCATGACCTGCAGGACGAGGAAATGGTCGCGATCTTCATCGAAGAGGCGGTCGATATCCTGGAAAGCGCCGGTCAGGCCCTGGAGCGTTGGCTGAGTGAACCGGACAATAATCGGGCGCTGTCTTCTCTGCTGCGTGATCTGCACACCCTGAAAGGTGGCGCGCGGATGGCTGAGATTGGCCCGATCGGCGATCTCGCCCATGAGCTGGAAGCGCTGTACGAAGGCCTGGTGGATCGGCGTTACAGCTATTCGCCAGTACTGAGGGGGTTGCTGCAACAGAGCCACGACCGTCTGGCCCTGTTGCTGGAGCAGTTGCAGGCCAAGCACCCGCTGCTCGATCCGATCGAGCCGATCCAGGCAATTCGCAGCTTCCGTCAGGGCGGTGGGCAAAGCCTGCCGGCGGCGGTTGTCATGCCGCAACCTGACTTTGAAGCCGAAGCCGAAGCCGAAGCCGAAGCCGAGTTGCAGGTGGAAGAGCTATTTGAGCTTGGGTTAGCGCCGTTGGCGGGCGAGCTGGTCGACGAGTCGCGCTCTGCGTTGAGCGCTGAGCCGCACGAGCTGTCGTTGGCTGAGCCGCTTGAGTTAAGTGCTGTAGCAGAAGCCGTGCCCGCCGAGCCGCTTGAGTTGGGCGAGCCGCAAGTCTTGGCCGCGGCAGCAGCGTCGACTTTCGAGGATGAGCGCGATCCCGAGTTGGTGGAAATTTTCCTCGAAGAAGGTTTCGATATCATCGATAGCTCCAGCGCGGCCCTGCAGCGCTGGAAGGAAGACCTCGATAACACTATCGAGCTCGAGTCTCTGCAGCGTGATCTACACACCCTCAAGGGTGGTGCGCGGATGGCTGAAATCCGTGAGATCGGCGACCTTGCGCATGAGTTGGAGTTCCTCTACGAGGGGCTTGGCGACGGGCGTTTGCGCGCCAGTCCTGAGCTCTTCAACCTGCTCCAGACTTGCCATGATCGGCTCGCCGAAATGCTCGAGGCGGTGCGTGGCAAGCGTGCCGTGCCGAGCGGCGAGGCGCTGATCGAGACTATCCAGAGCTTTCGCGCGAATCCGGATGAGCAACTGAGCATACCGCCCAGCGTGCACCTGAGGGCCGCGGTCGACGCGCTGGCGGAAGATGCCGAGGCAGATATTCTCGACATCTTCCTCGAGGAAGCTGACGACCTACTGGAGGCCATGGAAAGCGCCATCGGCCGCTGGGGAAAGCAGCATGACGATGACGCGGCCATCGACGATATGCTGCGCATCCTGCACACCTTGAAAGGTGGCGCGCGGCTGGCCGGACAGAACAGCCTGGGCGATCTGACCCATGATCTGGAGCAGCACCTGAGCGAGGCGCAGCAGCAAGACGCATCTTGGTCAGAGAGTCTGTCTCTCGATGTGCAGTCCGGTTTTGAGGGCCTGCAGCGCGAGCTCGAGCAATTGCGCCAGCGCCTCAATGAGAGTCTGGCGGCAGAGCTTGCCGATGAGTCGACTGAGGCGCCCCAGCTCGAGCCCGAGCCGGTTACAGCGCTACCCAGCCCACCGACAGCCCGTACCTTGAGCAGCCCGATCGTGGCGGCCAGCGAGCTGCCGACGGTGCCGCTGGCGGCGAAGGTCTTGCCGTTCGTCCGGCGTGCTCAAGAGGCGGCCCTGGAGGCCGCTGCCCGGCGTGCTCCGCAGGAGTTGGTCAAGGTGCCGGCCGAGCTGCTGGAGGGCCTGGTCAACTTGGCGGGGGAGACCTCGATCTTCCGCGGTCGCGTCGAGCAACAGGTCAGCGACTTTGGTTTCACCCTCGGCGAAATGGAAGCCACCATCGACCGGGTGCGTGATCAATTACGCCGGTTGGATATCGAAACCCAGTCGCAGATCATCAGCCGCTATCAAGCGGAGGCCGAGCGTGTCGGCTACGAAGACTTCGACCCGCTGGAGATGGACCGGCACTCGCAGCTGCAGCAGCTCTCGCGCGCGCTGTTCGAGTCGGCATCCGACCTGCTCGACCTGAAAGAAACCCTGGCGGCGCGTAACCGTGACGCGGAAACCCTGCTGCTGCAGCAGGCGCGGGTCAACACCGAGCTGCAGGAAGGCCTGATGCGTACGCGCATGGTGCCCTTCGATCGGCTGGTGCCGCGCTTGCGCCGCATCGTCCGGCAGGTGGCGAGCGAGCTAGGCAAGCAGGTCGAGTTCCATGTCGGCAATGCCGACGGCGAGATGGACCGCACGGTGCTGGAGCGCATCGTCGCACCGCTGGAGCACATGCTGCGCAATGCCGTCGACCACGGCATCGAGGCGGCTGAAGTGCGCCGCGCCGCCGGCAAAACGGATCAGGGCAGTATCCGCCTGAGCCTCGGCCGTGAGGGCGGCGATATTGTCCTGACCCTCGCCGACGACGGCGGCGGTATCAAGCTCGACGCGGTGCGCCGCAAGGCCATCGAGCGCGGCATGATGGATGCCGACTCCGACCTCACCGATCACGAGGTTCTGCAATTCATCCTGGAAGCGGGCTTCTCCACCGCCGAGAAGGTCACGCAGATTTCCGGGCGTGGCGTCGGCATGGACGTGGTGCACTCCGAGGTGAAGCAACTCGGCGGTTCCATGAGCATCGACTCGACCCCGGGCGAGGGCAGCACCTTCCGGATCCGCCTGCCATTCACCGTGTCGGTCAACCGCGCGCTGATGGTGCTGTCTGGCGAGGACCTGTACGCCATTCCGCTGAACACCATCGAAGGTATCGTGCGGGTCTCGCCGTACGAGCTGGAGGCTTACTATCAGCCGGATGCGCCGCGCTTCGAGTATGCCGGGCAGGCTTACGAGTTGCGCTACCTGGGCGACCTGTTGAACAACGGCCAGCAGCCGAAGCTGGTCGGCCAGAGTCTGCCGTTGCCGGTGATTCTGGTGCGCTCCAGCGAGCATGCGGTGGCGGTGCAGGTGGATTCCCTGGCCGGCTCGCGCGAAATCGTGGTGAAGAGCCTCGGCCCGCAGTTCGCCGGGGTGCATGGCATCTCCGGGGCGACCATCCTCGGTGACGGTCGGGTGGTGGTGATTCTCGATCTGTTGGCGACTATCCGGGTGCTGCACGCCCACCTGCTGACCCAATTGCTGCCGCGTACCGCGAGCCGTGCCGCCTTGCCCGCGGAGCTCGAGGTCGAACGGCCGACGCTGGTGATGGTGGTGGATGACTCGGTCACCGTGCGCAAGGTCACCAGCCGCCTGTTGGAGCGTAACGGCATGAACGTGCTGACCGCCAAGGATGGGGTCGACGCGATCTCCCTGCTGCAGGAGCACAAGCCCGACATCATGCTGCTGGACATCGAAATGCCGCGCATGGACGGCTTCGAAGTGGCCACCCTGGTGCGCCACGACGAGCGCCTGAAGGACCTGCCGATCATCATGATCACCTCGCGTACCGGTGAGAAGCACCGTGAGCGGGCGATGAACATCGGCGTCAACGACTACCTCGGCAAGCCGTATCAAGAGTCCTTGCTGCTCGAAACCATTGCACAACTGGTCAAACGGATATGACTGAGAAAACTGCCGCTCGCATCGCCGTGCTTGCCGATACCTCGCTGCAGCGCCATGTGCTGCAGCAGGCGTTGGTGGGTAACGGCTATCACGTAGTGCTCAACAGTGACCCGGCGCGCCTCGATGCAGAGGCGTTGGCCGCCTGCGAGGCCGATCTGTGGCTGGTCGATTTGGCGCAGTCGGAAGACTCGCCGTTGGTCGATAACCTGCTGGAGTACGCCAGCGCCCCGGTGTTGTTTGGCGAGGGCCATGCGCCGGAGCGGCATTCCGAGCATTACCCGCGCTGGGAGCGCCGCCTGGTCGGCAAGCTCAAGCGGCTGGTCGGTGATCCTACCCAGGCGGTCGGCCCCAGTTTGCAAGCGCTGCTCGACGAGGCTCAGCGGCCAGCGCGCCTGGATTTGCCCCGCGCACTGGCGGACACGCCGCTGGTGGCCGGTGCTCCAGCGCGGCAGGTGTGGCTGTTGGCGGCCTCGTTGGGTGGCCCGGCCGCGGTCAAAGTCTTCCTCGATGCCCTGCCGGGGGGGCTGCCGATCGGCTTCATCTATGCCCAGCATATCGATGCCAGCTTCGAAACGGCGTTGCCGCAAGCGGTCGGCCGGCATAGCCAATGGCATGTGAATCCGGCCAGGCAGGGGGATGCGGTACGTTGCGGCGAGGTGGTGGTCGCACCTATTGTGCACGAACTCGGTTTTGCCGAAGGTGGCACCATGCAGATCGCCGAACGCAGCTGGCCGGAGCCCTACAGCCCGTCCATCGACCAGATGATGCTCAACCTGGCGCAGCACTTCGGTGCCCTGTGCGGGGTGATCGCCTTCAGCGGCATGGGCAGCGACGGCAGCGCCGCGGCGGCCTATGTGCGCCGCCAGGGCGGCGAGATCTGGACTCAGCGGGCGGACAGCTGCGTCTGCCCGAGCATGCCGGACAGCCTGCGCGAAGGCGGCTACAGCGCCTACAGTGGCGACCCGCGCGAGCTGGCGGAGACGCTGGTCAATCATTTGGCGGCGCAGTGCGGCTGAGGCCGCGCGTTGCCGCGTACAGGACATTCCGATGAGCCAAGCTGTAACCACCCCCAATAGCGTGACCAGCCTGACCGGGCTGCTGGTGCCGTTGGCGGATCGCACCTTGCTGCTGCCGAACGTGGCCGTGGCCGAGCTGATTCCTTACCGTGCTCCGCAAGTGAGCCCGGGCATGCCGGCCTGGTTCTTGGGGCAGATGGCCTGGCGTGACCTGAGCCTGCCGCTGCTGTCCTTCGAGGCGGCTTCCGATGGCCAGCCACAGATTCGCCCGGGTGCCCGGGTGGCGGTGATCAACGCCTTGGGCGGTCGACCGAAGGTGAAGTTCCTCGCGCTGTTGGTGCAGGGGATTCCGCGCTCGCTCAAGGTCGGCGCGGAGTTGACGCGCGCGAGTGCGCCGCTGGCCCCGCTGGAGCTGGATGCGGTCAGCTTCGGTGAAGAGGTGGCGAAGATTCCAGATCTGATCGCACTGGAGCAGATGCTGGCGGATGCCGGTTTGATCTAAGTCGGCCGCCAATAAAAAGCCCGCTGCTGCGGGCTTTTTTGTCGCTGGTGAATTAGAAATCGCCCCACAGTTGCTGAGCGACGGCCAGCGCCACCACCGGTGCCGTTTCCGTGCGCAGTACCCGTGGGCCGAGGCGGGCGGAGTGGAAGCCCGCTTGCTGGGCCTGGGCTACTTCCGTGTCGGACAGGCCGCCTTCCGGGCCGATGAGAAAGGCCAAGGTGCCGGGCTTGGCATGGCTGGCCAGCGGTTCTGCGACCGGATGCAGCACCAGTTTCAACTCGGCCTGGGTCTGCTCGAGCCACTGGGCGAGGCTCTGCGGCGGATGAATCAGCGGTAGCTGTGAGCGCCCGCACTGCTCACAGGCGCTGATTGCCACCTGGCGCCAGTGGGCCATGCGTTTGTCGGCGCGCTCGTCTTTCAGGCGCACTTCGCAGCGCTCGCTGACGATCGGGGTGATTTGCGCGACGCCCAGCTCGGTGGCTTTCTGGATCGCCCAGTCCATCCGCTCGCCGCGTGACAGGCCCTGGCCGAGATGCACCTGCAACCTCGATTCCGGCTGGCCCGCCAGGCTTTCACCGAGGCTGACGCTCACGCGCTTTTTGCCGACCTCGATCAACTCGCCGAGAAACTCCGAGCCGGAGCCGTCGAACAACTGCACGGCGGCGCCTTCGCTCAGGCGCAGCACACGGCCGATGTAGTGCGCCTGGGCTTCCGGCAGCTCGTGTTCGCCGAGGCTCAAAGGGGCGTCGATAAAGAAACGGGAAAGGCGCATAGGGTTAACCCGGATCTCTGAAATTGGGATGACGACCGCTGACCGGCACCTGGATGCTGCTGCGGGTGGCGATGTCGATGCCTTCGCTGGCGACCTCGGCGAGGAAGTCGATCTGCTCCGGGGTGATCACATAGGGCGGCAGGAAATACACCACGCTGCCCAGCGGGCGCAGTAACGCACCCCGTTCCAGGGCGTGCTGGAAGACCTTGAGACCGCGCCGTTCCTGCCAGGGGTAGGGGGTCTTGCTGGCCTTGTCCTGCACCATCTCGATGGCCAGGACCATGCCGGTCTGGCGGACTTCGGCGACGTTCGGATGCTCGGCCAGGTGCGCGCTGGCCGCGCCCATGCGCGTGGCCAGCGCGCGGTTGTTGTCGATCACGTTGTCCTGCTCGAAGATATCCAGGGTCGCCAGGGCCGCCGCACAGGCCAGCGGGTTGCCGGTGTAGCTGTGGGAATGGAGGAAGGCGCGCAGGGTCGGGTAGTCGTCGTAGAAGGCGGCGTAGACCTCGTCGGTGGTCAGGCAGGCGGCCAGCGGCAAGTAGCCACCGGTCAGGGCCTTGGACAGGCAGAGGAAGTCCGGGCGGATGCCGGCCTGTTCGCAGGCGAACATAGTGCCGGTGCGACCGAAGCCGACGGCTATTTCATCGTGGATCAGGTGTACGCCATACCGGTCGCAGGCCTCGCGCAGCAGCTTGAGGTAGACCGGGTGATACATGCGCATGCCGCCGGCGCCCTGGATCAACGGCTCGATGATCACCGCGGCGACGTCCTGGTGATGCTCGGCGAGGCACTGCTCCATGGCCGCGAACATGTTCCGCGAGTGCTCCTCCCAGCTCATGCCCTCGGGGCGCAGGTAGCAGTCCGGGCTCGGTACCTTGAGGGTGTCGAGCAGCAGCGCCTTGTAGGTCTCGGTGAACAGCGCGACATCGCCGACCGACATCGCCGCGATGGTTTCGCCGTGGTAGCTGTTGGTCAGGGTGACGAAGCGCTTCTTCGCCGGCTGCCCGCGGTTGAGCCAGTAGTGGAAGCTCATCTTCAGCGCGACTTCGATGCAGGACGAACCATTATCGGCGTAGAAGCAGCGGGTCAGGCCTTCCGGCGTCATCTTCACCAGTCGCTCGGACAGCTCGATCACAGGCGCATGGCTGAAACCGGCGAGGATCACATGTTCCAGCTGGTCGACCTGGTCCTTGATCCGTTGATTGATGCGCGGGTTGGCGTGGCCGAACACATTGACCCACCAGGAGCTGACCGCATCCAGGTAGCGTTTGCCCTCGAAGTCTTCCAGCCACACCCCTTCGCCGCGCTTGATCGGCACCAGCGGCAGTTGCTCATGGTCTTTCATCTGGGTGCAGGGATGCCAGAGCACGGCAAGGTCGCGCTGCATCCACTGATCATTCAGGCCCATTTCAACACTCCTCGGAACTCAGGCAAGGTCCAGCAGACGACGGCTGAACTCAGGGGCGGCAAAGGCGCCCGGCAAACAGTTGCGCAAGCCTATGCAATGCCTGGGCGCGGGACAACCCGGATTGTAGTTTCGACGCGCGCCGGCGTCCGACGGGCACGTCTGGCCCGCCCTTGGGTGCTGGAAGCCAAGCCAAGTGTCGGCGGGCGTTCGGGCCTGGCCACCAGCGAGTGGATCGGCAACCAGAAAGCGCAGCCGGTACTCAATGCCTGCCTCGATGGCTTCAAGCTGAAGACCCTGGCTGCCCCGGAGTTTGTGCGCACGCCGAGTTACCTGATCGAGGGCCAGTACTTCACGGCCGCCGAGCTGGCGCAAAAACAACCGGCGACTGCCGACGCGCTGAAACGTTTCGACAAGAGCCTCGACGAGTTGGCCGCCTCCATCGGCGACCCACAGAATCCTGCGGCCAACAGCACCTTGTTCGCCCTCGATCAGATCAGCGTGGCCAAGTGGCTGGACAAGCTGGAGTTGCCCGGCACCGCGCGCCTGCTGGTGAATCAGCGGATTCGCACGCGCTATGACGAGCCTTCGCGCCTGTCGCTGCTCTATCTGGCGCAGCAAACCCGGGTGTATCGCGGCATCGACGACCGCGATCTGCGCGCCGCCCGTCTGCCGGCCATCAGCCAGGACCAGGATGGCGTGCTCGTCAAGGCTGGCGCGGTTGGCTACAGCGCCGATTACGTGGTGCTGGCGGTGCCGTTGCGGGCCTTGGCGCAGATTCAGCTGACGCCGGCCCTGGACGCCGCGCATCTGGCGGCATTGAAAAGCACCAACTACGGCTGTCACGACCAGATCATGCTGAAGTTCAAGACCCCGGTGTGGGACAGCAAGGCATGCCTCTCGGGTGAGATCTACAGTGATCAGGGCCTGGGCATGTTGTGGATCGAGCCGGCCATGAAGGGCGGCGCCAATGTGGTGGTCAATCTGTCCGGCGACAACGCGCGGCTGTTGCAGGCGTTCGGCGACAAGCAGATGGTCGACCAAGTGTTGATCCGCCTGCACAAGTTCTACCCGAAGGCGCGGGGCGCTTACACCGGCTATGAGATTCGTCGCTACAGCAGCGATCCGGCTACCGGTGGCGCCTATCTGGCTTTCGGCCCGGGGCAGCTCAGCCGCCATTGGCGCTTGTGGGAGAAGCCGTTGCAGCGGCTGGCCTTCGCTGGCGAACACACCGATGCGCTCTATCCGGGCACGCTGGAAGGTGCCTTGCGCAGTGGCCAGCGGGCGGCGGTGCAGGTGCAAGACTTGCAGGCCGGCAAGACCGTCGAGCCAGTCAAGCCCGTGGTTGCGGCGGCTGCTGCCGAGTCGAGCAAGGCTAAGGCGGGCGATGACAAGCCGGGCTTCTTCTCGCGCCTGTTCAATTGACATCACCTCAGGCGTGGTCGTAGCGGTCGCGCCTGAGGCCGCTTATCCCCGCCCAGGCGCCGTTCGGGTGGCGGCCGCTGAACTTCCCGCCGCGACGCCGGACTAATTCAGGCCTGGCTCGGCTCGACCTATCAATCGTATTTCTCGATATTTCAAAGCGAAATTTTCCGCTTTAAATCGATAGATTTGCCGTTAATCTTGTTCCCTCGTTTTTTACGGAAATCTCTCCATGCAGTGGCGCAACTCCTCCTCCCGTTATGGTCTGGTCAGCATCCTGCTGCACTGGGGTATCGCGCTGGCGGTCTTTGGGCTGTTCGGGCTGGGCCTGTGGATGGTTGGGCTGGATTACTACAGCGCCTGGAATCACCGCGCACCGGCGCTGCACAAGAGCCTTGGCCTGACCCTGTTCGCGGCCATGCTGCTACGCGCGCTCTGGCGCTTGATCAGCTCGCCACCGCCGGTCTTGAGCAGTTACGGCGCGCTGACCCGCTTGGGCGCCAGAGTGGGCCACAGCCTGCTGTATCTGGGGCTGTTTGCCTTGCTGGTTTCCGGCTATTTGATCTCCACCGCTGACGGCCAGGGCATCGAAGTGTTTGGCCTGTTTGCAGTTCCCGCATCGATCACCGGCATCCTCGATCAGGAAGATGTCGCGGGCCTAGTGCATGAATATCTGGCGTGGAGCCTGGTGATCTTTGCCGGTGTTCACGCCTTGGCTGCACTGAAACACCACTTTATTGACCGCGATGCCACCCTGACACGCATGCTCGGGCGCCGCACGGATTAACCCTAACCCTCAACTGCACAAGGACACTCGCAATGTTGAAGAGCCTCACGATGAAGAAAACCCTGGCTGCTCTGGCCTTCGGTACTGCGCTGCTGAGCGCCGGCCAGGCGCTGGCGACTGACTACGTTATCGACAAAAAAGGCCAGCATGCCTTCGTTGACTTCAAGATCAGCCACCTGGGTTACAGCTGGCTGTACGGCACGTTCAAAGACTTCGATGGCAGCTTCAGCTTCGATGAGAAAAACCCGGAAGCGAGCAAGGTTCAAGTAACGATGAACACCGCCAGCGTCGATACCAACCACGCCGAGCGCGACAAGCACATTCGCAGTAAGGACTTCCTCAACGTCAGCAAGAATCCGCAGGCCACCTTCGTGTCTACCGCGGTGAAGTCGACCGGCACCGACACCGCCGATATCAGCGGCGACCTGACCTTGAACGGCGTGACCAAGCCGGTGCTGATCAAGGCCAAGCTGATCGGCCAGGGTGATGATCCATGGGGTGGCTACCGCGCGGGTTTCGAGGGTTCGACCAAGCTCAAGCTGAAGGACTTCGCGATTCAGAAGGATCTTGGCCCGGCGTCCCAGGAAGTCGAGCTGATCATCTCGTTCGAAGGCGTGCGCAAGTAAGCTTCTGCGCAAAACAAAAACGCCGGCCTCAGGGCCGGCGTTTTTATTGCAACGGGAAGCCTTAGGCTTCGCGGTTGCGGGTCAGCAAGGCGGGCTTCTCACCGCGGGTGCGGCTCGGGAGCTGATCCAGTTGCTCCAACTGCTCAGGCGTCAGCACGCGATCAATCTTCGACTCTTTGTGCACGATCCGCGGTTGGCTGTCGCGTGGGCCTTTCACCGCTGGTTCCTGGCGCAGTTGGTCATCACGCCCCGGGCCGCGACCACGGGAGTCGTCACGCCGCGTCTGACTATCGCGCCCCGGGCCACTGCGACCTGGCTGGCCTTGGCGTTTGCCTTGGCCGCCGCCATCGGTACGCGAACCTGCCGGCTTGCCTTGGCCTTGTGGGCGTGGCGCTTGGCCACGCGGAGCCTGGCCGGCAGGGCGTGCGCCACCCAGGCCAACGCCATTGCTGGCGCTCGGGCCGGACGGCGCGGGAGCGCCAGGGCGGCGGCCACGGTTTTGCTGCTTGTTCTGGTAGGGGCTGACGTAGTCGGCACGGTTGCCGAAGTTGTCGACTTCGTCATCCAGGAACTCGTCCGGCGCGCGCTCGGCACGTGGCGTCGGCGCCGCGCTGCTGCGCGCTGGCCGCTGCTCGCGGGCAGGCTGCTGTGGACGGGCCTGGGCGGCAGGCTTGTCCTTGCCGGTATCCTTGCCCTTGTCCTTGCGCCCGCTACCGTGGCGCTCACCGCCGCCACCGCCACGCGGGCTGTTCGGGTCACGCGGTCCGCGTGGGCCACGCACGTCGGGACGCTCGCGGGCTTCCGGCTTTTCAGCCTCCACGCTGCTGGCATCGAAACCCAGCAGGTCGCCGTCGGCGATCTTCTGCTTGGTCATGCGCTCGATGCCTTTCAGCAGCTTCTCTTCGTCCGGTGCCACCAGCGAGATCGCCTCACCGCTGCGTCCGGCCCGGCCAGTACGGCCGATACGGTGAACGTAGTCTTCTTCGATGTTCGGCAGTTCGAAGTTGACCACGTGCGGCAGTTGGTCGATATCCAGGCCGCGGGCGGCGATATCGGTGGCGACCAGAATCCGTACGCCGTTGTTCTTGAAGTCGGCCAGGGCCTTGGTGCGAGCGTTCTGGCTCTTGTTGCCGTGGATCGCCACCGCCGGCAGGCCGTGTTTGTCGAGGTACTCGGCGAGGCGGTTGGCGCCGTGCTTGGTACGGGTAAACACCAGCACCTGCTCCCAGGCGCCAGCAGTCACCAGGTGCGCCAGCAGGGCGCGCTTGTGGCTGGCCTGGAGGCGGAACACCCGCTGCTCGATACGCTCGACCGTGGTGTTCGGCGGGGTGACTTCGATGCGCTCGGGGTTGTGCAGCAGCTTGCCGGCGAGATCGGTGATGTCTTTCGAGAAGGTCGCCGAGAACAGCAGGTTCTGGCGCTTGGACGGCAGGCGCGCGAGGACCTTCTTGACGTCATGGATAAAGCCCATGTCGAGCATGCGGTCGGCTTCGTCGAGCACCAGAATCTCGACGTGGGACAGGTCGACACTGCCTTGTCCGGCGAGATCCAGCAGCCGCCCGGGGCAGGCCACCAGCACGTCGACGCCGCGGGCCATGGCCTGCACCTGCGGGTTCATGCCGACGCCGCCGAAGATGCAGGCGCTGACGAATTTGAGGTCGCGGGCATAGACCTTGAAGCTGTCATGCACCTGGGCGGCCAGTTCGCGGGTCGGCGTCAGCACCAGCACGCGCGGCTGGCGCGGGCCGTGGCGGCGTTCGCGATCCGGGTGACCGTTGGGGAACAGGCGCTCGAGGATGGGCAGGGCGAAGCCGCCGGTTTTACCGGTGCCCGTCTGGGCGGCAACCATCAGATCGCGACCTTGCAACACGGCGGGGATAGCCCGCTGTTGCACTGGAGTGGGCTCGGTGTAGCCAGCTGCCTCGACGGCGCTGACTAAAGCCTCGGAGAGACCGAGGGAAGCAAAGGACATGAGTAATCCTGTCTAGTGAGGGCGTGGCCCAATGGGATGATCTTGCCGGGCTCGAAACGCGTTTAGGGGCGCGATCCCGTCCGGTCCTGCTGGGCCGCGGGGGCCGAGCGTCCGGGCGTAAGCCTGGCGGGAAGCCGGAGTATAACAGAGCGGCGAAACTGCGCTGCTTTCCTGCCGCTCAACGGTTTGTCGCCGTTGCGCGAGCCAAGGGACAGTGCCGAGCGGCCGTCGTTCGGGCTGCGCGCGGAGTTCTGGCTGAGCTTTGTGTGGCTGGCAGGTGACCAGTGCAACTGCGAGTACCAGGTGGCATAAACGCCAAGGTCGAGCATGGCCCGCCCTTGGCGTGACGGAAAGCCTCTAGCGTGGCAGCTTGAGGTTGTTCCAGATCGCCAAGCTGGGTTCGGCCTGGTTCAGGGTGTAGAAGTGCAGCCCAGGCGCGCCGCCTTGCAGCAGGCGCTCGCACATTTCGCTGATTACCTGCTCGCCGTAGCTCTGGATGCTTTCGACGTCATCCCCGTAGGCTTCCAGCTGCTTGCGAATCCAGCGCGGAATTTCCGCGCCGCAGGCGTCGGAGAAACGCGCCAGTTTGCTGTAGTTGGTGATCGGCATGATCCCCGGGACGACCGGAATGTTCACGCCCATCTTGCGCACGCGCTCGACGAAGTAGAAGTAACTGTCGGCGTTGAAGAAGTACTGGGTGATGGCACTGTCGGCGCCGGCCTTGGCCTTGCGCACGAAGTTGGCCAGGTCGTCTTCGAAGTTACGCGCTTGCGGGTGCATCTCCGGGTAGGCGGCAACTTCGATATGGAAGTGGTCACCGGTCTCTTCGCGGATGAAGCTCACCAGCTCGTTGGCATAACGCAGTTCGCCGCTGGCCAGGCCCATGCCGGAAGGCAGGTCGCCGCGCAGGGCGACGATGCGCGTGATCCCGGCCTCTTTGTAGTGGCTGAGCAGGGCGCGCAGCTCGGCTTTGGAGCCGCCGATGCAGGAGATGTGCGGTGCGGTTTGCACCTTGGTTTCGCTGTCCAGCTGCAGCACGGTGTTGACCGTGCGATCGCGGGTCGAGCCCCCCGCACCGTAAGTGCAGGAGAAGAAATCCGGTTGGTAGCTCGCCAGCTGATGCGCAGTGGCGAGCAGTTTTGCGTGGCCGGCCTCGGTCTTCGCGGGGAAGAACTCGAAGCTGTAACGGCGTTCTTGGCTCATAAAACAATTCCTGAAAAACCCATGGGCGGGCTTTGCGTAGGGTGGATAACGCGTGGGTTAGCCACCATTGGCCACGGCGGTGGATAAGCCGAGGGCTTATCCACCCCTGCATTAATAGCGGTAGGCGTGCGGCTTGAACGGGCCTTGCTGCGGCACGCCGATGTACTCGGCCTGCTGGCTGGTCAGCTGGGTGATAACGCCTCCGAAGCCCTTGACCATCTCCAGCGCCACTTCCTCGTCGAGCTTCTTCGGCAGCACTTCAACGCTCAGGCGCGCGGCCTTCTCGGCAGCCGGCAGGTTGGCGAACTGGGCGCCGTACAGGTGGATCTGCGCCAGTACCTGGTTGGCGAAGGAGCCGTCCATGATCCGGCTCGGGTGGCCGGTGGCGTTGCCCAGGTTCACCAGGCGGCCTTCGGCCAGCAGGATCAGGTAGTCATCGTTGTGCGGGTCGAAGCTGCCGGCGCCGGTGCGGTGAACCTTGTGCACCTGCGGCTTGACTTCTTCCCAGGCCCAGTTCTTGCGCATGAAGGCGGTGTCGATTTCATTGTCGAAGTGGCCGATGTTGCAGACCACGGCGCGCTTCTTCAGGGCGCTGAGCATGTTGGCGTCGCAGACGTTGACGTTACCGGTGGTGGTGACGATCAGGTCGATCTTGCCCAGCAGCTGGCTGTCGATGCTGGCGGCGCTGCCGTCGTTGATGCCGTCCTTGAACGGTGACACCAGTTCGAAACCGTCCATGCAGGCTTGCATGGCGCAGATCGGGTCGACTTCGCTGACCCGGACTATCATACCTTCCTGGCGCAGGGACTGTGCCGAGCCCTTGCCCACGTCGCCGTAGCCGATCACCAGCGCTTGCTTGCCGGACAGCAGGTGGTCGGTGCCACGCTTGATCGCATCGTTCAGGCTGTGACGGCAGCCGTACTTGTTGTCGTTCTTGCTCTTGGTCACCGAGTCGTTGACGTTGATCGCCGGGATCTTCAGCTCGCCCTTGGCGAGCATCTCCAGCAGGCGGTGCACGCCGGTGGTGGTCTCTTCGGTGACGCCGTGGATCTTGTCGAGCATCGCCGGGTACTTCTTGTGCAGGATCTCGGTCAGGTCGCCGCCGTCGTCGAGGATCATGTTGGCATCCCACGGCTGACCGTCCTTGAGGATGGTCTGCTCGATGCACCACTCGTACTCGGCTTCGGTCTCGCCTTTCCAGGCGAACACCGGGATGCCGGCCGCGGCGATAGCGGCCGCGGCCTGGTCCTGGGTGGAGAAGATGTTGCAGGACGACCAGCGTACTTCGGCACCCAGGGCCACCAGGGTTTCGATCAGCACGGCAGTCTGAATGGTCATGTGGATGCAGCCGAGAATCTTCGCGCCTTTGAGCGGCTGTTCGCCGGCGTACTTGTGGCGCAGCCCCATCAGGGCTGGCATTTCCGATTCGGCGATGATGGTTTCGCGACGGCCCCAAGCGGCCAAAGAAATATCCGCGACTTTATAGTCGGTAAAAGCAGCGCTCATGCGGTAACTCCATTCGTGGTGTGCGAATGGGCGCCGTTGATGCGTTTGAACAGCGGCTGCCTCTATCAATGACAGGGCAACCGGCTGTTGAGTACGCCCCATCCGAGCCTGACAGATGTGATCTGCTGCAGCGCCCCTCGGACAGGTGGCGGGAGCGGCCGAAACAGGTTGGCCGCCGTGAAGCCGGGCGATTATAGCCGCGTAAACAGGCTTGCCCAAGGCTTTCTGTCTGTTGCCGGGTGGCTAAAGCGAGGGCAAACGCGCCACCCGGGCCATTGGCCCTGGTGCTGAACCTGGCGTTCGCGCGCTCATGGACGGTGCGAGCGCGCGCCTGCACAAGGGCTGCGGCAAACTAAGGCAAACACCGAGTTTGGTATTCCGCCCTCCGGCGAGGATACTGTCGGCTGCCGTTTAGTCGCTCAGTACCGCTCATGACCTTGAAAAAACTATCCCTCGCCCTGCTGGCCTGCCTGGCATTGACTGGCTGCGGCGGGGTCGACCCCAATTCGCCGCAGGGCCGGCGCCAGGCGATCTTCAAGCAGATGCTGAAAACCAGCGAAGACCTCGGTGGCATGCTGCGCGGCCGCATCCCCTTCGAGGGGGCGCGGTTCGCCGCCGGTGCGGTCAAGCTCGACAGCCTGGCGCAGCAGCCTTGGCAGCACTTCCCGCAGGTCAAGGAAACCGACAAAAGCAGCGCCAAGGCCGAGGTCTGGGAAAACCAGGCGCGGTTCCAGGAGCTGGCGCGCCAGCTTGAAGGTGCGACCGCGGCGTTGGTCGTCGCGACCAGGCAACAGCCGCTGGACCCGCTCAAGCTCGGCCCGCCGGTACAGGCCGTCGAAGACGCCTGCGAGACCTGCCACAAGGCGTTTCGCACTCACTGATTAACGCTCCAGCTCGTCGATCTTCTCGGCATCACCCTTGGCCACGGCTTTGTGCAGCGCGCGCTCGCGTTATTCCACGTGCGCGCCGTTCAGCTTAGAAGCCCTCGGCGCCGACGGCCTGCAGCTGCGCGCGCAACGCCAGCACTTCCGGATGACGAAAGAACGCGCTGAGTTGCTGGGCGCGGGTTGCGCCGATGCCCGGCTCGGCTTGCCACTGCTGCTCGCTGCGTCGGGCCAGCTCATCCCACTGCTCGGGCAGTTTGGCGCTACCGGTGGGTGGTAGGCCAAGGGCGCGCAGCCAGGTCATGAAAGGGCGCTGGGGCGCGGCTTGGAAACTGCGGCTGAGGCTGCTCGCGCTGCGTTCGCCCAAGCCCGGAATGCGGGCCAGCTCCGCCTGTGACAGCGTCAGCCAGTCGAGCAGGCCCGCCAGGCGCTGAGCCTGCAGCAGTTTGTTCCAGGTGCCGGGGCCTACCCCGCTGAGCGCCAAACCGTGCTTGCCGCTCAGCCAGGCCAGGCGCGCGCGGAACTGGCTGGCGCAGTCGGGGGTTGGCCGCCAGCAACTCAGGGCGTGGTAATCGGCGGCCTTCGGGGCTTGCAGTTCGGCGCGCTCGGTGCTGCGCCAGACCACGCTGTCCAGGCGCGGGATGGTCAGGCCGGCGAGGGCGATGGCGACTTGGTCGCCGGGGCGGATATCCAGTTCGTTCCAGCGCTGCAACGAGCCGAGGCTGACGCGCCGAATCGTCCGGTCATCCAGGCGCACCGGACGTAGGCTCAGCACCGGCGTGATACGCCCGCTACGACCGATCTTGAACTGCACCGTGCGGACTTCGGCCAACGCTTGGGCGACCGGGTATTTCCAGGCAGCGGCCCAGTACGGCGGCTCGGCTTGCCAGCGCTCCGCTGCGGGCCGGGAGCCCTGGCGCAGCACCACGCCGTCGCTGGCGAAGGGCAGCGCACTGCGGTACCAGCGCTCCCGCCAATGCCGGGCCTGGTCGAGGTCGGCAATCGGCTGGCTGAGGCGCTGGGTGTCGGTAAAACCCAGTGCGCTCAGACCTTCCAGGCGATCCTGCATGGCTGACGGGCCGGTTGGCCAGTCCCAGACGAACAAGCCGATTTGAGCCGCTTCATCAGCGCTCAGGGTTTGCCGCGCCATGAGGCCCGCGACTTTGCTGCGGGCGCCGACGCTGCCGCTCTTGGCCTGCACATGGTCGGGCAAGCGCCAGTACAGCTCGCCCTGCAAGAGCAGTGTGCGATTGCTGGGTAGCCGTTGCGGGATCGCGCGCAACCGCCGTGCGTTTGCCGTCCAGTCCTGTCCAGTGCGGCTGTCACCGCGGCTGATGGCTTGCTGCAGTTGGCCATCCTGATACACCAGGGTCACCGCGACGCCGTCCACCTTCGGCTGAATCCAGAGGTCGCTACGACCTTCGATCCAGGCCTGTACGGCGGAGTTATCCGCCAGCTTGTTCAGCCCGGTTTGCGCGACGGGGTGCTTGAGCTGGCCGCCGCTGGTGGCGAGCGGGTCATTGGTCGTGGCGGCAGCGGGGAAGCAGCTACTCCAAAGCTCCAGGCGGGCGCGGGCCTGGTCGTACAGCTCGTCGGCGACCATTGAGATGCCCTGCCGATGGTAGGCGTCGTCCCATTCGGCAATTTGCCGGGACAAACCGGTCAGTTCGGTTTGGGCGCGCTGCGGCGCCCAGTCGGGGCAGGGGGCGGCGAGCGAATTACAGGCGAACAGGCAGAGAGGTACGGCAATCCAGCCTTGCATCGAGAGCATCCTTGCTCGGGAAATGACGCCGCAAGTCTAGACCGGATAAGCAGAGGTGTCGGTTATACCGCCAGGGGTAGGGCAACGGGATGCAGGGTTTACGGGCGATGAGCTGGTTTTTGCGGGCCAACAAAAAGCCCGCATCGCCGCGGGCTTTCTGTCTGACGCCTGACGCTAGGCCTTAATTGACCTTGGCGTTCAGCTCACCCTTGGCGTACCGCTGGAACATGGCTTCCAGGGAGATCGGCTTGATCTTCGAGGCGTTGCCGGCGGTGCCGAAGGCTTCGTAACGGGCGATGCAGACATCGCGCATGGCCTTGACGGTTTCGCCAAAGAATTTGCGCGGGTCGAACTCGCTCGGGTGCTGGGCCATGTAACGGCGCATGGCTCCGGTGGACGCCAGACGCAGGTCGGTGTCGATGTTGACCTTACGCACGCCGTGCTTGATGCCTTCGACGATTTCTTCGACCGGCACGCCGTAGGTTTCCTTAATCTCGCCGCCGTATTGGTTGATGATCGCCAACCACTCTTGCGGTACCGAGGACGAGCCGTGCATCACCAGGTGGGTGTTGGGGATGCGCGCGTGGATCGCCTTGATCCGGTCGATGGCGAGGATGTCGCCGGTCGGCGGCTTGGTGAACTTGTAGGCGCCGTGGCTGGTGCCGATGGCGATGGCCAGGGCATCGACCTGGGTCTTCTTGACGAAGTCGGCGGCCTCTTCCGGGTCGGTCAGCATCTGGCTGTGATCGAGCACGCCTTCGGCGCCGATGCCGTCTTCTTCGCCGGCCATGCCGGTTTCCAGGCTACCCAGGCAGCCCAGCTCGCCTTCCACCGACACGCCGCAGGCGTGGGCCATGGCCACGGTCTGCTGGGTGACGCGAACGTTGTACTCGTAATCGGTCGGGGTCTTGCCGTCTTCGCCGAGGGAGCCGTCCATCATCACCGAGCTGAAGCCCAGCTGGATCGAACGCTGGCACACGTCAGGGCTGGTGCCGTGGTCCTGGTGCATGCACACCGGGATATGCGGGAACTCTTCGATCGCGGCGAGGATCAGGTGGCGCAGGAACGGCGCACCGGCGTATTTGCGCGCGCCGGCGGAGGCCTGCACGATCACCGGGGAGTCGGTCTTGTCCGCCGCTTCCATGATGGCGCGCATCTGTTCCAGGTTGTTGACGTTGTAAGCCGGAACGCCGTAGCCGAATTCGGCGGCGTGGTCCAGCATCTGGCGCATGCTGATAAGTGCCATGGTTTACCTATCTCCCGGTTGGGGTCGTTAATCGTGCAAGCCTGCCACGGGGCGGGCCTTGTATAGAGCAAATTGTATAGGGCGAATAACGCACTGCGTTATCCACCATGACAGCGCCAAACGGCGAATCGATCTCGCCAGCCCTGCCACTTGAATCCTTACCGGGCTTTGCAGCCGCGGCCAATCAGGTCGTTGCTGGCGACCCAGTAAAGCAAACCTTCCTCGCCCTTGCTGTGAAAGGCCAGCACGCCATCGCTATAGAACGCCCCCGAGGCGGCCGGTTCCTGCTTGAGACGGTAGACGATATCACCGCCCCCCAGACGCAGATCGATCGCCTCCTGACTGCTAGCGGCGAAACGCCAGAGCACTTCGGCCTGGCTGTCGCAGACCCAACGCGTCCACTGCTCCGGCGGCTGCGGCGAGCCGGCACAAGCGGCCAACAGCACGAATGCCGCCACGGCAAAAAGGCCTTTCATCCAACACTCCCAAGCCAGCGCTAGCCGCTCGTCCTTAGTGGTTAATCAGGGGCACTCGTCCGGGGCCGCCGCTGCACCGAGCGGCTCCCCCTCCTTGAGCGCCGGCTTTGGCATGGCATCCTCGCCGAAGCGGCGGTAGAGCACCGGCCCCGTCTCCGCCCACCACCCCATCTGGTAGCAACTGCGCTCATGCGCCTCTGCTTGGTGGCCCTGGCCAGCCTGCTCGGCTTGCCCCTCTGGAGCGCCCGCGCACCCTACAGCAAGACCCGCGTTCAACAAAACCAGCAGGGGCTTGAGCATGTGCGGCATCCTCGTCTGAACCCTGCGCAGGCTTGTCTGGACCTCCCCGCCTAGCCACAGGGGGATAATCCACGACATTCATGCCATTCACGCCTTCGCGCGTTGTTCCAAAACTTCTACGGCCGGCAGGACTTTGCCCTCGACGAATTCGAGGAAGGCGCCGCCGCCGGTGGAGATGTAGGAGATTTTTTCAGCAACGCCGTATTTGTCGATGGCCGCCAGGGTGTCGCCACCGCCGGCGATGGAGAACGCCGGGCTTTCGGCGATGGCCAGGGCCAGGGCCTTGGTGCCTTCGCCGAACTGGTCGAACTCGAAGACGCCGACCGGGCCGTTCCACAAAATGGTCTTGGACGACTTCAGCAGTTCGGCGAACAACGCGGCGGTCTGCGGGCCGATGTCGAGGATCATATCGTCGTCCGCTACTTCGCTAACTGCCTTGACCGTCGCCACGGCGCTTTGCGCGAATTCCTTGGCCACCACCACGTCCACCGGCAGCGGCACGCTGACCTTGGCGGCGATGGCTTTGGCGGTGTCGAGCAGATCCGGCTCGTACAACGACTTGCCGACCGGGTAACCGGCCGCCGCCAGGAAGGTGTTGGCGATGCCGCCACCGACTATCAGCTGGTCGCAGATCTGGCTCAGGCTGTTGAGCACGTCGAGCTTGGTCGACACCTTGGAGCCGGCGACTATTGCCGCCATCGGCTTGGCTGGGGCGCCCAGGGCCTTGCCCAGGGCGTCCAGCTCGGCGGCCAGCAGCGGACCGGCGGCGGCGACTTTGGCGAACTTGGCCACGCCGTGGGTCGAGCCCTCGGCGCGGTGGGCGGTGCCGAAGGCGTCCATGACGAACACGTCGCACAGCGCCGCGTAGCGCTGCGCCAGCTCATCGCTGTTCTTTTTCTCGCCCTTGTTGAAGCGCACGTTCTCGAACAGCACGATGTCGCCGGCGTTGATCTCAACGCCGGCGAGGTAGTTGGCCAGCAGCGGCACTTCACGGCCGAGGGCCTTGCTCAGGTAGTCGGCCACCGGCTTGAGGCTGTTCTCGGCGCTGAATTCGCCTTCGCTCGGGCGCCCGAGGTGCGAGCAGACCATCACCGCGGCGCCTTTCTCCAGGGCCAGCTTGATGGTCGGCAGGGACGCCAGGATACGCGCATCGCTCGTCACCACGCCGTCTTTTACCGGCACGTTGAGGTCTTCGCGGATCAGTACGCGCTTACCTTGGAGGTCGAGGTCGGTCATCTTCGCTATTGTCATAAACGGCGTGGTCATGGAATCAGTCCTTCACGGGGGCTGGTTGTGCAGTTGAATTAGCCGAAACGCGCAGATAGTGGTCGGCGACGTCGAGCATACGGTTGGCGAAGCCCCATTCGTTGTCGAACCAGGCCAACAGGTTCACCAGCCGGGGGCCGGAAACGCGGGTCTGGCTGCCATCGACAATCGCCGAATGCGGATCGTGATTAAAATCGCAGCTGGCGTGCGGCAGCTCGGTATAGGCCAGCAGGCCCTTGAGCGGGCCCGACTCGGCCGCCTGGCGGAGCACACGGTTGATCTCGGCCGCATCGGTGTCGCGGGCGGTCTGGATAGTGATATCCAGGCAGGACACATTGACCGTCGGCACCCGCACGGCCTTGGCCTGAATCCGCCCATGCAGCTCGGGCAACAGCCGCTCGATGCCGCGCGCCAGCCCGGTGGACACCGGAATCACCGACTGGAAAGCCGAGCGCGTGCGGCGCAGGTCTTCGTGGTGGTAGGCGTCGATGACCGGCTGGTCGTTCATCGCCGAATGGATGGTGGTGATGGAGACGTATTCCAGCCCCACCGCCTCATTCAGCAGTTTGAGCAACGGCACGCCACAGTTGGTGGTGCAGGAGGCGTTGGAGACCAGCAATTCGGCGCCGCTCAGCGTCTGCTGGTTAACCCCGAAGACGATGGTGGCATCGATATCCGCCTCGCTGGCCATCGGCTGCGAGAACAGCACGCGCGGCGCGCCGGCGTCGAGAAAGCGCTGGGCGTCGGCACGGGTATGGTAGGCGCCGGAGCATTCGAGCACCAGATCGACCCCCAGCGCGGCCCAGTCGACGCCTTCCGGGGTGGCGCTGCGCAGGACTTGCACGCTGCCGCCATTGATCTGCAGGCAATCGCCATCGATCCGCACCTCGCCAGGAAAACGACCGTGGGTAGAGTCGAAACGCGTCAGGTATTCGAGGCTGGCCAGATCGGCCAGGTCATTCAGCGCGACGATCTCAAGGTTCGCCCCGGCGGCCTCGAACCCGGCCTTCGCCCCGCGCTCATACAGCGCGCGCAGCACGCAACGGCCAATCCGGCCATATCCGTTGAGGGCGACTCTGTAGGGGCGGTTATTGGACATGAGGTTCTCGATATGCGGGCTTTTGTCCCCTCCCCCTTCTTTATGAACGAAGCGCGGGAGAGGAGCGCTAGAGCACTCAGAATCTGTTCAAGGTCGTCGCGAGCGCAGGTCAGGCAAGGCGAAGACAGGCAAGGAAGCGGAGTTGACTGCAGTCAATGAGCATTCCGAGCCTGTTTTCAACGCAGCATCACCCAGCGCAGCAGACATTGAGCAGGTTCTCAGCCTTCCAGCAATTCGGCGGCGGTGTCCAGGATGTTCTCCAGGGTGAAGCCGAAATGCTCGAACAGCGCCGGTGCCGGTGCCGACTCACCGAAGGTGGTCATGCCGATCACTCGGCCTTCGAGGCCGACATATTTGTACCAATAGTCGGCATGGGCCGCCTCGATGGCGATCCGGGCGCCGACTTGCAGCGGCAGCACGGACTGCTTGTAGCCGGCGTCCTGGGCGTCGAACACGCTGGTGCACGGCATGGACACCACGCGCACCTTACGGCCTTGCTCGCTGAGTTTGTCGAACGCCTGTACCGCCAGACCGACTTCCGAGCCGGTGGCGATCAGGATCAGCTCCGGCTCGCCGGCGCAGTCCTTCAGCACATAACCGCCACGGCCGATGTTGGCGACTTGCTCCACTTCCCGCGCCTGATGCGTCAGGTTCTGCCGGGAGAAGATCAGCGCGGACGGGCCGTCGTTGCGTTCGATGGCCTGCTTCCAGGCTACCGCGGACTCCACCGCATCGCAGGGCCGCCAGCAGTCCAGATTCGGTGTCATGCGCAGGCTGGCCAGTTGTTCGATCGGCTGGTGGGTCGGGCCGTCCTCGCCCAAGCCGATGGAGTCATGGGTGTAGACGAACAGCACGCGCTGCTTCATCAGTGCCGCCATGCGCACGGCGTTGCAGGCGTATTCCATGAAGACCAGGAAGGTCGCGCCGTAGGGAATGAAACCGCCGTGGCGAGCGACACCGCTCATGATCGCGCTCATGCCGAACTCGCGCACGCCGTAGAACATGTAGTTGCCGTTGGCGTCGTCGGCGGTCACGCCCTTGCAGCCTTTCCACAGGGTCAGGTTGGAGCCGGCGAGGTCCGCCGAGCCGCCGAGGAATTCCGGCAGCAGCGGGCCGAAGGCGTTCAGCGCGTTCTGGCTGGCCTTGCGGCTGGCGATGGTTTCGCCCTTGTTGGCGACGTCGGCGATATAGGCCGCAGCCTTCGCCGCGAAGTCGGCCGGCAGCTCGCCCTTGATCCGCCGGCTGAACTCGCTGGCCAGTTCCGGGTAAGCGGCGGCGTAAGCGGCGAAGCGCTGGTTCCACTCGGCCTCGGCGGCGGCGCCGGCTTCCTTGGCATCCCAGGCGGCGTAGAGCTCGCTCGGCACTTCGAACGGGCCGTGACTCCAGCCGAGGGCCGCACGGGTCAGGGCGATTTCGTCGTTACCCAGCGGCGCGCCGTGGCAGTCTTCCTTGCCTTGCTTGTTCGGCGAGCCGAAGCCGATCACCGTCTTGCAGCAGATCAGCGTCGGTTGCGCGCTCTTGCGTGCGGTCTCGATGGCGGTCTTGATCTCGTCGGCGTCATGCCCGTCGACGTTGCGGATCACCTGCCAGCCGTAGGCCTCGAAGCGCTTGGGCGTGTCGTCGGTGAACCAGCCATGCACTTCGCCGTCGATGGAGATGCCGTTGTCGTCGTAGAAGGCGATCAGCTTGCCCAGGCCCAGAGTGCCGGCCAGCGAGCAGACTTCGTGGGAGATGCCTTCCATCATGCAGCCGTCGCCGAGGAACACGTAGGTGTGGTGATCGACGATCTTATGGCCATCGCGGTTGAACTGCGCCGCCAGGACTTTCTCCGCCAGGGCGAAACCCACGGCGTTGGCCAGGCCCTGGCCGAGCGGGCCGGTGGTGGTCTCGACGCCGGCGGTATAGCCAAACTCCGGGTGGCCCGGGGTGCGCGAGCCGAGCTGGCGGAAGTTTTTCAGGTCATCGAGGGTGACGTCGTAGCCGGTCAGGTGCAGCAGCGAGTATTGCAGCATCGAGCCGTGGCCGTTGGACAGCACGAAGCGGTCGCGGTCGGCGAACTCCGGGTTGCTCGGGTTGTGCTTGAGGTAATCGCGCCACAACACTTCGGCGATGTCGGCCATGCCCATGGGGGCGCCGGGGTGACCGCTGTTGGCTTTTTGCACGGCATCCATGCTGAGGGCACGAATGGCATTGGCACGCTCACGACGGCTGGGCATCGCTGATCTCCTGGGAGGGCTGCATTAAAACAGCGGGTCGAAAAAAGGCGGCTATTTTCGCCCAGCCAAGCCTGCGGGGGCAATCACAGATGGTCATGCCCCGGCCAAAAGCTCACATATTTGTCGCCGGCCGGCAGGTTCAGCAGCGCCTCAGTCACAGGTGCCTGCTCACTCAGGAAGACCGACGGGGTCAGGTAGCGACCGTTTATCCGAAGAGTTGTCAGTGCTGGCTGCCCCGAACAACCTGCAACTGGCGCGCACAGCCGCCCATCAGCCAATATCAAAACTTTTTGATATTGGCATTGCGAGCAGCAAAACCGGGGGCTAGACTGCCGCCCCATGAACCTGCGCGCGCCCTTAATCCGCCATGACGACTGCGACGAACTGGCCGCCCTGTGCAAAGCCGGCGGCGACCCGTTGCGCTTGAATGTGTTGCGCGCACTGGCCAACGACTCCTTTGGCGTACTGGAACTGGCACAGATCTTCGCCACCGGCCAGTCCGGCATGAGCCACCACTTGAAGGTCCTCGCGCAAGCCGGGCTGGTCGCCACCCGTCGCGAGGGCAACGCGATCTTCTATCGCCGCGCCTTGCCGCAGGGTGAGTTGTTCGGCGGCACGCTGCACGCGGCACTCTTGGAGGAAGTGGACGAGCTGACGCTGCCGGCGGACGTGCAAGCCCGCATCGGCGAGGTGCATGGCCAGCGCGCCGCGGCCAGCCACGACTTCTTCGCGCGGATGGCGGCCAGCTTCCAGGCGCAGCAGGATTTGATCGCCGGCCTGCCACAGTATCGCGATAGCGTGTTGGCGCTGCTCGATGCGCTGGGCTTCCCCGCCGGCGCCACGGCGCTGGAAGTCGGCCCCGGCGACGGCGGTTTTCTGCCGGAACTGGCCCGGCGTTTCAGCCGCGTCACGGCGCTGGATAACAGCCCGGCGATGCTCGAGCTGGCGCGCCTGCGCTGCGAGCGCGAAGGGCTGAGCAATGTCGATTTACGGCTGGCCGACGCCTTGGGCTCCGCCTGCGAGACCGCCGATTGCGTGGTGTTGAACATGGTGCTGCACCATTTCGCCGCGCCGGCCGAAGCCTTGAAACAACTGGCGCCGCGCGTACATCCCGGCGGCAGTTTGTTGATCACCGAGTTGTGCAGCCACAATCAGAGTTGGGCCAGGGAGGCCTGCGGTGATCTCTGGTTGGGCTTTGAACAGGACGACTTGGCCCGCTGGGCCTCAGCCGCAGGGCTTACGCCCGGTGAAAGCCTGTATGTGGGCTTACGTAATGGTTTCCAGATTCAGGTCCGACATTTTCAGCGGCCAGCTGGCGACACTCACCCATCGGTGCATCCATCGATAACCTAGGAAACCGTCGAGATGAGCGAATACTCTCTTTTCACCTCCGAGTCCGTGTCTGAAGGACATCCGGACAAGATTGCTGACCAGATCTCCGATGCGGTGCTGGACGCCATCATCGCCCAGGACAAGTTCGCCCGCGTGGCGTGCGAAACCCTGGTGAAAACCGGCGTGGCGATAGTCGCCGGCGAAGTCACTACCTCCGCCTGGGTCGACCTCGAAGACATCGTCCGCAACGTCATCATCGACATCGGCTACAACAGCTCCGACGTCGGCTTCGACGGCGCCACCTGCGCGGTGATGAACATCATCGGCAAGCAGTCCCCCGACATCAACCAGGGCGTCGACCGTTCGCGGCCGGAAGACCAGGGCGCTGGCGACCAGGGCCTGATGTTCGGCTACGCCAGCAACGACACCGACGTGCTGATGCCGGCGCCGATCTGCTATGCCCACCGCCTGGTCGAGCGCCAGGCAGAAGCGCGTAAGTCCGGCCTGCTGCCGTGGCTGCGTCCGGATGCCAAATCCCAGGTCACCTTCCGCTACGAAAATGGCAAGCCGGTCGCCGTCGATGCCGTGGTGCTGTCGACCCAGCACAGCCCGGAGGTGTCCTACAAGGACCTGCGCGAAGCCGTGATGGAGCTGATCATCAAGCACGTGCTGCCGGCCGAATGGCTGCACAAAGACACTCAGTTCCACATCAACCCGACCGGCACTTTCGTGATTGGCGGCCCGGTGGGTGACTGCGGTCTGACCGGCCGCAAGATCATCGTCGACTCCTACGGCGGCATGGCCCGCCACGGCGGCGGCGCGTTCTCCGGCAAGGACCCCTCCAAGGTCGACCGCTCGGCCGCCTATGCCGGTCGTTACGTGGCGAAGAACATAGTCGCCGCCGGCCTGGCCGAACGCTGCGAGATCCAGGTGTCCTACGCCATCGGCGTGGCGCAACCGACCTCGGTGTCGATCAACACCTTCGGCACCAACAAAGTAGCGGAAGACACCATCATCAAGCTGGTGCGCGACGTGTTCGACCTGCGTCCATACGCCATCACCAAGATGCTCGACCTGCTGCACCCGATGTACCGGGCCACCGCGGCCTACGGCCACTTCGGCCGCACCCCGGAAGAAGTGACGGTGGATGGCGACACCTTCACCACCTTCACCTGGGAAAAAACCGACAAGGCCGCCGCCCTGCGCGCAGCCGCCGGCCTGTAAGGGTCAGCCGGAATGTAAAAAGCCCCGCCATGTGCGCAATGCTGTTCACTTAAGCTGTAGGCCGGCAACTTTTGCCTCCAGCTACAAGGTGAAGCCTAGAAAAAACGCCGCTTTCCGGTAAGGAATAAGCGGCGTTTTTTCTTAACTGAACAGCATTGCCGCCATGTGCGAGGCTTTTGCTGTTCGGGCAGATTTACTGGGCGGCGGTGGGGCTGGCCAGCGGGCGATGTTCGATCTTCAGTTTGGTGAAGGTGGCGGCGCCTGCCTCGGTCTCGTAGCCGCTGTTGTCTTGGGTGTAAACGCCGGCCTTGAAATACACCGGCTGGACTGCCCAGGCCGAGTCGAGTTTGGTTCCCCATTTCACCCCGTTGAGGCTCACCGTCAGGCTGCCAGAGGGGCTGAGATGCACCGTGTAGTTGATCTTCTGGTTCAGCGCGACTCCGCGTACCAGCACGTAGCTTTGTGCTTCCGGGTCTGTTGGCTTGTGGCGGACCTTGAACGACAGATTGCCAGTCCCGGAGCTCTGCATCTGATACTCGAGCTTGAACAGTGGCCAATTGGTGGTGGCGGTATGAATTTGGCCGATGACCAGTTTGCCGGTTGAGGGTACCTGGGTGACCTGCAGGGTCGCGCTCAGGTAGTGATCGGCAGAGGGATAGACCCAGTTGCGCCTGCTCCCGTCGGCAAAGGTTTCCCGCAACTCGCTACGCGGGTAGCTGGAATTCGGCGTGGTGGTGCCGTTGACCGGAGCCCAGAAGAAAATGGCCCCGGAGTTGGACTGGAAGTAATGGTCCTGATAGCCGCCGACCAACAGCGGGGTGTCGATGGTGACGGCAGGTACGCCTACGGGGATGGTGAGGTTCCAGGTGGCAAGGTCGATCATGGGAATGACTCCAGAAAGCGGAATCGCTTTAGTTGTGGTGGCCTTCATCGCTGGTTTGCGGGCGAGCCAGAGCGCGCCGATGACTCACGGAGCAAGTCGACACTCGGTGTGGCTAAAGGCTGGCGGTACTGGCGAAGCGCTCGGTCGGGCGGCTCGCTGAATACTTTATAGGTCAGCTGGTGGGCTTGTTAAAGGCCGTTCGTCCGTATATTGACGCTAATAAAATGGCGCTATTTTGACTGGGTATCGGTTGGCCATTTTTCCGCTTGCGGGTGCCGTGGGTGGAAAAAGCATTAGGCATTGTTCGACAAAGATTTTTTCCGCGGGCGGTGCGTCATTTTTCCGGCGGCTGCAGGGATTTTCGCGGGAAACACAGTCGGCCAGCGGACGCCTCTAAATCACGGATTGCAGGTGGCTTACAGCGACTCCGTGCAGGCCTCTACATTTGCTGTTGGGGCGGAGTCTCGGCCAAAGCGCACCATCCCCCCTGGCGACCCGGTAAACTATCGCTCCGCCCCGAACAGCGCGAAAACCGGTTGCCTAGCAGCATGACCCCGCTCAAATACCTCCAGGCCTACTCCGCCACCCTGCAAGATCAGGTGCGCCAGCTGATCGCGCAACAGCGCCTGGGTGACTACCTGAGCCAGCGCTACCCGGCGCGGCATGCGGTGCAAAGCGATAAGGCGCTGTACGCCTACACCCTGGCGCTAAAGCAGGAGCATCTGAAGAACGCGCCGAGCATCGATAAGGTGCTGTTCGATAATCGCCTCGACCTGACGCACCGCGCCTTGGGCCTGCACACGGCGATCTCGCGGGTGCAGGGCGGCAAGCTCAAGGCGAAGAAGGAGATTCGCGTGGCGTCCTTGTTCAAGGAGGCGGCGCCGGAATTTCTCCGGATGATCGTGGTGCATGAACTGGCGCACCTGAAAGAGCACGAGCACAACAAGGCGTTCTATCAGCTCTGTGAATACATGCAGCCGGGCTATCACCAGCTGGAGTTTGATTTGCGCCTGTATCTGACCTACCGCGAGTTGGAAGGCCGCCAGGCGTCGAACGCCGCGCGCTAGCGTGCTTGCCGTCCTTACTCTTGGATTATTTGCGCAGCATCAGGCTGAGCTGATCGACGACTTCGGCCCAGTCGGCATCCTCGAGGATTTCCTCGCGCAGGAAAGCCGCTTGCGCCGCCGTCCAGAACGACGCGTCGGCCAGGGACAAGGAGGCTGGCAGGGGCGAGTGGGTGGAAATGAAGGCACTGATGCTGGCGGGGTCAGCCGGCAGTCCCAGCTGTTTGAACAGGGACGGGAGACTGTGCATGGGTGATTGCATGGGGTTCTCCAGAATACCGGCTTGGGTTGCTGAAGGTGCCGCAGAGGCTTGGCCCGGCAGCCGCCGCCTCAGCTAAAACCGTAGCGCAGAACGACCGCCGCGGGAGGATTTGTTCCTGCGGTTTGCCTTGGGCGTTGCGCAAAGCCTGTTTGCCTTGCTCCCGCACAGGCGCAACTCCCGGTGTCCGATGCCTCAGGAGGTTTGGGGGTCAGGCCGGCAGATGGCCTCGCCCTACCCGGTGCGGCTGACGGCAACCGATAGAGCGCCGGAAGTAGAAGCGCGCGGGTACAGCCGGTTGGGCCGCCCCGTAGCGGCACCCCTCACCCCCGCCCCGTTGAACGCCTGTCGCATCAACTGGGCGTTGCACTGGCCTGTGCAGTTGCCTGGCGGCCACTAGTGGCAGACCTCGCACACCTCAGCGCGAGGCACCAGTTTAAGGAACTCATCCATGCGCATGTGGACCAGGCTCTTGTGATCACCGGCCTCCAGATAAATGTCCTGCTGCCGGGTCAACAAGGGGTCGACCACCATGTTCATCCCGTAAGGTTCGCTCAACGCCGGCACGGCCCCGCGCTCGCAGTCCGTGAACAGGCCGGCGATCGTGCTTTCGTTGGTGAGTTGCCATTCTTCTGCGCCACGCACTTTGTCCAGGTCCAGGTGCCGACTGGCAGGTACCACCGCCATCAGATAGCGGCCGTGCCGATCATCCAGAATCACCGATTTGGCCACCCGTTCCGCCGGAATGCCGGCCACGCGAGCCGTCTCCAGGCTGCTCGCCGAATGCGGGTGGGCAATGATGTCGAATTCGCAATGCGCCTGTTCCAGACTGCGCTGTAAAGTTTTTGCCATACGCATGATGCACCTCCACGCCCTGTCGAATACACCAAGGCCACTGGTTATCAAAACTCCCCTAGTGAAAGTTTAGGCAGTGCGAGGGGCGGTGGCGGCTGGGCGGCTGTAACACTTGATGCTATGGGGTGGAGTCGATAGCGGTGATTGGCCTAAGCGGGAGCCGAATCACGCTGTGCCGCGAAGAAACTTGCGCCCTGCCTGTGACCCAATTCGAGAGCGGACACGTCACCCCTAAAGCCCTCTCCCGTTTTGAAGTGAGCTGCCGATGCACCCTCTGCGAAAAGCGCTGCATAACGAACTGCATTCGCGTCCCTCGATCTATTTCGACGGGCCCGCCTATGTCTACCACCTGGCCTTTATCGACCCCGATGATCAGTGCGACGCGATAATCAGCAGCCTCTATGCACAGGCTGGCGCGCTTTATGATCGCAGCACGCCGCAAGGGCTGATCAAGCTTGGGACCTTTGCGTTGAAGTGGGAACGGCACACCGAGTTTTTTACCTTGACGTTGGTCGCGCCCAAGTCCGACGGCGAGACCGCCGAGATCTGGCAGCCGCTTCCCGCGGTGCTCAAGGGCATAGTCGAAGCCCACCGCGATCTGATCATCAATGCCGATCTGATCCAGGTTGAAACGCAGCAGAGCTGGGCCGGCGATTATGCGTTCTATGGCTTCAAGGACCCGGCCGGCTCGAGTGTCGGTGGTGGCGATGCCACGGTCTGGAGTGACTTCAAGCTCGACCAGGAGGGCATGAACCGGATTCTGCTGATCAATCGCGGCTTGAATGCCTATCGCCTGGGTCGCATGATCCGGCGCCTGCTGGAGATCGAAACCTATCGCATGATGGCGTCCTTGACGCTTCCGGTCGCGCAGTCCATCAGTGTCTCGTTGAAGGAGTTCGACAAGGAACTGACTGGCCTTTCCGACAGCAATGCCGAGACCGCCTCCGGCGATGCCAAGCACCTGCTCAACGACATCGCCGCACTCTCCGCACGCATAGTGCGCAGCACGGCACGCTCGCGCCGGCGCTTCAGTGCGACCGACGCCTATTCGAAGATCGTCTTTGAGCGCATCGGCGAGCTGCGCGAGGCCCATCTGGGCGACTGCCAGCGGCTGGGCGTATTCATCGAACGGCGCTTCAAGCCGACAGTCCGCTACTGCGCGGCCACCGATCAACGCCTGCAACGCCTGGGGCACAGCGTCGCCAACCTCAGCGAGTTGCTCCAGGCCAGGGTCCAGGTCGAGGTCGAAGCGCAGAACTCGGAGATCCTCCATAGCCTGAACAGCAGAGCCAATACCCAGATCAAGATTCAGAAGGCGGTCGAAGGGCTTTCGCTGATCGCCATCAGTTACTACCTGCTCAGCCTGTTCAAACTGGTGTTCGAAGGCCTGCACACCGTCGGGCTGAAGATCGAGCCACTGACCGCGGCAACCTATATGACCCCTATCGCGCTGTTCATTCTTGGCTTTATCGCCTTACGCATCCGCCAGGCGAAGAGCCACTGAGGGGGGCCGCGATCTTAGCGTTCTGACCGGCGCAGCGCTGTTTTCGTGGCGAGCGTTGAGGGGTCTTGTAGGGCGCGAAGGCTCTGAGCCGGGGGTATTGCTGGAACCGTTTACGGGCGACTCGGATGAGTCGCTTGTCGCCACTAGCCGAGTGTCGGAATCTGGTTTATTAATGGCAGGTCGCCATTAGTGGTGTGGCGATTGCTGCGCCGCTGGGCTTGGAGCGGGCTGCGACCCTGGGTTGCGAGTAGCGGGCTACGGCTGTTGGCCCGCCTGGATTGCAAAGAATAAGAAGAATAAAAAGGATGAAACCCATGCCGCGTGCTCTGCTGTTGAGTGTGTTGTGGCTGCTGACGAGCGGCGCGTCAGCGCAGACGTTGCGTCTGGTGGCGGATGTCTGGCCGCCGTTTACCGATCAGAGTCTGCCGAACGGCGGCCTGGCCAGCGATTTGGTCAACACCGCCTTGACGCGCGCCGGTTACGCCACGGAGCAGGTGCAGGTGCCTTGGGCACGGGCGCTGCGTGGGATCGAGGTGGGCAGTTATGACGTGCTGGTGAACGCCTGGTTCACCGAGGAACGCACCCAGCTCGGGCAGTTCTCCTCGCCTTATCTGCTCAATCGGGTGCGCTTGCTCAAGCGCAAGGATTCGCCGATTGACTTCGCCTCGCTGGCGGACTTGCAGCCCTTCAACATCGCGGTGGTGCGCGGTTATGGCTACGGCGCGGAGTTCGATAGCGCGAGCAGTTTGCAGAAGGTTCCGGTGCTCGGCTTTGCCAGCGCGGCGCGGATGCTGCATGCCGGGCGGGTCAACCTGACGCTGGAGGATGAGTTCGTCGCGCGCTATTACCTCGACCGCGAGCCGAGCAGCGTGCGTGATGACCTGGAGTTTTTGCCCAAGCCGCTCAGCGAGAACAACCTGCATATTCTGGTCAGCCTGCAGAACCCGCAGCATGCGCAGATCGTCACGGCGTTCAACCGGGCGCTCAAGGCGATGAAGGCCGACGGCAGTTATGCCGCACTGTTCAAACGCCACGGGCTGTAGGCGCTTTAGTCCGTCGGCGCGGGGCTGCGCCGCTATCGCTCATGCGAGCGGCATGCGGCGCGTGGCGCTGGCCATGTTGTCAGGTGCTGATGGCCACGCGGTCACGCAGCAGGTGCGCGGCGAGGGTGCGCAGCGGGCCGAGTTGGCGGCAGATCAGCGCCAGTTCGCTTTGCACCAGGCGCTCGCGGTCGTCCATGTCTTCCGGCAACTGTTCCAGCGCCTTGGCGAGGTCTTCTTCGGCATCGCTGTGGATGCTGACCGGGGTCTTGCTCGCCAGGTTCTGCGCCACTTCATCGAGGCTGCTGGCCAGGCGCGTGGCGGCCTCGCTGAGCAGGCTGGGCGGCGCGGCACTGGGCAAGGCTGCGCCACGGTGCGCGCCGAGGGCCGAGAGGTAGCCGAGCAAGGTGTGCGACAGCACCAGGAAGCGGAAGCCGATATCCGCCTCTTTGCGAAAGTGACCGGGCTCCATCAGCATATTGGCCAGGGTGCTGGAGAGCGCGGCGTCGGCGTTGTGCGCATTGCGCCGGGCCAGGCGGTAGGCGAGGTCGTCGTGTTTGCCGCTGGCGTACTGCTGCATGATCTGCCGCAGGTAATGGCTGTTGCAGCTGAGGGTGTTGGCCACCACCTGATTGAGCCGTCGCCCTTGCCAGTCCGGCAGGATCAGGAACACCGCGAGGCCGGCGATCAGGCTGCCGAGCAGGGTATCGACCAGGCGCGGCACGATCAGCCCATAGCCGTCGCCGATCTGGTTGAAGCAGAACATGATCATCAGGGTGATGGCGGCGGTGGAGAGGGTGTAGCGGGTCGCCCGATTGGCGAAGAACACCACTCCGGCGACGACTGCGAACAGGGCCTGGATCAGCGCGCTGGGGAACAGGTCGAACAGCGCCCAGCCGAGCACCAGGCCGATCACCGTGCCGCTGATGCGCTGCACCAGTTTGCGCCGGGTGGCGCCGTAGTTCGGCTGGCAGACGAACAGCGTGGTGAGGATGATCCAGTAGCCTTCGCTCGGGTGGATCAGGTGCAACACGCCGTAGCCGGCGCTCAGGGCAAGCGCCAGGCGCAGGGCGTGGCGGAAGAGTAGCGAAGTGGGGGTCAGCTGCAGGCGCAGGCGCGTCCAGATGTCCTTCAGCGAGTGCGGCGAGCGGTCGAGCAGGCTGCTGTCCTGCTCCTCCGCCAGGGCATCCGGGTTGTTGGCGTTGCCCAGCAGGTTATTCAGGCTGCCGAGGTTGCCGGCCAGCGCGCGCAGCGAGCGCAACAGGCTGCGCCAGGCCGGATTGTTCTGGCTGCGCAGGTGCTCCAGCGAGGCTTGCAGATCGCTCAGGGCCTGGGCCGGCAGGCCGCCGTACTCGAACGTCTGGCGCAGCTGAATGGCCTGGGCCAGCGCCTGACAGGCCTCGCCCTGCTGGCGCAGCAGGCGTTGGCAGCGGAACAGCACATCGCTGTGGAAGAACGCCTCGGCCAGCTCGTTGTAGGGGTAGTGCGAGGAGCTGGCGCGTTCGTGGATGTCTTGCGCCATGAAGTACAGCTTCAGGTAGCGGCTGACTTGCGGCCCGGGCCGGCCATCGCCGACGCGGTGCAGGATGATTTCCTTGCTGGCGTTGAGCGCGGCCACCAGTTGGCCGTTCTGTTGCGCCAGCTGCAGGCGGCGTTGTTCCACATCCAGGCCGTGCACCGGTTCGAACAAGGCGGATTTGAGCTTGAGGTAGTGGCCCAGTTCGCGGAACAGGCGCGCCAGGCTCTGCTGCACCGGTTGATGGGCGAAGAGCGCCTGCCAGAGCACCGACAGCAGGCCATACCAGGCCGCCCCGGCCACCAGCAGCAAGGGTTCGTGCCAGAAGTTCGCGGTCGCGCCGTCGCGTTGATCGACCCCGATCATGGTGTACACCGAGAGGATCAGGGTGGCCTGGGCGATGCTGCCGTAGCGCTCGCCCAGCGCGCCGAGCATGGTCAGGCCGAAGCTCGCCAGCGCCAGCGCGCCGACGAATAACCAGGGATAGGGGAACAGCAACTCGACCGCGACCGACGCCACGCTGAAACAGCCCAGCGTCACCAGCAGCGCGGTCAGCCGGCCTTGCCAGCTGTCATCGGTTTCCGCCAGGGCGCTGGCGATGATGCCGAGGAACAGCGGAATCAGTTGGTGCATCGAGTCCAGCGCCCAAGACAGCGCCATGCTGCCGGTCAGGGCGATAAACGCGCGCAGGCTGTAGCTGAACTTATCCAGCGCCCACAGGCGGCGCAGGGAGTGGCTGAGTGAGCGGGAAGGCATCGGCGGCGAACGATCCGGTTGGCGAGAGATCGATTAGAGCGGATATGCGCGCCGCTGCGAACCGGCTGTGCAGACTTTTTAGCAAAAATCCTGCGTTGAGCGGACAGCCTTCGCGTACGCCCTGCGTCAACTAAGCTGAAACCAAACGCCGCGGTAAGCCAAGGTTGAGTGAATTGCCGTGGTCGTTTCAGCCGTTTCTCAGCTATCAGCCGCCGCCGGCAGGGCGGCCCATGGGTATTTACCAGGAGGGTCCTGTGAGCAGTCAGTGGTGGCGCAGTGTGCTCTTGCTGCTGGCGCTGGCCGGGCTACCGACCGGGCCGCTGCCGGCTGCGGATGCGGGGCCGGCTGCGGGCGCAGTGGTGGTGCTGACGGTGGACGGTGCGATCGCCCCGGCCAGCGCCGATTACATTGTCCGCGGGCTGGCGCGGGCGGTGGACGAGGGGGCGCAGTTGGTGGTGCTCAGCATCGACACCCCTGGCGGGCTGGACACCTCGATGCGCGCGATCATCAAGGCGATTCTCGCCAGTCCGCTGCCGGTGGCCAGCTATGTGGCACCGAGCGGTGCGCGGGCGGCCAGTGCCGGCACCTATATCCTCTATGCCAGCCATATCGCCGCCATGGCGCCAGGCACCAACCTCGGCGCCGCCACGCCGGTGCAGATCGGCGGCATGCCGGGCGCGCCACCGCAGAAGCCGGAACAACCCGCGGCACCCGAGGCCGACAAAACCCAGCCCGCCGCCGAGGCGGACGATGCCCTGACCAAGAAGCAGGTCAACGATGCCGCCGCCTATATCCGCGGCCTGGCCCAGTTGCGTGGGCGTAACGTCGAATGGGCCGAGTTGGCGGTGCGCGAGGCGGTCAGCCTGTCCGCCGAGGAGGCGCTGAAGCTGAGGGTGATCGACTACCTGGCGAACGATCTGGGCGACCTGCTCAAGCAACTGGACGGCAAGACACTGAGCGCCGCCGGCCGGGAGCTGAAGCTGCAAACGGCCGGCGCCGCGCTGATCAGCCACGAACCGGACTGGCGCACTAAGCTGCTGGCGGTGATCACCAACCCCAGCGTGGCGCTGATCCTGATGATGATCGGCGTCTATGGGCTGATCTTCGAGTTCTCCAACCCGGGCACGGGCATCGGCGGGGTAGTCGGCGGCATCTGCCTGATCCTGGCGCTCTACGCCCTGCAACTGCTGCCGGTGAACTATGCCGGGATCGCCCTGATTCTGCTCGGCATGGCGTTGATGGCCGCCGAGGCCTTCATGCCCAGCTTCGGCGTGATCGGCTTCGGCGGCATAGTCGCCTTCGTGGTCGGCGCGGTGATCCTGATCGACACCGAGGTGCCGGGCTTCGGCATCCCGTTCGGGCTGATCGTCGGCGTCGCCCTCACCAGCGCGCTGCTGATCGTGACCCTCCTCGGCATGGCGCTGAAGGCACAGCGCCGGCGGGTGGTCAGCGGCGATGCGGGGCTGGTCGGCAGCCTGGTGGAAGTGGCCGCGCTGCAGGAGGGCAATCCGCTCGGCGGCTGGGTGAAGTTGCAAGGGGAAAACTGGCAGGTGCTCAGCCAGGCGCCGCTGCGGCCCGGTCAACGGGTGCGGGTACTGGCGCGCAAGGGCCTGCTGTTGGATGTCGCGGCGGCTGACGAGACGCCGCCACAAGGAGGCTAGTCATGGGTTTTCCACTGAGTTTTGGCGCCCTGCTGGTGCTGCTGATAGTGCTGATCGTCTCGGCGATCCGCATCTTCCGTGAGTACGAGCGCGGCGTGGTATTCCAACTCGGACGCTTCTGGAAGGTCAAGGGGCCGGGGCTGGTGATCATCATCCCGGCGATCCAGCAGGTGGTGCGGGTCGATCTGCGCACCGTGGTGCTCGACGTGCCGACGCAGGACGTGATCACCCGCGACAACGTCTCGGTGAAGGTCAACGCGGTGATCTACTTCCGCGTGCTCGACGCGCAGCGGGCGATCATCCAGGTCGAGGACTTTCTCATGGCCACCAGCCAACTGGCGCAGACCACCCTGCGCTCGGTGCTCGGCAAGCACGAGTTGGACGAGCTGCTCGCCGAGCGCGAACGGCTCAACGTCGACATCCAGCAGGTGCTGGACGCGCAGACCGACGCCTGGGGCATCAAGGTGTCGAACGTGGAGATCAAGCACGTCGACCTCAACGAGTCGATGATCCGCGCTATCGCCAAACAGGCCGAGGCCGAGCGCGAACGGCGGGCCAAGGTGATCCACGCCGAGGGCGAGTTGCAGGCCTCGGAAAAGCTCATGCAGGCCGCCGAGATGCTCGGCCGCCAACCCGGCGCCATGCAGCTGCGTTATATGCAGACGCTCGGTGCGATCGCCGGCGACAAGAGCTCGACCATCGTCTTCCCGCTGCCGATCGAGCTGTTGAAGGGCATGGCCGAGTTGTCGCCAAAGACCTGAGCGGCCCGGTAAACAGGTGGTGTGAAAACTACTGCTCACCGATTTGGAGGTTGTCATGCGTATCGGAGTGCCCAAGGAAATCAAGAACCACGAATACCGCGTCGGCCTGACGCCGCAGTCGGTGGCCGAACTGAGCGGGCTCGGCCACCAGGTTTGGGTGCAGACTCAGGCGGGCGCCGCCATCGGCTTTAGCGACGAGGATTACCGCGCGGCCGGCGCGCAGATCGGCAAGGACGCCGCCCAGGTGTTCGCCGAGGCGCAGCTGATCGTCAAGGTCAAGGAACCGCTGGCCGACGAGCGTGCCCGGCTGCGCCCGGAGCACACGCTGTTCACCTACCTGCACCTGGCGCCGGATCTGCCGCAGACCGAGGAGTTGATGGCCTCCGGGGCGATTTGCATCGCCTATGAAACCGTCACCGACGCGCAAGGGCGTCTACCACTGCTGGCGCCGATGTCCGAAGTCGCCGGGCGGATGTCGATCCAGGCCGGCGCCAGTTGCCTGGAAAAGGCCCGGGGCGGGCGCGGCGTGCTGCTCGGCGGGGTGCCCGGGGTGGCGCCGGGCAAGGTGGTGATCCTCGGCGGCGGCGTGGTCGGCAGCCATGCGCTGGCCATGGCGGTGGGGCTGGGCGCGAATGTCACGGTGCTGGACAAGAGCGTCGATGTCTTGCGTCGTCTGGACGCGCAGTACGGTAATCGCATCACCACGCTGTATTCGACCCGTGCGGCCCTGCGCGAGCAGGTGCTGGCGGCGGATCTGGTGATCGGCGGGGTGCTGATCCCCGGTGCCGCGGCGCCGAAGCTGATCACCGCGGAGATGGTCCGGCAGATGCAGGCCGGCGCCGTGCTGGTGGACGTCGCCATCGACCAGGGCGGTTGCGCCGAAACCTCGAAAGCCACCACCCACACCGAGCCGACCTACGTGGTCGACGGGGTGGTGCACTACTGCGTGGCCAATATGCCCGGGGCGGTGGCGCGCACCTCGACCCTGGCGCTGAACAACGCGACCCTGCCGTTCGTCATCGCGCTCGCGGAAAAAGGCACAAGGCGGGCCCTGGAAGACGACCCGCATCTGCTCAATGGGTTGAATGTCGCCAAAGGCCTGATTACCTGCGGCAGCGTGGCCGAGGCCCACGGCTTGCCGTACCAGTCGGCCACCAGCGTGCTGGAGCATCTATAGGCGCGTCATCCCGGCTCCTACGAAGATGTGCTCAGTTGCGTAGGGTGGAAAACCCGCAAAGCGGTTTTCCACCATGGGGAATCCGGGTTGCTTCGTTGGTGGATAAAGAGAGCGTTATCCACCCTACGTCTGCGCGGGAACGACGGGTTTTTTTGTCTTGGCCTGCCGGGCCACTCGCCGCGCCAGGCGCGCCCAGCCTAAGCTTGGGCATCTTCCGCCGAGTAGTGCCGCGATGCCCGCCAAGACCGTTGTGATCCCTTTGCCGAACCGCGATTTCGACCCCAGCGAGGTCGCGCTGAGCTGGCAGATAGTGCGCGCGGCGGGCTACCGGGTGCGCTTCGCCACGCCGGACGGGCGGCCGGCCGAGGGCGACCCGCTGATGCTGACGGGCGTAGGCCTGGACCCCTGGGGTTGGATTCCCGGCTTGCGCCAGTTCAGGCTGCTCGGCCTGCTCCTGCGTGCCCGGCGCGGCGCGCGCGCGGCCTATCAGGCGCTGCTGGCGGATGCGCAGTTCCGCCAGCCGCTGCGCTATGAGCAGCTCGCGGTGGCGGACTTCGACGGCCTGCTGCTGCCCGGCGGGCACTGGGCACGGGGCATGCGCGACTATCTGGAGAGCGAGGTATTGCAGCGCTTCGTAGGCGCCTTCTTCGCCAGCGACAAGCCGCTGGCGGCGATCTGTCATGGCGTGGTATTGGCCGCGCGGAGCAAGGCGACGGACGGCCGTTCCGCGCTCTACGGGCGCAAGACCACCGGCCTGACCTGGACGATGGAGAAGAGCGCCTGGAACCTGACGCGTTTCTACGGCCGTTTCTGGGCGCCGAATTACTACCGGACCTATCTGGAACAGCCCGGCGAGTCGGCCGGCTATAGGAGCGTGCAGGCCGAGGTGAGCCGCGCCCTGGCCAGTCCGAATGACTTCCTCGAGGTGCCGGCGGAGGCACCGGACCACCTGCGCAAGACCAGCGGCCTGCACCGGGACAGCCTCGATGACAGCCGCCCGGCCTGGGTGGTCTGCGACGGCAATTACATTTCCGCGCGCTGGCCGGGGGATGTGCACAGCTTTGCCCGGCAGTTCGTCGAGCGGTTGCCTCGGTAACGCCCCGGTACGGTCAAGGCGCCGCAACCGCAGCGGGTTTGGCCGTGCTCAGACGTACTGCGCCGCCGCATAGCCCGAGGCCCAGGCCCACTGGAAGTTGAAGCCGCCTAGGTGGCCGCTGACGTCGAGCACTTCGCCGATAAAGTACAGGCCTGGTGACTTCAGCGATTCCAGGGTCTTCGAGGAGACTTCCCTGGTGTCGACGCCGCCCAAGGTCACTTCGGCGGTGCGATAGCCTTCGGTGCCGGCCGGCACCAGCTGCCAGCTCGCCAGTTGCTCGGCGATCGCGCTCAACTCGCCCGGGCTGTACTGCTTCATCGGCTTGGAGACGAACCAGTGTTCGGCCAGCAGGTTGGCCATCTTCTTGGTGAAGATCTCCCCGAGCAGGGTCTTCAGCTCGGAGTTCGGCCGCTGCGCCTGTTGCTCCAGCAGCCAGCTCGGCACGTCATGCTCGGGCAGCAGGTTGATTGCCACCGCCTGACCCGGCTGCCAGTACGAGGAGATCTGCAGGATCGCCGGGCCGCTGAGGCCGCGATGGGTAAACAGGAGGTTCTCGCGAAAGCTCTCGCCATTGCAGCTCACCAGGCAATCCACCGAGGTGCCGGACAGCTCGCCGCAGAGCGCCTTGAGCTGGTCGGTGATGGTGAACGGCACCAGCCCGGCGCGGGTCGGCAGCAGGTTATGGCCGAACTGCTTGGCCACCTGATAGCCGAAGCCGCTCGCGCCGAGGGTCGGGATCGACAGGCCGCCGGTGGCGATCACCAAGGACTCGCAGCCCAGCGGCCCGGCGCTGGTGTGCACCTGGTAACCGCTGGCGGCTTTGTCGATCTGCTGGATCGAGGTGTTCAGCAGCAGCTGCACGCCGGCCTGCTCGCACTCGGCGAGCAGCAGGCCGAGGATGTCGCTGGCCTTGTTGTCGCAAAACAGCTGGCCGAGCTTTTTCTCGTGGTAGGGCACGCCGTGTTTGCTCACCAGCTCGATGAAGTCCCACTGGGTGTAACGCGCCAGGGCGGATTTGCAGAAGTGCGGGTTCTGCGAGAGGAAGTTGCCCGGTTCGGTGTACATGTTGGTGAAGTTGCAGCGGCCGCCGCCGGACATGAGGATCTTCTTGCCGGCCTTGTTGGCGTGGTCCAGCAGCAGGACCTTGCGCCCGCGCCCGGCGGCGGTCAGCGCACACATCAAGCCGGCAGCACCGGCGCCAAGAATCACTACATCTGTACCGAGCACAGCCACACCCTCAAAACCCTGATCAAAGCCCCGCGTAGAGTCCGCTGGGGCCGGCAGTTTACCCCAAGCTTTGCGTAGCGCTTGGCGTTTCCCGCCGGTTGGTCTGGTGTTGCGTGGCGCAGCCTGACTAAGCTGGCTTATCCAGCAACCGGTTACGGAGGATCGGCATGGGGCTTTCACGCGGTATCGCGTTGTGGGCGGCGCTTTGCAGTTGCTGCGCCGTCAGCGCCGAGCCCCTGCGCTTGGTGGCCGACACCTGGCCGCCGTTTACCGATGCCAGCCTGCCGAGCAATGGCTTGGCCAGTGACCTGGTCAGTGCCGTGCTGCAGCGTGCCGGCTACTCCAGCGAATATATCGAGGTGCCCTGGGCGCGGGCATTACGCGGTTTGCAGGCCGGCGACTACGATGTGGCGCTGGGCGCCTGGTACGACGCGCAGCGAGCCCAGTACGGGCTGTTTTCCGAGGCCTATCTGGTCAACCGCATTCGCTTCTTGCAGCGCAAGGGCGCGGACATTCAGTTCGACCAGTTGGAGGACTTGCGCCCTTACCGCATTGCGACGGTGCGCGGTTATGCCTACCAGGCGCAGTTCGATCAGGATGCGCGGCTGCACAAGGTCCCGGTGATGGGGTTCGCCATGGGCGCGCGGATGCTCGCCGCCGGGCGGGTGCAACTGACCCTGGAGGACGAACTGGTGGCGCGCTATTACCTCAAGGGCGAGTTGCACGCGCTGCAAGGGCAGCTGGAGTTCCTGCCCAAGCCGCTCAGCGAAAATGGCCTGCACATCCTGGTGCGCCGCAGCCATCCCCAGCACCGGCAGATAGTCGCGGCCTTCAACCGTGCGCTGCAGGAGATGCGCGCGGACGGCAGTTACGCGCAGATTTTCCAGCGCCACGGGTTCTGAGGCCGGACGAGGGGACAAAGGGTGGGCATGGCCCGCTCCTACAAAGAGCTGCAGCGCAGCTCAAGACTCAACAGATAGACAGCCTGGCGTTCTCAGAGCATCCGCACGCGCAGCGAGCGGCCTTTGATCTTGCCGTCGTTCAGGCGTTGCAGCGCCTGTTTGGCGACTGCGCGTTCGACCGCGACATAGGCCTGGAAGTCGAAGATGGCGATCTTGCCGACCTGGGCACCGGGGATGCCGGCATCACCGGTCAGGGCGCCGAGGATGTCGCCGGGGCGGACTTTGTCCTTGCGGCCACCGGCAATGCACAGGGTGACCATGGGGGGCAGCAGCGGGCCGCCGCCCTGGGCTTTCAGGCCGTCCAGTTGCTGCCAGTTCAGCGGAGCCTTTTGCAGGTCTTCGATGGCTTGGGCGCGATGGCCTTCGGCCGGGGCCACCAGGCTCAGCGCCAGGCCTTTCTCACCGGCGCGGCCGGTGCGGCCAACGCGGTGGATGTGGATTTCCGAGTCGCGCGCCAGTTCGACGTTGATCACCGCATCCAGGGCTTCGATATCCAGGCCACGGGCGGCGACGTCGGTGGCCACCAGCACCGAGCAGCTGCGGTTGGCGAACATCGCCAGCACCTGATCGCGATCGCGCTGTTCCAGATCGCCATTCAAGGCCATTGCGGAGATGCCGCTGGCTTGCAGGTGCTCGACCAACTCCTGGCATTGCTGCTTGGTGAAGCAGAAGGCGACGCAGGACTGCGGGCGGAAGTGCGCCAGCAGCTGGGTCACGGCCTGCATGCGTTGCTCGGGGGCGATCTCGTAGAAGCGTTGCTCGATCTGGCTGTCGGCGTGCATCGCCTCGGCCTTCACTTGCTGCGGATCGCGCATGAAGGCGGCCGACAGCTGCTTGATGCTGGCCGGATAGGTGGCGGAGAACAGCAGGGTCTGGCGCTTGGCCGGGGTCTGCTGAAGGATCTCGGCGATGGAGTCGTAGAAGCCCATGTCGAGCATGCGGTCGGCTTCATCGAGCACCAGGGTGTTGAGGCCGTCGAGTTTCAGGCTGCCCTTGCGCAGGTGTTCCTGAATCCGCCCCGGGGTGCCGACTATGATGTGCGCGCCGTGTTCCAGCGAGCCGATCTGTGGGCCGAAGGGGACGCCGCCACACAGGGTCAGCACCTTGATGTGGTCGGTGCCACGGGCCAGCCGGCGGATTTCCTTGGCTACCTGGTCGGCCAGCTCGCGGGTCGGGCAGAGCACCAGCGCCTGGCAGCCGAAGAAGCGCGGGTTCAGCGGGTTGAGCAGGCCGATGCCGAAGGCGGCGGTCTTGCCGCTGCCGGTCTTGGCCTGGGCGATCAGGTCCATGCCCTTGAGGATCACCGGCAGGCTCTGCGCTTGCACCGGCGTCATCTGGGCATAACCGAGGGACTCGAGGTTAGCCAGCATGGCGGCGGACAGCGGCAGCGAATTGAAAGCGGTGGAGGTCACGGGGCAGGCCTGCTAAACGAAAATGGCCTGCAGTGTAACAGGCCGGCCTGCGGCTGTTGGCGTGGCGCGACCGGGGGCCGGCCCCACTCGCCCCACGGAGTTTCCCTCAGTTGCTCCACAGGCGGGTCTCCCTCTTCCAGGGGCGGTGAAAGACCGACGTGTTCGGCCGTCGCTCTCCGGCCCGGCCGCCGATCTGGCTGCCGGGCCGGCGGCGGCTCAGCGCAGCGCCTTGCCGCGTACCGGTGCGCCCTTGGCGACGTAATACTTGGCGGTGCTGCGCGGCAGCGGCTTGCGGCCACGGATTTGGTCGGCGATTTTCTCGGCGATCATGATGGTCGGCGCGTTGAGGTTGCCGGTGGTGATCAGCGGCATGATCGAGGCATCGACCACGCGCAGACCCTCCATCCCGTGCACGCGGCCCTGGCCATCGACCACCGCCATGTCATCGCTGCCCATCTTGCAGGAGCAGGAGGGGTGGAAGGCGGTTTCCGCGTGCTCGCGGATGAACTTGTCGAGGTCGGCATCGCTCTGGTACTCGAGGCCGGGGCTGAGTTCCTTGCCGCGGTACGGGTCCAGCGCCGGCTGCGCCATGATCTCGCGGGTGATGCGGATGCCGTCGCGGAATTCCTGCCAGTCCTGCTCGCTGGACATGTAGTTGAAGAGGATGCTCGGGTACTCGCGCGGGTCCTTCGAGCGCACCTGCACGCGGCCACGGCTGGGCGAGCGCATCGAGCCGACGTGGGCCTGGAAGCCGTGTTCCTTCACCGCGTTGCTGCCGTTGTAGTTAATCGCCACCGGCAGGAAGTGGTACTGGATGTTCGGCCACTCGAACTCTGCACGGGTACGGATGAAGCCGCCGGCCTCGAACTGGTTGCTGGCGCCGATGCCCTTGCCGAGGAACAGCCACTCGGCGCCGATGGCCGGCTGGTTCCACCAATGCAGCGAGGGATACAGCGAGATCGGCTGGGTGCATTGGTATTGCAGGTACATCTCCAGGTGGTCCTGCAGGTTGGCGCCGACGCCCGGCAGGTCGTGGACCACCGGGATGTCGAGGTCGCGCAGCAGGGCGGCCGGGCCGACGCCGGAGCGCTGAAGGATCTGCGGCGAGGCGATGGCGCCGGAGCACAGCAGCACTTCGCGGCGGGCCTTGGCGGTGATCCGCGTGTCACTCTCGCCTTTCAGGTAGGCAACCCCGACGGCGCGCTTGCCCTTGAACAGGATGCGGTCGGTCAGGGCGTGGGTGACGATGGTCAGGTTCGGTCGGGCCCGGGCCTGGTCCAGATAACCGCGGGCGGTGCTGGAGCGGCGGCCCTGCGGGGTCACGGTGCGATCCATCGGCCCGAAACCTTCCTGCTGGTAGCCGTTGAGGTCTTCGGTACGCGGGTAGCCGGCTTGCACGCCGGCCTCGACCATGGCCTGGAACAGCGGGTTGTTGCCGGCCTTGGGCGTGGTCACGCTGACCGGGCCGTCGCCGCCGTGGTAGTCGTTGGGGCCGATGTCGCGGGTTTCGGCCTTGCGGAAGTAGGGCAGGCAGTCGAGGTAGCTCCAGTCTTCCAGGCCTGGGGTCTGCGCCCAGCCGTCGTAGTCCAGGGCGTTGCCGCGGATGTAGCACATGCCGTTGATCAGCGAGGAGCCGCCCAGGCCCTTGCCACGCCCGCACTCCATCCGCCGGTTGTCCATGAAGGGTTCCGGTTCGGTCGTGTACGCCCAGTTGTAGCGGCGGCCCTGCAGCGGGAAGGCGAGGGCGGCGGGCATCTGGGTGCGGAAGTCGAGGCGGTAGTCCGGGCCACCGGCTTCCAGCAGCAGCACGCTGACGTCGGCATCCTCGGTCAGGCGGGTGGCCAGGGTATTACCGGCCGAACCGGCGCCGATGATGATGTAGTCGAATTCTTTGGTCATGGTTGCACCCTTAGTATGGGCATTTGCAGCGCCTAGGGTGGATCAGGCGTAGCCCTAATCCACCGTGGCGAATGTGAAACGGGGCGGTGGATTACGCCGCTAGGCGGCGAATCCACCCTAGGGGCTCGTTTAGAACACCGAGCCGTAGTCGCCCAGCTCTACCTGCACGGATTTGATCCGAGTGTACTGAGCCAGGGTGGTCAGGCCATTCTCACGGCCGACACCGGATTGCTTGTAACCGCCGACCGGCATCTCGGCCGGCGACTCGCCCCAAGTGTTGATCCAGCAGATGCCCGCCTCGAGCTTGTGGATCACGCGGTGGGCGCGGTTCAGATCCTGGGTGACGACACCGGCGGCCAGGCCGAATTCGCTGTCGTTGGCGCGGCGGATGACTTCGTCTTCGTCGTCGTAGACGAGGATGCTCATGACCGGGCCGAAGATTTCCTCGCGGACGATGCTCATCTCGTCGGTGCAGTCGCTGAACACTGTCGGTGCGACGTAGGCGCCCTTGGCGTAGTCGCCCTCGGTCACGCGCTCGCCGCCGGCCAGCAGGCGTGCGCCTTCGGCTTTGCCCTTGCCGATGTAGCCGAGCACGCTGTCCATATGGGCGAAGCTGACCAGCGGGCCGAAGTTGGTGGTCTCGCTCAGCGGGTTGCCCAGGCGGATGCGCTTGACGCGCTCCAGCACCTTGGCCTCGAAGCGCGCCTGCAGGCTGCGCGGAATGAACACGCGGGTGCCGTTGGTGCAGACCTGGCCGGAGCTGTAGAAGTTGGCCATGACGGCGATATCGGCCGCGCGGTTGAGGTTGGCGTCTTCGAAGATGATCAGCGGCGACTTGCCGCCCAGCTCCATGGTGACTTCCTTCAGCGAGGAGCTGGAGGCGCTGGCCATGACCTTCTTGCCGGTGTCGGTGCCGCCGGTGAAGGAGATCTTCTCGATGCGCGGGTGCTCGGTCAGCCAGGTGCCGACTTCGCGGCCGCTGCCGGTCAGGACGTTGAACACGCCGGCGGGCAGGCCGGCGGCGGTGTAGATCTCGGCCAGCTTGAGGGTGGTCAGCGAGGTCATTTCGCTCGGCTTGAAGATCATCGCATTGCCGGCGGCCAGGGCCGGGGCGGATTTCCACAGGGCGATCTGGATCGGGTAGTTCCAGGCGCCGATCCCGGCGACCACACCCAGCGGCTCGCGGCGGGTGTAGACGAAGGCCGTCTCGCGCAGGGGGATCTGCTCGCCTTCGATGGCGGGCACCAGGCCGGCGTAGTACTCGAGCACGTCGGCGCCGGTGACGATGTCGACGTTGCGGGTTTCCGAGAGCGGCTTGCCGGTGTCCAGGCTTTCCAGCTCGGCCAGCTCGTCGTTGCGCTCGCGAAGGATATCGACGGCTTTGCGCAGGATCCGCGAGCGCTGCATGGCGGTCATCGCGGCCCAGACTTTCTGGCCTTTCTCGGCACTGGCCACGGCCCGCTCGACGTCTTCTTTCGAAGCCCGTTGCACCGTCGCGAGCACCTCGCCATTGGCGGGGTTGATGGACTCGAACGTGGTGCCGCTGGTGGCATCCACGTAGCCGCCGTCAATGTAGAGTTTTTGCAGTTCGAAACGGGCCATAGTGTCCTCGCAAGTGCATGTGGGCTGGCGTTGGCGGGTCTGAGCGACCCGCCTATTTGGCCAGTTGTTGGTCCAGGTAGTCGTAAGCGATTTGCAGTGCCTGCTGGGTGTCGAAGGCCTCTCCGGACAACGCGCCGCGCAACCACAAACCGTCGATCAATGCCGCCAGCCCCCGTGCCGCGCTGCGCGCATCGGCGAGCGGCAAGACGCGGCGGAACTGGCAGCACAGGTTGGAATACAACCTGTGGTCGTTGATCCGCTGCAGGCGGCTCAACTCGGGTTGGTGCATGCTGGTCGCCCAGAAGGCCAACCAGGTTTTCATCGCCGGGCCGTTGACCTGGCTGTCATCGAAGTTGCCGTCGATGATCGCGCGGATCTGCGCGCCGGCGCTTTCGTCGCGCAGGAGCTGGCGGCGGTCGCGTACGGCCAGGCTCAGGGCCGCCATCAGATGGCGCATGGTGGCTTCGAGCAAGCCGTTCTTGTCCTGAAAGTAGTGGCTGATGATGCCGTTAGACACCCCCGCCAAGCGTGCGATCAAGGCGATGCTCGCATCACTCATACCGACCTGATCGACCGCCTGCAAAGTGGCGTGGATCAACTGCGAGCGGCGGATGGGTTGCATACCGATCTTGGGCATGTGGCAAATCTCCTTGGGCCTGGTAACGGACGGCAGGCGTCCGAGTCGGCGTAAGCCAGTCTATTTTATTTTTATTGAACGCTCAATCAACTAAGAATAAGCTCCGCGACCTCGAATGGTCTCGGTGCGTCACTTGGCCGCAGTCGTTCAGGCCGCCCCCGCTTCGGCGCGGGTGGCCCAGGTCTGTCGTTGCGCCCACTGCTGCTCTGCACGGGCGCCTGCTTTCACTGCCTTGGAGCCTCTCTTGAGTATCTCTCCCCCCAGTACAAACCCTGAACGGGTGCGTCTGAACCCGGTCGTGTTCTACGGTTCTACCGTGCTGATCCTGGTGCTGACCGTGGCCCTGATCCTCGCGCCCGAAGCCGCCGGCCAACTGCTGGGCCTGGCCCAGACCTGGCTGTCGCACAGCTTCGGCTGGTACTACATGCTGGCGATCGGGGCTTACCTGGTCTTCGTGGTATGGGTTGCCTTTTCGCGCTTCGGCACGCTCAAGCTCGGGGCCGACCAGGAAAAACCCGCCTTCAGCTACGGCGCCTGGGCGGGCATGCTGTTCTCGTCCGGGATCGGCATTTCGCTGCTGTATTTTGCCGCGTCCGAGCCCATCGATCACTTGGTCAACCCGCCGGAAGGCGAGCCGGGCACTCAGGCGGCCGCGCGCCAGGCCTTGCAGCTGACCTTCCTGCACTGGGGGCTGCACGGCTGGGCGATCTACGCGCTGGTCGGCCTGGCCGTCGGCTATTTCGCCTATCGGCACAACCAGCCGCTGGCGCTGCGTTCGGCGCTGCTGCCGATCTTCGGCGAGCGCCTGGTCAAGGGCGCGGTGGGTAACGCGGTGGATTGCTTCGGCATCTTCGTCACGCTGCTGGGCCTGGTGACCAACCTGGGCATAGGCGCGTTGCAGGTGTCTTCGGGCCTGGAATACCTGTTCGGCCTGCCGCACACCCAGTCCGGGCTGCTGCTGGTGATCCTGGTGATGAGTGCGGTGGCGACCCTGGCGGCCGTTTCGGGGATCGAGAAGGGCATCCGCCGCTTGTCCAACCTGAATATCGTCCTGTTCAGCAGTCTGCTGGTCTTCGTGCTGGTCTGCGGGCCGACGCTGATGCTGATGAACGGCCTGGTGCAGAACGTCGGTGATTACCTCAACGGCCTGCTGCTGAAGACCTTCGACCTCTACGCCTACACCGCTGCGCCGGCCAAGAGCGAGGCCTGGCTGGGGCTGTGGACAGTGTTCTACTGGGCCTGGTGGATTTCCTGGGCACCCTTCGTGGGCATGTTCATCGCGCGTATCTCGCGGGGCCGGACCATTCGCGAGCTGGTCGGCGGCGTGCTGCTGATCCCGCTGGGCTTTACCCTGGCCTGGCTGTCGATCTTCGGTAACAGCGCCCTGGATCTGGTGATGAACCAGAACGCGGTGGAGCTGGGCAAGGCGGCGCTGGAGCAGCCGTCGATGTCGATCTACCTGCTGCTCGAACATTACCCGCTGGCCAAGATCGTCATCGGCATGTCGATTTTCGTCGGTTTCGTGCTGTTCCTGACGCCGGCCGACTCCGGTTCGGTGATGCTCGCCAACCTGTCGCGCCAGGGCGGCGACCTGGACGAGGATGCGCCGTACTGGCTGCGGATCTTCTGGTCGGCGGTGATTACCCTGGTGACCATCGGGCTGCTGTTCGCCGGTAACTTCACGGCCATGCAGACCATGGTGGTGCTGGCCGGCCTGCCGTTCTCGGTGGTGTTGTTGCTGTACATGGTGGGCCTGTACAAGGCGCTGATCCGTGACGAGCAGGTGCGCCTGGAACAGGCCGAGCCGCTGGCCCGCGGCCGTCGCGCCTTCAGCCAGCGCCTGGCTGAGTTGGTGCAGCAGCCTGAGCAGGCGGTGGTGCAGGCGTTCCTCGATAGCGAGGTGCGCCCGGCCCTGCTGGCTGCCGCCGAGCAACTGCGTGGCCGTGGCCTGCAGGTGCAGACTCATCTGGGCCTGGGCCAGCACGAGCTGGGCTTGCGGGTGGAACATGCCGATGGCCAGCCGTTCGTCTACGAGGTGAGCCTGGATGGCTACTTCGCACCGCCGCGGGCGCTGGCCCTGGCCGAAGCGGGGAGTGTGGCGAGCGCGCCGTGCCGTTACTACCGTGCCGAGGTGTATCTGTTCGACGGGACTCAGGAATACGACCTGATGGGCTATAGCAGGGAGCAGATCACCCGCGATGTGCTGGATCAGTACGAGAACCATCGGCAGCTCCTGAGCCGGCTGTACTGCTAAGGGAGGTGCGCGGCCCTTCCTGGTGAAGGGCAGTGCGCGCACCGCCTGGTAAAACCTGGGCCCCATGCCAGTGACGGTGTAGGGCCTTTTTTATGGGTGTCGGTTACAGGTCTGTCAGGCAGTCTATTGAGTTTTGATTGAACGAGAAATCAACAAAACCGACCGAACATAGCTTGCCGCGACAAGCCGCCGGCAAGGGGCAGGCAAATGCTCAAAAGGAGGGGTGAGGCGCGTCGGTTTGCTAAAGGGGAGGAGTCCATATACGAGTGCAACCCGCGTGGATTTTTGCTCGAGCGGCGGCATGAGCGGGCGCTATCAGGCGCTGAAGGCTGTAGCGCTGGAATAGGCGTTTCTGCCGAAGGTATTGCGTCTGGTGCAGGGTACAGCCGCAACGCGATACATCGACAGGGCCTAAGCTTAGGAAAATTGATCCTCGGTTTCCAAGGAGACTCCTGTGAGCGTCGCCCCCCTGTCCGAACTCGATGCCGCCCTGCCCGGCTTGGCCCGCAAGATCCGCGTGCTGGATGCCCTGGCCTGGCCGGACGGGGTCGAGGAGGTATTCCTGGCGCGCTGGCGCGCCGGGCGTGCGCAACTGCCCAAGGTCGAGCTGCGCCCGCGCGAGCACGGCGCGGACATCGCCGCCCTGGAGGCATTTGCCGGCCGCTGCGATGAGGGCCATCCAGCCGGGCGCCACCTCGCCATGACGGCGCGCAGCTATGCCACGGCCGGGCGGATGCTTGGCGCCATAGGTACCCCGGCCTTCACCCTGTACTCGGCCGCGCTGTACCGGCGCCCGGACTTCTACTACCCGAGCCAGAAGCTGAGCATGCTGGACGCCGCCCGCTTCTTCCTCGAGACCAGCGACGCCCTCCTGGGCGGCGCCCATATTCCGCCGAGCCCGGCCGATATCCCCGCCGAGGCCTTCGCCGCCTGGATGCAGCCGGAACTGGATCGCTTCTTCGGCCCAGGCCGGGTCAGGGTCGTGCTCGATCCGACCCTGGCCGCCAAGGCCATCGCCGGGGCGAGCCGCATCCGCCTGCGCGCCAGCGCCCACTTCTCCGAGCTGGACAAGAGCCAGCTATTGCAGCATGAGGCCTTCGTGCATGTGGCCACGGCGCAAAACGGCGCGCTCCAACCCAACCTGAAGAGCCTGGGCCTGGGCGCGCCCCGCACGACCCAAACCCAGGAGGGCATCGCCACCCTGGCCGAGTTGTTCACCGGCAGCATCGACATCAACCGCCTGCGCCGTCTCGCCCTGCGCGTGCTGGCGATCCAACAGGCCCTGGACGGCGCCGATTTCATCCAGGTGTTCGAGGGTTTTCTCGCCGCCGGGCAGTCGCAGGAGGAATCCTTCCGCTCGACACAACGCATCTTCCGCGGCGCCGACCTGCGCGGCGGCTCGGCTTTCACCAAGGACGCCGCCTACCTGACCGGCTTGCTCGGCGTCCATACCCTGCTGCGCATCGCGATCCGCGACAACCGGCCGGAACTGGTGGGCTATCTGTTCGCCGGGCGCCTCAGCCTGGGCGACACCCTGCGCCTGGCCCCGCTCTTCGAGTCCGGCTGGCTCCAGGGACCGGTCTATATCCCGGCCTGGGCCGCCGATCTGCGTCGGCTCGCCGCCGCCCTGGCCTTCTCTGCCTTTATCGCCCAGATCAAGTTGGATGTGCTCAACCTCGAGGTGCTTATGGCCTTCGCGGACGAGCACGAGGCCGATGCCAGTGCCTGAGCCTGAGCCTGCAACTAAAGGGGGCGAGTCCAACTAAAGGGGCCGTAGTGATTTAGGCCACCCTTTTTTCAACAGTTAACGACGACATAGCCAAACAAATCACTACGACCCCTTTAGCTTAAAAAGCCGGTGCAGCCTATGGGATAGCGCTAGGTGGGTTCACGGCCCTACACCATGCCCGCCGCAGTCTGAGTCGGCAGCAGCACGCGCTCCGTTGCGTCCGCTATTTGCTCGGCCACCGCTGCATCGCTTACCGCCCGGGCGAGTGTTACCGCGCCGACTAGCGTGGCCAGGGCGGCCATTGCCGCACCGACATTGGCGGGTGCGTCCGCTGCAGCCGGCCCGCTCGCGACTAGGGTCGCGACCGCAAGCAACTCAGCCTCGAACTCTGCCCGGGCTGTCGCATCGGAGCGCGCCACTTCGGGGGCGAGGCTTTGCAAGGCGCAACTTTCGGGTAGCTCACACTTGCGCTTGGCACCCAAGTAAAAACGCACGAACTCTGACCACCAGGTCGGCCCGTAGCTTGTCTGGAAATGGCGTACGCCGTCCTTGAGGTTCGACATGCCCTGTCCGACCGACTCGCGGAACGCGGCGGCCTTGGAGTCGAAGTGCGCGTAGAAGGCGCCGGAGGTGACTCCGGCCTCTTTCGCCAAGCCATCGACACCTATGCCACCAAAGCCGCCTTTGCGAAAACCGCGCCCTGCCGCCTCGAGGATGCGCTGGCGAGTTTGCAGCTTCTGTTCGGATCGAGACACGGACTCACCCATAGCTTGAGGTTGATGAGCAGAAATTATACTTGGTCAAGTAACGATCGTTATGTATATTCGAATAACGGTCGTTATCTTGACTGCCGTTCTGGTCATGGCTATGACTGGATCAGTCCATTTACAGGAATACCGCTATGTCGAAGGCTTTTGTATACACCGAGCTGCAAATCTCTTTGCCATTCGAGCAGGCGCCGTGGCGCGAGCTCAACCCGGAGTTGCTCAGACAGCCGGGTTTGAAAAATAAAACCTGGTTGTCTGGGGCGGCGAATCTGTCGGTGGGTGGCTTCTATGAGTTCGACTCAATCGATAACGCGAAAAAATTCGTCACCGGGTACTTTCCGGCAGAGGCCCGTAAATTTGGCGTGGCGCAAACGACTCGGGTGTTTGCCATGGACGTGGTCGAGGAGGCCAGTCGGCAGCTGAATTCGGTGCATTTCGGTGGTATCGCCAGCCGCAAGCCGGGTGCATTCGTCTACACCGAGGTGCAGGTTTCGGTCCCGTTTGATCAGGCACCTTGGCGCACGATGAATCCCATTCTTCGCGAGCAGCCTGGGTTGTTGCACAAAACCTGGTTGAGTGGCGTGGATAACCAATCCGTCGGTGGCTTCTATGCATTCGATACGCTGGAAAACGCCCGCCGTTTCGTCACCGATTACTTCCCAACCGAGACCGCGGGGCTGAATGCGGCCTACACCACACGCTTGTTTGATGCTTCGGCGACCGAGGCGGCAAGTCGCGAAATGGGTTCGCAGTTTTATCTTTAATCGACCCTGCCCGTGCGAGGTGATGCCGCTTCGCGCGGGTTGAAGCGGCATGGCCGGATCGTCCTTTGAGCGCATGGCTCAAGTCGAAAAACGCTGTGGTAACGCCATTCTTAGGGAGAGAAATTGCATGCCAATCACTGTGTTCAGCTCACCCGCTCCCGTGCGCTTGCTGCACATCATGCTGCGGGTTGCTGATCTTGAGCGCTCGCTGGCGTTTTACACCGGCGCGCTCGGCATGCGCTTACTGCGCCAGGAGGAATATCCCAGCGGACGCTTCACCTTGGCGTTTGTCGGCTATGGCGCCGAACACGCCGGCGCGGTGCTTGAACTCACCTACAACTGGGATAGTGACAGCTATGAGCTGGGTTCTGCCTTTGGCCATATTGCGCTCGCCGTGGTCGAGTTGAGATCGACCTGCGCAGCGCTCGCCGCCTTGGGGGTGAAGGTGTTGCGCGAGCCTGGGCCGATGACATTCAGTGCAGTCAACTCTGGTGCGCCAGAGGTCATTGCCTTTATCGAAGATCCAGACGGCTACCAGATTGAGCTGATTGAAGTTCGCTCAAAACTAAAGGGGTCGGAGTGATTTGTTTTTGATCAGTTAAGCTGTTGGTCGTGTCGATTGGGCAAAAGGAGTTTGCCATGCCACGTAAACAGCGGATGTATCTGCCAGCTGAGTCGGCCCACAAGCGGCACTTGGGTCGGGTGGTTGGGCAATGCCATCGGGGACGCCTTTGGTTAAAAATAAATCACTCCGACCCCTCCGCTTTAGTTGCGCCCGTCAGTGAGCGGTGTGGGGGCGGGCAGTGATATCGACGCCGAGCGCCTTCATCACCGCCAGCATGGTTTTCAGGGTGGGGTTACCGCGCTCGCTGAAGGAACGATACAGCTGTTCGCGAGAGAGGCCGGTCTCTCTGGCCAACTCGGTCATGCCTTTGGCGCGAGCGACCACCCCCATTGCCTTGGCGATATAGGAAGCGTCGCCGGTTTCCAACGCGTCAGTCATGAACTCCGCGATAGCGGCAGGACTGGTCAGGTATTGCGCGGGGTCAAATTCGGTAAAGGTCTTAGTCATGTTGCGCTCTCCACGCCTGCAGTATCTGGTGGGCGGTATCAATGTCGCGGCTTTGGCTGCCCTTGTCGCCGCCACAGAGAAGGATCACCAGCGTGTCGCCCTGCTGGTAGAAATACACGCGGTAGCCTGGTCCGTAGTGAATCCGCAGCTCGCTGATGCCATGGCCGACAGGGGCTACATCACCCGGCAGCCCCTCCATCAGGCGGTTGATGCGAGCCACGATGCGGGCCCTGCCGGTATCGTCCTTGAGCTTCTTCAGCCACGAGTGGAATTTGCTGGATTCGATCCTCTTCATCGCATGACTGTATTTTATAAAATACGTGAAGGCAAGCCCGATACCTCGGAAGGCCGCTTCAGGGCATGCCTGAACTAAAGGGGGCGGAGTGATTTATTGTTGATCAGCTCCCGGCGTTCGCGGCAGTTGCGTGGGCAGCCACTATGCCCCCGTGGGGGCGGTGCGGTTGGCGGTGCGGCCTACAACGCAAACGAGGCGAGCAGTTTGCCTGCTCGCCTCGTGGGGTATTGCGGTTGTGGTGGATCAGCTGACTTTGGACGGTGCGGAGCGCTGCGTCAGCGTGGCGATTTGATCGCCTGGCTCTTCACCCTTTTCCAGGTTCTTGCCGAGCAGGGCGTGGTACAGCTCGCTGTCGCCGAGGATGCCGACCACGTGTTTGCCGTTTTGCAGCACCAGCTTGTGGCCGGTCTGGTAACGGATCTGCAGGGCGTCGCGCATGGTGATGCGCACATCCACCAGGGTCGGCTCGCGGCGCAGGCCGGCCAGCGGTTGGCCGGGTTCCCAGTGCTGCAGGCTGAGGTTCTGGCTGCCTTGGCGGGCGCCCTTGAGGCTGTTGTCGGCCGCCAGGCCGAGCCAGCAGTCGCGGCCCTGGTCGAGGCAGACCTCGTTGGCCTCGCGCCGGCATTGCTCCAGCGGGCGCATCAGGCTATCGCCGCAGAGCACGTTGAGCGGGTTGGTATGGGCGACGAACATCCGCACGTAATCATCCGCCGGGTTGAGCACGATATCTTCCGGCTTGCCGTATTGGATGATCCGCCCGTCCTTCATGATGGCGATGCGCGAACCGAGCTTCAGCGCCTCATCGAGGTCGTGGCTGACGAAGACGATGGTCTTGTGCAGCTTGCGTTGCAGATCCAGCAGCTCGTCCTGCAGGCCTTGGCGGATCAGCGGGTCGAGGGCCGAGAAGGGTTCGTCCATCAGCAGGATGTCGGCGTCCATGGCCAGCGCGCGGGCCAGCCCGACGCGCTGCTGCATGCCGCCGGACAGCTCGTCCGGGCGCTTGTTGCGCCATTGCGTGAGGCCGACCAGTTCGAGCTTTTCGTCGACCAGCTTCTTCCGCTCCTCGCTCGGGCGGCCCTGCATCTCCAGGCCGAAGCTGATGTTCTCGCGCACCGTCAGCCAGGGCATCAGGGCGAACTTCTGGAAGACCATGGCGATGCGCTTGGTGCGCATGGCTTTCAGGGTCGCCGGCGAGCAGGAGGCGATGTCCACTTCACTGCCTTCGTGCTCGATCAACAGGCGCCCGCGGCTGACCGTGTTGAGGCCGTTGATGCAGCGCAGCAGGCTGGATTTGCCCGAGCCGGAGAGGCCCATCAGCACGCAGATCTCGCCGCGCTCGACGCTCAGGCTGGCTTTCTCGACGCCGACCACCAGGCCGGTTTTCTTCAGGATCTGGTCACGTGTCAGGCCTTGGTCGAGCAAGGCGAGGGCCTCGCGCGGTTGCTTGGAGAAGATCACGTCAACATTGTCAAAGCGAATCATGCTCATGCCTCGGCCTCCTTCAGCTTGGACTCGGGTTGTTTGCACACCCGGTCGAGGATGATCGCCAGCAGCACTATGGCCAGGCCGGCCTCGAAGCCCAGGGCGATATCGGCGGTGTTCAGGGCGTTGACCACGGGTTTACCGAGGCCGTCGGCGCCGACCAGGGCGGCGATCACCACCATCGACAGCGACAGCATGATGCACTGGGTCACCCCGGCGGCAATGCTCGGCATGGCATGCGGCAGTTCGATGCGGGTGAGCAACTGGCGCCGCGAGCAGCCAAAGGCCTTGCCGGCGTCGAGCAGTTCGGTCGGTACGTCGCGAATGCCCAGGTAGGTCAGGCGGATAGGTGCGGCGACGGCGAACACCACGGTGGAGATCAGCCCCGGCACCACGCCGAGACCGAACAGGGTCAGGGTTGGGATCAGGTAAACGAAGGTCGGTACCGTCTGCATCAGGTCGAGGACCGGCTGCATCACGGTGTAGAAGTGCGGCTTGTGCGCGGCCACTATCCCCAACGGCACGCCGATGAGCACGCAGACCAGGGTGGCGAACAGCACTTGCGCCAGGGTTTCCATGGTTTCCTGCCAGTAACCGAGGTTGAGGATCAGCAGGAACGACAGCACGCAGAACAGGGTCAGGCCCCATTTGCGTTGAATCAGGTGAGTCAGCACACCAAACAGACCGATCAATACCAGCGGATTGAAGAAGGTCAGGCCGTTGGTCACGCCATGAATCATCATCTCCAGCGCCGCGGCGAAGGCATCGAAGTAAGCGGCGCCGTGCTGGGTCAGCCATTCCACGAAATCGGCTATGTTTTGACCCAGAGGGATTTTGTCAAAAGTCGGCATGGTATTGAACGTCCACATGCAGAGGGATGGAAGCAGATCGATGAACGCGTCTGCGAGTTGCCTTTACGCGTTCACACGGTCTGAGTTGCGGTTCTATCAGGGGGCTAATTTGGCCTTGGCCACTTCCGGCGCCGGCTTGCCGTCGCGGCTGCTGACGCCCGCCAGCCAGGTGTCGAGCACCTGCGGGTTGGCTTTCAACCAGGCCTTGGCGGCGTCACGCGGTTTCTGGTTTTCGTTGAGCACGGCGTCCATCAGCTGGTTTTCCATGTCCAGGCTGAACACCAGGTTCTGCAGCAGCTTGCCGACGTTGCTGCACTCTTGAGCATAGCCCTTGCGCACGTTGGTGTAGATGGTGGCGCGGCCGAGATCGGGGCCGAAATAATCGTCGCCGCCGGCCAGGTATTTCATCTTGTTGCGGGTGTTCATCGGGTGCGGTTCCCAGCCGAGGAAGACGATCCACTTGTCTTGCCGGGCGGCACGCTGCACCTGCGCGAGCATGGCCGCTTCGCTGGACTCGACCACCTTGAAGGTGCCCAGATCGAAGGCGTTCTTGTCGATCATGCTCTGGATCAAGCGGTTGCCGTCGTTGCCCGGCTCGATGCCGTAGATCTTGCCGTCCAGCTGGTCTTTGAACTTGGCGATATCGGCGAAGCTTTTCAGCCCGGCGTCATAGGCGTGTTCCGGCACCGCCAGGGTGTACTTGGCGCCTTCGAGGTTGGCCCGCAGGGTTTCCACCGTGCCTTTCTCGCGGTAGGCCTTGATGTCGTTTTCCATGGTCGGCATCCAGTTGCCGAGGAATACATCGAGGTCATTGTTCTGCAGTGAGCGGTAGGTCACCGGCACCGAGAGCATGGTGGTCTTGGTCTTGTAACCCAGCGATTCCAGCACTTCGCTGGTGACCGCGGTGGTGACGGTGATGTCGGTCCAGCCGACGTCGGAGAAGCGGACGGTGCCGCAGGACTCGGGCTCTGCCGCGTGGGCCAGCAGCGGTAGGCTGAGCGACGCGGCCAACAGCAATGATGTGGAACCTTTCATGGGACGGACTCCTTTCTGATTGTCGTCGGCAGCGTGCTGCTGAGCTCGGATTGCCGGGTTTTTGGTGTCACTGGTTGAGCTCAGAGGGGGAGTTCTGAGCGTCACCGCCATTCAGCCTAGCGGTCGTGTCGAGAACGATCATGGAACAGTGAAAAACAAACGCCTACAGGGTGCGTCGCATCCAGTGCAGAGGGCGTCGTATCCAGCATTAGTGAGGTCGTTTGCGGCCTTTTTGCCGACCAAAGTTGCGGCTTGGCAGACTCTGGTCGGCGAGTTCTCGGCAAATTGCGAGGGTTCTGCGGGGTTATTGCGCCAGTTCCAATTTGGCTTTGACGACCGCCAGCGCCGGCTGCCCGTCACGGCTGGAGACCCCCCGCAGCCAGGCGTCGAGCACCTGGGGATTGGTTTGTAACCAGGCTTTTGCCGCTTGCCGCGGATTCTGGCTCTGGTTCAGCACGGCATCCATCAACTGGTTTTCCATCGGTAGCGCAAACACCAGGTTGTTCAGCAACTGGCCGACGTTGCCGCACTCTTGGCTGTAGCCCTTGCGCACGTTGGTGTAGACGGTGGCGCCACCGTAGTCGGGGCCGAAGACCGCATCGCCGCCTTCCAGGTAGCGCATCTTGTTGCGGGTGTTCATCGGGTGCGGTTCCCAGCCGAGGAACACCAGCCACTGCTTCAGATGCGCCGCGCGCTCGACGCTGGCGAGCATCTTCGCCTCGTTGCTTTCCACCAGTTTGAAGCTGCCCAGGCCGTAGGTGTCTTCCTTGATCATCTTGCTGATCAACTGGTTGCCATCGTTGCCGGGTTCGATGCCATAGATCTTGCCGTCCAGCTGGTCTTTGAACTTGGCGATGTCGTCGAAACTCTTCAGGCCGCCTTCGTAGACGTATTCCGGCACGGCCAGGGTGTATTTGGCGCCCTGTAGGTTGGCTCGCAACGTCTCCACGCTGCCTTTGTCCAGGTAGGGGCGGATGTCGCCTTCCATGCTCGGCATCCAGTTGCCGAGGAACACGTCGAGCTTGTTGTCTTCCAGCGCCTTGTAGGTCTGCGGCACGGACATGCGTTTGACGCTGGTGACGTAGCCGAGCGAACCGAGTAGCAGGCGGGTCACGGCGGTGGTCATGGTGATGTCGGTCCAGCCGACATCGGCGAACCGCACCCGTTTGCAGCTGTCCGCTTCCGCCGCGCTGGCCAGCACCGGCGAGCTCAGGCTCAAGGCCAGGCACAAAGAGGTAAAACATTTCATAGGCGCGATCCTTAGCTGGAAAATGGTAGGGGCCGTCACGGTGGGCTCTTCAGCCTCGCAGGAAGCGTGCCGGGCGGCAGGATCATGGGCCAGGGTGGCTGCGGCGACTATGACATGGGTCGCGTTTGGCATCATGGGGGTCGTATTCAGCATGGTGCTGTGCGCTGGCTAGGGCCGGGTGTTTGGCGTGGTTGAAGCTTGCGGCGTTTGTGGATACGGCTGGGTCGGTGTGGGATCCCGGGGCGGCGGGGAAAAGCCGGATGATCCATGCATCAATGGGCTGGCCAATCTGGTGTGCGCCCGCGTTGCTCGGTTTAGGAGATAGCCATGGCCATCAGCGTATTCGACCTGTTCAAGATTGGTATCGGCCCCTCCAGTTCACACACGGTCGGGCCGATGCGCGCCGCCGCGCTGTTCGTGCAGGGGCTGCGCGAGCGCGGCGTGTTGGAACAGGTGCGCCGCGTCGAGGTGCGCCTGTACGGCTCGCTGTCCGCCACCGGGGTCGGCCATGGCAGCGATAACGCGGTGATCATGGGCCTGATGGGCGAATGGCCGGATGCCATCGACCCGGCGCAGATCGCCCCGCGCATCGCCAGCCTGCGCGCGAGCCAGTGCCTGCTGCTCGATGGCCATTTCGAGGTGCCGTTCGACTGGGCGCGCGACCTGCTGCTGCTCGACGAGAACCTGCCCTATCACCCGAACGCCATGACCCTGATAGTCGAAGGCGCGGCCGGCGAGCTGCACCGCGACACCTACTACTCGGTCGGCGGTGGCTTCGTGGTGGATGCCGCCCAGGCCGCCAGCGGCTCCCTGGATCAAGACCAGACCCAACTGCCGTACGACTTCTCCAGCGCCGCCGAGCTGCTGAGCCTGTGCCAGGAACATGGCCTGCGGGTGTCCGAACTGATGATGGCCAACGAAAAGGCCTGGCGCAGCGAAGCGGAAATCCGTAAAGGCCTGATGCGCCTGTGGCAGGCCATGCGCGACTGCGTCGACCAGGGCCTCAAGCATGAAGGCATCCTGCCGGGCGGACTGAACGTCAAACGCCGCGCCGCCAAACTGCACCGCAGCCTGCAGGAGCTGGGCAAACCCAACGTGATCGGCACGACCCTCAGTGGCATGGAGTGGGTCAACCTGTTCGCCCTGGCGGTCAACGAAGAAAACGCCGCCGGCGGGCGGATGGTGACCGCCCCAACCAACGGCGCGGCGGGGATCATCCCGGCGGTGCTGCATTATTACGTGCGCTTCAGCCCGGCCGTGACCGAGGCGGACGTGGTCGATTACTTCCTCGCCGCCGCGGCGGTGGGGATTCTCTGCAAGAAGAACGCCTCGATCTCCGGGGCCGAAGTCGGCTGCCAGGGCGAGGTCGGTTCGGCCTGCGCGATGGCGGCCGCCGGCCTGGCGGAAATCCTCGGGGCGACCCCGGGGCAACTGGAGAACGCCGCCGAGATCGGTCTGGAACATAACCTCGGGCTGACCTGCGACCCGGTCGGCGGGCTGGTGCAGGTGCCGTGCATCGAGCGCAACGCGATAGCCGCGGTGAAGGCCATCAACGCGGCGCAGATGGCCCTGCGTGGCGACGGCGAACACTTCATCTCGCTGGATCGGGTGATCCGCACCATGCGCGACACCGGCGCCGACATGCACGACAAATACAAGGAAACCTCGCGCGGCGGTTTGGCCGTCAGCGCCATCGAGTGCTAAGCCGATTCACGCATAGAACTTGCTCGCTTTTCGCTCATGCTCCCCGCGCCGCGCGACCTTTTGGCGCGCGGCTCCCCTCCCGCGGTCGTACTGAACGACACGCGGAACTCTGCTCGATTGCGCCTGGGGTGACACTCAACCCGGGCCTCGGCTCGCCGTCACGCTAAAGTGCTACGAAAGTGCTCAAGCCCCAACGCTGGCGGGTATTCCGACAGCACGCCGGGCGGTCGCCCCGGCGGCTGGCTGGCCGCCAACTAGAGGCTTTGCGGCGTCGTTTTTAGGTTTTGTTGAATGCGCGTTCAAATTAGGCACGGCATTTGCGTTGTGTTAGCTCATAGCCAGGGCGTCGTTCGCGCTGCCCATGGCAATAAAACAAGAGCCTCGCCTGAGGCCATACCTGCGTTGCGTGAGGAGATACCGTGATGTCGCCGTTCAACCAAGGGGCGCAGCCCCAGAACCGTGCTCCACAATCCATCGGCTTTCTGCTGTTGGATAATTTCACTCTGATTTCATTGGCTTCGGCCGTTGAACCCCTGCGTATGGCCAACCAGTTGTCTGGCCGTGAGCTGTATCGCTGGACCACCCTGACCCTCGATGGCGGCCAGGTCTGGGCCAGCGATGGCCTGCAGATCACCCCGGATTGCGCGGTGAGCAAGGCGCCGCCCCTGGACATGGTGATCGTTTGCGGCGGCATCGGTATTCAGCGCAGTGTTACCCGAGAACACGTGGCCTGGTTGCAAACCCAGGCGCGCCAGTCGCGCAAACTCGGCGCGGTCTGCACCGGCAGTTGGGCCTTGGCCTGTGCCGGCCTGCTCGATGGCTTCGATTGCAGCGTGCACTGGGAATGTCTGGCCGCGATGCAGGAAGCCTTCCCGCGGGTGGTCATGAGCACCCGTTTGTTCACCCTCGACCGTAACCGTTTCACCAGCTCCGGTGGCACCGCGCCGCTGGACATGATGCTGCACGTGATCTCCCGCGAGCATGGCCGCGAGCTGTCGGCGGCGATCTCGGAAATGTTCGTCTACGAGCGCATCCGCAACGAGCAGGACCACCAGCGTGTGCCGCTCAAGCACATGCTCGGCACCAACCAGCCGAAGCTGCAGGAAATCGTCGTGCTGATGGAAGCCAACCTGGAGGAGCCGATCGACCTCGACGAACTGGCGGTTTACGTCAACGTTTCGCGTCGCCAGCTGGAGCGGCTATTCCAGAAGTACCTGCATTGCTCGCCCTCGCGCTATTACCTGAAGCTGCGCCTGGTGCGTGCCCGGCAACTGCTCAAGCAGACGCCGATGTCGATCATCGAAGTGGCGTCGGTCTGCGGTTTCGTCTCCACGCCGCACTTCTCCAAGTGCTACCGCGAATACTTCGGCATTCCGCCGCGGGACGAGCGCATGGGCTCGAATACCGCGCAGCAGGTGGCGTTGCTGCCTATCCCGCAGGCGTTGGTGCTGGCGCCGTTGTCCGGTGCCATGTCGGCCTTGAGTCAGGCGCGCAGCGAGTCGACTTTCGCCAGCGTGCGCTTGTAGCGACGCGGTCCCTGTAGGAGCTGCCGATAGGCTGCGATTGCGATCTGTGAAATTGCGACCGCGTTGCGGTCGATCGCAGCCTTCGGCAGCTCCTACAAAATTACGAATGGTTCTGCTTGTACTGCGCCAGCGCCGGTAGCAACTGCCGGGCGATAGCCTCGCGCACCGCTGGCAGCATCACCGCGCCACTGGCCAGCATCTGTTCGACCAGGCTGCGCAAGGCCGCCGCCCGTGCTTCGTTAAGGCCCATCAAGACCCGCTCGCAAGCCTGCTCGGCACTGGCGCCGGACGGTACTTCGAAACCCAAAGCCAACAGCCGTTCACGCAGGTCATCCTGGTCGATCAAGTCTGCATGCATCATCGCGGTGGTCCTCATCCGGGGTCGTGGTCGCATCGATTCTGGTGATGTGGCGAGGCCGCTACAAGGGTGTTGGTCGGGGAGTGGCTTGGACGCACACGAACAGGTCGCTTTCAACTAATTGATCCGTGCGGCCAGCCCGCACAATTGGTCCCAAGAACGTCCACTTCCCCGCGCACAGCGTGCGCTCAAGGTAGGTTTGGTCACCCGCCTGGACGGCTTAACAGACAGTGGTTCCTCCTACATAAGAACCACATTTCGCCCCCCAGTTTGTGTCGGCTTACTGGGGGGCTTTTTTTTGTCTGGGATTCGGGCTGGCGTGCCTTGTAGCAGGCCGCTTGCAGCGCCCGGGAGTGTAGGGCGGACTCAGGAGCGTAGCGAACAGTCCGCCGTTCGAAATGGCGTACTGCTTTCGCGAGTACGCCCTACGCGCTAGCGTTGCAGCACATGAATCCGCGACAGCAACTCATCGCGATCCACATAGCAACCCTGGAAGTGGCGGGCGCCACTGGCCGGGTCGAAGGCGTTGCGCGCGTGCAGGGTGCGGCGGTTGTCGAAGCACCAGAGTTGCCCGGCATCCAGCCGGCGGATCAGGCGGAAACGTGGATCGCGGGTCAGCGTCTGGAAGTGCCGGTACGCGCGGTAGAGCAGGGGCATCTGCTGCGCTTCGACATCGAAAGGCCCGCGCAGGAAGTTGGCGATGCGGATCTCGCTGACCGCGCCGTAGGCATCCAGGGCGATGATCGGCGCCAGGCAGCGGTAGTCGCTGTGGCGATCCTTGTTGCGAAACTCCACCGGCATCTCGCACAGCGTGCGGAAGTCTTCCGGCGCCTCCTGGCGCAGCGCCTCGGCGATGGCGAAACCGTCGACGAAGATGCTCTCGCCGCCCACCGCGTCATTCACCAGGCAGTGCAAAAATTGCAGCCCCGGTTGCAGCTCGCGGGTCGGCAGGTCGCTGTGCAGCGGCAGGTTGAAGGCGGTGTAGGCGTTGCTGTCGGCATCGGCCTTGGACTGCACGTTGAACAGCACGCCGAAGTTGCTTTCGCGGATAAAGGAAATCCGCTGGGCAATGGCTTGCAGCGAACCCGGCGCGGTCGGCACGCCGCGCACCTGGGTCAGGCCGCTATCACGCACGGCCAGCAGCCAGGCGAGCAAGGCCTGCGGGTCCTGCATCACCGCGTCGTATTCGAACACCGGCAACCGTTCGCTCAGCTCGGCCCTCCACAACTGGCTTTGTGGGCGTTGCTGGCGGCGCTCGGCGCGCGAAGTTTCGTCATAGGCGTGGGCGCGCAGCCAGCCGGGATGGAAGCGGCTGCGGTGACCATCCTGCCAGTCGACCAACAGATGGCCCTGGTCGTCGATGCGCGTGCGCTGGGGGCGCAGCTCCTCCGGCACGTCGACTATCTCCAGAACCTGCTCGCGGGTGACCCTGTACACGCAACTGGAACAGGGGCAGTTGTCGCGCAGCCACTGATGATGGAAGGGGCTGACGCGGCCATCGCTCCAGACCACGTCCAGGCGCTCGGCCGCGGGCCGCAGGGTGGCGAGGCCGGCGCTGACCGGATAGCTGCGCCAGTCGGCGATGGCCGGCGCTTCGGGGGGCATATCCACGACGTTCATTGCTATCTCCTTGCAGGGTGTATGGGGACGACTGTTTCAGCTCGCGCCTCTACCGAGGAAACGGCTCAGGGCCGCCAGTAGCTGTGCGTACAGCAGGTCGACTTCGGCCGCCAGGCCACGGGCGCGCAGGCAGCCGTGGACCAGGCCCAGGCCCGGGTGAAAAGCCACCGGCACGCCGGCCTCGAGCAGCGCATCGCGGTAACAGTGGCCGTCGTCGCGCAGGGGGTCGAACTCCGCCACGGCAATAAAGGCCGCCGGCAGCCGGGTGAAATCCGTCGCCGCCAGTGGCATGGCGTAGGGGTTGCGCAGTTGGCGCGGGTCGCTCAGGTAGAGCGCCAGGTAGCAGTCCAGGTCGGCGCTGCTGAGCAGCGGCGCGTCGGCGCATTGGCTGCGCGAGGGCAGGTCGGCGCGGCCGCCCAGGCTCGGATAGATCAAGGCCTGGCCGCAGGGCAGCGGTTCGCCGGCGTCGCGCAGGGTCAGGCAGAGGCCGGCCGCGAGATGGCCGCCGGCGCTGTCGCCGGCGACCGCCAGGCGTGTCGGGTCGATGCCCAGGCGCCGGTGCTCGGCCTGGAGGCCGCGCCAAACCGCCAGGCAATCGTCGAATGCGGCGGGAAACGGGTGTTCGGGGGCGAGCCGATAGTCGACGGCGATGACCACGGCATTCAGCTGCGCAGCCAGGTCGGCGGTGATGAAGTCGTGGGAGTCGAGGTCGCCCACCGCCCAGCCGCCGCCATGCAGGTAGAGCAGGCAGGGCCAGCCGTTTGCCGGCCGGGCGCCGCTCGGCCGGTAGCAGCGTATGGGCACCTCGCCGAGGTCGCTATCGGTCACCTGCAAGCCCGCCGGGCGCGCCGGGGTAAAGGCCCGACTCATGCGCGAGTAGGCTGCGCGTAGACCGTTCAGGCTGGGCTCGGTAGCGCCGAAGCTGAGGCTCGCGGCGACAAAGTCGGCGAGCGGCGGCGACAAGGGGTAGGGCGCGGGCATCTTCAACCCGGCAGGCCGATCACGCGCCCGACATAGGCGGGGCGCGCCAGGGCGGCATGGGCGGCGGCGAGGCTTTCGACCTTGGCCAGCACCGCGCCGGCGAAGGGCGCCGAGCGCGGCCCGGCGAGGTCGACGTGCAGCAGCATCTGCTCGCTGACCGCCAAGGCCTCCTCGGCGCCCGGCAGATGCAGGCTGTGATAGAGGTGCAGACGCTTGCGGTCGTGGCCGAGCAGCTGGGTGCGGACTTCCACCGTGGCGCCTTCTTTCACTTCATGCAGGTAGTTGATGTGGCATTCCAGGGTGAACAGGGAATTGCCGCTGGCCTCGCGATTGCTGCTGTCGAGGCCGATTTGATCCATCAGTGCATCACCGGCATAACTGAAAATCAACAGATAGAAGGCATCGCGCAGGTGACCGTTGTAGTCGACCCAGTCGGGCAGGATGGCGGTGCTATAGATGGTGAGGGGCGTGGTGCTGGGCATGGTGAGATACCTAATGGCTTTCCCTAACGAGGAGACTCACGCCACGTCGCCCCCACGAAAGCGGGGGCCCAGAGGCTGTGCAGCTGGATTCCCGCCTTCGCGGGAATGACGGGGTGGAGGCGAATATCTGTAGGCTTCACTCGGCAAAGGCGAAGCCGTGTTTAGCCTTGGTGGTTTTCACCGCATCGAGCACCGCCAGCAGGCAATCATCACGATAGCGCTCCAGCTCGGCGATGCTGCGCTCGCCCTGTTGCGCGCTGGTGCCTTCGACCACGCTGTCGATCAGGGCTTCGGTCAGCTCCGGTGCCGGCAGGTAGGTCCAGGGCAGCTGCAAGGCCGGGCCGAACTGGGCCATGAAGTGCCGCATGCCGGCATCGCCGCCGGCCAGGGTGTAGGTCAGGAAGCTGCCCATAAACGACCAGCGCAATCCTGCGCCGAAACGGATCGCGTCGTCGATCTCGCCGGTGCTGGCGACCCCGTCGTTGACCAGGTGCAGCGCCTCGCGCCAGAGCGCTTCGAGCAGGCGGTCGGCGATAAAGCCGGGGACTTCCTTGCGCACATGCAGCGGGCGCATGCCCAGCGACTCGTACACCTGGATCGCCGCCTGCACCGCTTCCGGCGCGGTTTTCACGCCGCCGACCACTTCCACCAGCGGCAGCAGATACACCGGGTTGAACGGGTGGCCGACCACGCAACGCTCGGGGTGCGTGGCGTCGGCGTAGAACTCGCTCGGCAGCAGGCCCGAGGTCGAGGAACCGATCAGCGCATCCGGTTTGGCGGCGGCGCTGATCTTGGCGTGCAGCTCGCATTTCAATTCGAGGCGTTCCGGCGCGCTTTCCTGGATGAAGTCGGCGTCGCGTACGCATTCCTCGATGGTGGCGACGAAGCGCAGGCGGCTCTGGGCCGCGCCGGGCGTCAAACCCTGCTTCTCCAGCGCCGGCCAGGCGTTGGCGATGCGGCTGCGCAGGGCCGCTTCGGCCCCTGGCGCCGGGTCCCAGGCGACCACGTCGAGGCCGTGAGCGAGAGCGCGGGCAACCCAGCCGCTACCGATAACGCCACTGCCGAGGGCCGCAAAGGTTTTGATTTGGGTGATAAAAGACATGGTGGCTCCTTGATGGGCAATAGGGTCGAATACCCCCTCTCCCGCTTGCGGGAGAGGGTTGGGGAGAGGGGAGAAAGTCAGGCGCGGCGCTTGAGGCCCATCTTCACGCGGCCTTCGGCCGGGGTGAGGATGCGGGCGCCCAGGCGGGTGAGAATCTCGCCGACCCGTTCGACCAACTGGCCGTTGCTCGCCAGTACACCTTTGTCGAGCCAGAGGTTGTCTTCCAGGCCGACCCGCACGTTGCCGCCGAGCAGCACGGCTTGCGCCGCCATCGGCATCTGCATGCGGCCGATGCCGAAGCCGGCCCAGGTCGCGCCAGCGGGCAGGTTGTCGACCATGGCTTTCATGGTGGTGGTGTCCGCCGGTGCGCCCCAGGGAATGCCCAGGCACAGCTGGAACAGCGGGTCGTCGAGCAGGCCTTCCTTGATCAGCTGTTTGGCGAACCACAGGTGGCCGGTGTCGAAGATCTCCAGCTCGGCTTTCACGCCCAGCTCGGTGATGCGTTTGGCGCCAACCCGCAGTTGCGCCGGGGTGGAGACATAAATGCTGTCGCCATCGCCGAAGTTCAGGGTGCCGCAATCCAGGGTGCAGATTTCCGGCAACAGTTCTTCGACATGCGCCAGGCGGGTCAATGGGCCAACCAGGTCGGTATTCGGGCCGAACTCCATCGGGCGTTCGCCGGGGCCGATTTCCAGGTCGCCGCCCATGCCGGCGGTGAGGTTGACGATGATGTCGACGTCCGTTTCGCGGATGCGCTCCATCACTTCGCGGTAAAGGGCTACGTCGCGGCTGAATTTGCCGGTCTCGGGATCGCGCACGTGGCAGTGCACCACGGTGGCGCCGGCCTTGGCGGCTTCCACGGCGGCGGCAGCGATTTGTTTGGGCGTGATCGGGACTAGATGGCTCTTCCCGGTGGTATCGCCAGCACCGGTCAGCGCACAGGTGATGATGACGTCATGGTTCATGTTCGGACTTCCTTCAGGCGTTCGGAGCCGCCCCCGGCCATGTCGGCGCGAGGGCGGTCTGTTCAGTTCAGAGGTGAATCAGGGTTGCTTGCTGAGTTGCAGGTTGGCCGCGGCATCGCGACCATCGAAGGTCTTGACCCCGGCCAGCCAGCGCTGCAGGTCTTCGGGGTGATCACGCAGCCATTGCCGGGCGACGTCCTGCGGCTCTTGGTGTTCCATGATCGGCACCATCAGCTGGCCTTCCTGGGCGGCGCTGAAGCTGAGGTTTTCCAGCAGGCGCTGGACGTTCGGGCAGCGTTGGGCGTAATCCGGGGCGGTCACGAACGAGACGGTGGCGGCGCCCTCGTTGGGGCCGTAGACGTCCTCGCTGCCGGTCAGGTAGGCGATCTTCATGTTGATGTTCATCGGGTGCGGCTGCCAGCCGACGAACACCACCCATTCGTTGCGTTTCACCGCCCGCTGCACGGCGGCGAGCATGCCGGCTTCACCGGACTCCACCAGTTGGAAACCGCCGAGGCCGAACTGGTTTTTTTCGATCATGCCTTTGATAGCGGCATTCGCCCCGGTGCCGGGCTCGATGCCGTAGATCTTGCCGCCCAGCTTGTCCTTGAACTTGGCGATGTCGGCGAAGGTTTTCAGGCCGCCGGCGGCGACGTATTGGGGGACTGCCAGGGTCGCCTGGGCGTCGGACAGGCTGGGTTTATCGAGGACCTTCACCTGGCCGGCGGCGATGAAGGGCGCGATGTTCTTGTCCATCGCCGGCTTCCAGTAGCCGAGGAAGATGTCCAGACGGTCGTCGCGAATGCCGGCGAAGATGATCTGCTGGGCGGCGCTGGTCTGCTTGTTTTCATACCCCAGGCCAGTCAGCAGGACATCGGCCACGGCGCTGGTGGCGATCACGTCGGTCCAGTTGACCACGCCCATCCGGACTTTCTGGCACTCGGCCGGTTCGGCGGCGAGCAGGGCGGTACTGCTGAGCATCAGCAAACTGCAGCTGAGATGACGGATATAGCTTTTCATGCGTGCTCCCTCATACGGCTAATCATTGTTGTTGGATAGCGGCGTGCGGGTGACGCCGTGTGTAAACAAATTACGCAGCGTCACGGGGCCGAAAACGCACCTGAGCGACCAGCTCTTGCACGGTAGCGACCTGATGATTGCTAAAGCCCGGCGACTGGCGTAAGCCGGGAATCCGCTGGCCAACTTTCGAGCGCGCCTGTCATGGCCCAAGACTTCTGGTTCCTCCTGCTGCCCGGTTTTTCGGTGATGGGCTTCGTCTCGGCCGTCGAGCCCTTGCGGGTGGCCAATCGGTTTCGCGGCGAGCTGTACCGCTGGCATGTCCTGAGCCTGGACGGTGGCCCGGTGTTGGCCAGCAACGGCATGTCGATCAACGCCGATGGCGCGCTGGAACCGCTCAAGCGTGGCGCCACGCTGCTGGTGGTGGCCGGTTTCGAGCCGCTGCAGGCCTATACCCCGGCGCTGGAGCACTGGCTCAAACGCCTCGACCGCGAGGGCGTGACCCTCGGCGGCATCGATACCGGCAGTTTCGTGCTGGCCGAAGCCGGCCTGCTCGGCGGCCATCGGCTGACGCTGCACTGGGAGGCGATTGGCGCCTTCCAGGAGTCCTACCCTAATCTGACGGTGACCCAGGAGCTGTTCGAGATCGACCGCACGCGCATCACCTCGGCCGGCGGCACCGCCTCCATCGACCTGATGCTCGACCTGATCGCCCAGGCCCACGGCGCCGAGCTGGCGGTGCAGGTCTCCGAACAGTTCGTGCTCGGCCGTATCCGCCCGCGCCAGGACCACCAGCGCCTGCAGATCGCCACGCGCTACGGGGTCAGCAACAAGAAGCTGGTGCAGGTGATAGGTGAGATGGAGCGGCACAGCGAGCCGCCGCTGAGCACCCTGGAGCTGGCCGAGCACATTCAGGTGACCCGCCGCCAGCTGGAACGGCTGTTTCGCCTGCATCTGCAAGACACGCCGTCGAACTTCTACCTCAACTTGCGTCTGGACAAGGCCCGGCAACTGCTGCGGCAAACCGAACTGAGCGTGCTGGAGGTCGGCCTGGCCTGCGGTTTCGAGTCGCCGTCGTACTTTTCCCGCAGCTATCGCGGACGTTTCGGCTTCTGTCCGAGCCAGGATCGTCAGGGCCTGTCGGAGCGCTCCCGGCAAGCCAACGGGCTGCAGATCGGCGCCGCTCCGTAGCCGGCAGGCTTGCCGGGGAGGCCGAAGGTCGTCGGTTTGACGCTTTCGACAATTCCCCTGTCGTTTTTGCGCGATAGCGGCGAATCCCCCAGGGCTATGCTGGCCCCAAAGCGCCGGCAGAAGATTCGGCGCACCGAACTCCTAGCGCATCTAGACAGAGGGGACCGCCCGATGAGCCCAGCCGAACTGCACGCCGACAGCATCGTTATAGACGGGCTGATCATTGCCAAATGGAACCGCGAACTCTTCGAAGACATGCGCAAAGGCGGCCTGACCGCGGCCAACTGCACCGTGTCGGTGTGGGAGGGCTTCCAGGCCACCGTCAACAACATCGCCGCCAGCCAGAAGCTGATCCGCGACAACAGCGACCTGGTGAGCCTGGTGCGCACCACCGCCGATATCCGCAAGGCCAAGGCCGAGGGCAAGACCGGGATCCTCTTCGGCTTCCAGAACGCCCATGCCTTCGAAGACCAGCTGGGCTATGTCGAGGTGTTCAAGCAGCTCGGCGTCGGCGTGGTACAGATGTGCTACAACACCCAGAACCTGGTCGGCACCGGCTGCTACGAGCGTGACGGCGGGTTGTCCGGCTTCGGTCGCGAGATCGTCGCCGAGATGAACCGGGTCGGCATCATGTGCGACCTGTCCCACGTCGGCGCGAAGACCTCCGAGGAGGTCATCCTCGAATCCAACAAACCGGTCTGCTACTCGCACTGCCTGCCGTCCGGGCTGAAAGAACACCCGCGCAACAAGTCCGATGAGGAACTGAAGTTCATCGCCGACAACGGCGGCTTCGTCGGCGTGACCATGTTCGCGCCGTTCCTCGCCAAAGGCATCGACTCGACCATCGACGACTACGCTGAAGCCATCGAGTACGTGATGAACCTGGTCGGCGAAGACGCCATCGGCATCGGCACCGACTTCACCCAGGGCCACGGCCAGGACTTCTTCGAGTGGCTGACGCACGACAAGGGCTACGCCCGTCGGCTGACCAACTTCGGCAAGATCGTCAACCCGCTGGGCATTCGCACCGTCGGCGAGTTCCCTAACCTTACCGAGACCCTGCTCAAGCGCGGCATGCCCGAGCGCGTGGTGCGCAAGGTGATGGGCGAGAACTGGGTGCGGGTATTGAAAGACGTCTGGGGCGAGTAAACGCTTGTCTCCCTTCTCCCTCCGGGAGAAGGGCCGGGGATGAGGGATCTTGAATCCAACTCGCTACCCGTAACTTCCCTCACCCCAACCCTCTCCCAAAGGGCGAGGGGGCTAAAAGCACAACCGAATTCTGGAGTTTGAACACCATGGCTAAAACCGCCCCGCAACTGCCCATCGAAGTCGACAGCGAAACCGGCATCTGGACTACCGACGCCCTGCCGATGCTCTACGTGCCGCGGCATTTCTTCGTCAATAACCACATCGGCATCGAGGAAGTGCTGGGCGCCGAGGCCTATGCGGAAATCCTCTACAAGGCCGGCTACAAGTCCGCCTGGCACTGGTGCGAGAAGGAAGCCGAATGCCACGGCCTGCAGGGCGTGGCGGTGTTCGAGCACTACATGAAGCGGCTGTCGCAACGCGGCTGGGGCTTGTTCGAGATCGAAGCCATCGACCTCGACCAGGGCACCGCCTCGGTACGCCTCAAGCACTCCGCCTTCGTTTACGTCTACGGCAAGGTCGGGCGCAAGGTCGACTACATGTTCACCGGCTGGTTCGCCGGCGCCATGGATCAGATCCTCGCCGCTAAAGGCAGTGCGCTGCGTACCGTCGCCGAACAGGTCTACGGCGGTTCCGAAGAAGGCCACGACGACGGCCTGTTCGTCGTTAAACCCCTTTAAGTCGAGCCGCTTTTTATTTGAGGTGCCGTCATGGCTTTCGAAGCACTGTTCCAGCCGATCCAGATCGGTAAACTGACCATCCGCAACCGCGTCCTCAGTACCGCGCACGCCGAGGTGTATGCCACCGATGGCGGCATGACCACCGAGCGCTACATCAAGTATTACGAGGAGAAGGCCAAGGGCGGTATCGGTCTGGCCATTTGCGGCGGCTCCTCGGTCGTGGCCATCGACAGCCCGCAGGAGTGGTGGAGCTCGGTGAACCTGTCCACCGACCGGATCATCCCGCACTTCCAGAATCTGGCCGACGCCATGCACAAGCACGGCGCCAAGATCATGATCCAGATTACCCACATGGGCCGTCGCTCGCGCTGGGACGGCTTCAACTGGCCGACCCTGATGTCGCCGTCTGGCATCCGTGAACCGGTGCACCGCGCCACCTGCAAGACCATAGAGCCGGAAGAAATCTGGCGGGTGATCGGCAATTTCGCCCAGGCGGCCCGGCGCGCCAAGGCCGGTGGCCTGGACGGCGTCGAGCTGTCCGCCGTGCACCAGCACATGATCGACCAGTTCTGGTCGCCACGGGTGAACAAGCGCACCGACGAGTGGGGCGGCAGCTTCGAGGGCCGTATGCGCTTCGGCCTGGAAGTGCTCAAGGCGGTGCGTAAAGAAGTCGGCGACGACTTCGTGGTCGGCATGCGCCTGTGCGGCGACGAGTTCCACCCGGACGGCCTCAGCCATGAGGACATGAAGCAGATCGCCAAGTACTACGACGACACCGGCATGCTCGATTTTATTGGGGTCGTCGGTTCCGGCTGCGACACCCATAACACCCTGGCCAACGTCATCCCGAACATGAGCTACCCGCCGGAGCCGTTCCTGCATCTGGCCGCCGGGATCAAGGAAGTGGTGACGGTGCCGGTGCTGCACGCGCAGAACATCAAGGACCCGAACCAGGCCACGCGCATCCTCGAAGGCGGCTATGTCGACATGGTCGGCATGACCCGCGCGCACATCGCCGACCCGCATTTCATCGCCAAGATCAAGATGGGCCAGGTCGACCAGATCAAGCAGTGCGTCGGTGCCAACTACTGCATCGACCGCCAGTACCAGGGCCTCGACGTGCTGTGCATCCAGAACGCCGCGACCTCCCGTGAATACATGGGCGTGCCGCACATCATCGAGAAAACCACCGGGGTGAAACGCAAGGTGGTGGTGGTCGGCGGTGGCCCGGCCGGGATGGAAGCCGCACGGGTGGCGGCCGAGCGTGGCCACGCCGTGACCCTGTTCGAGAAGAAGGACGCCCTCGGTGGGCAGATCACCACCGCTTCGAAGGCGCCGCAGCGTGACCAGATCGCCGGTATCACCCGCTGGTATCAGCTGGAGCTGGCGCGTTTGAAGATCGACCTGCGCCTGGGCACCGCGGCAGACCCGGCAACCATCCTCGACCTGCGTCCGGATGTGGTGGTGCTGGCCAACGGCGGGCATCCGTTCCTCGAGCAGAACGAACACTGGGGCGCTGCCGATGGCCTGGTGGTGAGCAGCTGGGACGTGCTCGACGGCAAGGTCGCGCCGGGCAAGAACGTGCTGGTCTACGACACCATCTGCGAATTCGGCGGCGTGTCGGTGGCGGACTTCCTCGCCGACAAAGGCGCCCAGGTCGAGATCGTCACCGACGACATCAAACCGGGCGTGGCCGTCGGCGGCACCTCGTTCCCGACCTTCTACCGCAGCATGTACCCGAAAGAAGTGATCATGACCGGCGACATGATGCTGGATAAGGTCTACCGCGAGGGCGACAAGCTGGTCGCGGTGCTCGAGAACGAATACACCGGCGCCAAGGAAGAGCGGGTGATCGACCAGGTGGTGATCGAAAACGGCGTGCGCCCCGACGAGGAAATCTACTACGCGCTCAAAGCCGGCTCGCGCAACAACGGCCAAATCGATGTCGAGGCCCTGTTCGCCATCCAGCCGCAGCCGTGTCTGAGTGAGCCGGGCGAGGGTTACCTGCTGTTCCGCATCGGTGACTGTGTGGCCCAGCGCAATACCCATGCGGCGATTTATGACGCCATACGGCTGTGTAAGGATTTTTAAGCCTGTCTCCCCTCTCCCTCCGGGAGAGGGGACTTGTCCTGCGTTGCTTTCACGGTCCCGCGAAGGAGACCAACGATGTTGAACACCATTCTCCCTATTCTGCTGTTCACCGCCCTGGCGCTGGCCGTCATCGGCGCGGTGAAGCGCATATTGCTGTGGAATCAGGGCCGGGCCTCGAAGGTCGACCTGATCGGCGGCCTGCTGGCGATGCCCAGGCGCTACCTGGTCGATCTGCACCATGTGGTCGAGCGCGACAAATACATGTCCAAGACCCACGTGGCAACGGCCGGCGGCTTCGTGCTGGCGGCGCTGCTGGCGGTCATCGTGCATGGCTTCGGCCTGCATAACCGCATCCTCGGTTTCGCCCTGCTGGCGGCCACCAGCTTGATGTTCGTCGGCGCGCTGTTCGTGGCCAGGCGTCGGCGCAATCCGCCGGCCCGGCTGTCGAAAGGACCCTGGAGCCGGCTGCCGAAAAGCCTGATGGCGTTCTCGCTGAGCTTCTTTATCGCCACCCTGCCGGTGGCCGGCATTCTCCCGGAAGACTTCGGTGGCTGGCTGCTGGCCGCAGTGCTGGCCCTTGGCGTGGCCTGGGGTGTGTCGGAAATGTTCCTCGGCATGACCTGGGGCGGGCCGATGAAGCACGCCTTCGCCGGTGCCCTGCACCTGGCCTGGCACCGCCGCGCCGAGCGCTTCGGGGGTGGCCGCTCGACCGGCCTGAAGCCGCTGGATCTGAGCGATCCGAGCGCGCCCTTGGGCGTGGAGAAACCCAAGGACTTCACCTGGAATCAACTGCTTGGTTTCGACGCCTGCGTGCAATGTGGCAAGTGCGAAGCCGCCTGCCCGGCGTTCGCCGCCGGCCAGCCGCTGAATCCGAAGAAGCTGATCCAGGACATGGTCGTCGGCCTGGCCGGCGGTAGCGATGCCAAGTTTGCCGGCAGCCCCTATCCATCATTAGACGGCAGGGGCATCCCTCTCGGCGAGCACAGCGGCGGCCCGCACCTGCCGATCGTGTCCCTGCAAGGCAAGGCGCTGGTGGACGCCGAGACCCTCTGGTCCTGCACCACCTGCCGTGCCTGCGTTGAGGAATGCCCGATGATGATCGAGCACGTCGATGCCATAGTCGACATGCGCCGCCACCTGACCCTGGAAAAAGGCGCGACGCCGAACAAGGGCGCCGAGGTGCTGGACAACCTGATCGCCACCGACAACCCCGGCGGCTTCGCCCCTGGCGGGCGGATGAACTGGGCGGCGGACCTGAACCTCGAGCTGCTGAGCGAGAAGCAGAGCGCCGACGTGCTGTTCTGGGTCGGCGATGGCGCCTTCGATATGCGCAATCAAAGAACCCTGCGCGCCTTCGTCAAAGTGCTCAAGGCCGCCAACGTCGACTTCGCCGTGCTCGGCCTGGAAGAGCGCGACAGCGGCGACGTGGCCCGTCGTCTGGGCGACGAGGCGACCTTCCAGCAACTGGCCAAACGCAATATCGAGACAATGGCCAAGTACCGTTTCAAACGCATCGTCAGCTGCGATCCGCACAGCTTCCATGTGCTGAAAAACGAATATGGGGCGCTGGGTGGCAACTATGAAGTGCTGCACCACAGCACCTATATCGCCGAGCTGATCGCCGCCAAACAGCTCAACCTCGGCACTCATAAAGGCGGCAGCGTGACCTATCACGACCCCTGCTACCTCGGCCGCTACAACGGTGAATACGAGGCGCCGCGCGAGGTGCTGCGCGCCCTCGGGATCGAGGTGAAGGAGATGGAGCGTTCCGGCTTCCGCTCGCGTTGCTGCGGCGGTGGCGGTGGCGCACCTATCACCGACATCCCCGGCAAGCAGCGGATTCCCGATATGCGCATGGTCGATATCAAGGAAACCGGCGCCGAACTGGTAGCGGTCGGTTGCCCGCAATGCACGGCGATGCTCGAAGGCGTGGTCGAGCCACGGCCGCAGATCAAGGACATCGCCGAGCTGGTGGCCGATGTACTGATCGACGGGGCGCCAAGCGCACCGGCCAAGCTCGCTCCTACGACGAGCATTGCGTTTTCGGAGGCCCGCCCATGAGCGACATCATCCGCCGTGACCCGCGGGCCGAATGGATCGCGCGTAACCGCCTGCACCCGCTGCATGCGGCCATGCAGCGCAGCGAAACCAGCTGGATGGGCCCCAATGGGCTGATCCGCAAGAACCCCCATGCGGTCGGTTTCATCGGCCCCAACGGGATCAAACGGATCGACCGCAGCGGCGCCCAGCAGGGTGGCGCGAGCAAGCGCGCGACCCAGGCCGCCGTGGTTCAGCTGCCGCTGCACGTCATCGCCCAACCGCGCTTCCACATAGTGGTGGTGCCGGACATGGTCGGTGGCCGGCTGACCAGCCACGACCGCGACCTGCTGGGCCTGGCCCGCAAGTTGGCGGGCAACGACGGCTCGGTGTTGGCGGTGGTGTTCGGCGAACACAAGGAAACCCGCTTCGATGTCGCCGGTGTCGACCGCCTGCTGCAGCTCGAGGGCGCGGAATATGCCGGTTATGCACCGGAGCAGCAGGTCCAGGCGCTCGGCGCCGTGGAGCGGCAGTTCCAGCCGCGCCACTGGTTGCTGCCGGACAGCCGCACTGGCGGCGCCGAACTCGGTCGGCGCCTCGCCGCGCTCCTGGGCGAACGCCCGGCGACGCGGGTCTGGCAGGTCACCGATGAACAGTGCATCGGCCGTGCCGGTGCCGGCCGCGAAGACCTGCTGCGGCCGTTGACGCGGCTGATCCTGGCGGCCAGCGAATGTGCCGAGCCGGTCAGCGATACGCGCCATGAAGTGCTGTCGGTCGCGTTGGCGCAGCCCGTCGCGCGCAGCCTGCCGCGCATCGAGGATCTCGGCGCGGTGGCGGTCGACCCGGCGGCGACGCCGATGGCCGAGGCCGAATTCATCCTCTCCGGCGGTAACGGCGTGAAGGATTGGGCGCTGTTCCACCGCGCCGCCGAGGCTCTCGGCGCCACCGAGGGTGCCTCACGGGTGGCGGTGGACGATGGCCACATGGTGCGGAATCGCCAGGTCGGCGCGACCGGCACCTGGGTCACCGCGCGGGTCTATCTGGCGGTCGGGATTTCCGGCGCGATCCAGCACCTGCAAGGCATAGGTGGCTGCGACAAAGTCGTGGCGATCAACCTCGACCCCGGCTGCGACATGATCAAACGCGCCGATCTGGCGGTGATCGGTGATTCCGCCGCGATCCTCAGCGCGCTGATCCAGCGGGTGGCCGACTACCGTGCGGGAGACAAACGCGATGCCGCATAACAGCTTGAATATCATCGCCCTGGTGTCCGTCGGCGCGCATCCCACCTCGGGTCGCGCTCGCCGCGCCGAACAGGATGCCCGCGCGGTCGAACTGGGCCTGCGTCTGGCCGGCGAGCGACTGCAGGTGCTGCACGCCGGCGATACCCAGGAAGAGGCGCTGCGCGCTTACCTGGGCATGGGCCTGGCGGAACTCAGCGTGCTCGAGCAACCGCGCGGCGCCGACGCCTTGCCGGTGCTGGCGAGCTATCTGCGCGAGTCCGGGGCCCAGCTTGTACTCACGGGTAGCCAGGCGGAAACCGGCGAAGGCTCGGGGATGCTGCCGTTCCTGCTGGCGGAACAGCTCGGCTGGCCGCTGGTGGTCGGGCTGGCGGAAGTGGAGCGCGTCGAGAACGGCGTCGCCCAGGTGCTGCAAGCCTTGCCGCGCGGCCAGCGGCGGCGTTTGCGGGTGCGTCTGCCGTTTCTCGCCAGTGTCGATAACGCGGCGCCGAGCGCTCGGCAAAGTGCCTTCGGCCCTGCCCGGCGCGGCGTGCTGAAGGCCGAAGAGGTCGAGGTGATAGACGATGCCTTGCTCGCCACCGCGCAGTTCCAGCCGGCCCGGCCACGGCCCAAACGCCTCAAGGTGATCAAGGCGAAAACCGGTGCCGAGCGGATGAAAGCCGCCACGGCCAAGGCCGCGGGCGGTGGTGGGCAAGTGCTGAAAGACCTCAGCCCGCAAGACGGCGCCGAAGCCATCTTCAAACTGCTGTTGGAAGAGGGCGTGCTGCGCTAGTGAGCCAACCCGCTCCTACGAAGAGCTAAGGCCCTGTGTGCTGACCGTCATTTTTGAGACGGCACACCGGGGCCTTGCTGGGCCCAGTACAGCTGCTTGTGCCCGCGCGCCTGGTAGGCCTGGGCCAGGCTTAGCGCCTCTTCCTGGCTGTGGCCGCGGCTGACGACAAACTCATTGCCGTTATCGTCCAGGCGCAGCAGGCACCAGTCGCGGGTCGGATCCTGAGGCGTGTGCCGCATGGCGTTATTCCACCTCTCTGCTTGGCCGGCCGCCCCGGCGCCGGCCCTCTACCGCTTTATGCTCAGTATGGGTGCTGCCGGTGCTGCCGGCGCATGGCCTACGCTTGTTCATAACCAACTCAACGAGGTTTGAGCGTGCGTGCAGAGCGTGGGTGGCTCCTCCCTTTATGGTTGCTGCTGATCGCCGTTTCCGGTTGCGAGCGCGAGGGCAGCCCGACCCTGCTCGGCACCCTGGAGTGGGACCGGGTCAGCCTGCCGGCCGAAGCCTCGGAAACCATCCTCGCCTGGCATACCGTCGAGGGCGAGCGGGTGCAGGCCGGTCAGCTGTTGCTGGAGCTCGACCCGCGCCGCCAGGACGCGCGCATCGCCCAGGCCCAGGGCGAGGTCGCGCAGGCGCAGGCGCGGCTGCGCGAGCTGAGCAATGGCCCCAGGCCGGAGGCCCGCGAGGCGGTCGCGGCGCTCCTGCTCGGTCGGCGTGCCTCCCAGACCGTCGCCGAACAGGACTTCGATCGTAGCGAAAAGCTCTACCAGCGCGGTCTGCTGGCTATCGCCGAGTTGGATAAGGCCCGCGCCAACCGCGACCAGGCGCGCGCGCAGCAGGCCAATGTCGCCGCCCTACTGCGCGAGCTGAGGAGCGGCAGCCGGGTGGAACAGCTCGAGCAGGCGGCTGCAGCACTGGCGGCCGCCCAAGGCAACCTGGCGCAACTGCAGGTCGGGCGCCAGCACCTGAGCCTGCGCGCGCCGCGTGCCGGGCGGGTCGACTCCTTGCCGTTCAAGCCCGGCGACCAGCCGCCGCAAGGCGCCACCCTGGTCAGTCTGCTGGTGGGCGAGGCGCCCTATGCGCGGGTGTTCGTGCCGGCCTCCCAGCGCAGCGCCTTGCACATCGGCGAGTCGCTGCGGGTGAGGGTCGAGGGCAGCGCCGAGCCCTTCGCCGCCAGGGTGCGCAGCATCAGCAGCGAAGCTAGTTTCACCCCGTACTTCGCCCTGACCGGTGATGACGCCAGCCGCCTGGTCTACCGCGCCGAGTTGCTGCTGGAGGGCGAGGCGGCGCGGCAGCTGCCGGCAGGTCTGCCGCTGAGCGCCGAGCGGATAGTCGATGAACGCCCCTGAGCCGGCGCCGGTGATCCTGGCGCGCGGGCTGAGCAAACGCTTCGGAGCGCTGACCGCGGTCGATCGCCTCGACCTCAAGGTCCAGCGTGCCGAGGTGTTCGGCTTTCTCGGCCCGAATGGCAGCGGCAAGTCCACCAGCATCCGCATGCTCTGCGGCCTGCTGCGGCCCAGCGCCGGCGAGATCGAGGTGCTGGGCTGCCAGATCCCCCGCGATGCCGAGGCGTTGAAGCGGCGCATCGGCTACATGACGCAGAAGTTCTCGCTCTATGACGACCTCAGCGTCGGCGAGAACCTGCAATTCCTCGCCAGCGTCCACGGCCTGTCGAAGGCCGCCAGCCGCCAGCGCATCGAGGAGTTGCTGGAGCGCTATTGGCTCGGCGAGCTGACCCGGCAGTTGGCCGGCACCCTCAGTGGCGGCCAGCGGCAGCGCCTGGCCCTGGCCGCGGCGGTGCTGCACCAGCCGGATCTGTTGCTGCTCGACGAGCCGACCAGCGCGGTCGACCCGCAGTCGCGCCGGGAGTTCTGGGATTCGCTGTTTGAGCTGGCCGACGCCGGCACCACGCTGCTGGTGTCCACCCATTACATGGACGAGGCCGAGCGCTGCACGCGCCTGGGCATCCTCGACGGCGGCCGGTTGGTGGCCGACGGCAGCCCGCGTGAGCTGATGGCGCAGTTGCCCGGGCGGCCCTTCCTGGTCGAGTGCAGCCAGCCCCGTCAGGCGCAGCTCGCCCTTAGGGGCACGCCGGGCGTGCTCGCCCAGGCGCAGATCGGCGCCAGCCTGCGGGTGCTCAGCGGCGCCGCCGACGGCCGCGAACTGATCACCCGGCGCTTGCAGGAGCAGGGCCTGCAGGCGCGGGTGGTGGAGACCGAACCGAATCTGGAGGACGTCTTCGTCGCCGTCACCCAGCGCCCGGCGCCACCCGGGCGGGAGGGCGGATGAACCTGCGGCGGATCCTCGCCATAGTGCGCAAGGAGTTGCGCCAGCTGCGCCGCGATCGGCTGACGTTCGCCATGATCGCCGGCATCCCGATCATCCAGCTGGTGCTGTTCGGCTACGCCATCAATATGGACGTGCGCGGGCTGGATGCGGCGGTGCTGGACCAAGCCAACAGCGCGCGCTCGCGCGAAGTGATCGCCGAGCTCGCCTCCAGCCGGGTGCTCGACCTGCGCTACCGGCTCTCGAGCCCGCAGCAGATCGACCAGCTGCTGCGCCAGGGGCGGATCAGCGTGGCGCTGGTGGTGCCGGCGGATTTCGAGGCGCGCCTGGAGCGCGGGCCGACGCAGCGCCAGGGCCGCCCGTCGCAGAGTGGGCTGCTGCAGGAGCGCCGGCCGTTACAGCTGCTGGTGGATGGCTCGGATCAGACGGTGCAGGCCGCGGCCCGCCAACTGGCGAATTACCCGCTGCCGAACTGGAGCCAGGCGGTGGGGGTCGAGGTGGTGAATTTCTACAATCCGGAGCGGGTGGCGGCACTGAACACGGTGCCGGGGCTGATCGGGGTGATCCTGACCATGACCCTGGTGATGTTCACCGCCATCACCCTGGTGCGTGAGCGCGAGCGCGGCAACCTGGAGATGCTGATCGCCACGCCGCTGTCGCCCTGGGAGCTGACCATCGGCAAGGTGCTGCCCTTCATCGCCATCGGCCTGGTGCAGATGAGCCTGGTGCTGCTGCTCGGCAAGGCGCTGTTCGCGGTGCCGGTGCGCGGCTCGCTGGGCGAGCTGTACCTGGCGACGCTGCTGTTCATAGTCGCCAGCCTGGGGCTTGGGGTATTTCTCTCGACCCTGGCGAAGACCCAGTTTCAGGCCATGCAGATGGCGTTCTTCACCTTCCTGCCGCAGATCCTGCTGTCCGGCTTCATGTTCCCCTTCGCCGGCATGCCCAGGCTCGCCCAGCAACTGGCCGAGCTGCTGCCCTTGACCCATTACCTGCGGCTGGCGCGCGGCATCATGCTGCGCGGCGCCGGGCTCGGCGAACTGTGGATCGAGGTGGCGGCGCTGGGGCTGTTTACTGTGCTGATGTTCAGCATCGCGGTGACCCGCGTGCATAAGCGCCTGGATTGAGCGGGCGCCCTGAGAATGTAGGAGCGCGTAGGGCGTACTCGCGAAGCAGTACGCCATTTCGAACGGCGGACTGTTCGCTACGCTCCTGAGTCCGCCCTACGCCCGGGAATTAATGTAGGAGCGAGCTCTGATCGCGATCGCGAGCAGCGCGTAGGGCGTACTCGCGAAGCAGTACGCCGTTTCGAACGGCGGACTGTTCGCTACGCTCCTGAGTCCGCCCTACGGCTCATGCCGCAAGCAGGCATATAGCCCATAGCCCGCCAGCGCGATGACGAAACACAGGTTCACAGTCGACATGGCGGGGCTCCTGAAAGGGAACTGGAAAAACGAAGCCCCGCACCTTCTGCTGCGGGGCACTTTCGGGTCGCCTTACTGGCTCTTGATGCCGTGCAGATAGGGCGCCGGCGCCGCGCCGAGGTTGCTCAGCAGGCGCTCGCTGTACCAGTCGATAAAGTTGACCACGCCGAACTCGTAGGTCTCCGAGTAGGGGCCGGGCTGGTAGGCGGTGGAGTTGATGCCGCGCTGGTTCTCTTCGGCCAGGCGGCGATCCTGGTCGTTGGTCGCGTCCCAGACCTCGCGCAGGCGGGCCACGTCGTAATCCACGCCCTCGACCGCGTCCTTGTGCACCAGCCACTTGGTGGTGACCATGGTCTCCTGGGCGCTGATCGGCCACACGGTGAAGTTGATCAGGTGGTCGCCCATGCAGTGGTTCCACGAGTGCGGCAGGTGCAGGATGCGCATCGAGCCGAGGTCGGGGTTCTTGATCCGGCCCATGAGCTTCTTGCAGCCTTGCTGGCCGTCCATGGTCATGGACACCGTGCCCTTGAGCAGCGGCATGCGCACGATGCGGTTGCGCAGGCCGAAGCCGGCATGCAGGTAGGGGATCTTCTCGGCTTCCCAGGCGGCGGCGTTGGCGGCCACGTGGTCCTTGAACTCCTGGGTGGCCCGCGGGTCGTTGGTGTCGTCCCACTCCAGCAGGGTCTTCAGCAATTCCGGGTGCGAGCCGCTGCAGTGGTAGCACTCGCGGTTGTTCTCCAGCACCAGTTTCCAGTTGGCCTTCTCCATCAAGGTGGTTTGCACTGCCACCTTGGTGTTCTCCATGTCGTAGGGCTCCATGTAATGGGCCAGGGTGGCGAGGAATTCGTCGATGGCCGGCGGCTTCTCCGCCAGGGAGATGAAAATGTAGCCGCCCGCGGTCTTCACCTGCACCGGCTTGAGGCCGTACTGCTTCATGTCGAAGTCGGCGCCCATCTCGCTGCCGGCGAACAGCAGGCGGCCGTCCAGCTCGTAGGTCCATTGGTGGTAGTTGCACACCAGCTTGGCGACCTTGCCCTTCTCGCTGGTGCACAGGCGCGAGCCGCGATGGCGGCAGACGTTATGGAAGGCGTGCACCACGCCTTCGGCACCGCGGATGACGATGATCGGGTTCTTGCCGATCTGCAGGGTCAGGTAGTTGCCCTTGGTCGGGATCTCGCAGGTCATGCCGGCGATCAGCCATTCCTTCTGGAAGATCTCCTGCAGGTCGATATCGAACAGCCGCTCGTCGCAGTAGAAGGGTTGCGGCAGCGAATAGGTGCGTTCGCGGGTCTGCAGCATTTCGGCGGTGGCCTTGCGTGCTGGTTCCAGCGGATCGCCCAAACTCAGGGTAGTGGTGACATCCATCGGTAAGTCCTCATGGCTGGTCGCGGCGGGCGGCCAGCGAAAAAGTGGCGGTTACGGTGTGCACGCAAGGCGCTGTGGTCGCGCTCTGATTCGGCCGCTGGCGGATACTCCGGGCTACGGCTCGATTGGATTGAAGTGTGGGGTCGGGCGTGTTCGGAGCCTTACCTATGGGCGACATGCTCGCATCCGTTTCCGACGCGCCAGCCCCGGTGGTTAGGGGCTGGTCGCGATAAGCATGTGGATGTCGCTGATAGGTAAGTGGCCACTTATTGCCTTGCCCACAATCCGTTCCATCAGCCTGAATCAGCGTTTCTGCTGGCGGGCGCTTGCCCACTGCGTCTTGAGCTATCGTTGGCGCAGCGGCACTCTAAAAATGGCGCGGGAGCAAACCATGTCCAACACCTTCCTTAATCCTGTCAACACCCGGACCTGGGCCAACGGCCGCCATCTGGTGCGTTGCGTCAAGGTGATCCAGGAAACCTGGGATGTGCGCACCTTCTGTTTCATGGCCGACCAGCCGATCATGTTCTTCTTCAAGCCGGGGCAGTTCGTCACCCTGGAGCTGGAGATCGACGGCCAGCCGATCATGCGCTCCTACACCATCTCCAGTTCGCCCTCGGTGCCCTACAGCTTCTCCCTGACCATCAAGCGAGTGCCGGGCGGCAAGGTCTCCAACTGGCTGCACGACAACCTGAAAGAGGGCGACGAGCTGGCGGTGCATGGCCCGGTCGGGCTGTTCAATGCCATGGATTTCTCGAACGACAAAGTGCTCTACCTCAGCGGCGGGGTAGGGATCACGCCGGTGATGTCGATGGCGCGCTGGTTCTTCGACACCAACGGCAATGTCGACATGGTCTTCGTCCACAGCGCCCGGGCGCCGCGCGACATCATCTACCATCGCGAGCTCCGCCACATGGCCTCGCGGATCAACAACTTCAAACTGCACCTGATCTGCGAGAAGTACGACATAGGTGAAACCTGGTCGGGTTACCGCGGCTATCTCAACCAGAAGATGCTCGAGCTGATCGCCCCGGACTTTATGGAACGGGAAGTCTTCTGCTGCGGCCCGACGCCCTACATGCACGCGGTCAAGCGCCTGCTGGAAGCCAACGGTTTCGACATGCGGCGCTACCACGAAGAGTCTTTCGGTGCGACCCCACCGGAGGCGCGCGCCGATGCCCTCGAGCACGCCGAACAGGCCGCCGAGGCACCGGAGGTGGATGCCGCCGATCTGCTGCAAGTGGAGTTCACCACTACCGGCAAAAGCATCCGCGTGGCGCCCGGCGAGACGGTGCATGCCGCCGCCGCCAAGCTTGGCCTGCATATCCCCAAAGCCTGCGGCATGGGCATCTGCGGCACCTGCAAGGTGCTGAAAACCGCCGGCGAGGTGGAGATGGAGCACAACGGCGGGATCACCGACGAAGATGTCGCCGAGGGTTACATCCTCTCCTGCTGCAGCGTGCCCAAGGGCGATGTCAGCATCGAGTACTGAGGCGTCGGTGCTTGCGCCTGGCGGGGCGACGAGGGGCACACAGCCTGGCGCAGGGCTGATCTACGCTGAATGAGTCACGCGCGGGCGCTGCTGCGAAGGTTCCGGTGGCGCTCGCGCTCAGCCCGCTCTGCGGACTGTCACTCATCCCTGCGGAGCCCTAGCCATGAAACTTTACTACTCACCCGGTGCCTGCTCGCTCGCCCCCCATATCGTCCTGCATGAATCCGGCTTGCCCTTCAGCCTGGAGCGGGTCGACCTCGCTACGCACAAGACCGAGACCGGTGCCGACTACTACGGCATCAACCCCAAAGGTTACGTGCCGACGTTGGAACTGGACAACGGTGAGCGGCTCACCGAGGGCCCGGTCATCACCCAGTACATCAGCGACAAGGCCGGCAATACCGAGCTGATGCCGGCCGCCGGGAGCCTGGCGCGCTATCGGGTGATGGAGTGGCAGAGCTACCTCAACTCGGAGGTGCACCAAGCCTTTGCGCCGCTGTTCAACCCGAGCTTCGACGCGGCGAGCAAGGCGCTCTTCGCCAGCCGCCTGCAAAAGAAATTCAGCTGGATCTCCACGCAGTTGCGCGGCCAGCCGTACCTGACCGGCGCCAGCTTCACCGCCGCGGATGCCTACCTGTTCGTCCTGGCGGGATGGGCGCCGTATCTCCAGCTCGAGCTGCCGAACACCGAGGAACTGCAAGGCTACCTGCAACGGATAGCCGCCCGGCCGGCGGTGCAGAAAGCCATGAAGACCGAAGGCTTGCTGGGCTGAGCCGGCCCAACGGTCTGGCCCCAGCGCACTGCAAGGGCTGGGGCTAGAGCACTTTTGTAAAGACCCTGGGCTTGGCCCCCGGTGGCGACTCAATCCTCCTCCTGCACGGCTTTATAACCGGCCGCCAGGCGCTGTTGCACCTCCTGCGGCACGGCGCTGTAGTGGCTCAGCACCAGGCTGTAGGCCCCCTGACCGGCGGTGATGGACTTGAGCCGGCCGCCATAGCCGTCCAGTTCGGCCAACGGCACCTGGCCGCGGATCAGCGCCATGCTCTGCGACAGGGTCTCGGTGCCGGCCACCTGGCCGCGGCGGCCGATCAGGTCGGTGGTGATGTCGCCGAGCTTGGCTTCGGGGGTGGTGATCTCGATGGCGACGATCGGCTCCAGCACTATGCAGCCCGCCGCGCGCAGGGCGTCCAGCATGGCCTTGCGCCCGGCCGCCTGGAAGGCGATGTCCTTGGAGTCGACCGAGTGGCTCTTGCCGTCGTGGACCGTCACCTTCACATCCTCGACCGGATAGCCGGCCAGGGGCCCGGTGGCCAGCATCGAGCGCACGCCTTTTTCCACCGAGGGGATGAACTGCCCCGGGATCACGCCGCCCTTCACCGCGTCGACGAACTCGAAGCCGCTGCCGCGCGGCAGCGGCTCGACGCGCAGGAAGACTTCGCCGAACTGGCCGGCGCCGCCGGTCTGCTTCTTGTGCCGGCTATGGCCCTCGGCCGCCTGGGTGATGGTTTCGCGGTAGGGCACGCGCGGCGGCTGGGTCTGCACCTCGAGCTTGTAGGTGCCGGCCAGGCGATCGAGCAGGTAGCGCAGGTGCAGCTCGCCCATGCCGCGCAGCACCGTCTCCTGGGTGGTCGGGTGGTAATCGAGCTTCACGCAGGGGTCTTCGGCCAACAGCCGGTGCAGCACTTCGGAGATCCGCTGCTCGTCGCCGCGCCGCTTGGCCTCGATGGCCAGCCCCTGCATCGGGGCGGGGAAGGCGAGCGGCTTGAGGTGGATACTGTCCTCGTCATGGGAGTCGTGCAGCACGGCGTCGAACTCGATCTCGTCGACCTTGCTCACGGCGCCGAAGTCGCCGGGAATCAGCCGCGTCACCTCGTCATAGCGCTTGCCCTGCAGGCGCAGCAGGTGGCCGACCTTGAACGGCTTCTTGCCATCGCCGATGAACAGCTGCATGTCGCGCTGCAGCGTGCCCTGGTGCACGCGGAACACGCCGAGTTTGCCGACGAACGGGTCCATCACCACCTTGAACACATGGGCCAGTACATGGCGCTCCGGGTCGGGCACGGAGCGAAAGGGCTTCGCCGCGGCGCCTTCGCCCTTGAAGAACAGCGGCGGGTTGCCTTCGAGGGGATTGGGCGCGAGCCGCGCCAGGATCTCGAGCAGCTCGCTCACGCCGGCGCCGCTGCGCCCCGAGACGAAGCACAGCGGAATCAGATGGCCCTCGCGCAGCGCCCGCTCGAAGGGGGCGTGCAGCTCCTCCGGGCTGATCTCGCCCTGCTCCAGGTAGCGCGCCATCAGCTCTTCGTCGACCTCGACCACCTGGTCCACCAGCGCCTGGTGCGCCTCGGCCACCGACGAGAAGTCCGCCTCGCCGGCCGGGTTGAAGAAGCAGTCGACCACCCGGTTGCCGCCAGCGCTGGGCAGGTTGAGCGGCAGCACCTCCTTGCCGAACATCTCGCGCAGGTCGGCGACCAGCGCCGGCAGGTCGATCCGCTCGGCATCGATCTTGTTCACCACCAGGATCCGGCACAGCCCGCGCTCGCGCGTCGCGTGCATCATCCGTTGGGTGGTCAGTTCGATGCCGGTCTGCGCGTTGACCACCACCAGCGCGGTTTCCACCGCCGCCAACGCGGGCAGCGCATGGCCGATGAAGTCGGGGAAGCCGGGGCTGTCGATCAGGTTGATCTCGGCGCCGGCGTGGCTGAAATGCACCAACGAGGCCGACAGTGAGTGGCGGTATTCGCGCTCCAGCGGGTCGAAGTCGCAGACCGTGTCGCCACGCTCCAGCGTGCCCGCCACGGGGATTGCGCCGCTGCGCTGGAGCAGCGCCTCGGCCAGGGTCGTCTTGCCGCTGTCGCCGTGGCCGACCAGGGCAACAGTGCGAATGTTTTCGACCGAGTAGTTCGCCATGACGACCTCCGCGCGCTGAGTGTTTGCAGTATAGGCAGGCACCGGAGGGCTGTTGGTAGACGCGGAGCGTCCTGGGCTACATGCCCACGCAGAGCGCGGGAAGGATCAAGATCCCCTTGAGCAAAATTCAACCAGAAGGCCGAGGCCCGCGGCTGGCGGCGGCTGCAGCCACCTATCCACAGCTTGTATACGCTTCGCTGCACAGCTTCTGTGTCCAACCTGAAAGTTAAGCTACTGAAATTGTTCAGAAAACACTCAGAAGCTCGCAACCCTTGCCAGGCGTGGCCTGGAGCGGGGGCTGTACAGCTTATCCACAGCTTGGTCCACCGAGTTCGGGGGTAAGTGCCAGGCAACCCCGCGGCGCCGGCTCGACGATCAGAAGCGGCGGCGGGCGTTCATTTCCTGGTGCAGCACCTGGGTCGTCCAGTCATCGCGCGACTCCACATGCCGCCAGTGGAACGAGTCCGGGGTGATCTCGGAGAAGATCCAGCGCGACACGCTCCCCGGCATGAAGGCGCCCTCCAGGACGATCTCGTTACCCACCGGCCGGGCGATAAAGGGCTTCACGTAGCCTTTGCAGGGGCCGATCCAGGTCGAGCGCCAGGCGCCGAGCTCCAGGTCGAAGAAGCGCAGCGTCGCGCCATAGTCGCCCAACTCATCGCCGGACTGCCGGCGCATGCCCCGGCGCGGGGCGATCCAGACATCCTCAATCGCGCGCCCTTCCAGCACCCAGCCGAAATGCCACTCGGCCTCCATGACGCGGCGACTGCCATCGGACAGGTAATTGATGACCTCGACATCCCAACTGCCGACGAATTGGCCGAACAGCTTGAGTTTGCCGGCCAGCCCGGGATGCGGTCCGTCCGCGTGAAGCGCTTCCAGCATCGCAGGTAGTTTTGTCTCGTGGCTCCTCATGCTGTTCCTCTTTGCACAAACGACTGGCAGAACTCAGGGAGCAGGGCGCTTGGTCTTTAATCAAACAGTAGCGTTTGCCCCGGCCGGATGCTTCTGCCCTTAAGCATAGCCATTGGCAAAGCCGCCCCGCCCTGATCGCCAGAGGCCCATGTCGTCATGAAACAGCCCCTTTGCCGAGTGCTGGTCATCCAACTGTCCATGCTGCTCGCCGCTGCCGTGAGCGTTCAGGCCGACGAGGTGACTTACGCGGATGTCGCGCCGATCTTCGCGTTGCGTTGCAGCAAGTGCCATTCGGCCTCTGGGCTGATGGGGGCGGCGCCGGAGGGTTATGAGCTGAGCTCATACCAGGCGATCCTCTCCAGCGCCGAGCGGGTGGAGGTGGTGCCGGGTTTTGCCGAGGCCAGCGAGCTGGTGCGGCGCATTCGCGGCGATGCGCTGCCGCGCATGCCTTACGACGGGCCGCCCTATCTGAACGACGCGGACATCGCCTTGATCGTCGCATGGATCAACCAGGGCGCGCGGGCTGGAAGCTGGATTCGCTGAGCCTCGGCGTCAACGCCGAGACCCGGCTCGACAAGTCCCCCGGGGTGGGCGACTACGTGGAGGTGCGCGGCCGCCTGGGGTCGGGCGGCGCGGTGATCGCCGAGCGCATCCGGCCGCGCTGAATGCGTGGCGCAGGCCGGTAAACGGGCCCCAAACTGCGCTATGAGCCGGTGGTTATTTGACCAGGTTCATGCGTTTATTGGTGAACACGCAGATGACGCCGGCCTTGTTGTACATGACCTGGTGGTTAAAGTCGCAATAGGCCGCCGCCACACTGAGCGGCAGTTGCTCGTTGCTCCATTGCTCAGGCTTGAACCAGGCCAGTTGCCCGTCCTTGCAGCGCTCGGCTTGCGCATCGGTGCTGTAGGTGCAGAGGACCGACTGGTCGACTTCGGACGTTTGCCCGAAGCAGCCCGCCAGGGCAAGGGCGCTGGCGCCGATCAACAGGAAAGTCGCGATTTTTTGCATGCTTGCTCCGTAGCCTGATTCAGGCCGTTAACGATCAGATTGTGCGGTTATCGACCCTGCGGCCTTCGTCGAGCATGAGCGCTATGCGCTCGCGGACGTCGGCCGGCAGGGACGCGCTGCCTGGTGGTCGCCGCCAGAATCGCGGACTGCATGGAGACCACGGCGCCGGCCGGCAGTTCACGCGGCTATTCGCTGTGCCGCTCGACAGCCAGGATGCCGGCGCGGCCTCAATCCCGCCACAGCGGGAAGCGCGGCAGGCTTTGGTAGAAGGCCATATCGTGGTTGGGCCAGAGCTGCGCGTCTTCGTCGCGCGCCAGGGTGTTGAGTTTGCGGATGCTGGCGAGGGCCAGCGCTTCATTGTCTTGCCAGCAGTAACCGGGGGCGATTTCCTCGGTCAGATTCTCGCTGAGGTCGGCGGCGTCGCCGCAGAGGATCACCGGCCGGCCTTTCGGCAGCTCGATAAACAGCGACATGTGCCCGGCCGTGTGGCCGGGGCTGGCGATGGCATGCACACCCGGGGCGACCGTGTACTCGCCGGTCTGCAGGCGCCATTGGTCGGCATTGCTCAGTTCGTCGGCAAACACCCCCTCATCCAGACCGGTGCGCGCGGCCGCCAGTTCGTCGGCGTGCAGGTGCACCTCGCAGCCCGGCAGGTCGCAGATGCCGCCGGCGTGGTCGAAGTGCAGGTGGCCGATGAACACCACATCGATATCCGCGGGCGTCAGCCCCAGTTGCCCCAGGTAGCGGGGTATGCGTTGTTCTTCATGCATGCTGGGTGCATCGAACTGGGGGCGCATCGGCTCGAAGTAGCGTTTACTCAAGCCGGGATCGGCCACCTTGCGGTAGTCGCAGCCGACGTCGTAGAGAATGCGGCCGTTGGTTGTCTCGATCAGGTAGGCGAGGATCGGCGCTTGAATGAACTGCCCCTGGCCGCGCCCGCGGGTGGACACGCTCTTCTCATACCTGTGGGTGCCGGTCAGTAGGGGCCAGAGCTTGAGAGCACGAGACATGCGGAACTCCTCGCGACACGGAGCCTACCGAAGCTGCTGGCTTCAGCGGCTGCAGATTGCAGTGGCGAACGACGCCGGCTGGCGTTAGTCCGCTGTGGTTGCGCTCCCGTCAGGCGGGCAATGCAAAGATAAAGTATAGGTCGGCGTGGTTCGGGCGCAGGCTGGGTCGACAGCTGCCGCTGCGATACGAGCGGCAGCTGGATTGGGTATCTCTAAATTGAGTGCCGCTGGATTGGGCCTTAGCCGGCGGTCATCAGCTGGCGAATAGCCGCACGCGCTCTGCTGCGGTAGCCCCGAACAGATAAAGCCCGCGCCGCCGCCACGCCGGTCAGTGTCCCGGTGCGGTTTGCGCGCTGCCCGCGGGCTGTGCGTCGAGCCAATGGAAGTACTCGAGGTACTGCTGGATCTGCACCTCGCTCAGGTTCTGGTTCGGCATCGGCAGGTTGCCGTATTCCTTCAGCATGGCCTTGGCGTCCGAATCGGTTTCGAGCATTTGCTCCGGCGCCTTGAGCCAGCGCGCCAGCCAGGCGTCGCTGCGCCGCGTGGTCACGCCGGCGAGGTCGGGCCCGAGTTTGCGGCCGCCGCCGACCGAGTGGCAGGCGAGGCACTTGCTCTCGAAGTCGAGCTTGCCCTGCACGGCCTCCGGGTCGCTCGGGGCGGCCGAGGCGGGCAGGTTGTGATGTTCGAGGTCCTTGGTCGCGAACTTGGCGTCCGTGGAGATGAGCCCGATGGCGCCCTGCGCGGCATTGGCGAAGTGGTGGTCGACCAGAATGTAAGAGCCGGCTTCGGGGATCATGAACTCCACCGTGGCGCTGTTGGATGAGCCGAGCAATACCGTTTGCATGCCGCGCAACTGGTTGTCCGGATTGCCCTCGAGCCAGACCCGATCGAAGATCGTGCCGACGACGTGGAAGCTCGAGGTCCTGCTCGGGCCGACGTTGAGCACGTAGAGGCGCACGCGCTCGCCGGGTTTCGCCACCAGCGGCTGCCTTAGCATGCCGTTGTGCATCCCGTTGAACACCGTGTGGGTCGGCTGGGCGGCGCGCAGCCGCTCGCCGTCCAGCACGTAGAGCGGCGCGCCATCCACCTCACGCTGGCCGGGGTCCGGCTTGGCGTAGAACTCGCTTTGCACTATCACGTACTCGCGGTCCGCCTGGGTGGGATAGCCGGCGCGCGGCTCGACGATCAGCGCGCCGTACATGCCCGAGGCGATGTGCTCGAGGATCATCGGCGTGCCGCAGTGGTACATGAAGATCCCCGGATAGTTGAGGCTGAACTCGAACTCGATGGTCTGCCCCGGGGCGATCGAACGGTACTTGTCCTGCGGCGAGACCATGGCGGCGTGGAAGTCCATCGAGTGCATCATCGGCGCCGCCGCGACTTGCGCGGCGGGCAGCGGCTCGTCGCTGCGGTTGGTCATGCTGAATCTGAGCTTGTCGCCGACGCGCGCGCGGATCGTCGGGCCCGGCACCTGATCGCCGAAGGTCCAGGCGCTGAAGGTCACGCCGGGGGCGATCTCGATGAGCTTGTGAGTGGCGTCGAGCCGCACCGTCTTCACCGGCGCCGGGTCCAGCGGCTCGAGCACGGCGCCCAGGCTGAGGGCGTCGCCCACGGCGAAGGCGCCGGCATGACGCTCGCCGCCGAGTTTCGCCGGGGCGGGCTGGAGGTCCATCCGGCGCTGGTCGTAGGGGTCGGCCGGCGGCGCTGGGCCTTGCTCGCAGCCGGCGAGCAGCAGTGCGGCGGCGAGCGCATAGACGAGACCCGCGAGTGGGCGAGAGAGAGTCATAAACTGTCCTCCTGGCTCGCACGAAGTGACCGTGCGAGCGTCAAGCGCCAAGCGGTTGAGTTCAACCCTAGGCGCCTGGTCCAAGCCCGACATTGATCTGGGTCAAGCCGTGCGGACTTTTATCCGGCCGCGCAGTAGTCGGCTCTGCTCTCGCTCGGGCCTGCGCCGAACAGCCGCCGGCATGCGCGCGCATGCCGGGGCCCTGGGCTCGCTGCGGCGGGCGCTGGGCATGGCGCCGCACCGGTTGGCGCGCGCTCGGCTGGCGAGGGGCGGGGCGGGGGGTCAAGCCGCCGCCATCACCTGGCGAATATCCTTGGCCAACTCCCGCACGCGCTCTTCTGCGGTATCCCACGAACACATAAAGCGCGCGCCGCCGGCACCGATGAAGGTGTAGAAGCGCCAGCCGCGCTCGCGCAGGGCCTCGATCGCGGGTTCCGACAGTTGCAGGAACACGCCGTTGGCCTCGACCGGGAACATCAGGCTGACGCCGGGGATGTCGCTGACCAGCTCGGCGAGCAGGCGCGCGCAGTGGTTGGCGTGGTTGGCGTAATACAGCCAGGCGTCGTCCTGCAGCAGGCCGACCCAGGGGGCGGAGAGGAAGCGCATCTTCGAGGCCAGCTGGCCGGCCTGTTTGCAGCGGTAGTCGAAGTCTTCGGCCAGGTCCTTGTTGAAGAACAGGATGGCGTCGCCGACGGCCATGCCGTTCTTGGTGCCGCCGAAGCAGAGCACGTCGACGCCGGCTTTCCAGGTCAGCTCTGCCGGCGCTACGCCGAGGAAGGCACAGGCGTTGGAGAAGCGCGCGCCGTCCATGTGCAGGTTGAGGCCGAGTTCGCGGCAGGTGGCGCTGATGGCGCGGATCTCGTCCGGGCGGTAGACGCTGCCGACCTCGGTGGCCTGGGTGAGGGTGACTACCCGCGGCTTGGGGTAGTGGATGTCCTGACGCTTGAGGGCGATCTCGCGGATCGCCGCAGGCGTCAGCTTGCCGTTCTCGGTGCGCGCGGTGAGCAGTTTGGAGCCATTGGAGAAGAACTCCGGGGCGCCGCATTCGTCGGTCTCGACGTGGGCGGTCTCGGAGCAGATGACGCTGTGGTAGCTCTGGCACAGCGCCGACAGCGCCAGCGAGTTGGCGGCGGTGCCGTTGAAGGCGAAGAACACCTCACAGTCGGTTTCGAACAGGCGGCGAAAGTGATCGGCGGCGCGGGCGGTCCACTGGTCGTCGCCGTAGGCCCGTTCGTGGCCCTGGTTGGCTTGCGCCATGGCGGCCCAGGCTTCCGGGCAGATGCCGGAGTAGTTGTCGCTGGCGAATTGCTGCGTGTTGTCGGTCATCTGGCGCGTTCCTGTCGGCGGCTGTTTGGCTCACTTTAGCGGGATTGTTTCGCGCCGGGGCGGTTGTCTGCTCGGGTTTTTTGCAGGGGCTTTGGGTTATCGAGATTGGGGCTTTCACGCGTGGCCACGACTGACTCTGGCCGCGCAAGCGGGAACATGGCTTGGGGAAACGCGCTCGCCTGGTCGCTGACGGCAGCGTTGTTGCACAGCACTCCAGACCGCGCTCCTTGGCCTAGCAGCGGCGCCGTGTCGCTCTAACCCGTATGCACGACGGCGCTGTCCACATGATTGATAGTGGCCAGAATCTGCTCGGGGTCAGCCAGCGCGGGTGCCATGGTCCAGCGCTGGTAGGCATCGTTACCGATGCGCAGCATGCCGGAATGGTTCGCCTTATTGCCGTCGACCAGCGGGTCGGGACTGTAGAAGCCGAGGCTAAAGCGCAGTTGCTCGATGTCGGCCGGCGCGCCGGTCAAGAACCACCAGCCCGGGCCAACGTGATGCTGTTCGACGTAGGCCTTGAGGATCTGCGGCGTATCGACCTCGGGCTGCAGGCTGATCGAGTACATGAACACGTCGCGGCCTGCGCGTGCGCCCAACAGCTTCTGCACCAGCCGCAGGTTCGCCGTCGTGGTTGGGCAAATCCCTGTGCAGGAGGTATACATCATGTTGATGGCGACCACCTTGCCGCGGATCAGGTCATCGTAGAACCGCACCGCCTTGCCTTCGTGGGTATAGAGCCTCAGGTTCGGGAAATAGCTGGTGCCCGTCCTGTCGCGGCGGGCGGCTTCAGCTTCTAAGGTGTCGGCGCGCCAGGCAAGCAAGCCGAGCGCGGTCGCGCCCATGCCGACTAAGAGATTTCTGCGAGTGTTCATCTGCAATCCTCCTGGCCTGTGAGCCTTGCTGCCGCCTCACTTAGCCGCCGGGGCCCTGGTTGCCGCTTTGCTCGACGATGTCCCAGCGCAGCATCATCGCGTGGTCCTCGTGGATCAGGTTGTGGCAGTGCATGGGGTACTTGCCGAGGAAGTCGCGGAAGCGCAAGAACACCCGCAGGGTCTCATTCTCGCCGAGCAGGAAGACGTCCTTGCGGCCCTGCTCGTGCAACGGCACCGCCACGTTTTTCCCCTCCCTGGTCTTGCTGAGGATGCGCCCCTCCTCGAAGTGGATGTGGATCGGGTGTTGCCAGCCGTCATCGTCATTTTTCAGCTCCCAGACCTCGGCGGCGCCTTGGGGGATCAGGGCGCGGGGGACTTTCACGTTGACCAGCTTGCCGTTAATCACCCACACCCCGCGGTCGTGGTCGAAATCCCAGCGGCGCACTGGCGCGGCGGCGATTTCGGCGAGATTGAGTGGCGGCAGCGGGCGCAGCGCAGCCGGTACCTGGCTCAGGTCCTGCTCCGGCGGGTTGCGGTCGACGATGAACTTGAGGATGCGTGGGCCATTACTCGCGATTCCGGTTCCATCGGGTCCGCGGGTGCTGTCCTGACGGCGCCGGTTGATCAGGTAGAGTTCGGTACCGATCGGGTAGCGGGAAAAGTCCACCACTATGTCGGCGCGCTCCGCCACGCCAAAGCTGACCAGGGTCTGGTTCAGCAGCGGGGCCGGCAACAGGTTGCCGTCGTTGGCGATGTAGGTGAAGGTCTGCCGCACATTGCTCGGGGTCACCAGGGACAGGCCATAGAAACGGCTGGGCCCGGCATCGAGCAGGCGGAAACGGTACTTGCGCGCCGCCACCCTGAGCAGCGGCTCGATCTTGCCGTTGACTATCACCTTGTCGCCGAGCACCCCATCGGGGTTGACCTGGTCGAAGAACAGCTTGCCGTTGGCATCGAAGCGTCGATCGGCAAAGCCCAGCGGGTAGTCGTAGGGATGGCTCGGCAGGCGCAGGGCGCCGGGGGTCGGGTCACGTTCGTCGCCCGAGTCGAGCGGGTCGAAAATAAAGTAGAAGCCGAACAAGCCGCGGTAAAGGTTCGGTGCGGTGAAGTCCAGGGTGTGGTCGTGATACCAGAGCGTACCCAGGGCCTCGTTCGGATCGCCGATATGGTTTTGCAGCTGGTCGTAGCCGGCATAGATGTTGGGGTAGAAGTGGTCTTTGAAGTGCCCTGGCGCGGTCAGGGTCGGGCCGGCCTTGTTCGCACTGTAGTAGTCGCCCGGGAAGCCATCGCTCTCCGACGGCGTATGCAAGTTGTGCAGGTGGGTGGAGATCTCGGGCGTGCCGAACCCCGTGTGATTCTGCGGCAGTTGGTTGCGTATGCGGCAGAGGATCGGCCGGCCATAGCGCGCGAAGAGCGTCGGGCCCGGAGTGGTCGCACCGGGCGTAGTGCCTTCGTAACCCCAGATGCGCTGCGGCGGATAGGCCGGATTGAAGACCCAATCGGGGTTTTCCTTGGCCTTCAGCTCGTACAAGAGCGGTGCCCTGCCGAGCGCGTTAATTAGCTCGTTATAGCGTTGGTGCGGCGCACGCCCGGCTTCGCCGTTCGCAGTATTAGCCGCCACGCTGGGGCTCGGGCTCAGGGCCGCGACCGCTTGGAGTGGCGTGATCTGGGTCGGTAGTTCCTCCCGCCACGGCAGGGTGGGCGGGCTCGGGGGGAATACCGGGGGCTTTGGATCATCATCGGCGCCGGCGCTACGGCCGTTCAGCAGTAGCGGCGTCAGCATTGCGGCAGCGCCGAGCTTGAGGAATGTGCGGCGGGCCTCGACAGCGGCCGAGTCTTGCGGGGGCGGCAGCCGCGCTTTCCGCTGTCTCGAGTCGGTAGTTTTCATGGCGGTTCCTCTCTCAGGCGGCTTGCTCCTCGCTGACTGCGACCCGGCACTTGGCATGACGGCGAGGCGTCGGCTCCGTGTTCGAACCAAGAGTTCGGTCGTCGGGCAGTGGGATAACGCCCCACAGCCGAACGCCGCTGACGCGCTTGCGCTTATCAGCGCTCAGCCGTAAGTGGTTCTGGGCGTTGAGCACAGCGAACAAGCGGTCGGTATGGAGTTGCCGGGAGAGGACACGCCGATGGGTTGAGAAAGCGCTGCTTGGTGGAGGCTCCATCATGTGAGTGAGTTGCTCTCTGTCCATGATTTTCTCCGTCGCTGTGTTGGCCTCGGCACAGGGCGTAACACCCTTTCCCGTGCAACACAGCGCTCTGCAAAACATTCTCCTCTGTGGGACTGAGATGTGTTGCTAACAGGTGCCTACGCTAAGTGAAGTTCAAGTACGGTCTTTAATCTGTAGGCAAGTAGCTGTCTTGTCAGGGTTTTAATAGATCGTTGTGGCGCATTGATAGCGACTGTTAGGCCTGTGAGCCATGGCCGGCACTCCGGTGCGGATTCATCTGCGCGGGGTCGTGAGAGCAGCTGACCCGGCCAGTCCTGCTCAGGCGCCGTGCTGGTGCCGCTTCGGTCGCACTCGATAGCCCCAGGCGCCCGGCAAACAGACTCACGCAATCCATAGCAGCACCTCGATAGCGATCAGCAACACCAGATCAGCACCAGCCGGGGCCAGGGTGAACAGGTAGCGCTGAGCGGAATTTGGGCAAGCCGGGTTTGCTCCCGCCAATTTGCAGGTTTGGTTATTCATGGTGGGTTAAGCCCTCGGTTTGGCTTGCTGGTGCTCGGTTGGCGAGCCGCCGTATAAGCCAAGGCCGCGCAGGAACGCTAAGCCGGGTTGCTCAGCCTCCCGCGCCTCGATTACCCGCTGCTTGATGCGGTCGGTGGATGTGTTCAGCTTCGGCCCGCTCGCCACTAAAGCAACCGTGACGCGCCACTGAGACAGTCTCGCCAGGTAGATCGGCGCGCAGCATGTGTGCCAGTTCAAGGGCTAGGCCGCCGATAAACCCGACAGGGAAGCTTAGGTAGTGGTCAGAGCTCGGGCAGTACACGCGGACGCTGTAGCCAATAAAGCCACGGTCAAAGTCGAGGCTTTCGATGGGGGCACTCATTGCGCGCCCCCTTGCTTGCGCCCCTTGCGGTCGTTAATGGCTCGGCTGTTGTCGGCCAGCTTCGCGGACAGTTCACCTAGCGATTGCAGTAGCCAGCCAATATCGGTCGCCGCATCACGGCATAGGCCTGTTTCGCTGTTCGATGCCGTACACGCCAGCAGGTTCCGTTGTGCTCATTTCCAGCGCGTGAAGGGGGCGACCTAATCGTTCTGCGTCATCGTCTGTGATCCTCTGTGCGAGGATGGTTGGAACCCCAAAGCGCCAGGCGCCTAAGCCGTGAACTTGTATGCTGAACCCCTTTTTTTCCCATCCTTACGCCTCCCCAGCGCTCCCATCCTGAATAGATCGGCTGGCCAGGCAGGTGGGTGCCTGCTTTTCGCCCCGTCGGGCTAGGCCAGCCAAAACTGTTAAGCCTTGCGCTTGATGCTCACCACGTTGGCGCCAGCGCACAGGGCGTCGATTGAGTCCGCCCACGATTGCATCATCTCCCGGCGCTGCTCCAGGTAGGCGGCGTGGTTGTAGGTGGCGCGGATTTCGTCGTTGTCGCCGTGGGCCAACTGGCGCTCGATCCAGTCGCGGTTATAGCCGCGGCCGTTGAGTTCGGTGCTCAGCAGGTGCCGGAACCCGTGTCCGGTCTGGCGGCTTTCGTAACCCATCAGGCGCAGCGCCTTGTTGATGGTGTTTTCACTCATTGGCCGGTCGGCCTTCTGCTGGCCGGGGAACAGCAGCGGATAGCCCCCGCTGATTTCCTCCAGGGTGGTCAGGATAGCCACGGCCTGGCGCGGCAACGGCACCACATGCGGGCGGCGGGCTTTCATGCGTTCTTTCGGTATTGTCCAGGTAGCGCCGGCAAGGTCGAACTCGGACCAGGGCGCGGCGCGCAGCTCACCAGGGCGAACCGCTGTCAGCACCAGCAGGCGAATGGCATACCGGGTCAGGGCGTTGATGTTGGCGGCATCGCACTTGCCCAGCAGCTCGGGTAGTTCGGCAAGGGTGACGTGCGGGTGATGCTTGGCGGCCTTGGCTGGTGCGGCCACCACGTTTAGGTCGGTGGCCGGGTTGGTGTCCACTACGCCGCTGGCTAAGCCGAAGCGGAATATCTGGTGTAGCCATTGGCGAATTTTACCGGCTGCATTCAGCGTGCCGCGAGCTTCCACCTTGCGTACTAAGTCCACCAGCTCGGGGCGGGTGATGGCTTTTACCGGGCGCGCGCCGATGCCGGGTATTAGGTCGTTTTCCAAATACAGCTTGGCTTTGTAGCGGGTGCTTTCTGCCCAGCGTGGCGCGTTGTAGGCGAACCACTCCCGCGCCAGGGTTTCGAAAGTAAGTCCCGTGACCTTCTGCGCTGGCTTGGCGGCTTTTTCTGCTCGCCAGAGTCTATGCCGTCGGCTAGTTGCTCGCGTGCTTCTGTGCGGCGCTGGCGAGCCTTGACCAAGGAAAGGTCGGGGTAGGCGCCAACGGACAGTGGGGTTTTCTCTTGGCCGGCAAATCGGTACTTGAAGCGCCACAGCTTGGAGCCGCTCGGCTTTATATCCAGGTACAGCCCAAGGCCGTCAGTCAGCTTGTAGGGCTTTTCCTTGAGTTTGGCTGCCTTGATGGCGGAATCTCAGAGGCGTGACTTTGCGTGGCATGCGGCACCTTCGTAGGGTCATCGGAGATGACCGAACCGGCGATGCCCCTAAAGATGTCCCTAAACCTTTGGGCTTGCAAGGGAAGGATGGATAACCATAGGCAACAAAAAACCCGCACTAGGCGGGTTTCTTGTGGGCTTTCGGGTGGTTTTGACATCACCTGAAAACGAATGATGGTGCCCAGGGACGGAATCGAACCGCCGACACGGGGATTTTCAATCCCCTGCTCTACCGACTGAGCTACCTGGGCCAACGGGGCGCTATTAGACGGATTTGGCTTATGCCTGTCAAGCGCGAGCTATAAAAATATTTAGCTATTACGGGCGCTTACGGATTTTTGCCGGAATCGCTGGGCGGCACGTAGCCTTCCGCCTGGGCGTAGTCCTCGCCGGAGAGGAACTTATCCATCTCGGCTTGGAGGAACTTGCGGTCCTCGGCATTCATCATGTTCAGGCGCCGCTCGTTGATCAGCAGGGTCTGGTGTTTCTGCCACTCGTCCCAGGCTTGCTGCGAGACGTTGTTGAAGATGTCTTCGCCCTTGGCGCCCGGATAGGGCGGGCGGGCGAGGCCGGGCAGTTCCTTTTTGTGCTTGCGGCAATTCACGGTGCGGGTCATGACGATTCTCCTGCATTCAATACATCTGCGGCGCGCTTGAGCAGCTTTTTCACCGGGGCGGCGAGGCCCAGGCGCGGCGGGGTGGCGAGGTTATACCAGAGCCAGTCGGCCTCGGCCACGCTGGCTGCGGCGGCCTCGACCTGGATCAGCCAGGGTTCGATGGCCAGTTGGAAGTGGCTGAAGCTGTGGGTCAGCCCGGGCAGTTCACGGCGCGTGCCCAGCTCCAGGGCATGGCGGCTGGCCAGGAGGTCTAGGCTTTGCAGGTCGTCCAGTTCCGGCAGGCTCCATAAGCCGCCCCAGAGCCCGCTGGAGGGGCGGCGATAGAGCAGGATGGCGCCTTCGCGGTTGGCCAGGATGGGCATCAGGGTGCGCTTCTGCGGTAGGCTCTTGCGCGGCTTGGGCGTCGGGTAGGCGCTTTCGCGGCCCAGCAGGTGCGCCCGGCAACCGCTCTGCAATGGGCACAGCAGGCAACTCGGCTTGCTGCGGGTGCAGAGGGTGGCGCCGAGATCCATCATCGCCTGGGTGTAATGGTTGACCCGCTCGCGCGGGGTGAAGCGTTCGGCGGCGTCCCACAGCTGCTTGGCGACTTTCGGTTCGCCGGGGTAGCCGTCTTGGGCGGTGTAGCGGGCCAACACGCGTTTGACGTTGCCGTCCAGAATCGGCGCGCGCAGGCCCATCGACAGGCTGGCGATGGCGCCGGCGGTGGAGCGGCCAATGCCCGGCAGTGCGGTGAGGTGCTCGACATCCCGGGGAAACTCGCCGCCATGCTCGGCCATCAGCGTTTTTGCGGTTTTCTGCAGGTTGCGCGCACGGGTGTAGTAGCCGAGGCCGGTCCATAGGTGCAGCACTTCGTCTTCCGGCGCCGCGGCCAGCGCCTGCACGCTGGGCAGGGCGTCCATGAAGCGGTCGAAGTAGCCGAGCACGGTGCTGACCTGGGTCTGCTGCAGCATGATCTCGGAGACCCATACGCGGTACGGATTGATCTCTTGCTGCCAGGGCAGGTCCTTGCGGCCGTGGCGGTCGTACCAGCCCAGCACGGCGCCACTGAATTGCTCGGGACTCATCGCTTGAACAGGCCCTTGAGTGCGTCTTTCAGTTCCGGGCTGACCTTGTCGCCGAGTTTCTCTTCGATCTTCTCGTTGAGCTTGTCGCCGGCCAGTTTGCCGGCGACCTTGCCCATGCCGTCCTTGTCCAGGCGGCAGGCCTTGGCGCCCAGCTCCAGCGGGCCGCGGCAGCGCAGCGGCCACTCGATGCCGACGTAGCGTGGGTTTACCTGGCAGGCGGGATCGGGCATTGCGCTCTTGTCGCCGTCGATGACGATGCCCAGGCGGTAGTCCATGCCGAGCACGCGCAGGTCGAGGTCGCCGTTGCCTTTTACGCTCAGGCCGGGGATGCGGGCCTTCAGGTCGGGGTTGCTGGCGACTCCGTTGCGGAAACTCAGGTTGCCCTTGAGCTCTTCGAACGGCGTGTCTTTGCCGCGTGCCGGGCCGCTGAGCGACTTGCGGTTAAGCGTGGCGATGCCTTGGCAAAGTTGTTGCTCGAGATTGGCCTCGAGCAGCACGCCGTCGCTCAAGGCAAAGCTGGCGGTGCCGTTGAGGCCTTCCACCCAGGCTTTCTGGCTGTTGCCGCTGGTGCTGAGGTCCGCGTTCAGGTCGAGCAGGCCCTTGAGCGGTGGTTTCTGCCCTTGGCTCTCGAGCAGTTGCTCGACCGGTATGCGGCTGATGCGCTTCTGCGCGCTCAGTAGCGGGATGGTCGGGCGCACGTCGAGCGTGGCATTGACGGCGAAGTTGCCGTCGTAGAGCTCGCCGCGCAGACTCTCCAGGGTCAGCAGGCCGTCTTTGCCCTGGGCTTTCAGGCTGGCGTTTTCGATCGGCAGTTGGTCGAGGGTCAGTTGGCCGAGGCCGAGGCTAAGCTGCAGGTCCAGCTTGCGCAGCTGGTCGATCGGCAGCACCGGGGTTTCGCTCCAGGCCTGCTGGGTCGGGGCGTTGGGCAGTTCGGTGCTGCCGCTTTGGCTGGCGGTGGCGACGGTGCTTTTTACTTCGGCTTGGCGGCTGCTGCTGGCTGCTACGGCGGCCTTGGCCTGCGGCGGCAGGTAGCGGTCGAGATCCAGGCGGTCGCCTTTGAGCTGGGCGTGCAGCGCCTGTTTGGCGAAGTCGGTGACGGCGATGGTGCCGGTGAAGCTGCTGTCGTCGAGTTTCAGGTGCAGCTCATCCAGGCTCAGGCTGGTGGGGCTGCCTTTGAGGCGGGTGACCAGCTCGAACTTGCCGAGGCTGCTGGCATCGGCACTGGCAGGCAGCTGCTGGCCCAGGTCGGCGAGGAATTCGCGCAGGTTGAACTGGGCGATGGACAGGCCGCCGGTCAGCTTCGGCTGGTTGTTCAGGTCGCGAACGTTCAGCTCGCCGAGGGCGCGCAGTTGGTTGACGGAAAATTTCAGGCCGGTCCATTCGGCGACCTGGGCCGCTTGGTCGAGGAGCAGTTGGCCTTGGGCGGCGAAGGTCAGGGTCTTGCCCTTGAACGGTTCGCCGGACGCCTCGCCCGACAGTTTCAGGTCTTCGAATTGGTAGCGCTTGAGCACCCGATCGAAGCGCAGTTGCCCTTGCAGTTCGGTCTTGGCGCGCAGTACCGGCTGATTGGTGGCGAAGAGGGCGCTCAGCTTCAGCGGTATGCTGGCGCCTTCACGGATCGCGCCGGTGCTCAGCTCAATGCCTTCGGCGCTGAACTGCTGGCCGCTCTTGGCGTCGCGATAGTCGATGCGCGCATTGTTCAGCGTCAGGCTGTCGATATCCAGCTTGAGCGGCTGTGCCTTCGGCGCTTCGCCGGGCTCGGTGCCGGCAGTCGCTGCGCTCGGAGCGGGTTGGTTGATTGCCACAGGTGGCGCCGCCGGTTTGGCCGGATGGCCGATGTCTTGCCAGTTACCGCGGCCTTGTTCGTCGCGGCTGAGGGTCAGGTTCAGGCCATCGACCTTGATGTCGCTCATCTGCACCTGGCGGCGCAGTAGCGGCAGTACCCGTACCGACAGGCCGAGCATGCGCAGGTCGGCAAAGGGTTGGTCGGGGCTGGCGGCGCTGGCCAGGGTGGCCTCGTGCAGCTCCAGGCCCAGCCAGGGGAACAGGCTCCAGCCGATATCGCCGTTCAGCGTCAGTTCCAGGTTGGCCTTGTCGCGGGCGAGCTGGCGGATTTCGTCTTTGTAGTCGTTGGGATCGAACAGGTGGGTCAGGGCGAAGCCCAACGCCACGAGGATCAGCAACAGCCCGAGGAAAACCAGACCCAGGATTTTGCCGAGCGCTTTCATGGACGAGTCCTTGTAGTGAGTGCGATACAGGTGTGGGTAGCGAGTATACAGACTGGCTGAACACTACTGCGTTTGCTGCGCGGTTGGCGAGTCGCCGGCTCTGCGGCTAGGCGTGCAGAGGGTTGGACGGGGAGGTCGGTGTACGCTTCCCGGCTGTCGGCCAGTGCTGCCCGGGTCCTGGCCTAGAGCGGTTCCAGCGGCAGATGGGCGCGAGCGGTGACCCGCAGGGATGCGGGAAATGCCGCGAGCCCGCCGGGAGCGGGCGCGGCCCGGGGCCTCAGTTGTCCAGCTGGTCTTGCGCTGCGGCCAGATGCAGCGGCTTGCCGGCTTCGTGGGCCAGGCGCCGGGCCTCGTCGAGCAGGCGCCGGCCAACCCCGCGTCGGCGGGTGAGCTTGCGCACGCAGAGGTGGGATAACCGCCAGTGCGACTCCCCGCGCTCGAGCAGGGCGGCGCCGAGCAGGCGGTCATTGAAGCGCCCGGCGATCAAGGTGCCCTGTTCGATCGCGCTCTCGAGCAGCCTCTCGGCATCGCGGTAGGGGGTCAATAGCCAGGCCGGCGCGTCGGCGTAGATCTTCGCCAGGTCGCTTCTGTCCTGGGCCGACGGTGCGCTGACGACTTCGACGAATACGGGCATGGCGCGGCTCCAGGTGGCGGTTCGGGTGGGCGGGCGCGAGTGTAAACCGCAGCGACCGCCGCCGGTAGCCGCGTCGAGCCTCGCCGCCCTATAATGGGCGCCTTTTCCGTGAGCATTTTGTGGAGCTGGTGATGGCCGAACGTACGGCGTCCGTCGAGCGCAACACCTTGGAAACCCAGATCAAGGCCTCGATCAATCTGGATGGCACTGGCAAAGCGCGCTTTGCGATTGGCGTGCCGTTCCTTGAGCACATGCTCGACCAGATCGCCCGGCATGGGCTGATCGACCTGGATATCGAAGCCGAGGGCGACCTGCATATCGATGACCACCACATGGTGGAAGACGTCGGTATCACTCTCGGCCAAGCCTTTGCCAAGGCCATCGGCGACAAGAAAGGCATAGTCCGCTACGGCCACGCCTATGTGCCGCTGGACGAAGCCTTGTCGCGCGTGGTGATCGACTTCTCCGGCCGCCCCGGGTTGCAGATGCATGTGCCGTTCACCCGTGCCAGCGTCGGCGGCTTCGATGTCGACCTGTTCCAGGAGTTCTTCCAGGGCTTCGTCAATCACGCCCAGGTCAGCCTGCACATCGACAATCTGCGTGGGCACAACACCCATCACCAGATCGAGACCGTCTTCAAGGCGTTCGGCCGCGCGCTGCGCATGGCCGTCGAACTGGATGAGCGGATGGCCGGGCAGATGCCGTCGACCAAGGGTTGCCTGTGATGCAGACGGTGGCGGTTATCGACTACGGCATGGGCAACCTGCATTCGGTGGCCAAGGCCCTCGAGCACGTCGGGGCCGGGCAGGTGCAGATCACCAGTGACGCCAAGGTGATTCGCGAAGCCGATCGCGTGGTGTTCCCCGGCGTCGGGGCGATTCGCGACTGCATGGCGGAGATCCGGCGTCTCGGTTTCGATGAGCTGGTGCGCGAAGTCAGCCAGGATCGGCCGTTCCTCGGCATCTGCGTCGGCATGCAGGCGTTGCTCGAGCGCAGCGAGGAGAATGGCGGGGTCGACTGCATCGGTCAGTTCCCCGGCCAGGTGCGGTTCTTCGGCAAGGACATGGTCGAGGACGGCGAGCCGCTGAAAGTGCCGCACATGGGCTGGAACGAGGTCGCGCAGACGCTGGATCACCCGCTCTGGCACAACATTCCGGACCTGGCGCGTTTCTACTTCGTGCATAGCTACTACATCCAGGCCGGCAACCCGCGGCAGGTCGCCGGGCGTGGTCACTATGGCGTCGACTTCGCCGCGGCCCTGGCCGATGGCCCACGCTTCGCCGTGCAGTTCCACCCGGAGAAGAGCCATACCCATGGCCTGCAGCTGCTGCAGAACTTCGCCGCCTGGGACGGGCGCTGGTAATGAGCCGGGCCAAGCACAGGGCGCCAAGCCTGAGCCTCGACACCGCGCAGGAGGCTGTGGCGGTGGCGGCGATCAAGGACTTCCTGGAAGAGCGCTTCGAGCTGCAACTGGGCTCCTTCGAGGCGCAGGAAGTGCTCGAGCTGTTCACCCGCGAAGTGGCGCCGCTCTTCTACAACAAGGCGATTAGCGATGTGCAGGCGCACCTGGCCGACAGGTTCCTGAGCATCGAAAGCGACTTGTGGGCGCTCGAGAAGAGCTGACCCTTCACCGATTCCAAGAACTGAATTCCAAGACTTGAGCAGGTTCGACTGATGCTGATTATTCCCGCTATCGATCTCAAAGACGGCGCCTGCGTGCGTCTGCGCCAGGGCCGCATGGACGACTCCACGGTGTTCTCCGATGACCCGGTGAGCATGGCCGCCAAGTGGGTCGACGCCGGTTGCCGGCGTCTGCATCTGGTCGACCTGAACGGCGCCTTCGAAGGCCAGCCGGTCAACGGTGAAGTGGTCAACGCCATCGCCCGGCGCTATCCGCAGTTGCCGATCCAGATCGGCGGCGGCATTCGTTCGCTGGAAACCATCGAGGCCTACGTCAAGGCCGGCGTCAGCTACGTGATCATCGGCACCAAGGCGGTCAAGCAGCCGGAGTTCGTCGCCGAGGCCTGCCGCGCCTTTCCGGGCAAGGTGATAGTCGGGCTGGACGCCAAGGACGGTTTCGTCGCCACCGACGGCTGGGCCGAAGTCAGCACGGTGCAGGTCATCGACCTGGCCAAGCGTTTCGAGGCCGATGGCGTGGCCGCCATCGTTTATACCGACATCGCCAAAGACGGCATGATGCAGGGCTGTAACGTGCCCTTCACGGCGGCCCTGGCCGCGGCGACCCAGATTCCGGTGATCGCCTCCGGTGGCATCCATAACCTCGGCGATATCCGCGCCCTGCTGGAGGCCAAGGCGCCCGGGATCATCGGCGCCATCACCGGCCGGGCGATCTACGAAGGCACGCTGGATGTGGCCGAGGCGCAGGCGTTCTGCGACAGCTACGCCTGATTAGCGGGTAGATGTAGGCTGGGTAGAGCTTTGCGAAACCCAGCTTCGGATTGATATACCGCTGGGTTTCGCTGTGCTCTACCCAGCCTACGAGAGAGCATCACCATGGCCCTCGCCAAACGCATCATCCCCTGCCTCGACGTCGACAACGGTCGCGTGGTCAAGGGCGTCAAGTTCGAGAACATCCGCGATGCCGGCGACCCGGTCGAGATCGCCCGCCGTTACGACGAGCAGGGCGCCGACGAGATTACCTTCCTCGACATCACCGCCAGCGTCGACGGCCGCGACACCACGCTGCATACCGTCGAGCGCATGGCCAGCCAGGTGTTTATCCCGCTGACCGTGGGCGGCGGGGTGAGAACCGTGCAGGACATCCGCAACCTGCTGAATGCCGGGGCGGACAAGGTCTCGATCAACACCGCGGCAGTGTTCAATCCGGAGTTCGTCGGCGAGGCGGCGCAGCGTTTCGGCTCGCAGTGCATAGTCGTCGCCATCGACGCGAAGAAGGTTTCGCTACCTGGCGAGGCCCCGCGCTGGGAAATCTTCACCCACGGCGGGCGCAAACCCACCGGCCTGGATGCCGTGCTCTGGGCGAAGAAGATGGAAGAACTCGGCGCCGGCGAGATCCTGCTGACCAGCATGGATCAGGACGGCATGAAGAACGGCTTCGACCTTGGCGTCACCCGTGCCATCAGCGAGAGCGTTGGCATTCCGGTGATCGCCTCCGGTGGCGTCGGCAATCTGGAGCATCTGGCGGCGGGCATCCTCGAGGGCAAAGCCTCGGCGGTACTGGCGGCGAGCATCTTCCATTTCGGCGAATACACCGTGCCGGAAGCCAAGGCTTATCTGGCCAGTCGTGGGATTGTGGTGCGCTAATTGCCCAGGCCAAAACCCAGGACCGGCGCCGGCGCTCGATGTTAGCTACTGCTAAGTCTGTATCTGACTGGTCGGTCGCATTTTTCCAGCCAAGGCTGGGCGTCGACAGTGGAGCTGGGTATGCTGAGGCGGTCTGTCCACCCCATAAAAAAGAAGAGAGTCGCTATGTGTAAACGCCTATTGCTTGCGCTGACTGGCACCTTATTAGTGCTTGCCGGCAGTGCCCGCGCCGAAGTGGACGAGCACTACAGTGTCGTCCTGCTGACCGAAAACTTCCCGCCGTACAACATGGCAATCAACGGCAAGAACTTCGCCCAAGAAGACAATATCGACGGCATCGCCGTGGATATCGTCAAGGAAATGTTCAAGCGTGCCGGGGTCAAGTACAGCCTGACGCTGCGCTTCCCTTGGGATCGGATCTACAAACTGGCGCTGGAAAAGCCGGGCTATGGGGTGTTCGTCACCGCCCGTCTGCCGGAGCGTGAGCAAGCGTTCAAATGGGTCGGGCCGATTGGTCCGGACGACTGGATCATGCTGGCCAAACCTGACAGCAAGATTGCCTTGAACAGCCTGGAAGACGCGAAGCAGTACAAGGTCGGTGCCTACAAGGGCGACGCCATTGCCGAATACCTGGTACAGCAAAAGCTCGAGCCACTGACCGCGCTGCGCGACCAGGAAAACGCCAAGAAGCTGGAGAGCGGGCAGATCGACCTGTGGGCCACCGGCGATCCGGCCGGGCGTTATCTGGCCAAGCAGGAAGGGGTTTCCGGGCTGAAGACCGTGCTGCGCTTCAATAAGGCCGAGCTGTATCTGGCCCTGAACAAAGAAGTCCCGGATGAAGTGGTACAGAAGCTGCAGGGTGCGCTGGACAAGATGCGCAGCGAAGGCTTCGTCGACGAGATTCTCAGCAGTTATCTGTAATACCAGCTAGACGCAGCACCGGGCCGGCTTAGCCGCGGCCATGGCCAGGGATGGCAACGAGACGAGCATTCCGTGGCTGAGCCTTGGCTGGCTGCAGGAATGCCCCCGACCACAATAACAAATCATGCGGGCGCTCCTAACCATGCTGAAACTATTCAAACGCACCCTGTTGCTGGGCCTGATCCTGGCGGCGGCAACGGCTCGAGCCGAATTGCCGGCCGACTACAAGATCGTGCTGCTGACCGAGAATTTACCGCCGTTCAACATGGCGGTGGATGATAAGAACTTCGCCCGTGACGAGGGTATCGACGGCATCAACGCCGACATCGTCCGCGAGATGTTCAAGCGCGCCGGGATCGGCTACACCCTGAGCCTGCGCTTCCCCTGGGACCGCCTGTATCGGCTGACCCAGGACAAGGCCAACTACGGGCTGTTCTCCACCACCCTCACCGCCGAGCGGCAGCCGTTGTTCAAATGGGTCGGGCCGCTGACCAAGACCGAATCGGTGCTGCTGGCCGCGCCGGGTAAGACGCTGAGCGTGCCTAGTCTGAAGGAGGCCGGGCAGTACCGGATCGGCGCCTACAAGAACGATGCGGTCAGCCAATACCTGGAAAGCCAGGGGTTGCAACCGATCAACGCCCTGCGTGATCAGGAAAACGTGAAGAAGCTGACCAGCGGCAAGATCGACCTGTGGGCCACCACCAACCCGGTGGGTCACTATCTGGCCAAGCAGGAAGGCGTCAGTGGCCTGACCACGGTGTTGCGCTTCAACGAGGCCGAGCTGTATCTGGCGCTGAACAAGGACACCCCGGACGAGGTGGTGCAGCGCCTGCAGAAGGCCCTGGACGAGCTACGTGCCGAGGGCTTTATCGAAGGCGTCACCGGCAACTATTTGTAAGAACCTGTTCACGATCCGCTGCGGGCACGGCACTGGGCTGTGGCTCGCACGATCTTGAACGGTTTTCTAAGGCGTCGCCCAGTAGGAGCGGATAAATCCGCTCCTACTGGGGAGTCGCTTATTCGCCGCGGGTCACGCTCAGGCCTTTCAGCAGGTTGAGCGCTTGATCGAGCTGGAAGTCATCGTCCTGCGGGCGTGGCTGTTTGCTCTGCGCTTTGTCCTTGCTGCTCGGTTTGTCCGCGCCGCCGTTGCCGTTGCCCAGATGCCCGGCGAGGTCGGCTTCCTTGAAGCTTTCGCCATCCTGCTCGCGGGTAATCTTGGCGCGCGTCACTTCGATATCCGGCACTATGCCCTGGGCCTGGATCGAACGGCCGTTCGGGGTGAAGTACAGCGCGGTGGTGATCTTCAGGGCGCGCTCGTTACTCAGCGGCAGCACGGTTTGCACCGAGCCTTTGCCGAAGCTGTCGGTGCCCATCAGGATGCCGCGTTTATGATCCTGCAGGGCGCCGGCGACAATTTCCGAGGCCGAAGCGCTGCCGCCGTTGATCAGCACCACCAGTGGCACCCCTTCGCTGGCATCGACCGGGTCGGCGGAGAAGCGCAGTTCGGAGTTGGCGATGCGGCCTTTGGTGTAGACGATCAGGCCCTTCTTGAGGAAGTGGTCGGTGACTTCCACCGCTGATTGCAGCACCCCGCCGGGGTTGTTGCGCAGGTCGAGCACCAGGCCGCGGAGTTTCTTGTTGCCATTGTCTTTCCTCAGCTTGGTCAGGGCCTTGCCCACCTCATCGCCGCTGTTGACCTGGAACTGGGTGATGCGCAGGTAGCCGTAGCCCGGCTCGAGCGTCAGACTTTTCACGCTCTTGACCTTGATCACCGCACGGGTCAGCTCCACGTCAAACGGCTGGCCGCCTTCGCGTACCAGGGTCAGGACGATCTTTGCGCCGGCTTTGCCGCGCATCTTGTCCACGGCCTCCATCATCGACAGGCCCTTGGTCGGCTCGCCATCGATCTTCACGATCAGGTCGCCGGGCTGGATGCCGGCCTTGGAGGCGGGCGTGTCGTCGATCGGCGAAACCACTTTGACGAAGCCATCTTCCAGCCCGACTTCGATGCCGAGGCCACCGAATTCGCCGCTGGTGCTTTCCTGGAGCTCGGCGAAATCTTCCGGGCCGAGGTAGGCCGAGTGCGGGTCGAGGTTGCTGAGCATGCCCTTGATGGCATTTTCCAGCAGGGTCTTGTCGTCTACCGGTTCGACATAGGCCGCCTTGATTCGGTCCAGGACCTCGGCGAAGGTGCGCAGCTCATCGAGCGGCAGCGGCGCTTTGCCGTTCGTCGCAGCTGCTGGCGCGGCGGCCTCGTCGGCTTGAGCGGCATGCAGCAACGGCGCGCCGATCACCAGCGCGATAGCCAGGGCCAGAGCCAAAGCCGGAAACATAGGGCGGGACAAATGCGGCATATCGAACGGACTCCAGTAATAGGTGGCGTGGCGCTTATCCTTGCGCGCGACACCATTGTGCCGGATCGCTAGGGCGACCCTGCTGACGGATCGCAAAATACAGCGCCGGCGTGTCTTGGCCGCCGCTGGTGCCGACGGTCGCGATCGGCTCGCCGGCTTTGACAAGGTCGCCGGCGTCTTTCAATAAACTCTGGTTGTGGCCATAGAGGCTCAGATAGCCGTTGCCATGGTCGAGAATGACCAGAAGCCCGGCGCCCCGCAACCAGTCGGCAAAGACCACGCGGCCAGCGTGTACGGCGCGCACTTGACTGCCGGCGGAGGCGCCGATCAGCACGCCATCCCAGCTTGTCCGAGCGTCGCCGCCGCGAGGGGTGCCGTAACGGGCGACCAGGCGGCCATCGACCGGCCAGGGCAACTTGCCGCGGCTCTTGGCGAAAGGGCCGCCGTGGATGGCGCCGGCACTGGAAACCAAGGGGCCGCTGACGGATTTGCTGGCCGTGGGGCGCGCCTGTTGTGCCGCCAGTTGCTGCTGCGCCAGTGCGCGTTGGCGCGCCTCTTCGGCGGCTTTGGCTTCGCGGGTCTGGCGGGCGAGGGTCTCTTCGATGGTTTTCAGCACGCGGCCGAGCTCGGCGTGCGCCTGCTCGCGGGCCTTAAGCTTCTGGCCGCGTGCGCTGGATTCCTGGTTCAGCTTGGCCAGCGCCAGCTGGCGCTCCTTGCGGGCTTGCGCCAGTTGTTCGCGGCGCCCCTCCAGCGCGCTTTTCTGCTCGGCCAGTTGGGCTTGTTGGGCGGCGCTATCGCGCTCGACATTGGCCAGTTGCCGGAGGGTTTCGTTGAAGGCGTCGAGCTGTTCCAGGCGCGCCTGATTGAGGTAATCGTAATAGCTCAGGGTGCGGGAGAATTTTTCCGGGTTTTGTTGGTTCAGCAGCAGTTTGAGGTATTCCTGGCGGCCACTCTGGTAGGCGGCCCGTGCCTGAATGCCAATCAGGCGTTGCTGTTCAAGGCGTGCGCCTTCGAGTTTTTTTTTCTCGCTATCCAGGCGCTGGATCTCGGCTTCACTTTTTTCTAGCTCTTGCTGCAGGGCTTTGACCTGCTTTTCCAGCTGGCCCATCTCGGTTTCCGTGCCGCGCAGTTCTTTCTGCACGCCGGACTTTTCCTGCGCCAGCTGCTTCAGCAGCTTCTTCAGCTCGCCGATATCCTGCTGCGCAGCATCCAGCTGCTTCTGGGTCTCGGCGCGTTGATCGGCCATTACCGGGCTGAGCAGGCAAGCGAGGAAGACGGCAATCAAGGTGCGGAGCATGGGGTGGGCGATACCGGGGGAGGGCGACGCCCTAGTATGCCCGCGGCGGGCTGCAAAAAAAACGCCCGCAAGCCTGAGCGGGCGGAGGTTTTTTGGCGCGGGAAAGGTCGCGGCGGATAACGCCGTGGGTTATTCGCCCTAGACCGGGGGTTGGCCTAGGGCGAATAAACGGCGCAGTGCTTTAGCCGCCGTTGGACTGCAGATTCAGAATCGTGCGGCCGGTCATTTCTGCCGGTTGTTCCAGGCCCAGCAGATGCAGCATGGTCGGAGCCACGTCGGCTAGCACGCCGCCTGTGCGGATGCTCAGCGAACGCTTGCCGACATAGATGAACGGCACCGGCTCACAGGTATGCGCGGTGTGCACCTGGCCGGTGCATTCGTCCTCCATCTGTTCGACGTTGCCGTGGTCGGCGGTGATCAGCGCTTCGCCGCCCACTTTGTCCAGCGCCGTGACTATGCGGCCGACGCAGCTGTCCAGGCATTCCACGGCCTTGACCGCAGCCTCGAACACGCCGGTATGGCCGACCATGTCGCCGTTGGCGTAGTTGACGATGATCACGTCATAACGCTGCTGTTCGATGGCATCGACTATGCGGTCGGTGACTAGCGGCGCGTTCATCTCCGGTTGCAGGTCGTAGGTGGCGACTTGCGGCGAGGGGATGAGGATGCGCTCTTCACCTTCGAACGGCTCTTCACGGCCGCCGGAGAAGAAGAAGGTGACGTGGGCGTACTTCTCGGTTTCGGCGATGCGCAGCTGGGTCTTGCCGTGTTTCGCCAGGTATTCGCCGAGCACGTTGTCCAGGCTGGCCGGGGCGAAGGCGCTGGGCGCTTGGATGCTGGCGGCGTACTGGGTGAGCATGATGAAGCCGGCCAGCTCGGGCTGGCGAGCGCGGGCAAACGCCTTGAAGTCCGGCTCGACGAACGCCCGGGTCAGCTCGCGGGCACGGTCGGCACGGAAGTTCATGAAGACCACGGCATCGCCGTCTTCGACTGTTACCGGGGCGCCGATGCCGGTGGCCTTGACGAATTCGTCGCTTTCGCCGCGGGCGTAAGCGGCCTCCAGGGCGGCGAGGGCGCTGTCCGCCTGGAACTGGGCCTGGCCGTCGACTATCAGCTTGTAGGCGGCTTCGACGCGATCCCAGCGGTTGTCGCGATCCATCGCGAAGTAGCGGCCGATGATCGAGGCGGTGCGGCCTTTGCCGAGCCTGGCGAAAGTGCTGTCGAGCAGTTCCAGCGACGGCTGGGCGCTTTTCGGCGGGGTGTCGCGGCCGTCGAGGAAGGCGTGCAGGTAAATCTTCTCGGCGCCGCGCCGGGCTGCCAGCTCGGCCATGGCCACCAGGTGATCCTGGTGGCTGTGCACGCCACCGTCGGACAGCAGGCCGAGGATATGCACGGCCTTGCCGGCGCCGACGGCTCGATCCACCGCGCAGGTGATCGCCGGGTTGTCGAAGAACTCGCCATCGCGGATCGCCTTGGTCACCCGGGTGAAGTCCTGGTACACCACGCGGCCCGCGCCGAGGTTCATGTGGCCGACCTCGGAGTTGCCCATCTGCCCGTCCGGCAGGCCAACGTCCATGCCGCTGCCGGAGATCAGGCCATTCGGCTGGGTGGCGCGCAGGTGATCGTAGACCGGCGTGTTGGCGGCGTAGATGGCGTTGTATTCGGGGCTGTCACTGTGACCGAAGCCGTCCAGGATGATCAGAACCAGGGGTTTGGGCGTGGCAGTCATAGATCCGGCTCGCTTTTGGCGTGGTGGTCAAAAAGGCTGGGCATTTTAAAGCCAAGTCAGGGCAGCGTCACCGCCGGGCGGGGTTTGGCCGACCTTTGGGGCTGTGTATACTGGCCGACATTTTACCGTCCTGGAACCTCTTGATGCTCGCTCACCTGATTGAATTTGCCACTACCCACTATGTGCTCAGCGGTGTGTTCGCGGTGCTGCTGGCCTTGCTGATCTTCACCGAACTGCAGAAAGGCGGTCAAAGCCTGAGCACTCGCGAGCTGACGGCGCTGGTCAATGGCGAGCAGGGCCTGGTGCTCGACGTGCGCTCGAACAAGGACTTTGCCAGCGGGCATATAGTCGGTGCGCTGAATATTCCTTACGAAAAAGTCGCCAGCCGTGTCGCGGAACTGGACAAGCACAAGGCCAAGACCCTGATCGTGGTCGACGCCCTGGGCCAGCATGCCGGTACCGTCAGCCGCGAGCTGAAGAAAGCCGGTTTCAACGCCGCCAAGCTGTCTGGCGGGATTGCCAGCTGGCGTGGCGACAACCTGCCCTTGGTGAAGTGAGATGCCGTCCGTCGTCATTTATTCCAGCGATTGGTGCTCTTACTGCACTCGCGCCAAGCAGTTGCTGGCGAAAAAGGGTGTGCCCTTCGAGGAGATCAGCGTCGACGGCAAGCCCGAGGTGCGCGCTGAAATGACCCGCAAGGCGCGCGCCACCTCGGTGCCGCAAATCTGGATCGGCAGCACCCATGTGGGCGGCTGTGATGACCTCTATGCCTTGGAGCGCGCCGGCAAGCTGGATGCGTTGCTCGAGGCCTGAATTTTTGTAGAAACCTAAGGATAAGAAGGCTCTGCTATGACCGAACAAGTGACCAACGGCGCCGCTCAAGGCGACGAGAACCCACAATTTTCCCTGCAGCGCATCTATGTGCGTGACCTGTCCTTCGAAGCGCCGAAGAGCCCGGAAATCTTCCGTCAGGAGTGGAGTCCGAGCGTTGCTCTGGACCTGAACACTCGGCAGAAGTCTCTGGAAGGTGACTTCCACGAAGTAGTGCTGACGCTCTCCGTAACGGTTAAAACCGGCGACGAAACCGCGTTCATTGCCGAAGTGCAGCAGGCCGGGATCTTCCTGATCAAGGGGCTGGACGCCGCGTCGATGAGCCACACCCTCGGCGCGTTCTGCCCGAACATTCTGTTCCCGTACGCGCGCGAGGCCCTCGACAGCCTGGTGGTGCGTGGTTCGTTCCCGGCGTTGATGCTGGCACCGGTGAATTTCGACGCGCTCTACGCCCAGGAGCTGAGCCGCATGCAGGCGGCCGGCGAAGTCGCCTCTGCGGCTCAGCACTGAGTCGTTGCCGCACAAAAAAAGCGCCCATGGGGTAATGCCAGTCAGTTAAGCCCTTTCGCTTGACCTTGGGCCGCAAGAAATCAAAATCCGATGCCTGAATTGGCATCGGATTTTTTATGCGTCTCGCTCGGGCACTGCAACTGAC
>NZ_SCMP01000011.1 GCF_005502935.1 Pseudomonas sp. 2FG
CCCCCAGGTAGCCCGTACGCGCCTTGCCCTCACCCCGCGCCGCGAGCGTCAGCGACACTTCAAAGCGCTGCCCGGCCCGCTCAACCGACACAACCACCCGCTCGGCTGGACGCTGCCGCACCCGGTCGACCAACTGCTGCCAGTCATCCAGGGCTAGGTTATCCAGCGCCAGCAGCCGATCGCCTATCTGGAGACCCGCCGCTTGTGCCGGCCCTTGCGGATCCAGCTCAGCCAACACTGCCGGCACTGCCGGACGCCAGGGCCGAATACCCAGGGCGGCGATCGGATCAGGCTCCTCAACCCCCTTGAGCCAATCGCGCAGCACCACTTGATGCGAACTTTCAGTACTGGAGCCAGACTCGCGCACCTGCAGATCGACCTTGCCGCTCTCGCCCAAGCGGCGCACCAACTGCAAGTTGACTGCGGCCCAACCCGTGGTCGGCTCGCCATCCACCGCCATGATTTCCTGCCCCGCCAGCAGCCCGGCCTCAGCCGCCAGGCTACCGGCCTCGACCGCACCAATCAGCGGCCGCACCTGTTGGCTGCCGAGCATGGCCAACACCCAGAAAAACACCAGTGCGAGAAGGAAATTAGCGATCGGACCGGCTGCGACTATGGCAATCCGCTGGCGTACCGATTTGCGATTGAAAGCCTGAGCCAGCTGCTCGGAGGGCACATCACCCTCGCGCTCATCCAGCATCTTGACGTAGCCGCCCAGCGGAATGGCGGCAATAACGAATTCCGTACCCTGACGGTCATGCCAACGCACCAACGGCGTGCCGAAGCCCACCGAGAAGCGCAACACCTTCACACCACAACGCCGGGCGACCCAGAAGTGGCCGAACTCGTGAAAAGTAACCAGCACCCCGAGCGCAACCACGAGGCCAAAAACCATATAAAGCGTGCTCATCTACATCCTCCGCACTAGCGCCCGTGGCGATTCAACCATTGCTCAGCCAGCGCGCGCGCCCTGGAATCTGCCGCCAACACGACATCTAGACTTTCGACCACAGCCGCTGGCTCAAAATTCAGCACGGCATCGATGATACTCGCGATTTCAGGGAAACGAATGCGCCGCTCGAGAAAAGCGGCCACCGCCACCTCATTGGCCGCGTTCAGCATCGCCGGAGCGGTGCCACCAGCCTCAGCCGCCTGGCGCGCCAGGCGCAGGCAGGGGAAACGCAGTTCGTCGGGCGGCAGGAAATCCAGGCGCGCGATACTGAATAGATTCAGCGGCGCCACGCCGGAGTCAATTCGCTCCGGCCAAGCCAGGGCATGGCTGATTGGCGTGCGCATATCCGGATTACCCAGTTGCGCCAGCACCGAGCCGTCGACATAGTCGACCAGGGAGTGAATCACGCTCTGCGGATGAATCACCACCTCCACCTGGGCGGGCCTGGCGTCGAACAGCCAGCAGGCCTCGATCAGTTCCAGGCCTTTGTTCATCATGCTCGCCGAGTCCACCGAGATCTTGCGCCCCATCGACCAGTTCGGATGGGCGCAGGCCTGCTCGGGCGACACCTGCTCCAACTCAGCCAACGGGGTTTCACGGAACGGCCCCCCCGACGCGGTCAACAGAATCCGCCGTACACCGACCGCAGCGAGCCCACGGGCATAGTCGGTCGGCAGGCATTGGAAAATCGCATTGTGTTCGCTGTCGATCGGCAGCAGCACGGCGCCGCTTTTGCGCACCGCCTGCATGAATAAAGCGCCGGACATCACCAACGCTTCTTTATTGGCCAGCAAGACTTTTTTGCCCGCCTCAACCGCCGCCAAGGTTGGTTTGAGCCCGGCAGCCCCGACGATCGCGGCCATCACCGCATCCACTTCCGGATGCGCGGCGACCTCGCACAGCCCAGCCACACCCACCAGCACCCGCGTAGTCAGACCGGCGGCCAGCAAACCGCCTTGCAAGTGCCGCGCCGCCTCAGCGCCTGGCACTACCGCATAACGCGGACGATAGAGCAGACACAAGGCTTCCAGCTCAGCCAGACGAGCAAAACCGCTTAAGGCGAAAACCCGGTAACGCTCGGGATGCCGGGAGATCACGTCGAGGGTGCTGAGACCGATGGAACCGGTCGCCCCCAGCACAGTGATCTGTTGCGGCCGGCTCACAGCCCCCCCCAACCCGCACTCCAGAGCAGTACCGCGAACATCGGGATGGCCGCGGTCAGGCTGTCGATACGATCCAGCACGCCACCGTGCCCCGGCAACAGATTGCTGCTGTCCTTGATCCCCGACTGGCGCTTGAACATGCTCTCGGTCAGATCACCGACCACCGAGACCAACACCACCAGCGCCGCACCAGCCAGTGCCAGCAGGAAGCCCTTGCCCTGCCAGCCTTGCTGCAGACCGACCGCCGCGGTGATCAGCAGGCTGGCCAGCAGACCGCCATACAGTCCTTCCCAGCTTTTGCCCGGACTCACTTGCGGTGCCAGTTTGCGTTTGCCGAAGCGCTTGCCGGCGAAATAGGCGCCGATATCCGCGCCCCAGACCAGCACCATCACCGCGATGATCAGGGCATTGGCCTGCGGCCACTGCTTGAGCAACACCAGCCCTTGCCAGGCCGGCAGGAGAATCAGCAAACCGATCAGCAGACGCCCCGGCAGGCCGCCCCAGTACCGACTGCTGCCCGGATAACCGAGCACCAGCAAGGTCGCAACGGCCCACCAGGCCACCGCCAACAGCAGTACCCAGGGCGCCAGTGCCGGCGTGAGATAGAGCAGGTAGAGCAGCACAGCCACCACTGCGGCATAGGCCACGCGCAGCGGCTGGGTGGCGAAACCGGCCAGACGCGCCCACTCCCAACCCCCCAAGGCGACTACCGCACCGATAAACAGAGCAAAGGCTCCACCATCCAGCAGGAAGAACCCGCCTAGCGCGACAGGCAACAGCAGCAACGCCGTGATGATTCGTTGTTTCAACATTGAGCGCGAGCCTCGGCTGCCACTTGCTCACTGGTCTTACCGAAGCGACGCTGGCGGGTGGCGTAATGAGCCAATGCCTTGCGCATGGCTTCGTGTTTGAAATCCGGCCAGAACAGATCGGAGAAGTACAGCTCGGAGTAAGCCAGTTGCCAGAGCAGGAAATTACTGATGCGGTGTTCACCGCCAGTGCGGATGCACAGATCCGGCAACGGCAGGTCGCCGGTTGCCAGGCAGGTTTGCAACAAACCCGGGGTTATATCTTCCGGCTGCAGGTGACCCGCCTGAACCTCCCGCGCCAAGCGTTGCGCAGCCTGCGCAATATCCCACTGACCGCCATAGTTGGCGGCGACCTGCAATACGAAGCGGTTATTCCCGGCGGTCAAGGCCTCGGCCTCGCGCATCGCCGCTTGCAACTCGGGATGGAAGCGTGTGCGGTCACCGATGATGCGCAGACTGATGGCGTTTTGATTCAGTTTTTTCGCCTCACGGCGCAGCGCCGACAGGAACAGCTCCATCAGCGCCCCGACCTCTTCGGCCGGGCGCTCCCAGTTCTCACTGGAGAAGGCGAACAGAGTCAAAACCTCGACACCCGCTTCGGCACACACCTCGATCACCGCACGCACCGCATCGACGCCGGCTTTATGCCCGGCAACGCCAGGCAGCAGGCGTTTTTTCGCCCAGCGGTTATTACCATCCATGATGATTGCCACATGACGTGGCACTGCTGGCAACCCAGCCTTGGCGTTCTTGTCCATGACGATACTGGCCGTCAGACGGCCATCAGATCCGCTTCTTTCTGCTTCACAGCCACTTCGATATCCGCCACGAACTTGTCCGTCAGCTTCTGGATATCATCTGCAGCACGACGCTCTTCGTCTTCGCTGATTTCTTTCTCTTTGACCAGCCCCTTGAGCTGACTCAGCGCATCGCGACGGATATTACGCACAGCCACACGGGCATCTTCCGCTGCGTCACGGGCCTGTTTGGTGAAGCCCTTGCGGGTCTCTTCAGTCAAGGCAGGCATCGAGATAAGAAGGAGCTCGCCCAGGTTCGTCGGGTTGAACCCCAGCCCGGAACTCTGGATAGCCTTATCGACCGCAGCCAGCATGTTGCGCTCGAAAGCCACCACTTGCAGGGTCTGGGAATCCTTGACGGTCACGTTCGCGACCTGGTTCAGAGGTGTGTCGGCACCATAATAAGGCACCATTACCCCATCCAGAATGCTCGGATGCGCCTTGCCGGTACGAATTCGGCTGAAAGCGTGAGCCAGCGATTCCAGGGTTTTCTTCATGCGCTCCTGCGCGTCTTTCTTGATCTCGTTGATCATTGCTCGCCCTCCTCGATCAGGGTTCCTTCAGCGCCACCCACCACGATATTCAGCAGGGCGCCCGGCTTATTCATATTGAAGACCCGCAACGGCATCTTGTGATCGCGGCACAGACAGATGGCCGTCAGATCCATCACGCCCAGCTTGCGATCCAAGACTTCGTCGTAGGTCAAACGGTCGAATTTTTCTGCATGGGGGTCTTTAAAGGGATCGGCAGTGTAAACGCCATCGACCTTAGTCGCTTTCAACACCACGTCAGCATCGATTTCGATGGCGCGCAGGCAGGCTGCCGAGTCGGTAGTGAAGAAAGGATTGCCCGTACCCGCGGCAAAGATCACCACATCACCCGAATTCAGATGACGGATACCTTTACGGCGATCGTAGTGATCGGTCACCCCGACCATGGAGATGGCCGACATGACGATCGCCGGAATGTTCGAGCGTTCCAGCGCATCGCGCATGGCCAAGGCGTTCATCACCGTCGCCAACATACCCATATGGTCGCCGGTTACGCGATCCATTCCAGCCGCGCTCAAGGCGGCGCCGCGGAATAGATTACCACCACCGATAACCAAACCGACCTGCACGCCGATGCCAACCAACTGGCCGACTTCCAACGCCATGCGATCCAGCACCTTCGGGTCGATACCGAAGTCTTCCGAACCCATCAGGGCTTCGCCGCTAAGTTTGAGCAGAATGCGTTTGTAGCGAGGTTGGCGACCACTCACCTGCTGAGCCATGCGTGTCTCTCCTGCGGCGTTTGAATTCTGAGCAGGCTAATGCAGCCTGCATTGATCGAGCGCTTGGACAGCACTCCTGGCATTTGGTGCCGGACAATGCACCAATACCGCTAACACATGCAATTTGTCGCCCTAGTTTGACAAAGAGGCTGCGCGCGTGAGCGGGCAGCCTCTTCGGGGCGACAGATATGAATCCGTCTTATTGCTTGCTGGCAGCCAGCTGTGCGGCAACTTCGGCAGCGAAGTCGACTTCGCCCTTATCGATGCCTTCACCTACTTCGAAACGAGTGAAGGACAGGATTTCGGCGCCAGCTTTCTTGGCCAGATCGCCAATCTTGACTTCCGGGTCCTTAACGAAAGGCTGCCCAACCAGGCTCGCTTCAGCGAGAAACTTCTGGATGCGACCAGCAACCATCTTCTCAACGATTTCAGCCGGCTTGCCTTTGATCTTGTCCTCGTTCAAAGCCAGGAAAATTTCTTTTTCCTTGGCAACGGTTTCTGCGGAAACCTGAGTCGGATCGAGGAACTGCGGGTTGCTCGCCGCAACGTGCATGGCGATATCTTTTGCCAACTCGACGCTGCCGCCTTTCAGGGCAACCAGGACACCGATGCGATGGCCGTGCAGGTAAGAGCCCACCACGTCAGCCTCGACGCTGGTCAGGCGACGGATATTGACGTTCTCGCCCACTTTCGACACCAGAGCCAGACGCGCCTCTTCCTGAGCGGCGATCAGCGGAGCTGCGTCGGTCAGTTTGTCGGCGAAGGCTTTTTCGATGCTGCTGCTGACAAAAGCCTTGAAGTCGTCTTGAAGAGCCAGGAAGTCGGTCTGCGAGTTGACTTCGATGATCACGGCGCGCTTGTTGTCTTCAGCAACACGTACGGCGATCGAGCCCTCAGCAGCGATGTTGCCGGCTTTCTTGGCTGCCTTGATAGCACCAGCAGCACGCATGTCGTCGATGGCTTTTTCGATGTCGCCGCCAGCGGCAGTCAACGCTTTCTTGCAATCCATCATGCCCTGGCCAGTGCGCTCACGCAGTTCTTTAACCAACGCCGCAGTAATCTCTGCCATTTTCGAAATCCTCTTGGATAGGTCTTCAACCATTCCACCCGGCAGGCCGGGCGATCAATTCTAAGGTGGCAAAAAGGGGGCCTAGCCCCCTTTTTGCGTACCGAGTGACGCTAGACGCCTTCTACTCAGCCTTCAGCCGACTCAGCAGCCGGAGCCTGTTCGACGAACTCGTCGGTGCCGCCAGCGGCATTGCTGCGACCGCGAACAACGGCGTCAGCCATGGCACCCATGTACAGCTGAATGGCGCGAATGGCGTCATCGTTGCCTGGGATGATGTAGTCCACACCTTCCGGGCTGCTGTTGGTATCGACGATGCCGATAACCGGGATGCCGAGCTTGTTAGCTTCGGTGATTGCAATGCGCTCGTGATCGACGTCGATTACGAACAGGGCATCAGGCAAGCCGCCCATGTCCTTGATACCACCCAGGCTGCGATCCAGTTTTTCCAGATCACGGCTGCGCATCAGCGCTTCTTTCTTGGTCAGCTTGGTGAAAGTGCCATCTTGGGACTGGATTTCCAGTTCACGCAGGCGCTTGATCGACTGGCGGATGGTCTTGTAGTTGGTCAGCATGCCGCCCAACCAGCGGTGATCGACGAACGGCGAGCCGCAACGAGCAGCTTCTTCGCGCACGATCTTGCCAGCGGAACGCTTGGTGCCGACGAACAGGATTTTGTTTTTGCCCGAAGCCAGCTTCTCAACGAAGGACAGAGCCTCGTTGAACATTGGCAGGGTTTTTTCGAGGTTGATGATGTGGATCTTGTTACGCGCACCGAAAATGAACTTGCCCATTTTCGGGTTCCAGTAACGGGTCTGGTGGCCGAAGTGCACACCGGCCTTCAGCATATCGCGCATATTGACTTGGGACATGATAGTTCCTTGATAAGTCGGGTTAGGCCTCCACGCATCCCAATGACCAACCCCCAGCGCTAGCCGAGAGGCACCCAGGCCATCGTGTCGACACGTGTGTGGGTTTAAGCTTTTCAGGCTGGAGCCCGGAAAGCGGCGCATTTTATATCACAGCAGGCAACAAAACGAAACCCGCAGTGACGAGCACTCGAGAATGCTCGATCTTTACCGGCACTAATAAAGCAGGCCAAGAACAGCAGCTGCCGACATGACTCCGCTATATGCTGCGCACCGCTGGAATCACCGAGTTGTGCTTAGTTTCCCGTAGCGGTCTGCTAGAATCGCGCTTTCCCGTATTTTTGCCCTGCGCCTGTGTGCGCCGACGAGAGAGTTCGCATGACCGTCACCATCAAGACGCCCGAGGAAATCGAAAAAATGCGCGTTGCCGGCCGCCTGGCCGGTGAAGTGCTGGAGATGATCGGCGAATACGTCAAACCTGGCGTCACCACCGACGAACTGGATCGCATCTGCCACGACTACATCGTCAAGGTGCAGCAGGCCATCCCGGCACCGCTCAACTATAAAGGCTTCCCCAAGTCGATCTGCACCTCGATCAACCACGTGGTTTGCCACGGCATCCCGAATGAGAAGCCGCTGAAGGATGGCGATGTGTTGAACATCGACATCACCGTAATCAAGGATGGCTACCACGGCGACACCAGCAAGATGTTCATGGTCGGCAAGGTCAGCGAGTGGGCCGAGAAGCTCGCCCGCGTCACCCAGGAGTGCATGTACAAGGGCATCGAGTTGGTTCGCCCGGGTGCCCGCCTCGGCGATATTGGTGAGGTAATCCAGAAGCACGCCGAGAAAAACGGCTACTCGGTGGTCCGCGAATACTGTGGCCACGGCATCGGCCGGGTGTTCCACGAGGAGCCGCAAGTCCTGCACTACGGACGCGCCGGCACCGGCATGGAGCTGAAAGAAGGCATGACCTTCACCATCGAGCCGATGATCAACCAAGGCCGCGCGGAAACCCGCCTGCTCGGCGACGGTTGGACCGCCATCACCAAGGATCGCAAGCTCTCCGCACAGTGGGAACACACCATCTTGGTGACCGCGACCGGCTACGAGATCTTCACCCTGCGCCAGGATGACAGCATCCCGCGCACCTCGGCCTGATCGACCGCTCGCACTATCTAAAGGAAAGCTGCCGCATGCCGCAGGTGGATCCCGAGTTGTTCGACCGCGGCCAGTTCCAAGCGGAACTGGCCTTGAAGTCCAGCCCAATCGCCGCGTTCAAGAAGGCGATCCGTCGAGTTCACGAAGTGCTCGACGCTCGCTTCAAGAGCGGCCGGGATATTCGTCGCCTGGTGGAAGACCGCGCCTGGTGCGTCGACCAGATCCTGCGCGAAGCCTGGGCGCGCTTCGACTGGAGCACCGAGGCCGACATCGCCCTGCTGGCGGTCGGCGGCTATGGCCGCGGCGAGCTACATCCTTACTCGGACATCGACTTGCTGATTCTGCTCGATAGCGCCGATCACGAGACCTTTCGCGAGCCGATCGAACGCTTCCTCACCCTGCTCTGGGATATCGGCCTGGAAGTCGGCCAGAGTGTGCGCTCGATCGACGAGTGCGTCGAAGAAGCCCGCGCCGACCTGACGGTGATCACCAACCTGATGGAAAGCCGCACCATCGCTGGCCCGGAGCACCTGCGCCAGCGCATGCTGGAAGTCACCAGCAGCACCCAGATGTGGCCGAGCAAGGACTTTTTCCTGGCCAAGCGTGCAGAGCAGCGCGCCCGCCACGGCAAATACAACGACACCGAGTACAACCTCGAGCCCAACGTCAAAGGCTCGCCCGGTGGCCTACGCGACATCCAGACCATCCTCTGGGTCGCGCGCCGGCATTTCGGCACGCTCAACCTGCACGCGATGGTCGGTCAGGGCTTCCTGCTGGAAAGCGAATACGCCCTGCTCGCCGCCTCCCAGGAGTTCCTCTGGAAGGTGCGCTACGCCCTGCACATGCTGGCCGGCCGCGCCGAAGACCGTCTGCTGTTCGATCACCAGCGCAGCATCGCCGGCCTGCTCGGTTTCGAAGACAGCAACAGCAAGCTCGCCATCGAACGTTTCATGCAGAAGTACTACCGCGTGGTGATGAGCATCGCCGAACTGAGCGAGCTGATCGTCCAGCACTTCGAAGAGGTGATCCTGCGCACCGGCACAACCGGTCAGGCACAACCCTTGAATAGCCGCTTCCAACTGCGCGACGGCTATATCGAAGTCGCTCATCCGCAGGTCTTCAAACGCACGCCGTTCGCGCTGCTGGAAATCTTCGTGCTGATGGCGCAACACCCGGAGATCAAGGGGGTACGCGCCGACACCATCCGCCTGCTGCGCGACCATCGGCACCTGATCGACGCCGAGTTTCGCAACGACATTCGCAATACCAGCCTGTTTATCGAGCTGTTCAAGTGCGAGATCGGCATTCACCGCAACCTGCGGCGGATGAACCGCTACGGCATCCTCGGCCGTTATTTGCCCGAGTTCGGCGACATTATCGGGCAGATGCAGCACGACCTGTTCCATATCTATACGGTCGATGCGCACACCCTGAACCTGATCAAGCATCTGCGCAAACTGCAATACACACCGATCTCGGAGAAGTTTCCGCTGGCCAGCAAGCTCATGGGCCGACTGCCAAAACCGGAGCTGATCTACCTGGCCGGCCTCTACCACGACATCGGCAAGGGTCGTGGCGGCGACCATTCGGAACTGGGGGCGGTGGATGCGGAAGCCTTCTGCCTGCGCCATCAACTACCGGTCTGGGATAGCCGGCTGATCGTCTGGCTGGTGCAGCACCACCTGGTGATGTCGACCACCGCCCAACGCAAGGACCTGTCCGACCCACAGGTGATCCACGACTTCGCCCAGCTGGTCGGCGACCAGACGCGCCTGGATTACCTCTACGTGCTGACCGTGGCCGACATCAACGCCACCAACCCCAGCCTGTGGAACTCCTGGCGCGCCAGCCTGCTGCGCCAGCTGTATACCGAGACCAAGCGCGCCCTGCGCCGCGGCCTGGAACACCCGGTCGACCGCGAAGAGCAGATCCGCCAGACGCAAAGCGCCGCACTGGACATCCTGGTGCGTAGCGGCACAGATCCGGACGATGCCGAACAGCTCTGGTCGCAGCTCGGCGATGACTACTTCCTGCGCCACACCGCCGGTGATGTCGCCTGGCATACCGAGGCGATCTTGCAGCACAGCACGAGCCACGACCCGCTGGTGCTGATCCAGGAAACCACCCAGCGTGAATTCGAGGGCGGCACGCAGATCTTCATTTACGCGCCGGACCAGCACGACTTCTTCGCCGTGACCGTAGCGGCCATGGATCAGCTCAACCTGAACATTCACGATGCGCGGGTGATCACCTCCACCAGCCAGTTCACCCTCGACACCTATATAGTGCTGGACGCGGATGGCGGCTCGATTGGCGACAACCCGGCGCGGATCAAGGAGATTCGCCAGGGCCTGGTCGATGCACTGAAGAACCCGGATGACTACCCGACCATCATCCAGCGCCGTGTACCGCGCCAGCTCAAGCACTTCGCCTTTGCCCCGCAGGTGACCATCTCCAACGATGCGCAGCGCCCGGTGACGGTGCTCGAGCTGATCGCCCCCGACCGCCCCGGCCTGCTGGCGCGGATCGGCAAGATCTTCCTGGACTTCGGTCTGTCGCTGCAAAATGCCAAGATCGCCACGCTCGGCGAGCGCGTAGAGGACGTGTTCTTCGTCACCGACGCGCACAATCACCCCCTGTCGGACCCAGACCTGTGTGCCCGCCTGCAGGCGGCGATCATCGAGCAGCTGTCCGACGCCGAGGGCCAGAAGATCGAATTGTCACGTATCAGCATCTAGCTCCAACCCTAGGGTGCGATCAGGCCAGCGGCCGCCTTGCACCGAACTTGATCCACCGGCGGCGCACTGCGCTGCGCTTATTGACGCCCGACACCATGAATGACGCACTGAAGCAACTGCAGCCCTACCCCTTCGAGAAACTCCGCGCCCTGCTGGCCGGCGCCCAACCGCCGGCCAGCAAGTCACCGATCGCCCTGTCGATCGGCGAGCCGAAGCACCGCTCGCCGGCCTTCGTCGCCGAAGCGCTGGCCAGCAACCTCGAACAACTGGCGGTCTACCCGACCACCCTGGGCATCCCGGCCTTGCGTGAAGCCATCGCCCGCTGGTGCACCCGGCGCTTCGACCTGCCGGCCGGCTGGCTGGATGCAGCGCGGCATGTGCTGCCGGTCAACGGCACCCGTGAAGCGCTGTTCGCCTTCACCCAGACCCTGGTGCAGCGCCGCGACGACGCCTTGGTGGTCAGCCCCAACCCCTTCTATCAGATCTATGAAGGTGCCGCGTTGCTCGCCGGTGCGCAGCCGCACTACCTGCCGTGCCTGAGCGAGAACGGCTTCAACCCGGATTTCGACGCCGTGCCCGCCGAGATCTGGCAACGCTGCCAGATCCTGTTCCTCTGCTCGCCGGGCAACCCCACCGGCGCGCTGATTCCGCTGGAAACCCTGAAGAAGCTGATCCAGCTGGCCGACCAGTACGACTTCGTGATCGCCGCCGACGAGTGTTACAGCGAGTTGTACTTCGACGAACAGAATCCGCCCGCCGGCCTGCTGAGCGCCTGCGCGGCGCTGGGCCGCAGCGATTTTGCCCGTTGCGTGGTCTTTCACAGCCTGTCCAAGCGCTCCAACCTGCCGGGCCTGCGCTCGGGCTTTGTCGCCGGCGACGCCGACATTCTGCAATCTTTCCTGCTGTACCGTACCTACCACGGCTGCGCCATGCCGGTGCAAACTCAGCTGGCCAGCGTCGCCGCCTGGAACGACGAAGCCCATGTGCGCGCCAACCGCGACCTGTACCGCGAGAAGTATGACGCCGTGCTGGATATCCTCGGCCCGGTGCTGGACGTGCAACGCCCGGATGGCGGCTTCTACCTGTGGGCGAAAACGCCCATGGACGATGCCGAGTTCACCCGCGAGCTGTTCGCCCGCGAGCACGTGACCGTAGTGCCCGGTTCCTACCTGTCGCGCGAAGTCGATGGCTTCAATCCAGGTGCCGGCCGCGTGCGCATGGCCCTGGTAGCGCCGCTGGCGGAATGCGTCGAAGCCGCCAAACGCATCCGCACTTTTGTTGAAGGTCTCTGAACATGAGCATCACGCTGTACGGCATCAAAGCCTGCGATACGATGAAAAAAGCCCGTACCTGGCTCGACGAGCAAGGTGTCGGCTATGCCTTCCACGACTACAAGAGCCTCGGCATCGACCGTGGCAGCCTGAATAAGTGGTGCGCCGAACATGGCTGGGAGAGCGTGCTGAACCGTGCCGGCACGACCTTTCGCAAGCTGAGTGACGCGCAGAAAACCGACCTCGACCAAAGCAAAGCCATCGAGTTGATGGTCGCCCAGCCGTCGATGATCAAACGCCCGGTGCTCGACCTCGGCGACAAGACCCTGCTCGGCTTCAAGCCGGAACTGTATTCCGCCGCGCAGGCCTAAGCCCGCGCTATCACCGCATTCGCTACAAGGAAAAAAACCATGACCACGACACTATTCAGCTTGGCCTTCGGCGTCGGCACCCAGAACCGTCAAGGCAACTGGCTCGAGGTGTTCTACGCCCAGCCGCTGCTCAACCCGTCCGCCGAACTGGTGGCCAAGGTCACCGAGAAACTCGGCTACAGCGGCGGCAACCAGGCGATCGGCTTCAACACCAACCAAGCCATCGAGCTGGCCGATCTGTTGAAGCACGTCGATTCGGCCCAGGCCGCGCTGCTGATCCGCCTGGCCGAGAGTCACCGGCCGCTGGTCGCCACCCTGCTCGCCGAGGACGCGGCGCTGACCTCCACCCCCGAGGCTTACCTCAAGCTGCACCTGCTCTCGCATCGCCTGGTCAAGCCCCATGGCCTGAACCTCGCCGGGATCTTCCCATTGCTGCCGAATGTGGCCTGGACCAGCCAGGGCGCCGTCGACCTGGCCGAACTGGCCGAGCGCCAGCTCGAGGCCCGCCTGAAAGGCGAGCTGCTGGAGGTCTTCTCGGTGGACAAGTTCCCGAAAATGACCGACTACGTGGTGCCGGCCGGCGTCCGCCTGGCCGACAGCGCGCGCATTCGCCTGGGCGCCTACGTCGGCGAAGGCACCACCGTGATGCACGAGGGCTTTATCAACTTCAACGCCGGTACTGCCGGCCCGGGCATGATCGAAGGGCGCGTCTCCTCTGGCGTGTTCGTCGGCAAGGGCTCAGACCTGGGCGGCGGCTGCTCGACCATGGGCACCCTGTCCGGCGGCGGCAATATCGTCATCGCGGTCGGCGAAGGCTGCCTGATCGGCGCCAATGCCGGCATCGGCATCCCCCTGGGTGACCGCAACACCGTCGAGTCCGGCCTGTACATCACCGCCGGCACCAAGGTGGCGCTGCTGGACGATAAGAACCAACTGGTGAAAGTGCTCAAGGCCCGCGAACTGGCCGGTCAGCCCGACCTGCTGTTCCGCCGCAACTCGCAGACCGGCGCCGTCGAGTGCAAGACGCACAAATCGGCCATCGAGCTGAACGCAGCGCTGCACGCACACAACTGATCCTCTTGGCGTGGGCCGGCTTCGGCCGGCCATGGCGGGCCGCCGCTGCGCGGCGAGACCGCCCCACATGGGAATCCACATGCCGCTTACCTCCCCCTGGCGCGCCGATTTTCCGGCGCTCGCCGCCCTGGAAGCCGAAGGCCAGACCTATCTGGACAGCGCAGCCACGGCGCAAAAGCCGCAGGCGCTGCTCGACGCCCTGCTCGGCTACTACGCCCAGGGCGCCGCCAATGTGCACCGTGCCCAGCATCTGCCCGGCGAGCGCGCGACCCGCGCCTTCGAGGCAAGCCGCACTAAAGTCGCCCACTGGCTGAATGCCGCCGGCCCGAACGAGATCATCTTCACCCGCGGCGCCACCGAAGCCTTGAACCTGCTGGCCTATGGGCTGGAGGAGCAGTTCCAGCCTGACGACGAGATCGTCATCAGCGCCCTGGAGCACCACGCCAATCTGCTGCCCTGGCAACAGCTGGCGCTGCGCCGCGACCTTAAGTTGCGGGTATTACCCCTGCACCCAAACGGGCTGATCGACCTGCAAGCCGCCCGGCAGCTGATCGGCCCGCGCACCCGCCTGCTCGCCGTCAGCCAACTGTCGAACGTGCTCGGCGGCTGGCAACCCCTGAATCCACTGCTGGCCCTGGCCACCGCCCAAGGCGCGCTGACGGTGGTGGACGGCGCCCAAGGTGTGGTGCACGGCCGCCATGACCTGCAGGCCCTGGGCTGCGACTTCTATGTGCTGTCCAGCCACAAGCTCTACGGCCCGGACGGGGTCGGCGTGCTCTATGGCCGTGCCGCGGCCTTGCAGCGGCTCAAGCCCTGGCAATTTGGCGGTGAGATGGTCCTGCAGGCCGACTATCCCTCCGCCAAGTTCCGCCCGGCGCCCCTTGGCTTCGAAGCCGGTACGCCGGCGATTGCCGGGGTGATCGGCCTCGGCGCCACCCTCGACTACCTGGGCGGCCTGGATGCGAGTGCAATCGCCCGCCACGAGGCGGCGCTGCACGCCGAACTGTTGGCGGGCCTGGCTGCCCGTGACGGCGTGCGCCTGCTCGGCGAGCCACAAGCGGCCCTGGCCAGCTTCGTGGTCGAGGGCGTGCACAGCACCGATCTGGCGCATCTGCTCACCGAACAAGGGATAGCCGTGCGCGCCGGCCACCACTGCGCCATGCCACTGCTGAAAAGCCTCGGTCTGCCCGGCGCGATTCGCGTGTCGCTCGGTCTGTATAACGATGGCGGCGATCTAGAGCGTTTCTTCGTTGCCCTCGACCAAGCCCTGGAGCTGTTGCAGTGAGCCTGCCGGCCGCCGCCGAACAGGCCTTGCAGGCCTTTACCCAGCCCGGCAGTTGGGAACAGCGGGCGCGTTTACTGATGAGCTGGGGCGAGCAATTGCAAGCACTGGACGACCATCAGCGCAATGACGAATACCGCGTGCCCGGCTGTGAAAGCCAGGTCTGGCTGATCGGCACGGTGCAGGATGGCCATTGGCAGTTCCGCGCCAGCAGCGATGCGCGACTGATCCGCGGCCTGCTGGCACTGCTGCTGGCACGGGTCAACGGTTTGTCGGCGGCAGAGCTGGCGACTGTAGATATTGCAGACTGGTTCACTCAGCTGGGCCTGGCCCGCCACCTGTCGCCGTCGCGCAGCAACGGCCTGAATGCGGTGCTGCAAAGAATGCGTGAGCTGGCGGATAAAGCGTAGGGCGGACTAACCGCTGCACCTCAACTCCGCCCTACGTCTACTGCCGCTCCGCCGGCCGGCGCGCGCCGGCCACCAACTTGTCCACCGCCTTGGCGGCGGCGACCATGCCGAAGGTCGCGGTGACCATCATCACCGCGCCGAAACCGCCGGCGCAGTCGAGCTTGACCCCCTCGCCGACAAAGCCCTTCTGCAAGCAAATGCCGCCATCCGGCTTCGGGTAGCGCAGTTGCTCGCTGGAAAACACGCAGGGCACGCTGTAGTGGCGCCCCGGCGTGCGGGAAAAACCGTAATCGCGGCGCAGGGTCGAGCGCACGCTGGAGGCCAGCGGGTCGTTGAAGGTCTTGTTGAGGTCGCCGACCTGGATCAGCGTCGGGTCGATCTGCCCGCCGGCGCCGCCCGTGGTGATGATCTGAATCTTGCGGCGTTTGCACCAGGAGATCAGCGCGGCCTTGGCGGCGACGCTGTCGATGCAGTCGATCACACAGTCCATAGTCGCCGTGATGGTCGCGGCCATGGTCTCGCGGGTGACGAAATCGCCGACCGCATGCACCACACAGGCCGGGTTGATGGCGCGGATGCGCTCGGCCATCACCTCGACCTTGGGCTGACCTATGGCTCCTTGCAGCGCATGGATCTGCCGGTTGGTGTTGGTCACGCAGACGTCGTCCAGATCGAACAGCGAAATCTCGCCCACGCCACTGCGGGCCAAGGCTTCCGCGGCCCAGGAGCCGACCCCGCCGATCCCCACCACTGCCACATGGGCCGCAGCCAGCCGCGCCAGGCCGGCCTGCCCATAAAGCCGGGCGATACCGCCAAATCGTTGTTCGTCTGTACTCATCACCCCACCTCAGCGTTGCCTTGCCCGTCATCTGCGCCTTGCTCGTCATCCACCCAGCAGGCCGGCGCGCATTATAGGAAGGCGCGTCGGTCAGCCCAAGCCTAACCCGGCTGAATGGTCGACCATAGATTCGCAGGCGGTCGGCTGCGGCTATAGTCAGCCGATAACTACCGCCGGCCGATAACAACAAGGGAACCCGTCATGCGCAACTTCACCTTCTATAACCCGACCAAGATCCACTTCGGCGAAGGCCAGATCGCCAAGCTCAGCCGGGAAATCCCCGCCGGCAGCCGGGTGCTGGTCACCCACGGCGGCGGCAGCATCTTCCAGAACGGTGTCTGGGAGCAGGTAGAAGCGGCGCTGACCGGCCACAGCATCAGCCGCTTCGGCGGCATCGAAGCCAATCCGCAATTCGATACCCTGATGCGGGCGGTAGAACAGGGCAAGACCGCGCAGTGCGACTTTATCCTCGCGGTCGGCGGCGGCTCGGTGATCGACGGCAGCAAATTCATCGCCGCGGCGCTGTGCTACGCCGGCGAGCCCCTCGACCTGCTCATCGGTACCCGCGTACAAGCCGCGCTGCCGTTGGGTTGCGTGCTGACCCTGGCGGCGACCGGCTCGGAGAGCAACCCCCATGGCGTGGTCACCCACGTGACACGCCAGGAGAAACTGCCGTTCTCCAGTGCGTTGCTCTACCCGCGCTTCGCCATACTCGATCCACGCACCACCTTCAGCCTGCCGGCCCGGCAGATCGGCAACGGCGTGGTGGATGCCTTCGTGCATACCATCGAGCAATACCTGACCTTCCCCGTCGATGCACCGCTGCAAGACCGCTATGCCGAAGGCCTGCTGCTAACCCTGATCGAGGAAGGCCCGAAAGCGCTGGCCAACCCCGAGGACTACAACGTCCGCGCCAACCTGATGTGGTGCGCCACCCAGGCGCTGAATGGCCTGCTCGGCTGCGGCGTGCCGCAGGACTGGGCGACCCATATGATCGGCCACGAGCTGACCGCGCTGTATCACCTGGATCACGCGCAGACCCTGGCCGTGGTGCTGCCGGCCTTGCTGGCCGAGCGCCGCGCAAGCAAGCGCGCCAAGCTGCTGCAATATGCCGCGCGGGTCTGGCGGATCGAGCAAGGCGACGAGGAGCAACGGATCGACGCGGCTATCGCCGCCACCCGCACCTTCTTCCAGCAAATGGGGGTGCCGACCAGCCTGTCCGAGCACGGCCTGGGCGCCGAGGCGATCCCGCAGGTACTGGCCCAGTTGGAACGGCACAAGATGATCACCCTGGGCGAGCAACGCGATATCGACCTGGCGGCCAGCGAGCGCATCCTGCTGCGGACGCTGTGAAGCCTGCCGGTGGTCGTCTGCCTATAGCCGCAGACGGCCGCTAAATAGCCGGTCTGCCGAGCCTGCCGGCGAACTTCCGCAGCCCCGCGCTGACCAAGGCTAGCAGGCCGCTTATCCGTCCAGCGCCGCGCTGCTGGCGGGAGCTATACAGCCCTCTGACGCCGGGGTAGGATGCGCGCCGACCGGCGCTCGCCGGCATGTCCCCGTTCCACCCTTTGGAACCTGAAACCTCTATGTCATCGCGTAAATTTGGACTCAACCTGGTGGTCTTCGTGGCAATCGCCGCGCTGTTCACCGGTATCTGGGCACTCTATAACCGTCCGGTAACCGCCCCGGACTGGCCTGAGCAAATCTCCGGCTTCTCGTTCTCGCCGTTCCGTCTGGATCAGAATCCGCAGAAGGATCAGTACCCGAGCGACGAGCAGATTCGCCAGGATCTCGAGCTGCTGAGCAAGCAGACCGACAGCATCCGCACCTATTCGGTGGACGGCAGCCTGGGCGACATCCCACGGATCGCCGAAGAATTCGGCCTGCGCGTGACCCTGGGGATCTGGATCAGCCCGGACGAGGAGCGCAATGAGCGCGAGATCGCCCGCGGCATCGAGATCGCCAACTCCTCGCGCAGCGTCGTGCGGGTGGTGGTGGGTAACGAAGCGCTGTTCCGCCGCGAAGTGACCACCAAACAGCTGAGCGTCTTCCTCGACCGCGTGCGCGCCGCCGTCAAGGTCCCGGTGACCACCTCCGAGCAGTGGCACATCTGGGAGAAATACCCGGAGCTGGCCAAGCACGTCGACCTGATCGCCGCGCACGTCCTGCCCTACTGGGAATTCGTGCCGATGGAGGACTCCACTCAGTTCGTCCTCGATCGTGCCAAGGATCTGAAAAAGCTCTTCCCGAAAAAGCCTTTGCTGCTCTCCGAAGTGGGCTGGCCGAGTAACGGCCGCATGCGGGGCGGCGCCGATGCGTCCCAGGCGGATCAGGCGATCTACCTGCGCACCCTGGTCACCACTTTGAACGCCAAGGGCTACAACTACTTCGTCATCGAGGCCTTCGACCAGCCGTGGAAGGCCAGTGACGAAGGCGCGGTCGGCGCCTACTGGGGCGTGTACAACGCCGCTCGGCAGCCGAAGTTTGCCTTCGAAGGCCCGGTCGTGGCGATTCCGCAGTGGCGCGTGCTGGCCGTCGGTTCGGTGGTGCTGGCCATGCTCGCGCTGGCCTTGCTGCTGATCGACGGCAGCGCCCTGCGCCAACGCGGGCGTACCTTCCTGACCTTCGTCGCCTTTGCCGGCGGCTCGGTGCTGGTGTGGATCGGCTACGACTACAGCCAGCAATACAGCACCTGGTTCAGCCTCACCGTCGGCCTGCTGCTCGGGATCGGCGCGCTCGGCGTGTTTATCGTGCTGCTGACCGAGGCCCACGAACTGGCCGAGGCGGTATGGGTCCGCAAACGCCGGCGCCCCTTCATCCCGGTGATCGGCGACAGCGCCTACCGGCCCAAGGTCTCGATCCATGTGCCGTGCTACAACGAGCCACCGGAGATGGTCAAACAGACCCTCGACGCGTTGGCCAACCTGGATTATCCAGACTTCGAAGTCATCATCATCGACAACAACACCAAGGACCCGGCGGTCTGGGAACCGGTGCAGGCCTATTGCGAACAGCTCGGCCCACGCTTCAAGTTCTACCATGTCGCGCCGCTGGCCGGCTTCAAGGGCGGGGCACTGAACTACATCCTGCCGTACACCGCCGCGGATGCCGAGGTGGTGGCGGTGATCGACTCGGACTACTGCGTCGACCGCAACTGGCTCAAGCACATGGTGCCGCACTTCGCCGACCCGAAAATCGCCGTGGTGCAATCACCGCAGGACTACCGCGATGGCAAGGAGAGCACGTTCAAGAAGCTCTGTTACGCCGAATACAAGGGCTTCTTCCATATCGGCATGGTCACCCGCAACGACCGCAACGCGATCATCCAGCACGGCACCATGACCATGATCCGCCGTACCGTGATGGACGAATTGAAGTGGGCCGACTGGACCATCTGTGAGGACGCCGAGCTGGGTCTGCGCGTGTTCGAAAAAGGCTATTCCGCCGCCTACGCCTACGACAGCTACGGCCAAGGCCTGATGCCGGACACCTTCATCGACTACAAGAAGCAGCGCTTCCGCTGGGCCTACGGCGCCATCCAGATCATGAAGGGCCATGCCAGCAGCCTGTTCAGCGGCAAGGACACCGAGCTCAAGCGCGGCCAGCGTTACCACTTCGTCGCCGGCTGGCTGCCCTGGGTTGCCGATGGCCTGAACATTTTCTTCACCATCGGTGCCCTGCTCTGGTCCGCGGCGATGATCATAGTGCCGCAGCGGGTCGATCCGCCGCTGCTGATCTTCGCGATTCCGCCCCTGGCGCTGTTCTTCTTCAAGTTCGGCAAGATAGTGTTCCTCTATCAGCGCACGGTCGGGGTCAACCTGAAGGACGCCTTCTGCGCGGCGCTGGCCGGCTTGGCGTTGTCGCACACCATCGCCAAAGCGGTGCTGTACGGCTTCTTCACCACCAGCATCCCGTTCTTCCGCACGCCGAAGATGCGTTCCAGCCACGGCCTGATGGTGGCGCTGGCGGAAGCCCGCGAGGAAGTCTTCATCATGCTGCTGTTGTGGGGCGCGGCGATCGGCATCGGCATAGTCCAGGGCTTCCCCAGCGCCGACGTGAAGTTCTGGGTGGCCATGCTCCTGGTGCAGTCGCTGCCGTACCTGGCCGCGCTGATCATGGCGCTGTTGTCCTCCTTGCCGAAACCCATGGAAACCCCCGAGGTGGCACTGCAAGACTAAGCGCTGCGCAGCACCGGAACGGCGGCCAATGGCCGCCGTTTTGTTTTAAGATGGCGACCTTTCCGCTTGATGCCGCTCTGGAGCCGCAATGACTGCCCTCTCCCCGACCCTAGAACTCGCCTGCGCCCTGATCCGGCGCCCCTCCGTGACCCCAGAGGACGCCGACTGCCAGACCCTGATGATCAAGCGCCTGAGCGCCCTGGGTTTCGCGGTGGAGCCGATGCGCATCGAGAACGTCGACAACTTTTGGGCCAGCCACGGCGGCGAAGGCCCGGTGCTGTGCTTCGCCGGGCATACCGATGTGGTACCGACCGGCCCGCTGCAGGCCTGGCAGCATGCGCCATTCGATGCCTTGATCGACGAGCAGGGCATGCTCTGCGGGCGCGGCGCGGCGGACATGAAAGGCAGCCTGGCGTCGATGATCATCGCGGTGGAGCGCTTCGTGGCCGAATACCCGCAGCACAAAGGCGCCATCGCCTTTCTGATCACCAGTGACGAGGAAGGCCCGGCCCATCACGGCACCAAAGCCGTGGTCGAACGCCTGGCGGCCCGTGGCGAGCGCCTGGACTGGTGCATAGTCGGTGAGCCCTCGAGTACCTCCCTGGTCGGTGACGTGGTCAAGAACGGCCGTCGCGGCTCCCTCGGCGCCAAGCTGACGGTGCGCGGCGTGCAGGGCCATGTGGCCTATCCGCACCTGGCGAAAAACCCGATTCATCTGGCCGCCCCGGCCCTCAGCGAGCTGGCGGCCGAGCATTGGGACGATGGCAACGCCTTCTTCCCGCCGACCAGTTTCCAGATCTCCAACCTCAACTCCGGTACCGGCGCGACCAACGTGATCCCGGGTGAGCTGGAGGCGGTGTTCAACTTCCGCTTCTCCACCGAATCCACGGTGGAAGGCTTGCAACAGCGGGTCGCCCGCATCCTCGACAAGCACGGCCTGGACTGGCATGTGGAGTGGGCGTTGTCCGGCCTGCCGTTCCTCACCGAGCCGGGCGAGTTGCTCGACGCGGTGTCCGCCAGCATCAAGGCCGTCACCGGTCGCGAGACCACGCCGTCCACCAGCGGTGGTACCTCGGACGGACGCTTTATCGCCACCCTGGGCACTCAGGTGGTCGAACTGGGGCCGGTCAACGCGACCATCCACCAGATCAACGAACGGGTGCTGGCCAGCGATCTCGAGGTGCTGACCGAGATTTACTATCAGACCCTGGTGAAGTTGCTCGCCTGATGCTGACCTGTCCGATCTGCGCAGCGCCCTTGAGCGCGGTCGATAATGGCGTGGCCTGCCCGGCCAATCACCGTTTCGACCGCGCTCGCCAGGGCTACCTGAACCTGTTGCCGGTGCAGCACAAGAACAGCCGCGACCCCGGCGACAACCTGGCGATGGTCGAGGCGCGGCGACGCTTCCTCGACGGCGGCCACTACGCACCGCTGGCCAAACGTCTGGCCGAACTGGCCGCCGAACGCGCGCCGGCGCGCTGGCTGGATATCGGTTGTGGCGAGGGCTATTACACCGCGCAACTGGCCGCGGCCCTGCCGGGTGCCGACGGCTACGCCCTGGATATCTCGCGCGAGGCGGTCAAACGGGCCTGCCGGCGTAACCCGCACTTGACCTGGCTGGTCGCGAGCATGGCGCGCATCCCCTTGGCGGATGCCAGCTGCCAGTTCCTCGCCAGCGTGTTCAGCCCCCTGGACTGGCAGGAGGCCAAACGCCTGCTCGCCCCCGGTGGCGGCTTGATGCGCCTCGGCCCGACCAGCGAACACTTGATCGAGCTGCGCGAGAAACTCTACGACCAAGTCCGCGATTACAGCGATGACAAACACCTGGCCTTGGTGCCCGCAGGCATGCAGCAGGCCCACAGCGAAGTGCTGCGCTTCACACTATGTCTGAACACAGCCCAAGCGCGCGCCGACTTGCTGGCCATGACGCCGCACGGCTGGCGCGCCAGTGCCGAACGCCGCGCCGCGGTAATCGAACAGCCGTTAGAGGTCACAGTGGCGGTGCGCTACGATTGGTTTCAACTCGATCGGTAAAGTGGCTGCCCCGCCATGGATGCCGGCAGGCAATACCGAGCAACGGGACATCCCCGACCGGATTGTTCAAAAGATCAAAAGAGGATTGCCATGCGCCAACCCGATATCGAGATCTACCTGAAGGACGCCGACCACACTGCCATCGCCAATTGGTTGAGTGCCGTGCTCGGCCCCTGCACGGAATGGCGGCAACAGGGCCAGACCTACAAGTGCGACGTCGACAGCGCGGCCGGGGTGATCCCGCTGACCTGGCTGCCCAAGGCCGTGGGCAAGTGGAGCAGCCTGTATCTGGAAAGCGACTCGACGCCCTGGGCCGACGACCTGGCCTGCGCCCGTGCGGCCTTCGCCGCCCTGGGCGTCGAGATCCGCTGCGCGCCGGGCGGTTGGAGCGAAGAGGAAAGCGAGGAAACCGCCGACCGCTGGATCAGGGTCAGTGCCGACGGTGAAGAAGAAATCACCTGGCACACGTCCTAGCGCGTTTACCTATCGCGCTTGCGCAGCGCCAAAAACCAAAGGCCCGTCAGTGACGGGCCTTTGGTTTTTAAGAGCTCTTAAACCTGGGGTCTTCAGGCTTTAGTCACATCTTCGGCCTGGGGGCCTTTCTGACCATCGATAACGGCGAACTCGACACGCTCACCTTCATTCAGGGAGCGGTGACCTTCGCCGCGAATGGCACGGTAGTGAACGAACACATCGGCGCCACTTTCGCGCTGAATGAAGCCATAGCCTTTGGAATCATTGAACCATTTGACGGTTCCAGTCTCACGATCAGCCATTACAACTTTCTCCAACTCGCATTTTATTATTGCCTCTTAACGAGGTATCGACGGATCAGTAAAAACCCACTTCTTTAACCACCTGTTCAAACCATAATCAGTTTGCAGCGGTTATTACGAAGAGCATTCTTAACGCGACCGCTGCCGGAGTATAAATCAAGCAAAAGTCCTGCAAAGGACTTTTTCAAAATCGCCTGCAAGCCCCGGCCCATAGGTCTTGCAGTCTTATTTCAGTTGATTTCAAGCCGTCTGTCGTTGCGTTTTTTGCCCAGGGCTCGATGCCGAAAGGCCATGGCCCCAATCAAGCCTGACGGCGCCGGCGCCACAGCCACAGGGCCAACACGGCCAAGGTCAGCAGCAACGGCACCAGGGCGATATTGATGAGCTTCAACGTACGGCCCAGCGCCTCGATATCGGCATTCAGTTGGTAGCGCACTTCACGCAGTTCCTTGCGCAGCTTCACCCGCTCCTGCAGGAACTGCTGCACCGTGGCTTGCTGTTCCGGTGTCAGCTCCTGGGTCTTGCTCGGGTCCTGCTTCTGCTGCAGGGCGGCGAGTTTCTGCTCGGTGTCGGCCAAACGCGTCTGCAGGGCCTCTTCCTTCTCGCGGAACTGCACTTCGGCGTCCCGCTGCAGTGCTTCCACCACAGTGAACGGACGGCTGAAGCGGCCTCGCGAACGCACGCTGATCAGCGCATCGGAGCCGGCCAGGTTATCCAGCGCATTGATCGCGAAGCTGGCGTTATCCGCCCAGGGCTGCGGCACCCGCTGACCGAACATGTCCTGCACCTGCACCCACATGCGATCGGTCAGCAGGTCGGTGTCGGCGACGGCGATCACGTTGATGTTCGCCGCCTCCTTCAGGCCATCCTTACGCCCCTCGATGCCATTCGGAAAGGCGCTCTGCGCCGGGCCGCTGATACGCCCGGCGATGGCATAACGCTCACCGGTCGGTTGCAGTTCACGGATCAACTCTTCGGGGTTGCGCAGCATGCCGAAACGCTGGGCATCGAACGGCATGGCGTATTGCGAGCTCTGGATCAACGGCGTGAAGCGGGTCTTCGCTCCTTCCACCGCCTCGAGGATGCCGGCGGTGGCCACGGTGAGGGTTTCCAGGCCGGCGGTGCTCACGTCGGTTTGATCCAGCGCCGTCTGCGGCAGGCTCAGCCAACCGGCATGGCGTACCGCGCGCTGCCCCTCGCCCATGCTGACCGCCATGGCGTAGGAACCATCGCCGAGCACCTTGCCCGGCAGCAACCGCACGCCCCAGGCCTTGAACAGCGGTTCGAGGTCGGAAGCCTTGTCTGCGCCCGGCATTTCGCCCGGTAGCGGCATACCGGTGTCCGCCTCGCTGTAGGGATCGACGAAGACCAGCAATTTGCCGCCGCGCAGTACGAATTGGTCGATGGCATAGAGGGTCGGTTGCGGCAGCTGCTTGGGATGAACCAGCAGCAACAGCGAAACCGTCTCAGGGATCTGGTCGATGCCCGGCTGCAGGCTTTCCACCTTGAACTGCTGACGGATCTCCTCCATCACCAGCCACGGCGGGGTCGGCTGGCGGGCCTGCATATCGAAGCCGCCGTTGAGTTGCAGGCTGGAGAGCACACCCACTACCGGCCGCTCAGGTTTGCCCAGGCTCTGCACCAGACGGCTGATGTCGTACTCGAGGAACTCCTCATTATCGAGCGGAAAGAATGGGATAACCTGGGTGCCCTCCGCGCCGCTGGTCCCGGCCAGGCCGAAGTACGCCTGCTCACCCGCCTGATTCAGCGGCACGGCCTGCAAGCCGTACTGCGCGGCCTTATCTTCCTCTTCCGAGAACGGCTGCGGGTCGATGATATGCAGCTTGATCTTGCCAGCCGCCGCCCGCTCGTAGGCCTTGAGCATCTCCTCGACGCGTTTGGCGTAGTTGCGCAGCACCACCAGATCCTTGGTGCTTTTGTCGGAGTAGAAGAAGTACAGATCGATCGGCTTATCGATCTCGGCGAGGATTTTCTTGGTCCCGGCGGAGATGGTGTAGAGCTTCTGCTCAGTCAGATCCAGACGGCTATCGGTCAGGGTCAGGCTGGAGAACAGGTTGAAGGCCAGAAACGCCAGGGCGATCACTAAAAGCCCGGCGCCGGAATACATCAACTTTTTCATGCGGGCGTCCTCAGTCGGCTTTCTTCAGATCGACCACCACCGCGGTGGCGGCCAGCCAGGCGGCGATCAGGGTGACGAAATACAGCAAATCACGCAGATCGATCACGCCTTTGCTGATGGCATCGAAGCGGGTCAGGAAGCTCAGCGACGCCACCGAATCCAGCACCCATTGCGGTGCCCAGCCACTGAACGCATCCAGCACCAGCGGTAGGCCGCTGACGATAAACAGGAAGCAGGCACTGACCGTGAGGATGAAGGCGATCACCTGGTTCTTCGCCAGCGCCGACATGCACGAACCGATTGCCAGGTAGGCGCCGGCCAGCAGCCAGCTGCCGATATAGCCGGTGAGGATGGCGCCGTTATCCGGCTCGCCCAGGTAGTTGACGGTGAGCACCATCGGCAAGGTCAGCAGCAGCGCCAGACCGGCAAAGGCCCAGGCGGCGAGGAACTTGCCGAGCACCGCTTCGGCGCGGGTGATCGGCAGGGTCATCAGCAGCTCGATCGAGCCGGATTTACGCTCCTCCGCCCACAGGCGCATGGCAATAGCCGGCACCAGGAACAGATAGAGCCAGGGGTGGAAATTGAAGAAGGGCGCGAGACTGGCCTGGCCGCTCTCGTAGAAGCCGCCCAGGTAGAAGGTGAACACCCCGGACAGCACCAGGAAAATCAGGATGAATACGTAGGCCAGCGGCGTGGCGAAATAGCTCGCCAGCTCACGCTTAAACAATACCGGCAACTGCTTCATACCGTCTCCCCGCGCGTCAGGGTGCGGAACACTTCGTCCAACCGACCACGCTCGACATTCAGCTCCTTGACCGCCCAGCCGCGCTGGCTGAGCAACGTGTTGACCTGCGGGAAGATCACCTGCCCCGGCTGCGCCAGCACCGTCAGGCTGTGCTCCAGCTCGTTGACTTCCACCCCCGCCACGCCAGGCAGAGCCGCGAAAGCGGCCTGATCCAGCGCCTCGGCACCGACCAGCGTGACCGCCTGGTGATAGCGCGAACGGCTTTCCAGCTCGAACGGCGTGCCATCGGCCAGCAACTTGCCCTGGGCGATCACCACCGCACGGGTACAGACCGCCGTCACCTCCTCGAGGATGTGGGTCGAAATGATCACTATCTTGTCTTTCGCTAGGTTGCGAATCAGCCCGCGCACCTGATGCTTCTGATTCGGGTCGAGGCCATCGGTGGGCTCGTCGAGAATCAGCACTTTCGGGTCATGCAGAATCGCCTGAGCCAGGCCGACGCGACGCTTGAAGCCCTTGGACAGGGTATCGATGGACTGCTTGAGCACCTGCTCCAGCTCGACCTGGGCCACCGCGGTGGCGACTCTCTGCTGCTTCGCCGCGCCCCTGAAGCCGCGCACCTCGGCGATGAATTCGAGAAAGCCCTTGACCGTCATATCGCCATAGCAGGGCGCGCCTTCCGGCAAATAGCCGAGCTGCTGCTGGGCCTTGAGCGTCTGCGTCTGGATATCGAAACCGAGGATGCTCGCGGAGCCTGCAGTCGGCGCAAGAAAGCCGGTGAGCATCTTCATGGTGGTGGACTTGCCGGCACCGTTCGGCCCGAGAAACCCCAACACCTCCCCCTCTTGAACGCGGAAGGACAGGTTGTCCACCGCCAGTTTGCCCACCGCTGAGCGCTGGGCGAATCGCTTGGTTAGATTTTTTATCTCGATCATGGTCTCTCACCATTTTCGGTAAGGGCCCAACCGTCCTGACCACGGGGCCCGTAAGGACCCATCTCGACATCCGGATAACCCAGCGGAGACAGGCTGCCAAAATGCCGCCGGACTATATGAAGCCCTCGGCGCCATTGCAAGACAGCCTGCCACCCTGAGCGTTACCCAGAGTGTTTCCGCAAATGACCGTACGACTCCCAGGTCAGGGGGTGACCTGATAGCCCCGCCCCTGCAGGCAACTGGAGTAGGCCGCCGGGTCGACTCCACTAGTGGTCGCCGGTTCCTCGCGACGCTCCTGTCTACGATCCTGACGCTCGCGCGAGCCACCGACCACCATGCCCGCCACCGCGGTTTCCTTGGCCCGGTTCTGCCGATACTCCTGTTGCACATCCTCATCGACCCGGTCGTACAGCTCATCGTGCTGATTGCCGCGCACCTGCGCCCCCACCGCCCCGGCGGCGGCACCGGCCGCGGCGCCGCGCAGGCGACTGCCGGACGGCCCGCTGCTCGTCGAACTGCTGGACGAACTAGCGGCCATATTGCGGCAGGCGTCGATATCCTGCTGGACCTGCTGGGAGCTCTGCCCCTGCAGGGGCACTACCGTTTCGGCCTGTGCCTGGACAGCAGCCCCCGACAGGGCAACGCACAGACAGAGCGATGAAAGCCTGTTCATAGCAACCTCCTCGAATAGCATTGGGTGTGCCACGTTCCCGCCCCGTCACCACTGGCCAATAGCTGGCCGGACAGTGGCTCGCGGGGCGCAAACCTCAGACTTAAAGGATAGTTCCCGAACGGCCGCCAGCCGGGCAGAACCCGGGCCCATCGGTCGCGAATGCCACGACCGAGGCTTTTGCCGCCGCGCAGCGAATCCGGCACACTAGCCGCCCCGAGCAGACGCTCGTTTTTTTACACCATCAGCAGACGCCGTATGACCCGCTCCCCGTTCCGCCGCCTCGTGTTTGGCACCCTGCGTCGCCTTCTTTATCTCTGGGTTCGCTCGGAAACCATCAATCAGTCGGCCTTCACCTTGAGGCTCGACCGCAGCAAGCCGGTGCTTTACGTGCTGCAACAGCCGTCGCTGAGCGACCTGGCCGTGGTCGACACGGAATGCCGCAAGGCCGGCCTGCCACGCCCGGTGCTGCCGGTAACAATCGGCGAGCTGCTGGAACCGGCGGCCTTCTTCTACCTCAGCCCGGAGCCCGACTGGCGCGGCCGCCAGGACAAGCGCGGCAGCTCGCCAACCTTGATGCGCCTGGTGAGCGCGATCAACCAGCAGGCCGTCGAAGACGCGCAAATCGTCCCCGTCAGCGTGTTCTGGGGGCAGTCGCCGGATCGCGAAACCAGCCCCTGGAAGCTGTTGTTCGCCGACAGCTGGGCGGTCACCGGGCGTCTGCGCCGGTTGATCAGCATCCTGATTCTCGGCCGCAAGACCCGCGTGCAATTCTCCGCGCCCATTCATCTGCGCGAACTGATCGAGCAGGACAAGGGCCACGAGCGCACCTTGCGCATGGTCCAGCGCCTCCTGCGCGTGCACTTTCGCAACCAGAAAGCCGCGGTCATCGGCCCTGACGTCTCGCACCGGCGCAATCTGGTCAAAGGCCTGATCCACGGCCCCCTGGTGCGCCAGGCCATCGCCGAGGAAGTCGAGCGCGAGCAGATCTCCGTCGAGAAGGCCGAAGCCCAGGCCCTGCGCTATGGCAACGAGATCGCCTCGGACTACGCCTATACCGCGATCCGCTTCCTCGAAGTGGTGCTCAGCTGGTTCTGGAACAAGATCTACGACGGCATCAAGGTCAACCATATCGAAGGCGTGCAGGACGTCGCCCAGGGCCACGAGGTCATCTATGTGCCCTGCCACCGCAGCCATATCGACTACCTGCTGCTGTCTTACCTGTTGTTTCGCAACGGTTTGACCCCGCCGCACATCGCCGCCGGGATCAACCTGAATATGCCGCTGATCGGGGGCCTACTGCGGCGCGGCGGCGCCTTCTTTATGCGCCGCACCTTCAAGGGCAACCCGCTGTACAGCGCGGTGTTCAACGAATACCTGCACAGCCTGTTCAGCAAAGGCTTCCCGGTCGAGTACTTCGTCGAGGGCGGGCGCTCCCGCACCGGACGGATGCTGCAGCCGAAGACCGGCATGCTGGCCATCACCCTGCGCAGTTTCCTGCGCTCCAACCGCCTGCCGGTGGTGTTCGTGCCGGTGTATATAGGTTACGAGCGGGTACTGGAGGGCCGCACCTACCTCGGTGAGCTACGCGGCGCGAGCAAGAAGAAAGAGTCGATCTTCGACATCTTCAAGGTCATCGGCGCCCTCAAGCAGCGTTTCGGCAGCGTCTGGGTCAACTTTGGCGAGCCGATCAAACTGGCCGAGTTCCTCGACCAGGACCAGCCCGGCTGGCGCGAGCAGGAACTGGGCCCGCAGTACCGCCCGGCCTGGCTCAGCGACAGCAGCAACCGCCTCGCCGAGCGCGTCGCCCAGCACCTCAACGAGGCTGCCGCGATCAACCCGGTCAATCTGGTGGCGCTGGCGCTGCTGTCGACCAGCAAGCTGGCCCTGGATGAACGCGCCCTGACCCGCGTGCTCGATCTGTACCTGTGCCTGCTGCGCAGCGTGCCCTACTCACCGCACACCACCCTGCCGGCAGGCGACGGCCAGGCGCTGATCGAGTATGTCCAGGGCATGCAGCTGCTCGCCGAACAGAAGGATGCCCTCGGCAAGATCCTTTACCTCGACGAGCAGAACGCGGTGTTGATGACCTACTACCGCAACAACGTGCTGCACATCTTCGCCCTACCGGCGCTGCTCGCCAGTTTCTTCCAGAGCAGTGCGCGGATCAGCCGCGAGCAGATCCTCCGCTACACCCGCGCGCTCTACCCCTACTTGCAGGCCGAGTTGTTTATCCGCTGGAGCCTCGACGAGCTGGATGCAGTGGTCGATCGGTGGCTGGCGGCCTTCGTCGAGCAGGGCCTGCTGCGCTTCGAAGCCGAGGTGTATGTACGACCGGCGCCCAGCTCACGCCATTTCGTCTTGCTGACCCTGCTCTCGCGTGCCATTGCGCAGACCTTGCAGCGCTTCTACATGGCCATCGCCTTGCTGCTCAACGCCGGCCAGAACGCTATCAGCGCCGAAGAGCTGGAGGACCTGTGCACGGTCATGGCCCAGCGCCTGTCGATTCTGCACGGCCTCAACGCCCCGGAGTTCTTCGACAAGAGCCTGTTCCGCCATTTCATCCAGACCCTGCTGGATCTCGGCGTGCTGCGCCAGGACGAAGCCGGCAAGCTCAGCCATCACAGGCTGCTGGGCGAACTGGCGGAAGGCGCGGCCAAACGCGTGCTGCCGGCAGAAATTCGCCTGTCGATCCGCCAGGTGGCGCTGGATCGCAGCGAGGATGCGCTGGAGCCGCTTTAACCAGCCCTCCACTCGGCAGTGCTGTGCACGTGCAGCACTGCCCGCATTTTCAGGGACTTAGCCCAGCATTTTTATTTGGCCTGACCACAGGGACCTGTGTGAGTGAATAAATGGCATGCAAGTTAAGTGATAGGCAGGAATCGGCCAAAAGGACCTCCAGATAGGTCTAAGGAGCAGGAGGGCCTCACTCGGCTCCATGATCTGCTCGGCGTAAGACTTGGCCTCCTAATCTCAGATCAAGGTCTTCGAGATTCCCGCCAAGTACCTGCCATCTGGGATCTTCACCTGCGAGCATCCGAGCCAGCAGCAGAGCACCAATACACTGGGCAATGATGGCCCAGGCCTGGGAGGTGCTTCCCAGCGTTTGCGCCCAAGAACAATGCAGGTCGATCAGCCAATCCTCGAAGCCCTGCCTCACGCTCTCGTCGGCACGAGAGATGTCTGCCCCTAGGGGAGGAATCGGACAGCCTCCCTCGACATTGGCCAGGTGTTCCACCGAGTGGTAGTGCTTGAGCCCGGCGAGCAGGCTCTCCCTGGTTAAGTCTCCAGTTCGAGCCAGTCTGGTCAGCGGGCTATTCTCACTTCCTGCGCGATCACGGGCGCAAAGAGCTCGTGTTTGGAGGGAAAATGGTGGTAGAGCGCGCCGCCGCTAGTGCCAGCAGATGCGGCAATGCTATCGACACTGGCGGCAGCCAGCCCCGAACACTTGACGGCCTCGGCCGCACTCTTCAACAGGCGCGCCCGAGTGTCAGCTTTGTGCTGAGAGGAATACCTCATCGATCACCTCTGGTAGCGGTTCAGGCCATAAACGAAGCAGGCCTGAACACGATGCGAACAATCCGTATGGCGTTAATCAGCGATCCCGCTGGTTACCACAGTGAATTTCCGGCTGAACTCGAAAACCTCGCAGACACCTGTGTGTCCTGCCGGAATCGAGACGGCATCACCCGCGCTCATCTCGAGTCTCTCGCCGGTGTCCATGGTGATGGCGATGCGACCTTCGATCAGCACGAAGGCTTCGTCGTTGTCGAAGCGCCAGTCGAACTTCGAAGGTTGCGACGTGAAGAACGCCACGGCTTTGTACGGGGTCTTCACGCCGACGGTACGTAGAAGTTTCATGCGGGTGTCGGGATTACCCTCGATCACATCATCACCCAGCGGGTAGGCAAGCCAGCCATCGGGGGTGTTCAGCGATGCCAGGGCGACAGAATCGATCGGGTTGGGCAGTTGGGGGCGAGCAGTCATCTTCGGAGCCTCGTATCGGAAGAGGTGGATGAATAGCTATGACAAGTGGCATAGTTGCGGCTGAGGCTACACCAAAATATGACAGGTGGCATAATTTTTACGATGAGCACTCCTACTCGTGACCGAATGATCGCCGGCGCTGCGGATCTTCTGCGCCGCAAGGGTATGACAGCGACCAGCATGCGCGAGGTCGTGCGTTACTCGAACACGCCGCGCGGTTCTATTGCGCACCACTTTCCCGGCGGCAAGCGTCAGCTGCTCGAAGCCGCCGTCGACCACGCGGGCCGAGAGGTTAGCGAGCCGCTGGCGCAGCTACTGGGCAAGCATGGTCCGGTGAAAGGCTTGGAGCTGTTCGTTGCCTTGTGGCGAAAAACCCTCGAAGAGACAGCCTTCCAGGCCGGTTGTGCGGTGCTGGCCGTAGCGGTTGAGCAGTACGCTTCCGACCAGCGCGGCGAGTCGGAAACCGAGCTGGAAGCGCAGATTCAGCTGCAGCTGCTGGACCAGGCCAACGGCATCTTTGTGCAATGGCAGGAAATCATCAGTCATTCGCTACAGGAAGCGGGCGTAGCGGACATCCGCTCTCGCAGCTTGGCACTGCTGGCGATTGCTTCCATCGAGGGTTCTGTCGCGCTGTGCAGAGCCGCTCGCAGTGTGGAGCCGCTCGACCTGATCTGGCAGGAATTGCAACGGAGTTTTGAGCGGGAACTGGCCTAGACGCCTGCGCCCGTTGGTTCCAGCTGACGCAGGCCTCGCTCGGTCACCGCGTCTATGTAGCTCGGATCGCCATAGATGCGAGCAAGCAGGATAGCCCCCTCGAAGTCGGCCACCAATTGCCTCGCCAGCCGTTGCGCCTCCTCTTGGCTGCGCCCGATGCCATAGAGCTTGGCAAACGCGGCGGCCCAGTCATCCATAAAGCGCCGAATCGGTTCCATCAGCTCGACCTTGCCATAGCTGGCATCGACCGCGATGACCCCCATCAGGCAACCGATCGAGTCGTCCTGGAAGAGCTTCTTGGCTTTGCGCCCCATGCTTGTGAGTCGCTCTTGCGGAGCCCGATTTTCATCGAAGGCGATGGAGAACAGCGACTGTTTCAACCGCTCATGCGTCCAGTCCAGCACGTCCCGCAGGAGCGATTCCTTGTTGGGGTAGTGATGGTAGAAGGACGCCTTGGTCAACCCGCAGGCGGACGACAACGCATCCATGGTGGTGCCGTGGTAGCCGAGGCGCTTGAAGGTATTGGCGCAGCGCTGCAGAAGCTCATCGCGTGGGATTTTCAGTGGGCGCACGGGTTACTCCTGCTCTAAATCATGCAGATTGATTCTACGTCATAAGCCTTGGTGTCTCAATTTGACGGTTACCGAATGTTTGTTTAGTTTTAGCAAACCGAACATTCGGTAAGTATCTGTGGCCTACCTGGAAATGCCAGGCAGCCACCTCATAAAGCCAGGAGAATCTCTGATGAGCGAAGCAAACAGCGGCCCGGGTCGCGTCACTCGAGAGCAGCGTGGTCATCTGTTCCTTATCGGCCTCGACCGGGCCGGCAAACGTAATGCTTTCGACAGCGCCATGCTGACCGACCTGGCCCTGGCCTTGGGCGAGTTCGAGCGCAACGATGAGATGCGCTGTGCCGTCGTGTTCGCCCATGGCGAGCATTTCACGGCGGGTCTCGATCTGATGGAGCTGACGCCGAAGCTGGCTTCGGGTGGCTTCAAGTATCCGGATGAAGGCATCGATCCGTGGGGCGTCTCGAAACCGCGTCGCAGCAAGCCGGTAGTGCTCGCCGTGCAAGGCACCTGCTGGACCGCCGGCATCGAGTTGGTGCTCAACGCCGACATCGCCATCGCCGCCAGCAACACCCGCTTCGCCCACCTGGAAGTGCTGCGCGGCATTCCGCCGTCCGGCGGATCCACCGTGCGCTTTACCCAGGCCGCAGGTTGGACTAACGCCATGCGCTACATGCTGACTGGCGAAGAGTTCGGTGCTGACGAGGCGCTGGCTATGCGTTTGCTGACCGAGGTCGTCGAGCCCGGCCAGGAGCTGGCGCGCGCCATCGAGTACGCCGAGCGCATCGCCAAGGCCGCTCCTCTGGCCATCAAGGCCACCCTGCAGTCCGCCTTCCAGGCGCGCGACGAAGGCGACGATGCTGCGCTCTCCAAGCTCAACGAACTGCTGTTCTCGCTGATCAAGAGCGAAGACGTGCGTGAAGGCGTCATGGCGATGATGCAGAAGCGTGAACCGGTGTTCAAAGGTCGTTAACTGATAGGCAGGGGCAAGAGATGCTGCAGTACCAAGCACCACTGGAGGAGTTCAACTTCCTCGCTCACAAGGTTCTTCGACTTCCAGAGCTGTTGCCTCTGCTGCCAGAGCACCACCATATCGACGCCGACCTGTTCAGGGCCACTCTGGAGGTCGGTGCCGAGCTCACCCAAGAGCAGCTGCTGCCCTTGAACGGCAGCGGCGATGCCGAGGGTTGCAGGCTTGAACAGGGCGGGGTCAAAACCCCGCAAGGCTTCAAGTCAGCTTACCGCCTGTTCCAGGAGAACGGCTGGCCCGCTCTGACGGTCCCACTGTCCATTGGGGGGCAAGGCTTCCCAGGAACGGCAGGTGTCTTTTTTGACGAGATGCTCGCCTCCACCAACCTGTCGTTCAGCATTTTCGCCAACGTGCGCGAAGGTGTTTTGCGCTGCGTCGACCGATTCGGCGATGAGCGGGTTCGATCCCTATTTTCCGACAAACTAGCCAGTGGCGAATGGCTTGGCACCATGTGCCTTACCGAGCCGCAGGCCGGCAGTGATCTTGGCCTGATTCGCTCGACTGCAGTCACGCAGTCGGACGGCTCCTACCTCCTGAGTGGAACCAAGATATTCATCTCGAACGGCGATCACGATCTAACCGAGAACATCGTTCACCTGGTGCTCGCCAGAACGGAAGGGGCCCCGGCAGGTACTGGCGGCCTCAGCCTATTCGTCGTGCCGAAATACCTATTGGAGGCCCCTGCCTCAGCCAACGGGGTGTCGGTCGTCGCGCTTGAGCACAAGCACGGCATTCGTGCCAACGCCACATGCGCCCTGGCTTTCGAGAATGCCAGGGGCTACCGGGTCGGCGAACTGAACCGCGGCCTGGCCTGCATGTTCCTGCTGATGAACAGTGCGCGGCTCGCCGTGGGAGTGCAAACCGTAGGCCTGGCCGAGGTCGCTTACCAGAACGCGCTGCGCTACACCCAGGAGCGCTTTCAAGGTCGGGCACTGAACGGGGCCACGCACCCCGATCAACCCGCCGACCCTCTGTTAAGTCATATTGGCGTCAAGTCGAGCCTCGTCCAGCAGCGGCTGTTTATCGAACCAGCACGCTTGCTCTGCGCCTGGGCCGGCACCCTGCTCGATGAAGCGCGTTGCCACCCGGACGACGCGCGGCGCAAGCAGGCCTCACAGCTGGCAGAGTTGTTGACCCCCATCGTCAAGGGCTATCTCTCCCATCACGCCGACACTCACATCGCCTCGGCGCTGCAGCTATTCGGCGGGCACGGTTACATAGTCGAAACCGGCATGGAGCAGCTGCTGCGCGATGCGGCCATCTGTCCGATCTATGAAGGCACGAACTACATCCAGTCTCTGGACTTGCTGGGGCGCAAGACCCTGGGTGATCAGGGGCAGCGCCTGGGGATCTTCCTCAGCCACATTCCCGCGCTGGCCGAGCGTCTGCGCCAGCGTCCAGGGTTGGAAGGTGTCGCCACGACCCTGGCGTCATGGGCGGCCGAGTTCGAACCATTGGCTCAGCAAGTCTCGGTCGACACGGTTTTCAACCGGGACGTTGTGGGCTTGGTTGCGCCGGACTTCCTTGAACTGCTGGGCACCGTAGTCTTCGGCTACCTGTGGGCTTGGATCGCGGACGCCGCCGTGCCCTCAGCTTCTGGCGAAGCGTTCCTCAGAAGCAAACCCGCTCTGGCCCGGCTGTATTTCTCCGAAGCAGAAGTCCGTGTTCCGTCACTTATCGAGAAGTTGAAGCGCAATGCATCGCGTCTTGAGCAACTCGAACAGATCCAACTCTGCTGAGACGGGCCGCAGATGAATCGCCCCAGAAAAGACCATGCAAGACTGAAGCTGGTCAGCGCCCTGCAGGATAGCCATGAGCTTCCCGACCTCGGCGTTGCCACCATTGTTGAGCTGCTGCAGCGCAGCGCAGCAAGGACTCCCCAGGCGCCGGCCCTATCCGCCCTGGGTGCCAGCATCAGCTATGAGGAACTGCAGAGTCTGAGCGCTTCGGTAGCGACCTGGCTGATCAATCAAGGGCTGCAACCGGGGGCTCGGGTTGCCGTCGCCTTACCGAACATGCTCGCCCACCCCGTGGCCTGCCTGGGGATCATCCGGGCCGGCTGTACCGCCGTTTGCGTGAACCCTTTGTATACGGCGCAGGAGCTGGCTCAAGTCTTCAAGGACAGTGAGGTCAAAGCCGTATTTCTCTTCGAGCCCATGAGCCTGAGTGTCCAGCATGCCATGCGCGAGTCTGGTGTAAGCATCGCCGTGCGGGTCGCCCCTGGTGACCTGCTGGGTTGGCGGCGCCCGCTGGTCAACTGGGTGGCGCGCCGGCGCCTGGGTGGTGAGTCCGTCCGGGTCGAAGGGGCTGTTGCCTGGCGCAGGGTCGTGGCGACTCGTGCTGCCGGTCTAACCCCGCGTTCGCCCATAACGGCCGAGCAGACGGCCTTTATGATTTACAGCGGCGGTACGACAGGGCAGCCGAAAGGCGTGCCGATCACTCATCGGGCCCTGATGTTCAATGTTGCCCAGCAGTATTCGGCTCTGCGACTGCACCTTCTGGGCAAGAGCGAGTGCGATTACGTGTTGCTGCTCGCCGTGCCGCTCTACCACATCCTCGGCCTGGGCAATCTGCTCTTTACCCTGGCCAAGGGCGGCAAAGCGGTGTTGGTGATGAATCCGCGTGATACCGCAACCTTTGTCAAAGAGTGGTCCAGGCACCGCGTCAGCAGTTTTCCCGGCGTCAATACGCTCTACAACTCGCTCCTGGAGAACGAGGCATTCCGTTCGCTGGACTTCAAGGGGCTTGCCATCTGCCTCGGTGCGGGCATGCCGGTCAGCGAGGCCACGGCCAAGCGCTGGCATGAGGTCACGGGCTGCCATATCACCGAAGCCTACGGCATGACCGAGACCGGGCTGATTGCCTGCAATCCGGTCGGACGATCTCGCCCTGGATCAGTTGGCCAGCCAGTGGCAGGGATTGAAATTTCCCTGCGCGATGACGCAGGCGACGAGGTCACCATCGGCGACGCAGAGATCTGCGTACGCAGCCCAGCCGTCATGGCCGGTTACTGGCGGCGGCCCGAAGAAAACGCGTCTGCCTTCACCAGCGATGGTTTCTTCCGCACGGGGGACATCGGTGTCTTCGACCCGGATGGCTATCTGCGCCTGGTCGACCGCAAGAAGGAAATGATCATTTCCTCGGGATTCAAAGTCTTCCCCTCGGAGATCGAGCGAGTTCTGAACGCTCACCCTGGGGTGATGGAGTCGGCGGTCGTGCCGGCACCTGACGAGAAGGCCGGAGAAATACCCATCGCCTACGTCGTTCGTCGCCAACCCTATCTGGATGAGGCCCACGTGATCGCACACTGCGAAAAGCATCTGGTCAGCTACAAGCGTCCTCGCCGCATCATCTTTCGCGACGACTTGCCCAAGAGCAATGTGGGCAAGATTCTCCGCAAAGAGCTGGTGGCCGCTGAACGGCTGGAGCGATCTCTATGACTCAGTCTGCTTCCACAAAAGCCTTTTCGGTGATCGATCAGCTCTCTCTTGTGACCAGCGACGGCTACCGTCTTGCCGCTACGCGCTATTCCGCGCAGGGGCCATTGAAGGGCAACCTCATCATGGCCGGCGCGACCGGTGTGCAACAGCGCTTCTATCGCCGCTTCGCCCAGCATGCCAGCGCGCAGGGGTTCAACGTCCTGACTGTCGATTACCGAGGTATTGGAGAGTCCAGGCCCACATCCCTGAAAGGTTTCGAGATGTCCTACCTGGACTGGGGCTTTCGCGACTTGGCCGCGGCCGTTGAATTCATGGACGACGGCAGGACGCCACTTTTCTGGGTCGGACACTCCTTTGGTGGTCATGCACTGGGTCTGCTGCCCAATCACCACAAGATCACCGCGGCCTATTGCTTCGGAACCGGTGCCGGATGGGCTGGATGGATGCCAGCGCTTGAGGCCTTCAAGGTTCGCCTGCTGTGGTCCTGCATCCTGCCGCTGATCGTCGCGCACAAGGGCTACATGGCCTGGAGCGTTCTGGGGATGGGCGATGACCTGCCGCTGGGTGTCTACAAGGACTGGCGGCGCTGGTGTGCCTATCCTCACTATTTCTTCGACGACCCCTCGATGGCCTCCGTCGCGCACCTGTACGCGGAAGTACGCATGCCCTGCATCTTCGCCAACGCAGTGGACGATCTCTGGGCGCCTCCCGTCTCGAGGGACGCCTTTATCAAGGGCTACCGCAACGCTCAGTTGTCAGCGCGCGATCTTTATCCCGAGACGAAAAAACAGCCCATCGGGCACATGGGTTACTTCCGGGCCTCGGCTACGGAGATCTGGGATGAGGCACTCAACTGGTTCGCCCTGCAGAGCAACAGTGCCGCGATGCAACATCGCTCTGCTCAAGGAGGCAGGTGATGAGCAGTGCAGCGCCACGCCCAGACCTTGCAGCATCTGCCGAGGTCTTCCGTTCCCTGGTCGAGAGCCGCCGCGCGGTGCGTCGTTTTACGGCCGAGGCGGTGCCCGATACGGTTATTCGCGACTGCCTGGAGCTTGCCGTGCTGGCTCCCAGCTCATGCAATCTGCAGCCCTGGTCGTTTCATGTGGTGCGCGCCCCCGCGCTTCTCCAGCAATTGCAGCATGTATGCCTGGGACAGAGCGCCGCGAAAGCTCCGCTGATCATTGCCGTGCTGGCACACCCGAACACCTGGAAACAGGCATGTGCCAATGTACTCAGACTTTGGCCAGAACCCGCTGTGCCCAAGGCGATTGAGCATTTCTACAAGAACAGCGCCCCATTCCAGTACAACCAGGGCTGGATGGGCTGGCGCGGTTTGCTCAAGCGGCAGATGGTCAGGCTGATGGGCTTCAGGCGCCCCGTCATGCGTACGCCCAATAGCCTCGAGCAGATGCGGCTCTGGGCCGTGAAGTCGACAACGCTGGCCGCGCAGAACCTGATGCTGGCGTTCCAAAGCCACGGCTACAGCACCTGCCCCATGGAGGGCTTCGATGAGCAGCGTCTGAAGCAGGTGCTGCCCGTTCCGAAAGACGCAATCCCAATCATGCTGCTGGCGGTCGGGATGCCGGGAGAGCGTGCAATCTACAACCCACGCTTACGCTTTCCGCTCGAACAAAGCGTGGCGTGGCATTGAGCATCTGCAAATAACAACAATAAGAGGACTACCTGCTATGGCATTTACACAAATCGAGTACGAATCGCATGGCCCGATCAGGGTCATCCGTTTCAACCGTCCGGACAAGCGTAACTGCATCGGGCCCACCACCCACTTGGAGCTGGTGGAGGCCTGGACAGATTTTCGGGATGACCCGAGCGCTTTGGCTGCCATCATCACCGGAGCCGGCGACAAGGCGTTCTGTGCCGGTGGAGACCTGGAAGCAGGATTCGACCTGGTGCCTTCCAGCATCGACGATATTGCCGCACACAATCGCGGCGAGCGTCCCGGCATTCTCGGGCCAAGCCGCTGGACGGACATCTACAAGCCCGTGATCGCGGCGGTGAACGGTGCGGCCTACGCCGGTGGCCTGGAGTGGGCCTGCTTTGCGGACATGCGAATTGCCGAGGAGCACGCCTCCTTCGGCGTGACCTGCCGACGCTGGAACATTGGCCTGGCCGATGGCGGCAGCCAGCGCCTGCCGCGCATCGTGGGCATGGGCAGAGCGATGGAGCTGATCCTGACGGGCAAGGTCATCTCGGCCGCGGAGGCCCTCGCCATCGGCCTGGCCAATGAGGTCGTGCCCAAAGGACGCTCACTGGCGCGTGCGATGGAGCTGGCCAAATTCCTCTGTACCCTCCCTCAACCCGCCATGCGCTCCGACAAGGAGGCCGCGATCCGCGGCTATGGCCAACCCCTGGCTGAGGGCTTGCGCATCGAGGCGGAGTGTTTCAACCGCTCCATACATCAACCCGAGACCCGCGAGGGGCTGCGTCGTTTTCTTGAGCGCGATCATCCCGACAGACGCTCCGATGCACCAACCAAGACGCCAGGTTTGATCAGGGACTGAGGAGAACACCATGCGATTTAACCTTTTGCTTCAACTACATCTTTTCGCCGTGGCCTTCTGGCTGGGCGTCGTAGCGGTCGAGTACCTGCTTGAGCGCACCCGAGCACAGAGTCGGAATCAGGGCTTCACAGTCGCCAGGCTGCACAGCCAGATCGATCTGTTCTTCGAGATACCGGCCTTTACCGTAGTGCTCATCACCGGCCTGCTGCTTATCGAACCCGCACGTTTCGACGGCATCTACGCCTTGAAGGTGGTTGCTGGAGGAGTTGCTGTTATCGGCAACGTGCTGTGCCTTGTGCCCGTTCTGAAACGACGCGCAGCGGCTGAAAAAGATGACCTTTCCGACGTGATCCGGCAGTCCAAACTGATCGACATAATTTCCCTGCTGGCCATTCCTGCCGGGCTGGTAGCACTTGCCTGCGGTGTCTATCTGATGCTGCTGCGCTGACCATTTGCTAGATCAACAAGCTGATAACCGGCGCAACAGCGCGTCGCTCGCCAGCCTTTGAAAAGTGCGAGGATCTGCCCAGATCCCTTTAGCCGCCGCATAGGCGGCTCTTTTTTGGAGCTCGTGTTAACGGCAAATGTGCATTCATGAATCTGTCCTATAAAGGGTCGTTCTGAGCCAGTCGGCGACACTCAAAATGCTCGTGCCGCATGCCCCAGAATCAAACCCCCGACCGTGGATGCTGCAAGCCCAGCTTCAGCTCTCCCTGCTCGCCACACAGGCAGGGACAACTGGGTAAGCCTGGGTTTGCCTCTGCTAAGCTCGCCTGCCCCCCTACCAGAAGGATGCTGTCATGTTTCGCCTTACCGCCTTAGTCGCCGGCGTTGCCCTCTCGGCCAGCGCTTTCGCCCTGTCGCTGGCCGATCTGTCCCAGCAGGATGCCAGCGGCGGCCTCAAGGATGCCCTGACCCAGGGCGCGCAGATCGCCGTCAAGCAGCTGGGCACGCCCGGCGGCTTCAGCGATAACCCGGAGGTGCGCATCGAGCTGCCGGGCAACCTTGGCAAAGCCGCCAAGGCCATGAAGATGATGGGTATGGGCGCGCAAGTCGAGCAGTTGGAAACCCGCATGAACCAGGCCGCCGAGGCCGCCGTGCCGCAGGCTCAGGCGCTGCTGGTGGACGCGGTGAAGAAGCTGACCGTGCAAGACGCCAAAGCCATTCTCAGCGGCCCGGACGATGCGGCCACGCAGTACCTGAACAAAACCAGCCGCGAGCAGATCCGCGCCAAGTTCCTGCCGATCGTCAAGCAAGCCACCGACCAGATGGGCCTGGCCAAGCAATACAACAGCTTCGCCGGCCAAGCCGCCAGCTTCGGGGCCATCGATGCAAAAAGCGCCAACATCGAAGGCTATGTCACCGAGCAGGCGCTGAACGGCCTGTTCGAGATGATCGGCAAACAAGAAGCCAGCCTCCGCGAGAACCCGGCCGGTGCCGCCACCAGCCTGGCGAAGAAGGTGTTTGGCGCGCTGTGATGTTTTGTGGGTGAATTGCTGGGTTGCACGAGGTGCATCCATGCACCTCGCCCTGCGGGCAGCTAAAGCTGTGCAGAACAGCTTCCTGCCATTCTGTCGCTGCGCTCTACCCAGCTAGATCAACGAGCTTCCTTGACCCTAAACCACGCCGCATACAGCGCCGGCAGGAACAGCAGGGTGAGTGCCGTGGCGACGATAAGTCCGCCCATGATCGCCACCGCCATTGGCCCGAAGAAGGTACTGCCCGACAGCGGAATCATCGCCAGCACCGCCGCCAGGGCGGTCAGCACTATCGGCCGGAAACGCCGCACTGTGGCTTCGATAATCGCGTGCCAGCGGTCCAGGCCTGCGGCGATGTCCTGCTCGATCTGGTCGACCAGAATCACCGAGTTACGCATGATCATCCCCGCCAGGGCGATGGTGCCGAGCATGGCGACAAAGCCAAACGGCTGGCGGAACACGAGCAGGAACAGGGTCACGCCAATCAGCCCCAGCGGCGCGGTCAGAAATACCATCGCCGAGCGCGAGAAGCTCTTCAGTTGCAGCATCAGCAGGGTCAGCACCACCACTATAAACAGCGGAACCCCGGCGTTTACCGACTTCTGCCCACGGGCCGAATCCTCGACGGTACCGCCGACATCGAGCAGGTAGCCGTCCGGCAGTTGCGCGCGGATCGGCTCCAGCGTCGGTAGTATCTGCTTGACCAGACTGGCCGGCTGCTCCTTGCCGTAGATATCCGCCCGCACCGTGACGGTTGGCAGGCGGTTACGGTGCCAGATGATGCCTTCTTCGAAGCCGTACTCGAGCGTGGCGATCTGCGCCAGGGCGACGCTTCGGCCGCTGTCGGTGGGCACCGCCAGACTCGGCAGCAGGGCCAGTTCCTGGCGCTCGCGCACGGTGCCGCGCAGCAGAATTTCGATCAGTTCGTTGCCTTCGCGGTACTGGCTGACGCTGGTGCCGGACAGTGCGCTTTGCAAGAAGCGCGACAGGTCGGCGCTGCTCACCCCGAGAGCCCGCGCCCGCTCCTGATCGATGCGTAGGTGAACCACCTTGCTCGGCTCTTCCCAGTCCAGGTGCACGTTCACCACATGCGGGTTCTCGCGCACCTTGGCGGCGACCTTACGGGCCAGCGCCCGCACTGCCTCGATGTGCTCACCGGAGACGCGGAACTGCACCGGGTAACCCACAGGTGGGCCATTCTCCAGGCGCGTCACGCGGGTGCGCAGGCTCGGGAACTCTTCGTCCAGTCGTTCGATCAACCAGCTGCGAATCGCCTCGCGATCCTCGATGGTTTTCGCCAAGACCACGAACTGGGCGAAACTGGCGGTCGGCAGTTGCTGGTCCAACGGCAGGTAGAAACGCGGCGAACCGGTACCGACATAGGCCACATAGTTGTCGATGCCCGGGTGTTCCTTGAGCAGCTGTTCCAGGTGTTTGACCTGCTCCTCGGTCGCCTGCAACGAGGCGCCTTCGCTGAGTTTCAGGTCCACCATCAGCTCCAACCGGCCCGAGGACGGGAAGAACTGTTGCGGCACGAAGCGAAACACCACCACGGCGGCGACAAACAGGCCCAAGGTCAGCAGGATCACGGTCTTGCGCCGCCGCACGCACCACTCGATCAGCCGCCGTACGCGCCGGTAGAACGGCGTCGAATAGGGGTCATGGCCCTGGGCGCTGCCGCCATGCTTGGCGGCGTGCAGCTTGGCCAGATCCGGCAACAGCCGCGCGCCGATATAGGGCACGAAGATCACCGCCGCAAACCATGAGGCCAGCAACGCGATAGCCACCACCTGGAAGATCGAACGGGTGTATTCGCCGGTGCCCGACTGCGCGGTGGCAATCGGCAGGAAGCCGGCCGCGGTGATCAGCGTCCCGGTGAGCATCGGAAAGGCCGTGCTGGTCCAGGCGAAGCTGGCGGCCTTCAAGCGGTCGAAGCCCTGCTCCATCTTGATCGCCATCATCTCGATCGCGATGATCGCATCGTCGACCAGCAGCCCGAGCGCCAGCACCAAGGCGCCGAGGGAGATCTTGTGCAGGCCGATGCCCAGGTAGTACATGGCGGTGAAGGTCATCGCCAGCACCAGCGGAATCGTCAGGGCGACCACCAGGCCAATGCGCAAGCCGAGGGAGAAGAAGCACACCAGCATGACAATCGCCAAGGCCTCGACCAGCACCTCGACGAACTCGCCGACCCCGGTTTTCACCGCGGCCGGCTGATCCGAGACCTTGCGCAGCTGCATGCCCGCCGGCAGGGTTTCCTGCATACGGGCAAACTCGGCTTCCAGCGCCTGGCCCAAGACCAGAATGTCGCCACCGGCCTTCATCGAGACGCTCAGACCGAGCGCATCCTCGCCCATAAAGCGCATCCGCGGCGCCGGCGGATCGTTGAAGCCACGCTGCACTTCGGCCACATCGCCGATGCGGAAGGTGCGCTCGCCGACCCGAATCGGGAAGTCGCGAATCTCCTTCACCGACTCGAAGCGCCCGCTCACGCGCAGCTGGATGCGCTCGCTCGGCGTTTCGAAGAAGCCTGACGAGGCCACGGCGTTCTGCGCATCCAGGGCCTGCTGCACGGCGGCCAGCGGCAGGCCGAGGGTGGCCAGTTTGACGTTGGACAGCTCGATCCAGATCTTCTCGTCCTGCAGACCGAGCAGATCGACCTTGCCGACATCCTTGACCCGTTGCAGCTGCAGCTGGATGCGGTCGGCGTAGTCCTTGAGCACGGCATAGTCGAAACCCTCGCCGGTCAACGCATAGATATTGCCGTAGGTGGTGCCGAATTCGTCGTTGAAGAACGGCCCCTGAATCCCCGGCGGCAAGGTGTGGCGGATATCGCCGACCTTCTTGCGCACCTGATACCAGAGCTCGGGGATCTGTGCCGAATGCATGGAGTCACGGGCGACAAAGGTGACCATGGATTCGCCCGGACGGGAGAAGGAGACGATCTTGTCGAACTCGCCGGTCTCCATCAGCTTCTTTTCGATGCGTTCGGTGACCTGCCGCGCGACTTCCTCGGCGCTCGCTCCCGGCCAATTGGTGCGCACCACCATGGCCTTGAAGGTAAACGGCGGGTCTTCACTCTGGCCCAGCTTGGTATACGAGAGTGCGCCGACCACCGCCATCAGCAACATGATGTAGAGGACGATCTGGCGGTTGCGCAGCGCCCATGCGGACAGGTTGAAACTCATCCGGGATTACTCCTGCGCCGCCAGTTTGACCGCGCGATTGTCGCGATCCACCGGCCGTACCACCTGGCCTTCACGCAGCACCTGAACCCCGGCGGCGACCACCCAATCGTCGGCGTGCAAGCCTTCCAGGATCGGCACCCGCTGCTCGCCGTAGGCGCCGATGCGCACAGGGGTACGCACCAACTTGGAATCCTTGGGATCGACCACCCAGACGAACGGCGCACCGTTTTCCGCACTCAGCGCCGAGAGTGGCACCGACAACGGCACCGCACCCTCGACCGGGACAAACACCCGGGCGCTCTGCCCCAGCTCGGCGGGCACCTTGCCCTCGCTGAAGGCCACCCGCGCGGCAAAGGTCCGCGACTGCGGATCGGCGGCGGGCGACAGCTCACGGATGCGCCCCGGAAAGCGCTGACCCGGCTGCGACCAGAGTTCCACCGTCACCACCTGGCCGATCTTGAAGCGCTCGAAGGCCTGCTCCGGCAGGCTGATCAGCACTTCGCGCTCGCCGTCGGCCGCCAGGGTAAACACCGTCTGCCCGGCCGCCACCACATTACCGACTTCGACCAGACGCTTGGCGACCACCCCCGCCTGCGAGGCGCGCAGCACCGAGTAACCCGCCTGATTGTCAGCCACATTGAACTCGGCCTTGACTTGCTTCAGGCGTGCTTCGCCGGCGCGATAGAGGTTCTCGGCGTTGTCGTACTGCGAGCGGCTGGCCAGTTGGCGATCGAGCAGGGTCTTGTAACGGTCACGCTCGGCCCGCACCAGCTGCAGATTGGCCGTGGCGGCCGCCACTTGGGCACGCATGGCCTCCAGCTGCAGGCGTACATCCTGCGGGTCGAGCTCCGCCAGCGGCTGATCCTTGCGCACCCGCTGCCCGACTTCGACCAGGCGCTTGGCTACCTTGCCGCCGATGCGAAAAGCCAGCTCCTGCTCCAGACGCGCGCGCACCTCGCCGGGGTAGGTGTCCACCACCTCACCGGCCGGCTGCGGCTGCACCACCATGGCCGGACGCACCGACGGCTGGGCCGGCTCGCCATTACCGCAGGCGGCAAGCAACACGAGAAGAGTGACAGGCAGGGCGAGCGGCAAGGCAGGGCGGAACATGATGAATGACCTTTCGCAAAGAAGGTGTTGAATACTTATACTGATGGGTATAGTAAAAATAGCAAACTCACCAGTCCAGTATTAAAACGCGAAATGTCTAACAAACTGTTACCAGCCAGTGGCCCGGGGCGCCCGAAAGATCCCGCCAAACGCCAGGCCATTCTCGAGGCGGCGAAGAGCCTGTTCCTGCGCCATGGCTATGACGGCAGCAGCATGGACGCCATCGCCGCCGAGGCGGGAGTGTCCAAGCTGACGGTGTATAGCCACTTCACCGACAAGGAAACCTTGTTTTCCGCCGCGGTGAAGTCCAAGTGCGAAGAACAGTTGCCGGAGTTGTTCTTCGAGCTGCCGCAAGCGGTGCCGATCGAGACCGTGTTGCTGAATATCGGCCGCGGCTTTCATGCGCTGATCAACAGCCGCGAATCGGTCGAGCTGCATCGCCTGATGGTGACCCTGGGCCGCCAGGACCCGAAACTCGCGCAGATCTTCTTCGACGCCGGCCAGCAGCGCATCCTGACCGAGATGGAGCGCCTGCTGAGCAAGGCCGACACCGCCGGCAAGCTGCGCATCGACAAGCCAGTGAACGCCGCCGAGCACTTCTTCTGCCTGATCAAGGGCGGCGCCAACTTCCGCCTTTTGATCGGCTGCTGCGGCCCGCAGCAAGGCGAAGAAGCCGAGCAGCATGTGCAAGAGGTGGTGGAGTTGTTTGTCAGGGCTTACCACCCCTGAGCGGCCAGCGCCTGCCCTGGCCCACCTGTAACAGGCCAGGCGCGCGACTTAAGCTTTGAGCGCCTTCTTCGGATAGATGTCGTAACGACTCGACTTGCCGTCCAGCGCATAGCTCGGCTTGGGCCCGGCGATGATGGGCGCCTTACGCGGCCGTTTGACCACCACCCTGTGACTGGCCAGGGCCAAGGCCGCCTCGAGCAACACCGGGGCATCGAGGTCGTCGCCGACCAGGGGGCGGAACAGGCGCATCTCCTTTTTCACCAAGGCGCTCTTGTCGCGATGCGGGAACATCGGGTCGAGGTAGATCACCTGGGGCGCCTCACCCTCCCAGCCGCACAACAGCTCGATGGCATTGCCGACCAGCAGGCGCATCTGCGCCACTATCGGGCCGACCTCGGCATCCCGCGCGGCGCGGACCAGGCCATCTTCCAGCAAGGCGGCGATCAGCGGCTGACGCTCGATCAGCGTCATCTCGCAGCCCAGGCTCGCCAGCACGAAGGCATCGCGCCCCAGCCCTGCGGTAGCGTCCAACACCCGCGGGCGCACGCCCGGCTGCACGCCGACCGCCTTGGCGATCATCTGCCCGCTGCCGCCGCCAAACAGCCGGCGATGGGCGACCGCGCCCTCGATGAAATCCACCCGCACCGGCCCCGGCGCCTGCGGGCCGAGCTCGGCCAACTGCAGGCCCGCCGCGCCCAGTTGCAGGGCAAAGTCGGCCTCGCCCTGCAGCGGCAAACCCAGGCGCTCGGCCCAGGCGGCGGCCTGCGCGGCATAGGCCGGCTCGAGGGCTTCCACCCGGATTCTGGTGTTTTGCAACGCGTCACTCATCGGGAAATAGGCTCAAAGACTGTTCAACCCGACCCATAGCCGGCTAGGGCGGCATTCTGCCAGAGCCGGCGCTTTCCGGCTGCACCGCGCCGCGCAGATCCTCGACGCCCTGGCAGGTGCTCAGGCGTAGACTGGAGGCCTGAAGGCTAGCGCAAAGGAAAGGCCGCCATGTCTGCCCCGCTCTACCAACGCCTGGAGGTTCCGGGCGGCAAGCCCATCATACTGTGGACCGAGGATCTGCCGGTGGAGCCGCAGGCGCTGCAACAGCTGCGCAACACCGCGCGCATGCCCTTTATCCACGGTCATCTGGCGGTGATGCCGGACGTGCACCTGGGCAAGGGCTCGACCATCGGCAGCGTGATTCCCACGAAGGGCGCCATCATCCCGGCGGCGGTCGGCGTGGATATCGGCTGCGGCATGGTGGCCGCGCGCACCAGCCTGAATGCCCGCGATCTGCCGGACCATCTGGCCGGCCTGCGCCGCGCCATCGAGGAGGCCATCCCCCACGGCAAGAGTTTCGGCCGCCACGACGTCGGCGCCTGGCAGGATGCGCCGCACCTGGTGGATGACAGCTGGCGGCTGCTGGCCAGACGCTTCGCCCAGATCACCGCGAAGTACCCGCACCTGGCCAAGACCAATAACCGCCTGCACCTGGGCACGCTGGGTGGCGGCAACCACTTTATCGAGGTCTGCCTGGACGAGGCGGACAGGGTCTGGCTGATGCTGCATTCGGGCTCACGCGGGGTCGGTAACGCCATTGGCCGCTGCTTTATCGAGCTGGCCAAGGAGGACATGGGCAAGGCCCTGGGCAACCTGCCGGATGCCGATCTGGCCTACCTCAAGGAAGGCAGCCAGCACTTCGATGACTATGTGCAGGCGGTGGAATGGGCCCAGGACTACGCCCTCAGCAACCGCACGCTGATGCTGCGCCTGCTGGTGGAGGCCCTGCGCGGCGAGCTGCGGCGCCCGTTCGAGGCGCAGCTGGAGGCGGTCAACTGCCATCACAACTACGTCTCCCGCGAGTTTCACTTCGGCGAAGAGCTGCTGATCACCCGCAAGGGCGCGCTCAGCGCCAAGGCCGGCGAGCTGGGCATCATCCCCGGCAGCATGGGCGCGCAATCCTTTATCGTGCGCGGCAAGGGCAATCCGGAGAGTTTCTGCTCGTGCAGTCACGGCGCCGGTCGCCTGATGAGCCGCACCGAGGCCAAGCGCAGCTTCAGCCTGGCCGACCATCAACGCGCCACTGCCGGTGTGGAGTGCCGCAAGGATCAGGCGGTCATCGACGAAACGCCCGGCGCCTACAAGCCGATCGAGAAGGTCATGGCCGCCCAAGCCGACCTGGTGGAGATCGTCCATAGCCTTAAGCAGGTTGTCTGCGTTAAAGGCTAAGAGCCTGGTCAGGACTTGAACATCGCATTGAGCTGCGCAAAAGGAATCGCCTGCTCGGCAAAGCCGAAGCGGCCCTCCGTGCGTATCTCCTGCGCCGCCCGGAAAAACGCGCCATAGGCCGCCCGTGCCAAGGCCGAACCGACGCTCACCCGCTTGACGCCCAACTCGGCCAATTCCTCCAACGACAGCGACAGCCCGGACAACCCCATCAGCACATTGACCGGCTTCGGTGCCACGGCGCGCACCACGGCGTCTATCTCCGCAGCCGTACGCAGGCCCGGGGCATAGAGCACGTCGGCCCCCGCCTCGGCGAACGCCTGCAAGCGTCGCAGGGTATCCGCCAGATCGTTGCGCCCATGCAGCAGGTTTTCCGCCCGTGCCGTGAGCGTGAAGGGAAACGGCAAGCTACGGGCTGCCGCAGCGGCCGCCTTTACCCGTTCGACGGCGAGCTCGAACGGGTAGATCGGCGCAGCCGCGCGGCCGCTGGCATCCTCGATCGAACCGCCCACCAAGCCCACAGCCGCCGCCCGCAGGATGGTCTCGGCGCAGCCTTGCGGATCATCGGCAAAGCCATTTTCCAGATCGGCGGCGACCGGCAAGGGCGTGGCCGCGACTATCGCCTGGGCATTGGCCAGAGTCTCATCGCGGGAAATCGCGCCTTCGGCATCCGCTCGACCCAGCGAGAACGCCAGACCGGCGCTGGTCGTTGCCAAGGCCTCGAAACCAAGGGCCGCGAGCATCTTCGCCGAGCCCGCATCCCAGGGATTGGGGATCACAAAGATCCCGGGGCGCTCGTGCAACGCCTTGAAGGTGTGGGCACGGCTGACTTGCGCTGGCATGGTGAGGCTCCATCCGATCGGCTGCTGGAAGCCAGAACCTTAGCGCAGTTTACAACTAGTAAATGAGCATTTTGAGCCCGATTTCAACGCGGCATGGCCGACACGCAGCAGATCATGAACAGGTTCTTAGTGCGGCGCCTTGGGCGTGGCGACCTTGTCGCGCAAATACACCGGCTGCGCCTGATCCGCCGGCACTGCCTCACCGCGCGCCCAGGCGAATTGCGCCAGGCTCAGCAGGTCTTGGGCGTGCGGCAACATACCGGCGTCCAACCCTCTGAGGGCCACGGGGATGCGTGCCGCATAACTGCCCCAGCCAGTACCGGCACCGAACCAATCGCCAGCGGCATCGCGCGGCAGGCAGGCTTGCTCCGGCGGCAGCACCGCTTCCAGCCCGGCCAGACGCATCTCGCCGTGCTCCTGGCGATAGCAACCCCAGTACACCTCATCCATGCGCGCATCGATGGCCGCGGCCACCTGGTTAGCACCCTGCTCACGCAACGCCCGCTGGGCCAGCACCGCCAGGTTGGAAATCGGCAGCACCGGGCGCTCCAAGGCAAACGCCAACCCCTGCACCACGCCGATGGCGATACGCACCCCGGTAAAAGCCCCGGGCCCACGCCCGAAGGCGATGCCATCGACCGCCGACAAGGCGACACCGGCCTCTGCCAGCAGATCCTTGATCATCGGCAACAGACGCTGAGCGTGCAGGCGCGGGATCACCTCGTAGTGGCTGAGCACCTTGCCCTCGTGGAGCAGGGCAACGGAGCAGGCTTCGGTGGCGGTATCCAGGGCCAGCAAGGTGGTCATCGGCGGTTCCGGTCGGAAAAAAGGTCGGCAATTGTAACAGTCAAAGGTGCGAGCGAGCGCTTATCAGAACGGTGAACACGACAACGGCCCGCAAGCGGGCCGTTGTCGATGCAGCAGAGCCGACTTATCAGCTCAGTGCTTCAAGTACCTTGTCGGTGATCGCTTCGACCGTACCGACGCCCGCAATGTGGCTGTACTTTGGCTTGCCTTGGGCTGCAGCGAGCTTCTGGTAGAAGTCCACCAACGGCTTGGTCTGCGAATGATAGACCGACAGACGATGACGTACGGTTTCCTCGGAATCGTCTTTACGCTGAAGCAGATCTTCGCCGGTCGCATCGTCCTTGCCAGCCACTTTTGGCGGGTTGTAGACGATGTGGTAAACGCGGCCGGAAGCCTCGTGTACACGACGACCGGCGATACGCTGAACGATTTCTTCGTCATCGACGGCGATTTCGACCACGTTGTCCAGCTCGACGCCGGCTTTTACAAGGGCTTCGGCCTGGGGAATGGTGCGCGGGAAGCCGTCGAACAGGAAACCCTGGGCGCAATCGGCCTGGCTGATGCGCTCTTTGACCAGGTTGATGATCAGGTCATCGGAAACCAGACCACCGCTTTCCATCACGCCTTTGGCCTGCAGACCCAGCTCGGTTCCAGCCTTGACGGCCGCACGCAGCATGTCGCCGGTGGAAATTTGCGGAATACCGAATTTTTCGGTGATAAAGCGAGCCTGAGTACCTTTGCCGGCACCGGGCGCCCCCAACAGAATCACGCGCATCGCTGTGCTCCTCAAGATTTAAATAGAAATCCTTGGATTCGCCTCATGGGGCCAATCTCTGAATAGGTCCCGGCAGCACTGAGCGGCCAAAAGGTTGACCAAGATACACAGCGCACCGATACCGCACAAGTCACCTAAAGTCGGATAAACCGGGGCTTTAACCGGTGTTACGCAGGCCCGCGGCGATGCCTGCCACACTCACCAGCAAGGCCTGTTCCAGAGGGCTGTCGACGGTACTTTCGCGCAGCCTGGAACGGGCCAGAAGCTCCGCCTGGAGCAGGTGCAGGGGATCCAGGTAGGTGTTGCGCACGCTGATCGACTCGCGGGTCTCCGGACTGTGCACCAACAGCTCCGACTGCCCGGTCAACCCGAGCACCGCGGCACAGGCCTGCGACAATAGGTCGCGTAGTTGCGCACCCAATGGTCGCAGTTCGGCATCGACAAGCCGCTCGTCATACAGCCGGGCAATGGCGGCATCGGCCTTGGCCAAGACCATCTCGAGCATATCGATGCGGGTACGGAAGAACGGCCAGTGTTCGCGCATCTGCGCCAGCAACTCGCCTTCACCACGAGTCAGCGCACTGTTCAGGGCCGTTTCCCAGCCCAGCCAGGCCGGCAGCATCAGGCGTGTCTGGGTCCAGGCGAAGATCCAGGGAATTGCCCGCAGGCTCTCCACGCCGCCCTCGCGGCGCTTGGCCGGGCGGCTGCCGAGCGGCAGGCGGCCCAACTCCTGTTCCGGCGTGGCCTGGCGGAAATACTCGACGAACTGCGGATGCTCACGCACCACCGCGCGATAGGCCGTTAAACCATCGGCGGCGAGCCGGCCCATCAACTCGCGCCAGGCGGGCTTCGGCACCGGTGGCGGTTGCAGGGTGGCTTCCAGCACCGCGGCCAGATAGAGGTTGAGGTTTTGCTCGGCGATATCCGGCAGGCCGAACTTGAAGCGAATCATCTCGCCCTGTTCGGTGCTGCGAAAGCGCCCCGCCACCGAGCCCGGCGGCTGCGAGAGGATCGCCGCATGGGCCGGGCCGCCACCGCGTCCGACTGTGCCACCGCGGCCGTGGAACAGCAGCAGCTCGACCTGCTGCTGGCGGCAGATCTCCACCAGGGTTTCCTGGGCGCGGTACTGCGCCCAGGCGGCGGCCGTGGTGCCGGCATCCTTGGCCGAATCCGAGTAGCCGATCATCACTTCCTGCGGGCCGTGCAGGCGTGCACGATAGCCCGGTAAACCGAGCAGGCGGTCGATCACCGGGCCGGCGTTATCCAGATCGGCCAGGGTCTCGAACAGCGGCACCACGCGCAGCGGGCGTTGCAGGCCGGCCTCCTTCAGCAGCAGCTGCACGGCCAGCACATCCGAGGGGGCGCCGGCCATGGAGATCACATAGGAGCCCAGCGAGGCGGCCGGCGCGGCCGCCACCACGCGGCAGGTGGCGAGCACTTCGGCGGTGTCCGCCGAGGGCTGGAACTGACCCGGCAGCAGCGGCCGACGATTGTCCAGCTCGCGCAGGAGGAAGGCGAGGCGCGTCTCCTCGTCCCACTCGGCGTAGTGGCCGAGCCCCAGGTAGTCGGTGATCTCGCCGAGCGCGGCGGCATGCCGGGCGGCGTCCTGGCGAATATCCAGGCGCAGCAGGAACAGGCCGAAGGTGGCCGCGCGGCGCAGGCAGTCGAGCAGCGGGCCATTGGCGATAGTGCCCATGCCAGATTCATGCAGCGAGTGGTAACACAGCTGCAGCGGCGCCAGCAGCTCGCGGTTGTCCTGCAGCACCGCGGGCGGCGCCGGCAGCTCGCCCTGCAGCGCCGCCTCGGCCCAGGCACGGGTGGCCCGCAGGCGTTCGCGCAGTTGCTTGAGCAGGGTGCGATAAGGTTCGGGATGTACGCCCACCTGCACCCGCAATTCATCGCTGGCCTGCTGCATGGACAGCTCGGCAGCCAGTTGATCGACATCCCGCAGGTAGAGGTCGGCGGCCATCCAGCGCGACAGCAACAGCACCTCACGGGTCACGGCGGCGGTGACATTGGGGTTGCCGTCGCGATCGCCGCCCATCCACGAGGCGAAACGCACTGGCGCGGCCTCCAGCGGCAGGCGCAGGCCGGTGACCGCATGCAGTGCCGTATCGACGCCGCGCAGGAACTTGGGCAGCGCCTGCCACAGCGAGTGCTCGATCACCGCGAAGCCCCACTTGGCCTCGTCCACCGGGCTCGGCCGGCTGCGGCGGATCTCCTCGGTGTGCCAGGCCTCGGCGATCAGCCGCTGCAAACGCTGTTTGACCTGGTCACGCTCGGCGGCGGACAGGTCGCCATGGTCTTGCGCCGCCAGCTGCGCGGCGATGGCGTCGTATTTTTGAATCAGGGTGCGGCGCGCCACCTCGGTCGGGTGGGCGGTCAGCACCAGTTCGATATCCAGCCGGCCGAGCTGACGGGCCAGCACCTCGGCGCTGTGGCCATCCGCGTTGAGCCGGGCCAGCAGGTCCGGCAACACCCGCACCTCGAAAGGCTCCGGCTCACTCGGCCCACGCCGGCGTACATGGTGGTATTGCTCGGCGATATTGGCCAGGTTGAGGAACTGGTTGAAAGCCCGCGCGACCGGCAACAACTCGTCTTCACCGAGCTCGTCGAGGGTTGTCGTGAGCTGCTGGGCGCCATCGGCAGAGCCTTGCCGAGCCGCCTTGGCGCCTTTGCGGATGCGCTCGATCTTGTCGAGGAAAACCGCGCCACGCTGAGCGCGGATGCAATCGCCAAGCAGTTCGCCAAGCTGGTGAACGTCCTCGCGCAAACGTGCGTCGATTTCCGCCATGACCGCGCTCTCCGCCGAAGCTGAAATTGCAACAACCCTGGAGCCAGTCCGCGGCTCATCCGGCACCGGGATGCAGCGCCGCGGCGAACATTCAGGAGAATGGGCGCCAAGATAGAGAGTGCCCAGCGCGCCAACTTCTTACAAGTGCGCGACGCAAGGCATTTTCCCAGCCTAGAGCGAACTAGGCTAATAAGGTAAGTCCCATAAGGATTTACCAACCCGGCGGGCTGATGTCCGGGTGCTCAACAACCGCCCACCACGAGTGAGCACAGGAAGAGGTGTTTATGAAGATTCGCGAACTCGTTAGCCATTGGGAACAGAACGCCAAGGGCCGCCTGACCAATAACCTCTACCAGATCCATCTGGATCTGGAGTCCGCCGCGCGCCTCGCCGCGCTGACCGAGATGTACCCCAAACGCCACCCCGAGGAACTCCTCGGCGAGTTGCTCGGTGCCGCCCTGGAAGAGCTCGAAGCCAGCCTGCCCTACGTCAAAGGCAGCCAGGTGGTGGCCACCGACGAACAGGGTGACCCGCTGTATGAGGACATTGGATTGACGCCGCGCTTCCTCGCGCTGTCACGCAAATACCTGCGTGAGTTGGTCCAGCAACAGGACAGCGCCAAGCATTGAGCCCAGCATCGGACGAGTAAACCGTCTCAGCAGCTATTCGCCCAGCGCCAACAAGCGGCGATAGAGCGCGGCCATCGCCCCTGAAAAAGCCACCAGCACGGCTCTTTGCAGGGAACTGTCGGCGGGGCGCAGACGCTGTAACTCGGCAACGGCGATAGTCGCCGCCTGCTCTAGGGGATAGCCATACACGCCGCAGCTGATGGCCGGGAAGGCGATGCTGCGCAAACCTTCGGCTTCGGCCAGCGCCAAACTGTTGCGGTAGCAGGCGGCGAGCAGATCAGGCTCACCCTGGCGACCACCCTGCCAGACCGGTCCGACCGTATGGATGACGTAGCGGGCCGGCAGCTTGAAGCCTGGCGTGAGGCACGCGGCACCGGTGGCACAACCCCCGAGAGTGCGGCAGTACGCCAGCAGCTCGGGGCCCGCCGCGCGATGGATGGCGCCATCGACACCGCCCCCGCCGAGCAGGCTCGAATTGGCCGCATTGACTATGGCATCCACCTCGAGCGTGGTCAGATCGCCCTGCCAGATCTCGATCTTCATTTCACCTCTTGCGGGGTTTCCTGGCCCAGGCACCGCACCGCTTGCTTGCGATTATCCACCAGCACACCCGTCAAACCCTTCCGTTCAGTATCGAACAACACCAGTACGCCGTCGATGCACTGCGCCACCTGGGGCGCCGGCGTCAGCGAGACCTTGTAGTCCTCGCCCGGCACGGTCTTGAGCATGGTGAAGTCGGCCAGCAACAAGGCATCTTGCGGTTTGGCGAAGTGCAGGTAGCCGTAGTACCAAAGCACCGCGACGGTGCCGAAAATGCTGCCGATGCCGGTGATGATCAGGGGAATAGCGTTGCGTTCTTCGCTCATTGGGCTCTTCACTTATTGCGGGCTCTCGGGATTAGGGACTTCAGCCAACCGCCGCAGACCGGTGAAGCCCTGCGGGTCGTTTAGAAACAGCAGCATCACTTGACGCCAGATCGGCTCGGCGAAGGTCTGCACATGCCCGCCGCGGGTCGGCTGGAACACCCGCGGCGGGCGCGCAGCTTGATACAAGCGCACCCCGTTGGAAAGGGGCACGACCGGATCGTCGATGCTCTGGTAGATCAACTGCGGCAGGCCTTTGAGCTGTGGCATGGCATAGATCGCGCTGTCGCCATCCGGCACCAGCCACGCCAACGGCACCTGCAACGGCCAGGTCAGCCAGGCGTTGTTCAGGGTGAACTGGGCGACCTGGCGATAACTGGCCGGCGCACCATCGAGCACCAACGCCTTGAGGCGCGCCCGCTGTGGCGGATGCCCGGCCAGGTAGTGCACCGCCAGAGCGCCGCCGAGGCTCTGACCGAGCACCACCAGGGGTTTACCCTGCACCTGCGGCGCCTCTTGCAACCAGGCGAAGGCGGCGTCGATATCCTGATAGACCCCCGGCAGACTGGGCTCGCCTTCCGAGCGGCCATAGCCACGATAATCCAGCAGCAAGACTTGGTAACCCTGCGCCGGCAACCACCAACTACCGCCCAGATGGCTGGCGACATTGCCACCGTTGCCATGCAGGTGCAGCACCGTGCCCTTAACCGCAACCCCCGCCTTGGCCGGCAGCCACCAGGCATGCAGGCGGGTACCGTCAGCCGCCGTCAGGAACTCGTCACGAAACTCCAGCTTGGCGACGTTTGGGGTGAAGGGCTGACCTTTTTCGGGGTAGAACAGCAGCGCGCTACAGCCGCCCAGCACCAGCAACGCCAGCAGCAGCGCTGCGCGCATCAGTTGTCGCCTCGGCCGCGCGCGGCCATCAGCCCCGCCTCGCCCGGATCGCGGATCACCTCCACGGTCCGGGCCGAAATAGCGAGAATTTCATAGTCGAGCTGGTCGCTGGGCATGGTCGCTCCAGGGGGTATCTGTCTCTGCAGGCTGGGTAGAGCCGTTTTTGCCGAAACCCAGCCTAGGTGCCCGCTCTTCGCTAGCGGCTACAGAATATTCGCGTAGTCGGCTTCGATCCGATCCAGGCTCAGGTGATTGAGGAAGTTGGAGAAGCACATCCACGCCGACAACGCATTGAGGTCGCGAAATTGCGGCGGCAGGTACTTGGGCGGCACCACCAGCCCTTCATCCACCAGCTGACGGAGGGTGCGCATGTCTTCCAGGGTGGCTTTGCCGCAGAACAGCAGCGGAATCTGCTCCAGCTTGCCCTTACGCACCGCCAACTGGATGTAGTTGTAGATCAGGATAAAGCCCTTCAGATAGGACAGATCCTTGGTGAACGGCAGGCCATTCGGGGTTGAGCCGCGGAACCCCCGGCTGGCGTTAGCGTAGCTCTCCTCCATGCCGAAGCCCTGCTCGCGGAAGAACTCGAACACCTGCAAAAAGTCCGCGCCCTCCTCGGCCATATGGATGGCGCGAGTGCGGTTGGTCAACTTGCGCAGGCGAGTCGGATAAGACGCGAAGGCGATCACCTCCATCAGGATCGCCAGGCCTTCCTGGGTCACGGTGGAGGATGGCGGGCCCTTGGCGAGGAAGGTACAGATCGGCTGATTCAGCCCATTCAGCGTAGTACCGACATGCACCAGCCCTTCATGGACCTCCAGCGCACGCACATCGCGTTCGTTGAACATCGCATCGGCGCGCACCTTGATGTAGTCGGCGCCGGCGGCGGCATCGGCGAGGATACCGTCGGACTCGAACACCCGAATGGTGCCCTCCTCTTCCCCGAACACCTTGTTCAAGCGGTGTTGCAGCAGGTCGACGGCATCCTTGGCGGTCAGCGTTTTCGGCTCGTCCTTGAGGTCACCACGATCATCGATATTGTTCAGAAAGTCGGAAAACATCAGGCCCAGGTCGGCCAAGGTCGGGTCGCCGGCGTGGAAGGCATCGGAAGCCGAACCATAGAGTTCCTGGGAGATCAGGCCGAAGTCCGGCGTACCGCGCGCCTCGAGCATGCGGATGACCATGCGATATTCCTTGCACATGCGCCGCATGATCTGCCCGACCGGGTTGAACTGGCCGAGCTGGCGGGTGATATCGCGCTCGATGTTCTGGAATTCCAGCTTCTTCGCGCCGGAATCGAAGGCCAATGGGCGGGCGTCGTAATAGGCCCGGTCGACCGCTGGCGGCTCCTTGCCTTTGCTATCGAGGAAGCCCTTGCGGATGCTCTCATCCCACTTGACCGCATCCAGTACGCGAATCGGCGTCTGCGCCTCGACGAGGCGATCGGATAATGCACGAATCACCTGTTGGTAGTCGTCGAGCACTATGTGACTGTTCATCTGTCCCTCACTGGACTGGTCATTACCACTGGCTGGTTACCCCAAGGTAACCTTAGAACTTGTTCAACATCTGCTGCGCTTGACCACGCTGCGTTGAAAACAGGCTCGGACTGCTCATTTACAACTCGTAAACTCCGCGTCCTCGCCTGTGTTCGCCTTGCCTGACCTGCGCTCGCGACGATCTTGAACAGGCTCTTACTCGCCGGAGCGCTGGTAACGCGCCACCTCGATAAACACGTCGGAATTGGCCTGATCGTCCAGATAGGCGAACACCTTATCCAGCGTGCTGGTGACCAGCACCCCGTCGCCCTCGGGAGTCTCCACGGCCTTGCCTTCAAGGCCACCGAGTTCCAGCGCTTGCAGCACCCGATCAATATCGAGGTTATAGAGCACCAGCTCGTTGTCTTTGCTCAGCTCGAAACCGGCGATGGCGAAATTGGCGCCCATGCTCTTCGGCAAACCGGCCGAGAGATACCAGCGGCTGCCGTGGTGGGCGACGGTGAAACCGTATTCTTCAAGACTTTCCAGGTTGTCCGGGCTGTTCACATAGGTTTTAGCCTGGTAGACGTTAGAGCCGGCACGACTGACTTGGAGATAGAGCTGCTCGCCCCACTCGTTTTTGCGCGTCCACTCACCGAGCAGCGGGATCGGCGCCGCTTCGTTGGCGGGAATGGGATCTCTGAAGGTGACCAGGCAACCGCTCAACAGCAGGAAGGACAAGGCGAGCAGCATACGCCAGGCGTTCATTTCGCTCTCCTTGTGGGGACGCTTCTAGACCGCGCCGGCAGGTGCCTATGCGCAATTGAAAGCTGGCTTGGCCCCGCATTGATCCACTCTAAACAGCCCATCACCACCGGCTTTCTCCTGAGTTAACCTGGGTTAAAACCACGCAGGTTATTCCATATATATGACAAACCCCGCCGCGGCGGGGTTCGATTCTCGACTGCGATCAGAGCCCCAGCACCAGATACATGTAGCGCTTGAGAATGGCCAGCATGTCGGCGCAATCCAGATGCTCGACCCCATCGATCAGGCCCTGATATTCCATCCGCTCAATGATGCCCGTCAATACCTTGGCATCCTGCTCCGGCTGTTGCGAACCCAGCACCTGGAAGAAGTGCGTAACGCCCTGCAGCAGGATCTGCCGATGCGAACGCACCAGCTCATGCAGGCGCGGATTGAGCAGCGCCTCTTGCTGAAAAGCCCGTTCGGCCAACAGATGCTCGGGGCGAGTCAGCAACTGTTGCCGCACATATTCCACCGCCAGAGCGGCGATATCGTCAGCCAGACGCCGACGCGACTCGACACTGCCATTCAGTGCGCCGACCTTCGCCAGCAGCAAACCCTCGGTACCGTCCCAGAACGCAGCCATATCGGCCGCGCTGCGCTCGACGAACAGGGCGAAGGTGTCGGTGATCAAGTCATTGATATCTTTGAAGTAGTAGGTGGTTGCCGAGAGCGGCACCTGAGCCTCCGCCGCCACCGCGCGGTGGCGCACCGCCCGCACGCCCTCACGCACAATGATGCGCATGGCCGCATCGAGAATCGCCTGACGGCGCTGTTCGCTACCCTGCCGACTGGCCTTGCGACCTTGATACTGAACACTTTCAGCGACGGCACTGGCCACATTGGCAGCGCTGTCTTGGGGGGGACGGGTCACGACTGAACTTACCTCTCGTGCGATAAAACAAAAACTCAGGTTTTGGAGCTTTCCTTAGCAGAATAGATCCTTACACAGACAACAAAAAGCCGCCCGAAGGCGGCTGATTGACGACTGTTTAAGCCTGCGGGCGCATGTGCGGGAACAGGATCACGTCGCGGATCGACGGGGCGTCGGTCAGCAGCATCACCAAACGGTCGATGCCGATACCTTCACCCGCGGTCGGCGGCATACCGTACTCCAAGGCGCGGACGAAGTCGGCGTCGTAGTGCATGGCTTCGTCGTCGCCGGCGTCCTTGTCGTCCACCTGGGCCTGGAAGCGCTCGGCCTGGTCTTGCGCGTCGTTCAGTTCGGAATAGGCGTTGGCGATTTCACGACCACCGATAAACAGTTCGAAGCGATCGGTCACGCTCGGATCGTCGTCGTTACGCCGGGCCAGCGGCGAGACCTCGAAGGGGTACTGGGTGATGAAGTGCGGCTGCTCCAGCTTGTGCTCGACCAGCTCTTCGAAAATCATCGTTTGCAGCTTGCCCAGACCTTCGAAGCCCTTCACATCGGCACCGGCTTGCTTGGCGATGGCGCGGGCCTTGTCGAGGTCCTTGAGGTCGTCGGCGCTGAGCTCCGGGTTGTACTTGAGGATCGAGTCGAACACCGACAGGCGCACGAAGGGTTCACCGAAGTGGAACACCTTGCCCTGGTACGGCACGTCCGTGCTGCCGAGCACCAACTGGGCCAGCTCGCGGAACAGCTCCTCGGTCAGGTCCATGTTGTCTTCGTAGTCGGCGTAGGCCTGGTAGAACTCGAGCATGGTGAACTCGGGGTTGTGCCGGGTCGAAACGCCTTCGTTACGGAAGTTGCGGTTGATCTCGAACACCCGCTCGAAGCCACCGACCACCAGACGCTTGAGGTACAGCTCCGGGGCGATGCGCAGGAACATGTCCATCCCCAACGCATTGTGGTGCGTCTCGAACGGCTTGGCCGCGGCGCCGCCCGGAATGCTCTGCAGCATCGGCGTTTCCACTTCGAGGAAGTCGCGCTGCATGAGGAAGTTGCGGATATGCGCGATGACCTGCGAACGCACGCGGAAGGTCTGGCGCACGTCTTCGTTGACGATCAGGTCGACGTAGCGCTGGCGATAGCGGGTTTCGGTATCGGTCAGGCCGTGGTGCTTGTCCGGCAGCGGGCGCAGCGACTTGGTCAGCAGGCGCACGTCGCTCATTTCCACATACAGGTCGCCCTTGTTGGAACGCGCCAGGGTGCCTTCGGCGGCGATGATGTCGCCCAGGTCCCAATGTTTGATCGCTTCGAGCAACTCGGCCGACAGGGTCTTACGGTTGACGTACAGCTGAATCCGCCCGCTCATGTCCTGCAGCACCAGGAACGAGCCACGGTTGAGCATCAGGCGACCGGCGACCTTGACTGCAATCTTGGCGCCTTCCAGCTCTTCCTTGCTCTTGCCTTCGTTGGCTTTCTGCAGATCGGCGCAATAGCTGTCGCGGCGGAAGTCGTTGGGGAAGGCTTGGCCTTGTTCGCGCACCGCGGCAAGTTTTTCCTTGCGCAGGGCGATCAGGCTGTTCTCTTCCTGTTGCAGCTCATGCAGATCGAGTTGTTGGTCGCTCATGTCTTTAAATTTTCCATCACAGGTTCGGTGCCCTCACCAACAGGACGAGGGACTTAAGTCGGGACTGACGGTTACAGCCCTTGCTTGAGGCTGGCCACAAGGTACTCATCGATATCACCGTCGAGCACGTTAACGCAGTCGCTTCTCTCGATACTGGTACGCAGATCCTTGATCCGCGACTGGTCGAGCACATAGGAGCGAATCTGGTGACCCCAGCCGATGTCCGACTTGGTGTCTTCCAGGGCTTGCGAGGCGGCGTTGCGCTTCTGCACTTCCTGCTCGTACAAGCGCGCCCGCAGCATCTTCATCGCGGTGTCTTTGTTGGCGTGCTGGGAGCGTTCGTTCTGGCAACTGACCACGGTGTTGGTCGGCACGTGGGTGATACGGACCGCCGAGTCGGTGGTGTTGACGTGCTGGCCACCGGCACCGGAGGAGCGGTAGGTGTCGATACGCAGATCGGCCGGGTTGATGTCGATTTCGATGTTGTCATCGATTTCCGGCGAGACGAACACCGCCGAGAACGAGGTGTGCCGACGGTTGCCGGAGTCGAACGGGCTCTTGCGCACCAGGCGGTGCACGCCGATCTCGGTGCGCAGCCAGCCGAAGGCGTATTCGCCCTTGATGTGCACGGTCGCGCCCTTGATCCCGGCGACTTCGCCGGCGGAGAGTTCCATGATGGTCGCATCGAAGCCGCGCTTGTCGGCCCAGCGCAGGTACATGCGCAGCAGGATGTTGGCCCAGTCCTGCGCCTCGGTGCCGCCGGAACCGGCCTGAATATCCAGGTAGGCGTGGTTCGGGTCCATCTCGCCACTGAACATGCGGCGGAATTCCAGCTTCTCGAGGGAGGCGCGCAGACGCTCGACTTCCGCGGCGACGTCGTCGACGGCGGCCTGGTCTTCTTCCTCGGCGGCCATTTCCAGCAGGTCGCGGGCATCGCTCAGGCCGCCGGACATCTCATCCAGGGTCTCGACGATCTGCGCCAGCAGCGAACGCTCGCGGCCGAGATTTTGCGCGTACTCGGGGTTATTCCAGACGTTCGGGTCTTCGAGCTCGCGCTCGACTTCGGTCAGACGATCACGCTTGTGATCGTAGTCAAAGATACCCCCGAATGGTCTGGGAGCGCTCGGACAGGTCCTTGATGCTGTTAAGGATCGGGTTGATTTCCATGGTAGGCAGCACTCGCAGGCGGAACTTTCTGAAAAGCCGGCGAGTATACCCCACTCGGCGCCCCCTGGCAGCCCGCCGGCCCGCAGACTGGGCATGGTGTCTGACCAGCGGGGTTGGATATTCGGCAGCGCTCCAAAAACGCTGGCAAGTTTCAGCCAGCCTAGCCACACAGGCCACTAGCGACAGGCCGGCCTAGATCGCGCCGACCTGATTGCGCCCGCTGCGCTTGGCCAGGTACAGGCCCTGATCCGCCGCCTGGATCAGCAGCCGAGAGGACCCACCCTGCTTGGGCGTCAGGGTCGCAACCCCGGCGCTCACCGTCAGACAGGAGTCGGGCAGCGGTGAGATATGGGGGATCTGCAGGGCCACCACGGCGAGACGGATTTTTTCCGCCACCAGCCGCGCACCGCCAGGCGAGGTGCTCGGCAGCACCATGGCGAACTCCTCGCCACCGTAACGCGCCGGCAGGTCGGTGGGGCGGCTACCACCGGCGCGAATGGCGATGGCCACTTGACGCAACACCTCGTCACCGGCCAGGTGACCGAAGCCGTCGTTGTAGTGCTTGAAGTAATCGACATCGATCATCAGCAAGGACAGCTGACTCTGCTCGCGCAGTGCCCGACGCCACTCCAATTCCAGGTACTCGTCGAAGTGCCGACGGTTCGACAGCCCGGTCAGACCATCCGAGTTCATCAGGCGCTGCAGCACCAGGTTGGTATCCAGCAACTGCTGCTGGCTTTCCCGCAGCGCCCGATAGGCCTCATCGCGCTGCAGCAGCATCAGGTAGGAACGCGAGTGGTAGCGGATGCGCGCGACCAGCTCGATGGCATCCGGCAGTTTGACCAGGTAGTCGTTGGCGCCCGCGGCGAACGCGGCCCCCTTCACCTGAGGCTCCTCCTTGGTCGACAGGACGATGATCGGGATATCGCGTGTCGCGGGATGGTTACGGTAGTCGCGCACCAGCGCCAAGCCATCCATACCCGGCATCACCAGATCCTGCAGGATCACCGTGGGCCTGATCTGCACCGCCATGGCGATGGCCTGTTGCGGGTCGCTGCAGAAGTGAAAGTCGATATTCGCTTCACCCGCCAGCTCGCGGCGGATCGCCTCGCCAATCATGGCCTGGTCATCGACCAGGAGCACCATCACGGCATGTTCGTCTGTTGTCATCACTGACCTATGGTTCTGAAGGTGATTCATCTGCTCCCCCTGGTATCCGCCGGCGCTCGCCCGGCTGTGCCGGCGTTATTCCATTGCTCAGGCAAAAAACCCTGTCAGTCTCGACGCGATCTCGCCGAGGGGCCGGATCTCGACGGCCGCCTCGATAGCCGCCGCGGCCTTGGGCATGCCGTAAACGGCACAACTCTGCTGATCCTGGGCGATGGTGAGAAAGCCGCGCTCGCGCAGCAGCTTGAGCCCTTGCGCGCCATCGCGGCCCATGCCGGTCAGCAGCACGCCGACGGCTTCGCCGGTCCAGAAGCTCGCCACGCTCTCGAAGAACACATCGATGGACGGGCGGTACACCTGGTCGCTCGGCTCCGCGGTGTAGGCCAGGTTGCCGTTTTCCAGCAGCCGGATATGGTTGTTGGTACCCGCCAGCAACACCACACCCGCTTGCGGCGGCTCACCGTCGCGGGCCAGGCGCACCGGCAAGCCGGACTCAGTGCTCAGCCATTCGGCCATGCCCGCGGCGAAGACCTCATCGACGTGCTGCACCAACACTATGGCCGCAGAAAAGCCCAGCGGCAGGCCCTTGAGCAACTGTTCCAGGGCCGCCGGCCCACCCGCCGAGGCCCCGATCACCACCAGCCGCGGCTTGGACCCGGCCTGGCGCAGCGGCACCGGGGCAGCGCCCGCGCGGTTATCGCACGAACCGATCAGCCAGCCGATGTTATAAATCTTGCGCAGCAGCGGCGCGGCGGCCTCCTGGGCACTGCCAGAGCCGAGTGCCGGGGTAGCGACCACATCCAGCGCCCCGTGGCCCATGGCCTCGAACACCCGATGCTGATTGCGGTCGATGTCGACGGTCACCAGCAGGATCGCGCAGGGGGATTGCTCCATGATCCGCCGGGTCGCCTCGACACCGTCCATGACCGGCATGATCAGATCCATCAGCAGCACATCGGGAGGCTGCACGGCGCACAGCTCGACCGCTTCGGCACCATTGCTCGCCACCCAGGCGATCTGATGCGCCGGCTCGAAGGCCAGCGCCCGCCGCAGAACCTCGACCGCCATGGGTAGGTCATTGACGATGCCGACTCTCATAGGGCCTCTCCAATCAACAGCAGCACCGCATCGAGCAAGGCTTCGTCGTGGAAGCTGGCCTTGGCCAAGTAGTAGTCGGCGCCGGCATCCAGACCCCGGCGGCGATCCTCCTCGCGATCCTTGTACGACACCACCATCACCGGCAGGGATTGCAGGTGGTTGTCGCGACGGATCAGGCCGACCAGCTCGATGCCGTCCATGCGCGGCATGTCGATGTCGGTGATCAGCAGGTCGAAGCGCTCCGCACGCAAGGCGTTCCAGCCATCCATGCCATCCACCGCAACCGCCACCTCATAACCCCGGCCGAGCAACAGCTTGCGCTCCAGCTCACGCACCGTCAGCGAGTCATCGACCACCAGGATGCGCTTGCGCGCGACCACGTCGGCCTGCCGAGCGCCGCGGTCGATGCGTTCGAGCCGGCCGCTGCCGAGCAGCTTCTCGACCGAGCGCAGCAAGTCTTCGACATCCACGATCAGCACCGGCGAGCCATCGGCGAGCACCGCGCCAGCGGCGATGTCCTGCACCTTGCCCAGGCGCGGATCGAGCGGCAGAACCACCAGCGTGCGCTCGCCGATGACGCGCTCGACAGCCAGCCCATACACCGCCTCACGCTCGCGGATCACCACTACCGGGAGCGCTGCTTGCGCCAGTGTGCCGCCCGGGCCCTGCAACAGCTGACTGGCCGAGACCAGACCGGCATGCCGCCCTTCGTGCCAGAAATGCTGGCGCCCTTCCAACTGCACTATGTCCTGCGCGTCCAGCTCGCGCATCCGCTCGATATGCGCCAACGGAAAGGCATAGGCCTCGCCGCCGATCTCGACCACCAGGCTACGCACCACCGAGAGCGTCAGCGGCACCTCCAGATGGAAGTGGCTGCCCCGCCCGCGCACCTGTCGGACCTCGATCCCACCGTGCAGCTGGCGGACACTATGCTGCACCGCATCGAGGCCGACCCCCCGCCCGGAGACCTCGGTCACCCGCTCGCGCAGGCTGAAGCCCGGCAGAAACAGAAAACTCAGCAGCTCCGCCTCGCTCAACTGCGCGGCGGTTTGCACCGGCGCGAGCTGGCGCTGCACTATCGCCTCGCGCAGGCGCGGCAGATCGACACCGGCGCCATCATCGGCCAGCTCGAGCACCAGCGAGCCCGCCTGCTGGCGGGCCTTGAGGCTAATCACGCCCTCGACCGGCTTGCCCGCCAGCAGGCGCTGCTCGGGCAGTTCCAGCCCATGATCGACGGCGTTGCGCAGCAGGTGCAGCAGCGGCGCTTCAAGCTTTTCCAGGATCTCGCGGTCGACCTGGGTCGTCTCCCCTTCAAGCTCCAGACGCACCTGTTTGCCCAGCGAACGCCCGAGGTCACGAACCATCCGCGCCTGACCGACCAGCACATCGCTAAAGGGCCGCATGCGGCAAGCCAGTGCCGTGTCGTAGAGCCGCCGGGCGCGCTGGGCGGCGTGCCAGCCGAACTCGTCCAGCTCGGCAGTCTGCTCGCTGAGCAGCTGCTGCGACTCGCCGAGCAGCCGGCGCGCATCCGCCAGCAACGCCTGCGTCTGCAACTCGAAACCGGCCTCTTTCAGCGCTTGCTGAACCGTCTCGAGCGCCCTGTCGACGCCGCGCTGCCGACGTTTGATGCGCTGCAGCGAGCCGAGGAACGGCTTGATCCGCTGCGAGCCGACCAACGACTTGCTGGACAGATCGAGCAGGCTGTTGAGGCGCTCGGCCGTGACCCGCAGCACCCGCTCGACGCTCGGCGCCGGGCGGTTCTCGCTGGGCGAAAGCTCCGGCAGGGGCATCTCCGGCTCTGGGGCCACCGGCAGCGCGGGGACGGCGGGCCCAGGCGCAGCGGCTGACGCAGCGGGCTGCAGCAGCGCAGCCAAGCGCAGCACGCAAGCCTCGATGTCCACCGCTCCGACCTCGCCGTCCTGCCCGCTGGCGATGCGCAGCAGCAAGTCACTGCCAGACAACAAGCCATCGATATGTTCGGGCAACAGGTACAGGCGCCCTTCCTGGGCGGCGACCAGGCAATCCTCCATGACATGCGCCACGCGCACCCCGGCGTCGATCCCGACAATCCGCGCGGCGCCTTTCAGCGAGTGGGCCGCCCGCATGCAGGCCTCCAGGTGCTCGGCCTGCGTCGGGTTGCGCTCCAGGGCCAGCAGCCCGCTGCTGAGCACCTGGGTTTGCGCCTCGGCCTCCAGACGGAACAGTTCCTGCAACGAGGCATCGCGCATCTGCTCCGGGCTCATGTGAGGCTCCGCGTCACTGCCAGCAGGAGTTGTTCGTCATCCAGCAAGCGGAGGCTGCGACCACGCCACTGGATGACGCCACGGGTATATCTGGCCGCCGCCAAGGCGCTGGTTGTCGCCGCTGCTGCCAGGTTCTTCTGCTCCAGGGCATGAATCCCGTCCACCTCATCGACCGGGGCCACCACGGGTCCGCCCGGCCCACCGATGATCAGCATGCGCGGCAGCGCCCGCCCCAGCGCCGCAGCCGCCGGCGTGCTGTCTAGCCCGAGCAGTTCGACCAGCGACAGGCACGCCACCAGCGCGCCGCGCACATTGGCGACTCCCAGTAAGGCCGGTGAGCGTTGGTGCGGCAAGGAGTGGATCGCCGCCAGTGGCGAGACCTCGACCAGGGTGCGGGTCGCCAGAGCCAGCCACTCCTCACCGAGGCGGAAAATCAACATCGAACAGGTGGCGGCGGATGCCGGCGGGCTTTGCTCAACTACCTGGCGGTCATCCTGATGCAGCGCGTAGCGATCGAGTAGCCGGGTCGCCGCCGCGGAATACCGCGCACAGTTGCGACAGTGAACGTGCTCGACCAACTGCGGGCAGGACTTGTCGCCGCGAATGCCGATGCGGTTCCAGCAGTCGTCGACTGGCGGCTCACCCTCTTGTGTCATCGGCGACGAGGCATACTCAAGCATCATTGCTCACTCCACGCCCGGCCCGATCCTGCAGGCACCGAGCACCCGCCGTATCACCCCGGGCGGCCAGCAGCGCCGCCAGATGGGCCAAGGCTTCCTGATGGTGCGGCTGTAAATACAGCGCCTTGCGGTAAAAGTCCTGCGCATCGGCTGGCTGGTCTTCTGCGTCGCTGAGCAGACCCAACCAGTAAAAGGCCTCGGCGGCCGGCCCATGCTGCGCGAGATAGTCAACGCAGCGCTGCCGTGCTTGATCGATCCGCCCCGCGTTGGCCAGGCTGGCGATCGCCTGCAGCTGCTCGGCGGTCTGATCCGCCACGGCGCCGGCCGGGCCTTCGTTGTCGGGCAGCTGCAGGCGGCGCGCCGGGGCTGGCCGAACGGGCGGCGGACTCTGGCTCGGCGCCGGCGCGCTCGGGGTTAGGCGCGGGGGCCTGAAGGCGAACGACAGGGGCACACCGAGCGGCTGCATGCCCAGCCGCGACAGCAGGCTGGCCTCCGCCGGGCCGACAAACACCACGCCATCGCTGCGAGTCAGACGCTTGAGCACTGCCAGCGCCGCCTCCTGGGTCGCCAGATCGAAATAGATCAGCAGGTTACGGCAGAACACAACGTCATAGGCTGGCTCGCCGGCGAGCACACCAGGATCGAGCAAATTGCCGCACTGCAGGCGCACCTGCCGACTGACCTGTTCGGCGAGGGCATAACCGTCCGCCATCAGCGAGAAATGCCGGGCACGAAACTCGAGTCCGGCGCCGCGGAAGGAGTTCTTGCCGTAGATGGCGCACTTAGCCCGCTCGAGCGAGAGCAGGCTGATATCCAGCCCATCGATCTGAAACAGCTGCGCCGGGATGGCCGCCTCCAGCAGCGCCATGGCAATCGAATAAGGCTCCTCGCCGGTTGCGCACGGCAGGCTGAGAATGCGCAGCGGGCGGGCGCCGTTGAGCGCCGCGAGGCGCTGAGAGGCCAGCTTGCCGAGGGTCGCAAAGGACTCCGGATAGCGGAAAAACCAGGTCTCGGGGACTATCACCAACTCGATCAGCGCCTGCAGCTCCTCGGCCGAGCCGTGCAGCCGCGCCCAATATTCGTCGGCGTTGCGCGCAGCCAGCAGGGCGCTGCGCCGACTGACGGCGCGGGCGATGAGCGCAGGGCCGACGCAGCCGGCATCGAGCCCGATCTTTTCTTTAAGGACGCGCTCGAAGCGCTGGTCACCACTCATGGCCCGGCCTCGCCGCACGGCGTCGCGGGCGGAAACAGAATCGCCCGCACGGCAGCGGGCAGCAACTGTTGCACGCGAATCCATTGCACCAGACCTTGCGCGCCCTCGAACACCGGGCCGAGGTAAGGCGCGCCCTGGTTGTCCAGGCCATAGTCACGAAAGTCGGCTGGGTTGCAGCGCAAGGTGTCGGTCGCCTGTTCCAGGATCAACCCGAGTGGATGAGCCTGGCCGTCTTCGCCGGCGCGGTAGTGAACCAGGACCATCCGCGTGCTGGTGCGAGCCGCAGCCGGCTGTGCGAAGGTCAGCGCGCCGAGGTCGAGCACCGGCACCAGCCTGTCGCGATGGGCGAAGACTCCAGCCACCCAGTGCGGCGCCTGCGCAATCGGCTTCAAGCGCAGCAGCGGCAGCACCTCGATCACCTCGCAGGCGTCCAGCGCATAGCGATCGGCACCGAGCCTGAACAGCAGGAACAGCTTGTTCACTTGCGCCAAGGCGCCGCCGCGGCCAGCCTCTACGTCAGTCACGTTACGGGGCCCTCTCTCAGACCTTGAAGCGGGAGACGCCACTGCGCAGTCCATTGGCCACCAGATTGAGTTCGTCGATGGCGAAGCTGGCCTGGCGCAGCGATTCCACTGTCTGCCCGGTCGCCTCACCCAGTTGCACCAGCGCCTGGCTGATCTGCTCGGCCCCGCTGGCTTGCGCCTGCATACCCTCGTTGACCATCGACACCCGCGGCGCCAGGGCCTGGGTCTGCTGAATGATCTGCGACAGCTGCTCGCCGACCTGCTGCACCTCGGCCATGCCGCGGCGCACCTCTTCGGAGAACTTGTCCATCCCCATGACCCCGGCCGATACCGCCGACTGGATCTCGCGCACCATCTGCTCGATGTCGTAGGTCGCCACCGCGGTCTGGTCGGCCAGGCGGCGCACCTCGGTGGCCACCACGGCGAAGCCACGACCATATTCCCCGGCCTTTTCCGCCTCGATGGCGGCGTTGAGCGAGAGCAGGTTGGTCTGATCCGCCACCTTGACGATGGTGGTCACCACCTGGTTGATGTTGCCGGCCTTCTCGTTGAGGATCGCCAGCTTGGCGTTGACCAGCTCGGCGGCGCCCATCACCTGCCGCATGGTGTCTTCCATCCGGGCCAGCCCGAGCTGGCCGGAGCCGGCCAGGGCGGACGCCTGTTCCGCCGAGTAGTAAACCTCGGTCATGGTCCGCACCAGGTCGCGTGAGGTGGCCGCGATCTCGCGCGAGGTCGCGCCAATTTCCGTGGTGGTGGCGGCCGTTTCGCTGGCGCTCGCCTGCTGTTGCTTGGAGGTGGCGGCGATCTCGGTGACCGAGGTGGTGACCTGGATCGCCGAGCGCTGCGACTGAGAAACCAGCCCGGCCAGCTCAGTCACCATGGCATTGAAGCCGGTTTCGATCACGCCGAATTCATCCTGCCGCGCCTGTGCCAGCCGCGCGCTGAGGTCGCCGCGGCGCATGGCCTCGAGGAGGTCGACGATGCGCCCCATGGGTTTCATGATCGCGTGCATCAGCAGATAGCCGCAGATCGCAGCGGCGAGCAGGGCGAGGGTCAAGGAAACCAACATGCCGAGCTTTGCCGCCGCCACGGACGAGATAATTTCTTCGGTGGCGTCTTCCACGTAATTCCTGTTCCACTCGATCAACTGGGCCAAAAGTTCCTGCCCATGCAGCCAGGCCGGCAGCAATTTCTCGGTCAGTTGGTGGTGCGCCTGCTCCGCTTGCTTTTGCTCATACAGATCGAGCACTGCGGCCTGCAGCTGGCTGTATTCCAGGTGATACCGCTGGAATACGGCAAAAGCCTTGCGATCCTCCTCCAGATGGATGGTCTGCTCGTAGTTGGCTATCTGCGCGTTGAGCTGCTCATCATTGACGCGCAATTTATCCAGGTCCGCCTGACCGAGCCCCTGGTCGCCGTGCTGACCTACCACCTGCTGGGTCAGTGCGAGGCGGTTCACCCAGGCGCCTTGGATCATGGCGCTGTAAAACAGCCCTGGCAGCGAGTCGGACTGCACCTCCCGCCCATCTTTCTCGATCATCAACAGATGCGAGTAGGAGGTAACGACCATCAGCAACATGATGGCGATGATCACCGCAAAGCTCGCCAGGATGCGTTGGCGCAGAGTCCAGTTGTTCAAAATCATCCCCCCAGGGACTAACCGTCCAGATGGTCTTATTCGGCGCCAGCAGCGCAGTACCGAACCCGGCGACGGTAAAGGCCAACCGCCAAGCTCCACTCCAGCTTAGCAGCGGGGATTTATTGCGACGGATTATCGCTACCCGCGGGCAAAGTCTGCTGACGCTCCCTACCAGCACTCCGGCCATACAACTGCAACCCAGAGTCGGGCCGGCCTGACCATCTAAATAAAAGATACAAACCATCAACAATCTATAAAACTCATTAAAATCACCTCCTCACGCGGCATTGCCAGCGGCTTTCGCACCAGAGCATGAAGATCAAACCATGATGACCCTGCGCCAGATCCGCCATTTCATCGCCGTGGCCGAAACCGGCTCGATTTCCGCGGCCGCCCAGGCGGTGTTTATCTCGCAATCGACCCTGACCCTGGCGATCCAGCAACTGGAGCAGGAGATCGGCGTCAGCCTGTTCAATCGCCACGCCAAGGGCATGACCCTGACCCACCAGGGTCACCAGTTCCTGCGCCAGGCGCACCTGATCCTGGCCACTGTGGATAACGCCAAACGCAGCCTGCAGCAGAGCACCGACCAGGTCGCCGGCCAGCTGACCATTGGCGTAACCAGCCTGGTCGCCGGCTATTACCTGGCGGATTTGCTGACCCGTTTCCAGCGCGCCTACCCCAACGTGGCAATCCGCGTGATGGAGGATGAGCGCCCCTATATCGAACACCTGCTGGTGAGCGGCGAGATCGATGTCGGCGTGCTGATCCTCTCCAACCTGGAAGACCGCCACGCCCTGCAAACCGAGGTGCTGACCCACTCGCCGCTGCGCCTCTGGCTGCCACCGCAGCATCCGCTGCTGGAGCACGACAGCATCAGCCTGGCGGATGTCGCCGGCGAGCCGCTGATTCAGCTGAACGTCGATGAGATGGGCCTGAATGCCCAGCGCATCTGGTCGCACGCCGGCCTGCAGCCACACATCAGCCTGCGCACCGGCTCCACCGAAGCGGTGCGCAGCCTGGTCGCCGCCGGCCTGGGGCTGTCGATTCAACCGGACATGACCTACCGCCCCTGGTCGCTGGAAGGCGACATCATCGAGGCCCGCGCGCTGGTCGACCTGACCCAGACCCTCGACGTCGGCCTGGCCTGGCGGCGCGGCAGCGCACGCCCGGCCCTGGTCGACCCGTTCCTCACCGTCGCCCGTGAGCAACCCGCCGGGCGCAGGCCATCTATTTAATCGAACGCTGCGTTCAGTATTAAGAATTTGTAGGCCCCACGCCTGCCCTCTAATCTCTCTGCGCATATAAGCGGACGGCGTCGGGCTTTAGCCCTGCCTAGAGAAACTCGATGCCCCAACAACAAAAGAGAGCACACGAGATGGCCGGCGCCGCGACTTCCACGCCCCTGTTCAGCGAACTGTTGATCGATGGCCAACTGCTCGCGGGTGCAGGCTTGGTCGAACCGATCCTCAATCCGGCCACCGGCGAGATCCTCGCGCAGATCGCCGAGGCCTCCAGCGAGCAGGTCGAGGCCGCCATCCTCGCCGCGCACCAAGCCTTCAGCAGTTGGTCGCGCACCACCCCGCAACAACGCTCGCTGATGCTGCTCGGCATCGCCGACGCCATCGAACAGCGCGCCGATCAGCTCGCCCGCCTGGAAGCCCTGAACTGCGGCAAACCGCTGCATCTGGCCCGCCAGGATGATCTGAGCGCCACGGTGGATGTGTTCCGTTTCTTCGCGGGTGCGGTGCGCTGTCAGACCGGCCAGCTGTCCGGTGAATACCTACCGGGTTACACCAGCATGGTGCGCCGCGACCCGCTCGGCGTGGTCGCCGCCATCGCGCCGTGGAACTACCCGCTGATGATGGCCGCGTGGAAGATCGCCCCCGCGCTGGCGGCCGGCAACACCCTGGTGTTCAAACCGTCCGAACACACGCCGCTGTCGATCCTCGCCCTCGCCCCGGTGCTCGCCGAGTTGCTGCCGCGCGGGGTGATCAATATCGTCTGCGGTGGCGGTGAAGGCGTCGGCAGCCTTCTGGTCGGCCACCCGAAGGTGCGCATGGTCTCGCTGACCGGCGATATCGTCACCGGCCAGAAAATCCTCCAGGCCGCGGCCAAGACCCTCAAACGCACCCATCTGGAACTCGGCGGCAAAGCGCCGGTGATCGTCTGTAACGATGCCGACCTGCAGGCGGTGGTCGAAGGCGTGCGCGCCTACGGCTACTACAACGCCGGCCAGGATTGCACTGCCGCCTGCCGCATCTATGCTCAAAGAGGTATCCATGACCGTTTAGTCGCGGAGTTAGGTGATGCCGTGAGCAGCCTGCGCTTTGCCCGCAAGCGCGATGCGGACAACGAGATCGGCCCACTGATCAGCGCCCGTCAGCGTGATCGGGTGGCCAGCTTCGTCGAGCGCGCCCTTGGCCAGCCGCATATCGAACGGATCACCGGCGCCGCCGTGCATTCCGGCCCCGGCTTCTATTACCAGCCGACCCTGCTCGCCGGTTGCAAGCAGGGCGACGAAATCGTCCAGCGCGAGGTCTTCGGGCCGGTGGTCACCGTCACCCGTTTCGATGAACTGGAGCAGGCGGTGGACTGGGCCAACGACTCCGAATACGGCCTGGCGTCCTCGGTGTGGACCCAAAACCTCGACAAGGCGCTGCAGGTCGCCGCCCGCTTACAGTACGGCTGCACCTGGATCAACAGCCACTTCCTGCTGGTCAGCGAGATGCCGCACGGCGGCCTCAAGCGCTCCGGTTATGGTAAGGACCTGTCCAGCGACTCGCTCCAGGATTACAGCGTGGTACGCCACATCATGGCGCGGCACGGCCAGCAACTGAGTTAAGTCACCGAGTACCGCAAAGGAAGAAGCCCGCAACACGACGTTTAACTGCCCCGACCCCAAAAACAGAGAAGAGGGAAACCCAATGTTCGTGCAAAAAACCGCTTTATTGAGTGCGTTGGCCACCGCACTGCTGGCCAGCGCCAGCCTGCAAGCCGCCGAAACGCTGAAGGCCGTCGGCGCCGGCGAAGGTCGCCTCGATATCGTCGCCTGGCCGGGCTACATCGAGCGCGGCGAGACCGACAAGAACTACGACTGGGTGACTCAGTTCGAGAAAGACACCGGCTGCAAGGTCAACGTGAAGACCGCTGCGACCTCGGACGAGATGGTCAGCCTGATGGCCAAGGGCGGCTACGACCTGGTCACCGCCTCCGGCGACGCCTCGCTGCGCCTGATCTACGGCAAACGCGTACAGCCGATCAACCCGGCCCTGATCCCTAACTGGAAAAACCTCGATCCGCGCCTGAAAGACGGCCCCTGGTATGTGGTCAACCAGCAAACCTATGGCACACCTTATCAGTGGGGCCCGAACCTGCTGATGTACAACACCACGGTGTTCAAAACCGCGCCCGACAGCTGGAGCGCCGTGTTCGAGGCGCAAAACCTGCCGGATGGCAAGCCCAACAAAGGCCGCGTGCAGGCCTACGATGGCCCGATCTACATCGCCGATGCCGCGCTGTACCTGAAAGCGACCCGGCCCGAGCTGAAAATCAACGACCCCTACGAGCTGAACGAAAAACAGTATGCCGCCGTGCTCGATCTGCTGCGTAAACAACACAGCCTGATTCACCGTTACTGGCACGACACCACAGTGCAGATGAGCGACTTCAAGAACGAAGGTGTGGTCGCCTCCAGCACCTGGCCGTACCAGGCCAACGCCCTGAAAGCCGAAGGCCAGCCGATTGCCACCGTGTTCCCCAAAGAGGGGGTCACCGGCTGGGCCGACACCACCATGCTGCATGCCGAAGCCAAAAACCCGAACTGCGCCTACAAGTGGATGAACTGGTCGCTGGAACCCAAGGTTCAGGGCGACCTGGCCGGCTGGTTCGGCTCGGTGCCCGCGGTACCGGCCGGCTGCAAAGCCAGCGAACTGCTCGGCGCACAAGGCTGTTCGGTGAACGGCTACGACCAGTTCGACAAGATCGCCTTCTGGAAGACGCCAGAGGCCAAGTGCAAGACCCAGGACCAGTGCGTGCCGTACAGCCGCTGGACCCAGGACTTCATCGCGGTCATGGGCGGCAGGTAAGGATGATCGTTCCCGCGCTCCGGCGTGGGAACGTCTCCCCCGGACGCTCCAGCGTCCATTCGCGCGGGCTGACGCAGAGCGTCGCAGGCTGCATTCCTTTGCCGCGCGTGGGAACGATCGATGCAGTACCCAACACGAACCGTTTCACCCGTTTTCAGAAGTCCAGGCAGGGCCGCTGCGACGGCTTTCGCCTTTTTGGAGCAATGCACCATGACTCTTGCAGTCCAATTTACCCAAGTTTCCCGTCAATTCGGCGAAGTAAAGGCCGTAGACCGGGTTTCCATCGATATCGAGGACGGCGAGTTCTTTTCCATGCTCGGCCCATCGGGCTCGGGCAAAACCACCTGTCTGCGCCTGATCGCCGGCTTCGAGCAGCCCAGTGCCGGCTCCATTCGTATTCATGGCGCCGAGGCCGTGGGCCTGGCGCCCTACCAGCGCGACGTCAACACCGTCTTTCAGGACTATGCGCTGTTCCCGCACATGAACGTGCGCGACAACGTCGCCTACGGCCTGAAAGTCAAAGGCATCGGCAAGACCGAACGCCTCGAGCGTGCCGAAGAGGCACTGAACATGGTCGCCCTCGGCGGCTACGGCGAACGTAAACCGGCACAACTCTCCGGTGGCCAGCGTCAGCGCGTGGCCCTGGCCCGCGCGCTGGTCAATAGACCACGGGTGTTACTGCTGGATGAGCCGCTCGGCGCGCTGGACCTGAAGCTGCGCGAGCAGATGCAAGGCGAATTGAAGAAGCTGCAACGCCAGCTCGGCATCACCTTCATCTTCGTCACCCACGACCAGACTGAGGCGCTGTCGATGTCCGACCGCGTGGCGGTGTTCAACAAAGGCCGCATCGAGCAGGTCGACACCCCGCGCAACCTCTATATGAAACCGGCGACCGCGTTCGTGGCCGAGTTTGTCGGCACCTCCAACGTGCTGCGTGGCGAGTTGGCCCAGCAGCTGACCGGCAGTGCCCGGCCGTTCTCCATTCGCCCGGAACATATCCGCTTGATGAGCAGCCCCAGTCAGGCCCCCAGCGACGAGGTGCAAATCAGCGGTCTGCTGCACGACATCCAGTACCAGGGCTCGGCCACCCGCTATGAGATCCAGCTGGAAAACGGCCAGAACCTCAGCATCAGCCATGCCAACAACCAGTGGCAGGAAAGCACGCTGGTGCACCAGCCCGGCCAGCGCGTCACCGCACGCTGGGCGCGCGAAGCCATGATCCCGCTGCAAGAAACGGCTGGCGAGGGCCAGTGAGATGGAGCTATCGCTGAATGCCCAGGCACCGCGGCCCCGCCATGGCCCGCTGCACCGCCTGTCCAACCTGCTGTATCGCAAGCCGAACCTGTACCTGGCGCTGCTGCTGGTACCGCCGCTGTTGTGGTTTGGCGCGATCTATTTCGGTTCACTGCTGACCCTGCTCTGGCAAGGCCTCTACACCTTCGACGACTTCACCATGACGGTGACGCCGGAGCTGACCCTGGCCAATCTGGTGGCCCTGTTCAACCCGGCCAACTACGACATCATCCTGCGCACCCTGGGCATGGCGGTTGCCGTGTCGCTGGCCAGCGCGATGCTGGCCTTCCCCATCGCCTACTACATGGCGCGCTACACCACGGGCAAGACCAAGGCGTTCTTCTACATCGCGGTGATGATGCCGATGTGGGCCAGCTACATCGTCAAGGCCTACGCCTGGACCCTGCTGCTGGCCAAGGGTGGCGTGGCGCAGTGGTTCGTCCAGAGCCTGGGGCTGCAACCGCTACTCGAATTTATCCTCGGCATTCCCGGCGTCGGCGGCAGCACCTTGTCGACCTCGCACCTGGGGCGCTTCCTGGTGTTCGTCTACATCTGGCTGCCGTTCATGATTCTGCCGATCCAGGCCGCGCTGGAACGTCTGCCACCGTCCCTGCTGCAGGCCTCCGCCGACCTCGGCGCACGCCCCTGGCAGACCTTCGTGCAGGTGATTCTGCCGCTGTCGATCCCGGGCATCGCCGCCGGCTCGATCTTCACGTTTTCCCTCACCCTGGGCGACTTCATCGTGCCGCAACTGGTCGGTCCGCCCGGTTTCTTCATCGGCAGCATGGTCTACGTCCAGCAGGGCGCGGTCGGCAACATGCCGATGGCCGCCGCGTTCACCCTGGTGCCGATCGTGCTGATCGCCATCTACCTCGCCATCGTCAAACGTCTGGGGGCCTTCGATGCACTCTGAAAAAGCTTCTCTAGGCCTAAAACTGGCCGCCTGGGGTGGGTTGCTATTCCTGCACTTCCCGATCCTGATCATCTTCATCTACGCCTTCAATACCGAAGATGCCGCCTTCAGCTTCCCGCCGCAGGGCTTCACCCTGCACTGGTTCAGCGTGGCCTTCGCCCGCGCGGATGTGCTCGAGTCGATCAAGCTGTCGCTGCAGATCGCCTGCCTCGCCACCCTGATTGCCATGCTGCTGGGTACCTTGGCCGCCGCCGCGCTATACCGCCGCGACTTCTTCGGCAAGGAAAGCATCTCGCTGATGCTGATCCTGCCGATTGCCCTGCCCGGCATCGTCACCGGCATCGCCCTGCTCTCGGCCTTCAAGACCCTGGGGATCGAGCCGGGGGTGTTCACCATCATCCTCGGCCACGCGACCTTCTGCGTGGTGATCGTCTACAACAACGTGATCGCGCGCTTTCGCCGCACCTCGTACAGCCTGATCGAAGCCTCGATGGACCTCGGCGCCGACGGCTGGCAGACCTTCCGCTACATTATCCTGCCGAACCTCGGCTCGGCCTTGCTGGCCGGCGGCATGCTGGCGTTCGCCCTGTCGTTCGACGAAATCATCGTCACCACCTTCACCGCCGGCCACGAGCGCACCCTGCCGCTGTGGCTGCTGAACCAGTTGAGCCGGCCGCGTGATGTGCCGGTGACCAACGTGGTCGCGATGCTGGTGATGCTGGTGACCATGCTGCCGATCCTCGGCGCCTATTACCTGACCAAGGGCGGTGAAAGTGTCGCCGGCAGCGGCGGCAAATAACCAAGTACCCCCTCTCCCAAGGGGAGAGGGGCTTAAACAACAGAATTCGTAGAAACCCTAACCAGAGGATTTCGCAATGCAAAGCAAACTGCTGATCAATGGCCAACTGGTCGACGGTGCAGGCGCCAGCCAGCCGGTACTCAACCCCGCCCTCGGCGCCCCGCTGCTGCACATCAATGAAGCCAGCAGCGAGCAGGTCGATGCCGCAGTGCGCGCCGCCGACGCCGCCTTCGACAGCTGGTCGCAGACCTCCCCGAAAGACCGCGCCTTGCTGCTGCTGCGCCTGGCCGACAAGATCGAAGCCCATGCCGAAGAACTGGCCAAGCTGGAATCGGACAACTGCGGCAAGCCCTACGCCGCGGCGCTGAACGACGAGATCCCGGCCATTGCCGATGTGTTCCGCTTCTTCGCCGGGGCCAGCCGCTGCATGAGCGGCTCCGCGGCCGGTGAATACCTGCCCGGCCACACCTCGATGATCCGCCGCGATCCTATTGGTGTCGTGGCGTCCATTGCGCCGTGGAACTACCCGCTGATGATGGCCGCCTGGAAGCTCGGCCCGGCTCTGGCCGCGGGCAATACCGTGGTGCTCAAGCCGTCCGAACAGACGCCGCTGACCGCCCTGAAACTGGCCGAATTCATCGCCGAAATCTTCCCCGCTGGCGTGGTCAACGTGGTCTTCGGCCGCGGCCCGAGCGTTGGCAGCCCGCTGGTGACCCACCCGAAAGTGCGCATGGTGTCGCTGACCGGCTCGGTGGCCACCGGCTCGAACATCATCTCCAGCACCGCCAGCTCGGTGAAACGCATGCACATGGAGCTGGGCGGCAAGGCGCCGGTGCTGATCTTCAACGACGCCGACATCGCCGCAGCGGTGCAAGGCATCCGCACCTTCGGCTTCTACAACGCCGGCCAGGACTGCACCGCGGCCTGCCGGATCTATGCGCAGAAAGGCATCTACGAGAAATTCGTCGCCGAACTGGGCGCCGCGGTCGGCAGCATCAAATACGGCCTGCAGAACGACCCGAGCACCGAGCTCGGCCCGCTGATCACCGCGCAACACCGTGAGCGCGCCAGCGGCTTCGTCGAGCGCGCCGGCGCGCAAGCGCATATCGAGGTAGTCACCGGCGGTAAGGCAGTCCCTGGTGCCGGTTTCTTCTTCGAGCCCACCGTGTTGGCCGGTGCGCGCCAGGACGACGAAATCGTCCAGCGCGAAGTGTTCGGCCCGGTGGTCTCGGTCACCCCGTTCGACGATGAGGCGCAGGCACTGGCCTGGGCCAACGACTCCGACTACGGCCTGGCCTCCTCGGTGTGGACCGGCGATGTCGGCCGCGCCCACCGCCTGGCTGCGCGCCTGCAGTACGGCTGCACCTGGGTCAACACGCACTTCATGCTGGTCAGCGAAATGCCCCACGGCGGGCAGAAGCTCTCCGGCTACGGCAAGGACATGTCGATGTACGGCCTGGAGGACTACACCAGCATTCGCCATGTGATGTTCAAACACTGATCTGAACGCTGCGCACTTGTGCGGGCGTTGTTGAAAACCAGCTCGAACTGCTCACGTACTGCAGTACGCTCCGCGTTCTCGCTGGTTTTCGCCTAGCCCGCCCGGCGCGCGCAACGCTCAGATCGCTCCGATGCGTTCACCCCCAAAAATCAGCTGGAGCAATAACAATGAAAACCACCCTCCGCAGTATCGGCTTCCTCATGCTTTGCACCATGGCCGGCCTGGCCCAGGCCGCGGACGATGCCAAGGCCATAGTCGACGGCTACATGGCCGCCTGGAATGCCCACGATGTGGACAAGGCGGCGACCTTCCTCGCAGAGGATGCCGAGTACCTCGACATCACCGTCGGTACGCCACAGAAAGGCAAAGCCGCCGCCCGCGACAACGTGATCAAGGTGTTCGTGACTGCCGTGCCGGACCTGACCTGGAAGATGACCGGCGCGCCGATCGTCAGCGCCGATGGCATCGCCTTCCAATGGGTGTTCAGCGGCACCAACAGCGGCGCCTGGAGTGCCGAGTCACCGGCCACCAACAAACCGCTGAAGTTCGAAGGGGTCAGTTTCATCCGCATCAAGGACGGCAAGATCGCCTACCAGGGCGACTACTACGACGCCCTCGGCTTCAACAAGCAGCTGGGCTGGTAAAGCCTGCAGCACCAGCCTTCGCCAGTGACTGGCGAAGGCTGGCCGGTTCCCGCCCAACCCGACTGTTCGTCGGCTAAGGGGCGCCATTCAGTGTTCAGCATCACAAACCTGCCCCGGCATTGGCGATTTGTCGCCTTGCACGCCCCACAGGAAGCGGAGTTAAGGTTATAAAGGCCGCCGGCCGTTCGATCCCTTTCCCTGTAAAGACCATGACCCCGCCACGCCTCCCGAAAAAAACCGGCACCCCTTTGTTTGCCCTGCGCGGGCTGCAGACGACGCTCGCCTTGCTCTGTCTGGCTGGCAGCCTGAGCCACGCCGATAGCCCGGCCCAGCAGCCGTCAGCCCTGAGCCTCGCGGTCGGCGAAGCGACGCTCACCAGTTGGAACGCGCTGATCGAGCACGGCACGGCGCTCGACGAGCGTGCCAAGCTGGTGGAAGTGAACGGTTTTATCAATCGCTCGGTCGTTTATGCCAGCGATCGGGCCATCTGGGGCGAGTACGACTACTGGGCGACGCCGGCGCAAACCCTGAGCCGCGGCATGGGCGACTGCGAGGACTTCGCCATCGCCAAATACTTCACCCTGGTGCGCATGGGTGTCCCCAGCGAAAAACTGCGCCTGACCTCCGTCAAAGCGCTCGAACGGTTTCAGGAAGCTCAGGCGCATATGGTGCTGGCCTACTACCCGAGCCCGACAGCCCAGCCATTGATCCTCGACAACCGGCAGGCGCAGATAAAACCGGCCAGCGAACGCCGGGACCTGCTCCCGGTCTACGCCTTCAACAATCGGGGGGTCTTCCTCGCCAAGGCGCCCCAGAGGGTCAGCCAGCCCGCACAGCGGCTGAGCCGCTGGCGCGATGTCAGCGAACGCGCCCTGGCCGATGGTTCACAAGTACCCTTGGCCGCTCTGACCAACTAAGAACCTGTTCAATATCTGCTGCGCTTGCTCATGCTGCGTTAAAAACCCGCGGGCTCAGCGCGGGGCGATATGCGCGATCAGCAGTTGCACGCTTTCATTGCCGCGGTATTCGTTGACGTCGAGTTTGTAAGCCAGCTCGACCCAGCGCACCGTCGGGTTCGGCCACAGCTCGCGGTCGATACCGAAGGCGATACCGTCCAGCTGCAGCGCCCCGCATTCGCTTTTCAGCACGACTTTCAGGTGCCGCTCGCCGACTATGCGCTGCTGCACCAACTGGAACACCCCGTGGAACAGCGGCTCCGGAAAGTGCTGGCCCCAGGGGCCGGCATTGCGCAGGGCGCGGGCCAGCTCCAGGTGAAACTCCTCCACCGCCAGGGCGCCATCGGAGAGCAGCCGGCCGGTCAGATCGTCCTCATCGAGCTGACGCCGCACCTCGGCATCGAAGGCCGCGGCAAAGGCCCCGAAGTGCTCCTGCGGCAGCGACAGGCCAGCCGCCATCGCATGCCCGCCGAACTTGCTGATCAACCCCGGATGCTTGGCCGCCACCGCGTCCAGCGCATCGCGCACATGGAAGCCCGGCACCGAACGGGCCGAGCCTTTCAGCACGCCGTCACCGGCATCGGCGAAGGCGATGGTCGGGCGGTGGTAGCGCTCCTTCAACCGCGAGGCGAGGATGCCGATCACGCCTTGGTGCCAATCCGGCTCGAACAGGCAGAGGCCGAACGGCATGGCCTCGACCGGCAGATCCTTGAGCTGGGCCAGCGCTTCGCGCTGCATGCCTTGCTCGATGGCCTTGCGGTCCTGATTCAGCTGATCGAGCTGTACCGCCATCTCGCGTGCCAGCACTTCGTCGTCACAGAGCAGGCACTCGATGCCGAGACTCATGTCGTCCAGCCGCCCGGCCGCGTTCAAACGCGGGCCGAGGATGAAGCCAAGGTCGGTGGCGGTGATGCGCTCGGGCTGGCGCCCCGCCACTTCCAGGATCGCCCGCAAGCCCGGCCGCGCGCGACCAGCACGAATACGCGCCAAGCCCTGATGCACCAGGATGCGGTTGTTGGCATCCAGCGGCACCACGTCGGCAACGCTGCCGAGCGCGACCAGATCGAGTAGCTCGGCCAGGTTCGGCTCTTGCAGCTGAGTCCGGTTGAACCAGTCCAGCTCACGCAGCCGTGCGCGCAGCGCCAGCAGCACATAGAAGATCACCCCGACACCGGCCAGCGCCTTACTCGGGAAGTCGCAGCCATGCTGGTTGGGATTGACGATGGCGTCCGCCGCTGGCAGCTCATGGCCGGGCAAGTGGTGATCGGTAACCAGCACGCTCAGGCCAGCGGCTTTCGCCGCCGCGACACCTTCGACACTGGAAATACCGTTGTCCACGGTCACTAACAGCTGTGGCTGGCGCTCCAGCGCGACTGCGACGATTTCCGGGGTCAGGCCATAGCCATATTCAAATCGATTCGGCACCAGGTAATCGACATGCGCCGCACCGAGCTGGCGCAGGCCGAGCAGGCCGACCGTGCTGGCGGTGGCACCATCGGCATCGAAGTCGCCGACGATCAAGATGCGCTGACCCTGCTCCAGCGCCAGCACCAGCAAGTCGATGGCAGCGTCGATGCCTTTGAGCTGCCGATAGGGAATCAGCCGCGCCAGGCCTTTATCCAGCTCAGCGGCCGACTGCACGCCCCGGGCGGCGTAGAGGCGGGTCAAAAGCGGCGGCAGATCGCCCAGGTTGGGCAGGGACGGGGGCAGCGGGCGGGGTTCGATACGCATGGACTCACTCGATTTCGGTGCTTTTACTCCCCTCCCCCTTCAGGGGGAGGGGCTGGTGGAGAGGGCAACGCTCTGCGCAAGCCCTCTCCCTAACCCTCTCCCTGAAGGGAGAGGGGATGGATCACCTCAGCCGCGATCACCCATCAACCATTCCAACTGCACCTCATGCTGGCCACGATCGTCGGTGACGAAAATCGTGCCTTCGCTGATCATCACCGCCCAACTGATGCTGCGCGGCATGTCTTTGGCCAGCGCCTCCAGGGCTTCCTGCGGCACGGTGGCGATATTGACGTTTTTCAGCGTCTTGACCGCATCGACCACCTTGCTCTGCCACACGCGCACGCTGCCATAGGCCAGCAGGCTGGTGCGCTCGGTGCGGCGCGAGCACCAGGTCAGGCGATCGACGTCCGGCAGGCCGACTTCGATCCAGTGCAGCACGCGCCCATCCAGGCTCTTTTCCCACAGCGCCGGCTCATCCACGTCGGACAGGCCGCGGCCGAACGCCAGTTGCTCGTTGTACCAGAGGGCATAGGCCAGCAGGCGCACGGTCATACGCTCTTCGGTTTCGGACGGGTGGCGAGCGATGGTCAGACGCGACGTCGCATACACCCCGCGGTCCAGATCGGTGAGATTGAGGTCGACTTTATAGGTCGTGGAAGGCTGGGCCATGAACGGGCTTCTAGGTACGGGGAAAGGCGGCAAGTCTACCCCAAGCGTCCCGTGCAGGTTAGAGTCGCGGCCACTGTCTGATGCACGGGTACACCCATGAACCTTGCCACCAAACCCCTCGCCGGCCTGAAAGTCATCGAGCTCGGCACCCTGATCGCCGGCCCGTTCGCCTCGCGCATCTGCGCCGAGTTCGGCGCCGAGGTGATCAAAGTCGAATCGCCGGATGGCGGCGATCCGCTGCGCAAATGGCGCAAGCTCTACGAGGGCACCTCGCTGTGGTGGTTCGTGCAGGCGCGCAACAAGAAATCGCTGACGCTCAATCTCAAGCACCCGGAAGGGCAAGCGATCCTCAAGAAACTAATCGCCGAAGCGGACATCCTGATCGAGAACTTCCGCCCCGGCGTGCTGGAAAAACTCGGCCTCGGCTGGGACGTGCTCCACGCCCTGAACCCGAAACTGGTGATGGTGCGCCTCTCCGGCTTCGGCCAAACCGGCCCGATGAAGGACCAACCCGGCTTCGGTGCGGTCGGCGAAGCCATGGGCGGGCTGCGCTATATCACCGGTTTCGAGGATAGGCCGCCGGTGCGCACCGGCATCTCCATCGGCGACTCGATTGCCGCCCTCTGGGGCGTGATAGGTGCCTTGATGGCGCTACGGCACCGCGAAGTGAATGGCGGCCAGGGCCAGGTGGTCGATGTCGCGCTGTACGAGGCGATCTTCGCCATGATGGAAAGCCTGGTGCCGGAGTTCGACGTATTCGGCTTCGTGCGGGAGAGGACGGGCAATATCATGCCCGGCATCACCCCCTCCTCGATCCACACCAGCTTGGATGGCAAGCATGTGCAGATTGGCGCCAACGGTGACGCGATCTTCAAACGCTTTATGCTCGCCATCGGCCGCCCGGACCTGGCGGATGACCCGAGCCTCGCCAGCAATGACGGCCGCGATGCGCGCCGTGATGAGCTGTACGGGGTGATCGACCGCTGGGTCGGCTCGCTGCCGTTGGACCTGGTATTGAGCACGCTGAGCAGCGCTGAGGTGCCGGCCAGTCGCATCTACTCCGCAGAAGATATGTTCGCCGACCCGCAGTTTCTCGCCCGCGAGATGTTTCTGTCCGCCAAGCTGCCGGATGGCAAGCCCTTCAAGATGCCAGGGATAGTGCCCAAACTGTCGGAGACACCGGGCTCGGCCGACTGGGTGGGGCCGGAATTGGGTGAGCACAATGCCCAGGTGCTGGAGGCACTGGGTTACAACACAGAACGAATCGCTGCCCTGCGCAGCGAAGGCGCCATCTAACAGCCGATCCGCGTTTTCTTGGGAAGCGAATAACCCAGCTGGGTTTCCTATTTAAAAAGGCCAGCTCCTTCCGGTAGCTGGCCTTTTCTTTTACCGCATCAGGTAAACGTACTTACAGCGGCTTGCCGCGGTTGCCATGCTGGCTGACAAAGCCCTGAATCGCCTTCAAGTCATTGGCCAATACGGTGCAACGCTCTTCCCGCTCGAACAGGTCGGTCAGGTGCGCCGGCAGTACCGGGGCCTGGCCGACACCGGCCTTGACCACCGCCTCGGGGAATTTCACCGGGTGCGCGGTGCCGAGCACCACCATCGGGGTGGCCAGGCTGCGGCGGCAATCGCGTGCGGCTTTGACGCCGATGGCGGTGTGCGGGTCGAGCAGCTCGCCGCACTCCTCGAACACCTGGGCGATGGTTTCGCAGGTTTCTGCGTCGTTAACCGCGAGGGAGTCGAACAGCTTGCGCGCCTCGACCCAGCGATCTTCTTCGACGCTGAAACCGCCGCCCTGTTTGAACGTGGCCATCAGCTCAGCGATAGCGGCGCCATTGCGGCCGTGCAGGTCGAACAGCAGGCGCTCGAAGTTCGAGGAGACCATGATGTCCATCGACGGCGACAGGGTCGGGTGCAGGGTGTCCTTCACGTACTGATTGCCGCTCATGAAGCGGTGCAGGATGTCGTTGCGGTTGGTCGCGACTATCAGCTGGCTGATCGGCAGGCCCATGTTGCGTGCCAGGTAGCCAGCGAAGATGTCGCCGAAGTTGCCGGTCGGCACCGAGAATGCGATGGAGCGCGCCGGGCCGCCGAGCTGCAAGGCGGCATGGAAGTAGTAGACGATCTGGGCCATGATCCGCGCCCAGTTGATCGAATTCACCGCCACCAGCCGCGTGCCTTTGAGGAAGCCTTGGTCGGCGAAGCTGTCCTTGACCATCTCCTGGCAGTCGTCGAAGTTGCCTTCGACGGCGATGTTGTGGATGTTCTCGCCGAGGATGGTGGTCATCTGCCGGCGCTGCACGTCCGAGACCCGGTTGTGCGGGTGGAGGATGAAGATGTCGACGTTGTCGCAACGACGGCAACCCTCGATGGCCGCCGAGCCGGTATCACCGGAGGTGGCACCGAGGATCACCACGCGCTCGCCGCGCTTCTCCAGCACGTAATCGAGCAGGCGGCCGAGCAGTTGCAGGGCGAAGTCCTTGAACGCCAGGGTCGGGCCGTGGAACAGCTCCAGCACCCATTCGTTGCCATTCAACTGGCGCAGCGGCGCCACGGCGTTGTGGGCGAACACGCCCCCGCCTGAAGAATAGGTTTCTTCCAGGATCTTCTTGAAGTCGGCATCCGGGATGCTGCCGGTGACGAACGGGCGCATCACCCGGAACGCCAGTTCGTGGTACGGCAGACCGGCCCAGGAGGCGATCTCTTCGACGCTGAAGCGCGGCAGGTTTTCCGGTACATACAGGCCGCCGTCGCTGGCCAGGCCAGCCAGCAGCACATCTTCGAAATTCAGGGCCGGAGCCTGGCCGCGGGTACTGATATAACGCATATTCTTCTACCTCAGCTCAGTTGCTCGACACGAATCCGTACCACACTGCCGACCACATCGCTGAGGGCTTCCAGGGCGGCGATGGCGTCGTTCATGCGTTGCTCTTGCACGCGATGCGTGACCAGGATCATCGGCACCAGGCCGTCATGTTCTTCGACTTCCTTCTGCATGATCGATTCGATGTTGATCCCGCGCTCGGAGAGGATGGTCGCCACCTGGGCCAACACACCCGGGTGATCCTTGGCCTGGATGCGCAGGTAGTAGGCGCTCTCGCAGGCCTCGATCGGCAGGATCGGGTGGGCGGACAGCGAATCCGGCTGGAAGGCCAGGTGCGGTACGCGGTTTTCCGGGTCGGTGGTCAGCGCCCGCACCACGTCGACCAGGTCGGCCACCACCGACGAAGCGGTCGGCTCCATGCCGGCGCCGGCGCCGTAGAATAGGGTGCTGCCGGCGGCGTCACCATTGACCATCACCGCGTTCATCACGCCGTTGACGTTGGCGATCAGGCGGTCGGCCGGGATCAGGGTCGGGTGCACGCGCAGCTCGATGCCGGCCGCGGTGCTACGCGCCACGCCCAGGTGCTTGATGCGGTAGCCCAGGGCTTCGGCGTAGTTGACGTCGGCGGTGGTCAGCTGGGTGATGCCTTCGGTGTAGGCCTTGTCGAACTGCAGCGGGATACCGAAGGCAATGGACGCGAGGATGGTCAGCTTATGCGCGGCGTCGATACCTTCGACATCGAAGGTCGGGTCGGCTTCGGCATAGCCCAGTTCCTGAGCTTCTTTCAGCACATCTTCAAAGGCGCGGCCCTTCTCGCGCATTTCGGTGAGGATGAAGTTGCCGGTGCCGTTGATGATCCCAGCCACCCAGTTGATGCGGTTGCCGGCCAGGCCCTCACGAATCGCCTTGATCACCGGGATGCCGCCGGCCACCGCGGCTTCGAAGGCGACTATGACGCCCTTCTCGCGGGCCTTGGCGAAGATTTCGTTGCCATGCACGGCGATCAGCGCCTTGTTCGCGGTGACCACGTGCTTGCCATTCTCGATGGCCTTGAGCACCAGCTCGCGGGCGATGGTATAGCCACCGATCAGCTCGATGACCACCTCGATCTCGGGGTTGCTGGCAACCTCGAAGACATCCTGGGTAATGGGTGTACCGGTAATGTCGCACTGGGGGTTCTGCGAGCGCAGGGCAATCTGCGCCACTTCGATGCCACGCCCAGCACGCCGCGCGATTTCCTCGGCGTTGCGCTTGAGCACGTTGAAGGTACCGCCACCGACGGTACCCAGCCCACAGATGCCTACTTTGACCGGTTTCACACTGAACTCCCCATCTGCACTGCGTAAAACGGCCGGAGCAAGCTCCGGCCGTAGAAAAGAGCCGCACCTTACGAAGCGGCTCTCTATTAGTCAATCCAGCGCCAGGCGCGGATCACTTAGCCTCTAGCGCTATTTTGGCCAGTTGCGGGGCTGGCTGATAGCCCGGAATCAGTTGGCCGTTAGCCAGGACGATGGCCGGAGTGCCATTCACCCCAATCATCTGCCCCAGTTGGAACTGCTTGGCCACCGGGTTTTCACACTGCGCGGCTGGCAGTTCTTCGCGACTCTTGGCCAGGTTCATCGCCGCTTGGCGGTCCTTCGCGCACCAGACGCTGACCAGGGTGTTGTAACCGTGGCTACCCAAGCCCTGCCGCGGGAAGGCGACATAACGCACTTCGACCCCCCGACGGTTCAGCTCCGGCACTTCGCTATGCAGCTTCTGGCAGTAGCCGCAGTCGGTATCGGTGAACACGGTGATATGGGTTCTCGGAGCTTTCGGCGCAAACACCACCATCTCGCTCAGCGGAATCGCATTGACTTCCTTGGCGATGGAGCGGCTTTCGGCTTTTTCCGTCAGGTTGACCGCCTCACCGTCCTTGAACTGGAACAGATAGCCTTGAATGATGAACTGGCCATCGGCACTGGCATACAGCAAACGCCCGCCCTTCAGTTGAATCTGAAAGAGACCGGGCATGCTGCTTTCCGCAATCGCCTCGATTGCCATGTCAGGTTGCAGCGACTGCAGGGTCTTGCGGATGGCCTGATCGGGATCGGCAGCCAGAGCCAGAGTGCTGGCCAAGCCGAGGGCTACGGCGGCGAAAATTCGGGTCACGCGCATGGGTACTCCTGTCGAGCGGCGGACGGTACAGCAGTGGACGAAGCCTACCATAGAAGCCTTTGCAGGCCGACCGCAGCAGGTCGGACGGGCGTCTCAGCCGCGCGGGTGGTGTTGCGCGTGCAACTCCTGCAGGCGTGCCCGGGCGACGTGGGTGTAAATCTGCGTGGTCGACAGATCGCTGTGGCCGAGCAGCATCTGCACCACGCGCAGGTCCGCGCCATGATTGAGCAGATGCGTGGCAAAGGCATGCCGTAAGGTGTGCGGCGACAGCGATTTAGCGATCCCGGCGACCTTGGCCTGATGCTTGATCCGATACCAGAAGGTCTGTCGGGTCATCTGCTCGCCTCGCTGGCTGGGGAACAGCACATCGCTCGGCTTGCCATCCAGCAGAAAGGGCCGCGCCTCGCGCACATAGCGCTCGACCCAGACAATCGCCTCTTCACCCAGCGGCACCAGCCGCTCCTTGTTGCCCTTACCAAAGACCCGCAGCACACCTTGGCGCAGGTTGACCTGCTCCAGGGTCAGGCTGATCAGTTCGGTCACCCGCAAACCACAGGCGTACAGCACTTCGAGCATGGCACGGTCGCGCAGGCCGATCGGCTCGCCGAAATCCGGAGCCGCCAGCAGCGCTTCGACATCGGCCTCGGATAAGGATTTAGGCAGCGGCCGCCCCAGTTGTGGCATTTCCACCTGCAAGGTCGGATCGGTCGCGATCAGGTTTTCCCGCAGGAGAAAACGGTAGAAGCCGCGCAACCCGGAGAGAAAGCGCGCGGTAGAGCGGGCCACATAGCCGGCATGCAGACGCCAGGCCAGGTGATCGAGGATCACCTCGCGGCCGGCTGCCGGCAATTGCAGGCCACGCTCCTGCAACCAGCCGTTGAAGTGCGCGAGGTCGCTGCGATAGGCCGAACGGGTATGTTCTGACAGACCCTTCTCCAGCCATAGGGCATCGAGAAAGTGGTCGATCAGTGGATGGTCGATAGCAGGCATGCGAACCAGACGGCGGCATTCGGTTTGCTAGTCTTTCATACCCGGCTAGCCTTATGCCAGGGCGCCGAGTGGAACGGAAACAGCCTGGGTAACAGCGCTCAACCCCAAACGCGGCAAGGCTCGCCACCTTGGGTGGGTGACAGCCATCTGCCGCGGGATCGTGATTGCATCACGCCACTACAACTGGATGGACCCATCCCATGTCTAATCAACAGCGCTCACGCCTTGGCCAGATCCTGCTCAACAAGGGATTGATCAGCCCCGCCCAACTGGAGGGGGCCATTCAACTGCAACTCACCAGCCACAAGCGCCTCGGTGAGATTCTGCTCGAACAAGGTCTGCTGACCGAGCGGCAGCTGACTAAAGCCCTGAAGAAACAAAGCAATCTACGCATCGCCGCCACGCTAGTCGCCGCCCTGCTCAGCCCTTTCCAAATGGCCAGCGCGGATATTCATCGCCAACCACCCAGCAGCATCAGCCGCCAGGAGATCCCGCGCGGTTTGCAACCCTTGAGCGACCTGGAGATGAGTGATGTCAGCGCCCAAGGCTTGGACGCTGTCTTGCCGGGCTTGTTTATGCAGGCCGAAAGCGGCGACGGACTTGGCACCGTCAGCCAATTGGCCAAGCTGGTGATGCCGGTGCTGAATAGCCTGGAAGCGGAAACCTCGATGGCTGATGTGCGCTACGACACCAGCAAACTCACGTCGATCATCAATGCGGATGGCTCGCTGAATGTGCGCCTGCCCAGCTCCATCGGTGAGTTGCGCTTCGACAATATCCGCATAGCCGGCGCCCCCCAGGGGCAGAGCTTCGGCAACCTGAGCCTGCAGGACTTCGACTTGTCACAGGCCTCGCTGAAGATCAGCCTGCGGCCCTGAAGCCTGCTTTACTCCCTCTCCCTTTAGGGAGAGGGAAACCCCCTCAAGCCGCCACGCTGGGCTGCGCCGCCGGCTCCGGCAGCACCGGCACCGGCTTCTTCTCTTCATCGATGGCAACGAAGCTGAACAGACCACCGATGGCCTTTTCGCGGCCGTCACTGGACATACTCTCGACGAACACCTCGACCTCAACCTTGAGGCTGGTATTGCCGACCTTCACCACCCGGCCAACCAGCTCGACGATGGAGCCGGCGGGGATCGGATGCTTGAAATCGATGCGGTCGGAGGACACGCTGACGAGCCAATCACCAACGCCCTTGACCTCTGAGGCTATGCGAGCGCCTGGGAAGCTTGGTCGTACTTTTCCCTTAGGATGTTGACGTCGCCAGGCCGAATGATCGAACCAACGGCCAGCGGATTTGCATAGAAGCGACCAAGCCGATCTCGTAGGAACTCATGGCAGCGCCCCCTAGTTTCTTTCGAGAATTGTTCACTTAGAGCGACCTCGGCCAAGAGTGATGCAGTAATCATGGCCGACCGCATGGTGCTCTTCGGAAAGCTGGATTTCATGCCCAGGATATGGCCCATGCCGAACTCGCTAAAACAGACCTCTTTCACGAGTTCCTGGTCGCCACACTGGGCCTTCAGCTCGGCAGCAACGCTGGCAACGATCATCCGATTAGACAGATACGAAAGCACCGGCCTTAACACCAAGAAGTAAGCCACAGCCAATGCCAGGCCCAGCTTTACCAATGCTTCTCCGTCCATCTTCACAGCTCCGTTTTGATTGTTAATCTGATTCTATCAGTGGAATTCTTTTCCTGACCAACCTCGAAGCAAAGGCGGCGGCGCCGCGCTGCGGGCTTTATCGTTTTTATCGCGCTGCCAGATCGGCAGATAGAACCCGCCGGTTAGCGGGCGCCAAAAACGAAAAAAGCAGCCCTTGGGCTGCTTTTTTCGCAAAGAAAACTGGGATTAAGCCAGTTTTTCCTTGATGCGTGCTGCCTTGCCGGACAGGTCGCGCAGGTAGTAAAGCTTGGCTTTACGTACGTCACCGCGACGCTTCACAGCCAGGCTGTCAACCAGCGGGCTGTAAGTCTGGAAGGTACGCTCAACGCCAACACCGTTGGAGATTTTACGAACGGTGAAAGCACTGTTCACACCACGGTTACGCTTGGCGATTACTACGCCTTCGAACGCTTGCAGACGCGAACGATCGCCTTCTTTCACTTTAACCTGAACGACTACGGTGTCGCCCGGAGCAAAAGGAGGAATCACTTTGCTCATCTGCTCTGCTTCGAGTGCCAGAATAATTTTATTAGTCATGCTGTGCTCCTAAGACAAACCAACTGGTTTGCCATCGATACGTTAACTATCGTCCCGTTGCCGGAGATATTCCGCCAACAGCTTTTTCTCTTCTCCAGAAAGCGAGCGGCTTTCCAGAAGATCGGCGCGCCGTTCACTAGTCCGACCAAGGGACTGCTGCAAACGCCAACGCCGGATATGTGCGTGATTGCCACTGAGCAACACGTCGGGAACGCGCTTATCCGCATACACCTCCGGTCGGGTGTAGTGCGGGCAGTCGAGCAAGCCATCCGTAAAGGAGTCTTCCTCGGCCGAATCCGCATGACCCAGTGCACCGGGCAGCAGACGCGTCACCGCATCGATCAGAACCATCGCCGGCAGCTCGCCACCGGAGAGTACATAGTCACCAATCGACCACTCTTCATCGACATGCGCTTCAATGAAACGCTCATCGATGCCTTCATAACGCCCGGCGATGAGGATCAGAGCCTCCTCTTTCGCCAGTTCGCGGACCGCCGACTGCTTCAGTTGACGGCCTTGCGGCGACAGGTAAATCACCTTCGCCTTCTCTCCGGCGGCCTGCTTGGCATCCGCCAAGGCGCCTTCCAGAGGCTTGATCTTCATCACCATGCCCGGACCGCCACCGAAAGGCCGATCATCCACCGTTTGGTGGCGATCTTCGGTGTAGCTCCGTGGATTCCAGCAGGTCAGCTGTAATAGCCCCTGTTTCACCGCGCGGCTGGTAATGCCGTATTCGCTGATGGCAGCAAACATTTCCGGGAACAGACTGATGACTTCGACGCGCAGGCTAGCCATGATTCCTACTAACCAGTTGCTTAAAAGTCCGCATCCCAGTCAACCCGTATCTCGCCGGCCGCCAGATCAACCGTCAACACACAGTGCGCCGTGTAGGGCAGCAAGCGTTCACGATCATCCAGGCTGTCTGCGCAGGGCTTGACCACCATCACATCATTAGCGCCAGTTTCCAGCAGGTGATCGATGCGCCCGAGCAATTGCCCGGTCTGGTCGATGACCTTCAAACCTTTCAGCTGGTACCAGTAGTACTCGCCGTCGGTCAGATCTGGGAGCAAGCTGCGGAGCACACAAATTTCGAAACCCGCGAGAAGGCGTGCCTCTTCACGGTCATCGAGCCCCTTCAGCTTTGCCACGAGGACCTTGTTCTGCAAGCGTCCACTGGCCAGCTCAACCTGTCGAACCTCGCCGTCACGCCTAAGCGTCCAGCGTTGGTAATCCAGCAGGTTGTCAATCGGATCGGTAAAGGAAAAGACCTTCACCTCGCCGCGAACACCGTGCACCGAAACAATCTTACCGATGACGATCAAATCATCGGCGGGAGCTGGCGTCGCGTTCATGCGGCTTAGGCTGCTGCCTTAGCGGCATCCTTGAGCAGCTGAGCAACGCGCTCAGACGGCTGTGCGCCCTGGCCGAGCCAGTAGGTAGCGCGCTCTTGATCAACGGACAGACGCACTTCACCACCAGCGGCAACCGGGTTGAAGAAGCCAATACGCTCAACAAAACGACCGTCGCGCGCATTGCGGCTGTCGGTCACGGTCAGGTGGTAAAACGGGCGCTTCTTGGAGCCGCCACGGGCAAGACGGATGGTTACCATGTGAACATCGTTCCTGTAGTCGGTGCTGCAAAACTAAAAATGCATGCTGGGCACTAGGCCCGAAAGGCCGCATATTCTAAGGATTATCAAGCTTTTTGCAAATCTCTTTTTCAGCCGCCTATCGACAGCCCCCTTACATCTTCGGCATGCCGCCAGGAAACATCCCGCCCATGCCGCGCATCATCTTGGCCATACCGCCCTTGGCGGTGACCCTCTTCATCATTTTCTGCATCTGTTTGTGCTGCTTGATCAGCCGCCCAATGTCCTGCACTTGCGTGCCGGATCCCATGGCGATGCGGCGCTTACGCGAGCCGCTGATCACATCCGGGTCACGCCGCTCGCCAGGAGTCATCGAGTTGATGATGGCTTCCATCTGCTTGAACTGCTTCTCCGCCGCGCCCTGGGCGTTACCCATTTGCGCCAGGTTGACCCCACCGATATTCGGTAGTTTGTCCATCAGCCCACCGAGGCCGCCCATGCTTTTCATCTGTTGCAGCTGATCGCGGAAGTCTTCCAGATCGAAGCCTTTGCCCTTCTTCAGCTTCTTCGCCAGCTTGTCGGCTTTTTCACGATCGAGGCTCTGCTCGGCCTGCTCGATCAGGCTGAGCACATCGCCCATGCCGAGGATGCGCGAGGCGATACGATCCGGATGGAAGGGCTCAAGCGCGTCGCTCTTCTCGCCCATACCGATGAATTTGATCGGCTTGCCGGTAATCGCCCGCACCGACAGCGCTGCGCCGCCACGAGCATCGCCGTCGACCTTGGTCAGCACTACGCCGGTCAGCGGCAGCGCCTCGCCGAAGGCCTTGGCGGTGTTGGCCGCGTCCTGACCGGTCATGGCATCCACCACGAACAGGGTCTCGATCGGCTTGATCGCGGCGTGCACCGCCTGAATTTCGGCCATCATTTCGGCATCGATATGCAGGCGACCGGCGGTATCGACGAGCACGACATCGATGAACTTGAGCTTGGCTTCCTTGATCGCCGCCTCGGCGATAGCCACCGGCTTCTGACTGAGGTCCGAGGGGAAGAAGGTCACGCCGATATCGGCGGCCAGGGTTTCCAGCTGCTTGATCGCCGCCGGGCGGTAAACGTCCGCCGAGACCACCATCACCGTCTTCTTCTTGCGCTCTTTCAGAAAGCGCGCCAGCTTGCCGACCGTGGTGGTCTTACCCGCACCTTGCAGGCCCGCCATCAACACGACCGCAGGTGGCGTTGTGTTCAGCGCCAGATCTTCGTTGGCCGCGCCCATCAGCTCTTCGAGCTCGGCGCGGACGATCTTCACGAAGGCCTGCCCCGGCGTCAGGCTTTTAGATACTTCTGTGCCGACTGCGCGGTCTTTGACCTTATTGACGAAGTCTTTGACCACCGGCAACGCGACGTCGGCTTCGAGCAAGGCCATGCGCACTTCACGCAAGGTGTCCTTGATATTGTCCTCGGTCAGCTTGGCCTTGCCGGTGACATTACGCAGGGTCTGGGAGAGGCGGTCGGTAAGATTTTCGAACATGCGCGTTCCTTTCAGGCTCTCTAGAGCCGAGGTTGAGCTTGCGGCAAGCGGCAGATTATAACCAAGACTCAGCAACGCCGACACCGCCAGCGGTCTTTCGTGAATTGGCGGTTTTATGCCACACTCACGCCCTTTCGGGCTCGCCTTACAAGGATTTATGCACCCTCTGCTGCCCAGCCTCGCTGCCGCCTGCCTATATGCCGGCGCCACGGCCTACCAAGGTCTTCGCCTGTCCCAGCGCGTAGCGCCGGACAAACGCCTGCTGACCCTACTCGGCGTCCTCGCCCTGTTCGCCCATGGCTTCAGCCTGTTTATCCAGCTGATCACCCCGGCCGGTCTCAACCTCGATTTCTTCAGTGCCGCTAGCCTGATCACCGCCGCGGTGATCCTCTTGACGCTGCTGGCGTGCGCGCGGATTCCAGTGGAAAACCTGCTCCTGCTGCTGTTCCCGCTGGGCTGTTTAACCGTTTTGCTAGCGCTCTTCGTTCCAGCCGGCACCGTGCAAGTGATCGACGAGGAGCCCGGCATCCTCGCGCATATCCTCCTGTCGATCCTGGCTTACGGCATGCTCACCATCGCCGCACTCCAGTCGTTGCTGTTGCTGCTGCAGGATCACCAGCTGAAGAATAAACACCCGTCCGGCCTGAGCAAAAACTTCCCGCCGCTACAAACCATGGAAAGCTTGCTGTTCGGCTTCCTCTGGGCCGGCTGGGGACTGCTGTCGCTGTCACTGCTGTCCGGCTGGCTGTTCCTCGAAGATCTGTTCGCCCAGCATCTGGCACACAAAACCTTGCTCGCCGGCGTGGCCTGGGTGATTTTTGCCGTGCTGCTGTGGGGCCGGCATCAGCGCGGTTGGCGCGGGCACCAGGCCATTCGCTGGACGCTGGCCGGCTTCTGCCTGCTGATGCTGGCGTATTTCGGCAGCAAGCTAGTACGCGAATTCATTCTGCACATCTAGGTCGTCGCCTGTGTACGATTTAAATCCTGCGTTCCTGATTGGCTTGCTGGTCTTCCTGATTGCCTGTTCGGCGTTTTTCTCCAGCGCCGAAACCGGCATGCTCAGCCTCAACCGCTACCGCCTGCGGAGTTTGGCCAAGCAAGGGCATCGTGGCGCCAAGCGTGCCAGCAGCTTGCTCAATCGCCCGGATCGCCTGCTCGGGATCATTTTGGTCGGCAACACCTTCGTCAACATTTTCGCCGCCGCGATCGCCACCGCACTGGCCATGCAGTTGTGGGGTGAAGCCGGCATCGCGATTGCCATCGTGGCCCTCACCATCATCCTGCTGATCTTCGGTGAGATCGCCCCGAAAACGCTGGCCATCCTGCGTCCTGAGGCGGTCGCCTACCCCACCAGCCTGCCGCTGATGCTGCTCTTGAAGATCCTTTCGCCGCTGGTGTGGCTACTCAATGGCGTGAGTATTGGCCTGCTCAAGCTATTGGGTGTCGACACGACCAGCAAACGCAATGACGGCCTGACCACCGAAGAGCTGCGCATCGTGGTGCGCGAATCGAACCAGGACTTGCCGCAGAGCCGCCAGAGCATGCTGCTCGGTATCCTCGACCTGGAAACCGTCACGGTGAACGACATCATGATCCCGCGCAACGAAGTCGCCGGGATCAACCTGGAAGACCCTCTGGAAGACATCATTACCCAGCTGCGCACCACGCCCCACACGCGCTTGCCGGTGTTTCGCAACGACATCAACCAGATCGAAGGCGTGGTCCATATGCGCCAGATCGCCCGCCTCCTGACCCACGATCAGTTGACTAAAGCAGCCCTCAGCCAAGCCAGCCACGAGCCCTATTTCGTCCCGGAAAGCACGCCGCTGTCGACTCAACTGGTCAACTTCCAGAAGCACAAGCGGCGCATCGGCATAGTCGTCGACGAGTACGGTGACGTGCTCGGCATCGTCACCCTGGAAGATATCCTCGAAGAGATAGTCGGCGACTTCAGCAATCAGGACGCCCTGCGCAGCCCGGACATTCACCCGCAAGACGACGGCACCCAGGTCATCGACGGCGCCGCCTATATCCGCGAAGTGAACAAGGCGCTGGGCTGGAGCCTGCCCTGTGACGGCCCCAAGACCCTCAACGGCCTGATCACCGAGGCCCTGGAAAGCATTCCAGACAGCGCCGTGTGTCTGAAGATCGGCCCTTATCGCCTGGAAATTCTGCAATCCACGGAGAATCGGGTGAAGAGCGTGCGGGTCTGGCGGCCCACGCCAATCGCCCAGTCCAGACCGCACAGCGAATCAGGCTGAAATCGGGCTTGCCGAGCCTGACGTTCACAGCCTCATAGTCGTGTCGCGCTTACCCCGCCGCTCAGCCAGAGCGCTCGCCAGCTGCCCCGCCAAGGCAAAGCCCAGACAAGAAGCGCCACCCCCCCCGCTACCGTCGACTCGCCGAACAGCAACAGACGCAACGGCGCAGCTGGAAACGCGACCGCCCACCAGGCCCAGCCGTGCCAAGACCTCAAAACGCGACAGTCACCGCCTGCGCCGCGCGAGTCGCCTTGGCTCGGGCGGCCTCGATCGACTCATCACGCGCTAGGGCCACGCCCATGCGGCGCTGGCCGTCGACCTCGGGCTTACCGAACAGACGCAGCGCGGTATCCGGCTCGCTCAGGGCGGCGCCCAGGTTGGCGAAACTGGTTTGCCTCGATTGGCCTTCGACTAGCACCACAGCAGAAGCCGAGGGCCCGAGCTGACGAATCGCCGGAATCGGCAGGCCCAGAATGGCCCGCGCATGCAGGGCAAACTCGGAGAGGTCCTGGGAAATCAGCGTCACCAGCCCGGTATCGTGCGGGCGGGGCGAAATTTCGCAGAACCACACCTGGTCACCCTTGACGAACAGTTCGACGCCGAACAAGCCGCGCCCTCCCAAGGAGCCGGTGACGGCCAGGGCAATCCGCTCGGCCTCGACCCGCGCCTTCGGGCTCATCGCCTGCGGCTGCCAGGACTCCTGATAATCGCCCTTGGCCTGGCGATGGCCGACCGGCTGACAGAAGGTGGTACCGCCGACATGCCGCACGGTGAGCAAGGCAATCTCGTAGTCGAAGTCGATAAAACCCTCGACTATCACCCGCCCCTTGCCCGCCCGGCCACCGGCCTGGGCGTAATCCCAAGCGGTTTGCAGATCATCCAGGCTTTTCAGCAGCGACTGGCCCTTGCCCGAGGAGCTCATGATCGGCTTGATCAGGCACGGAAAGCCCAGCGCCTCAACCGCCGCCTGACACTCTTGGAACGAGTCGGCAAAGCGGTAAGGCGAAGTCGGCAGGCCCAGCTCTTCCGCCGCCAGCCGGCGAATACCTTCACGATTCATGGTCAACTGCGCCGCACGCGCCGTGGGGATCACGGTGAAGCCTTCGGCCTCCAGCTCGGCCAAGGTGGCGGTGGCAATGGCTTCGATTTCCGGGACTATGTAGTGCGGCTGCTCCAACTCGATCACCGCGCGCAGCGCCGCCCCGTCGAGCATGTCGACGACATGGCTGCGGTGTGCCACCTGCATGGCCGGCGCATTGGCATAACGGTCGACGGCAATCACTTCAACGCCCAGGCGCTGCAGCTCGATCACCACTTCCTTGCCCAGCTCGCCAGAGCCGCAGAGCAAGACGCGCGTCGCACTCGGCGACAAAGGGGTTCCGATACTGGGCATGGGAGCATCCTTAGACATGAAGGGGGTCGGCAATCAAAGAGGTTTTGTCGGCTCGAGCAACAACTGGCCATTGGCGCGGGCACGCTCCAGGCAGAGGCTCAGCACCTGGCGCCGCTCGCGGTTATCCATGCGGCTCCAGCGGGTGATTTCATCCACGTTGCGCTGGCAGCCGATACAGATATCCGCATCGTCCAGCGCACAGACACTCACACAAGGCGAGGCCACCGGCCGTTCAACGGCCATCAAGCGTCCTGCTCGACCAGATCACGGGCGTAGCGCTGGGCGTTATGTACGTAGTGCGTGGCGCTGGCTTCGAGCATTTTCTTCTGCGCCTCGGTCAGCTCGCGTACCACCTTACCCGGCGAGCCCATCACCAGAGAGCCGTCCGGGATCTCCTTGCCTTCGCCAATCAAGGCGTTAGCACCGATGATGCAGTACTTGCCGATCTTGGCGCCGTTGAGCACCACGGCGTTGATCCCGATCAGGCTGTAATCGCCGACCGAGCAGCCATGCAGCATGGCGTTATGGCCGATGGTCACGCCCTTGCCGATGGACAGAGGGTAGCCCATGTCGGTGTGCATCACCGCCCCGTCCTGCACGTTGCTGTTCTCGCCGATATGGATCAGCTCGTTATCGCCCCGCAACACCGCGTTGAACCAGACGCTGGCTCCCGGCTCGAGCCTGACCTTGCCAACCAGGGTGGCATTCGGCGCAACCCAGCTGTCCGGATGCACCTCGACACTCGACTGCCCCAGGCGATATTTCATGCTGTCGTCCTCAAAACTGCGACCCTTCAGCCCAACTTGATAAAGGATTCGGAAGGCTGATGCAGGGCGATCCCGGCGTCGTAAAGCAGATTGACCAGCTCCACCACCATGATCGCGGTCAGCCCCCAGATTTTATATTCACCGTAACGATAACTCGGCACATACCAGCTGTGTCCGAGGTAGTCGATGCGGTGGGTCATCTCCCGCGGATCGTCGCGAAAGAACGCCAGCGGCACAGTGAAGACCGAGGCGATCTCGCCATCGTTGGCCTGGTACTCGACGTAATCGGGGACGACGCCGACATAAGGCGTGACCCGAATGCCGTGCCGCGACACCAGGCTACTGAGCGGACCAATCACTTCGACCAACCCCGCCGGCAGACCGATCTCCTCCTGCGCCTCACGCAGCGCGGTGTGGATCAGATCGCGATCTTCCGGGTCACGCCGCCCACCCGGAAAGGCGACTTCGCCACCGTGGGTCGACAGACCACTGGCGCGCAGAGTCAGCACCAGTTCCGGCGCATCGCTGCGGGTGATGGGCACCAGCACCGCCGCCTCTGGGAAGCTATGGTCGGTCTCCAGAACGCGCGGCGTATAGCTGCGCACCCGTTGGAGTAGCTCATCGAGCATGGGCATTCTCGGTCTCTTGTTCTGCCCGGCATCATGGCATGAAAGAACCGGCACGCCCAAGCCCTGCGCCACCCGGTCGCAGCATTCAAGCGCTTGACTTTGCCCCCTCGACAGCTTGCCGCCAAGGCCACGCGCGCGCCAAGATAAGCGATGAACACAGAGGATCCGGCATGAAATTTTGTAGCCAGTGCGGCAGCCCCGTGACGCAGCGCATTCCGGAGGGCGATGACCGCCCGCGCTTCGTCTGTGCAGAGTGCCAGACCATCCATTACCAGAATCCGCGAATCGTCGCCGGCTGCGTGCCGGTGTGGGGCGAGCAAGTACTCCTCTGCCGCCGCGCGATTGAGCCGCGCCGGGGCTACTGGACTCTCCCCGCCGGGTTTATGGAGAACGGCGAAACCATGCAGCAAGCTGCCGCCCGGGAAACGCTGGAAGAGGCCTGCGCCCGCGTGCAAGGACTGAGCCTCTACACCCTGTTCGATCTGCCGCATATCAGCCAGGTGTATGTATTTTTCCGCGCCGAGCTGGTCGACCTGGACTTTGCCGTCGGCGCTGAAAGTTTGGAGGTGAAATTGTTCCACGAACGCGACATCCCTTGGTCAGAGCTGGCTTTCCCGACGGTGGGCCGTACCTTAGAATGCTTCTTTGCCGACCGGGTAGCGCAGACCTACCCCGTGCGCAATGAGCCTATTGAGGCCTTGCGCGCGCACTACAAGAAAACCTGACCGCCATGGCGGCTCCGAAGACCTGGGATATAGCTCCGATGCGCTGGTTTTTAGCGGTTCTCTGTTTATCTTTTGCTGCTTTATCTCACGCCAATGCCGCGCCGACCCTCGATGGCAAAGCCGTGGACAAGGTTTTAGTGGTGAAGTCCGAGCGCAAACTGCTGCTGCTGGGCCGCGGCGAAGTACTGAAGGCCTATCGCGTGTCTCTCGGCAAACAACCCGAAGGCGCCAAACGGCGCGAGGGCGATCGCCGCACTCCGGAAGGCTTCTATTGGATCGACTGGCGCAAGAACAGTGACAAATACAACCTGGCCATGCACATCTCCTACCCCAATATCCGCGACCAGGCTAACGCGCGCAAAGAAGGGGTTCCGCCTGGTGGCATGATCATGATCCACGGCACACCATTGGATGAAGAATACCCGGAGTGGTATTTCCATACCCTGGATTGGACCGAAGGCTGTATCGCCATGAAGAACAGCGACATGCGGGAAATCTGGAGTCTGGTCAAAGATGGCACCCTGATCGAGATCCGCCCCTAGGGTGGGTGAAACCCACCATCCAGCACCATTGGTGGGTTCCCCCCTACATCGAACAGCAAAAAAGGCGCCCTCGAGCGCCTTTTTTTTGCCTGCACCTAGTTCAGAAAACCAAGTCCGACAAGCGCCACACCTCGAATGCCGGCGTCTCGTAGGGATGCGCCATGCGCAACGCCTTCACCGCGCCGTGGATCAGCTCGTCAGCCACCACCAACTCGACTTTCCACTCCGCCACGTGCTCGACCAGACCGGCCTGACCGAGGAACGGCTGACTGCCCGCCAGCGGCCGGAACTGCCCTTGCCCGAGGGTCTGCCAACAGCAACTGTCATAGGCGCCGATATGCCCCGCGCCAGCGGCAAAAACAGCATTCTTAACAACGTCCAGATGGGTTTCCGGAACATAAAAACACAGTTTGTACATCAGGGTCTCCGCAGGGTAATGGCAGGGTGAACGGCAACCGACAAATAATGCTGCTTTGCCTTAATCCTACCAAGCGGCGCAGTTCACAAGTCTGCAATCAGACTCACCGACAACCGCAGCGTTCAGCCACGCATAGAGCGCTTAGCCATAAGCCGCCACGACCTAATACCCTTTTAGCCAGGGGCCAGCGGGTTGTGACTGCCATCGCAGTACGGCAGACGCTTGGAGTGGCCGCAGCGACAGGGCCATAGATGCTGCTCACGCACGCTCGGCAGGCTCACCCCCTGCGGGCAATCGGCAGAGCAGTCAGGCCATTGCGGCGAGCGGCCGCGGGTACAGAGCCGTAAGGTCGCGCCCGGCTGAACCAGGCGCACCTCAGGAAGGATAGGGAGAACGGCGGGCGCTACAGACCGGCGGCTTGCGCCTGCCGGCGTCGCTTGCCCTTAGTTAACCCAGACGCGAGCGTTGCGGAACATCCGCAGCCAGCCGCCATCTTCCTGCCACTCTTCCGGGCGCCAGGAGTTCTGTGCGGCGCGGAACACCCGCTCCGGGTGCGGCATCATGATGGTGACGCGGCCGTCGCGACTGGTCAGGCCGGTAATCCCGCGCGGCGAGCCGTTCGGGTTGGCCGGGTAGGTCTCGGTAACCTTGCCATGGTTATCGATGAAGCGCAGGGACACGCAGCCGGACAGATCGGCCTCGAGCAAGGCCTCCTCGCTTTCGAACTCGGCATGCCCCTCGCCGTGAGCGATGGCGATCGGCATCCGCGAACCGGCCATATCGCGCAGGAAGATCGAGGCCGACTCCTGCACCTGCACCATCGCCACCCGCGCCTCGAACTGCTCGGAACGGTTACGCACGAAGTGCGGCCAGAACTCGCTGCCCGGGATCAGTTCGTGCAGATTGGAGAGCATCTGGCAGCCGTTGCACACCCCGAGGGTGAAGCTGTCCTTGCGCTCAAAAAACGCGCTGAACGCATCGCGGGCGCGGCTGTTGAACAGGATCGACTTGGCCCAGCCTTCACCGGCACCGAGCACGTCACCGTAGGAGAACCCCCCACAGGCGACCAGGCCCTTGAATGCTTCGAGATCGACACGCCCGGCGAGAATATCGCTCATATGCACATCGATCGCGTTGAAGCCGGCGCGGTCGAAAGCCGCCGCCATTTCCACCTGGCCGTTAACACCTTGCTCACGCAAGACCGCAATCTGTGGACGGAGGTTCTTCTTGATAAAGGGCGCCGCGATGTCCTGGTTAACGTCGAAGCCAAGTTTGATGCTCAGGCCAGGATTGTCTTCGTCCAGCAGCCCCTCGAACTCCTGCTCGGCACACTCGACGTTATCGCGCAGGCGCTGGATCTGGTAGCTGGTCTCGGCCCACTGACGCTGCAACAGACGACGCTGACCGGCGAATACCGGCTGGCCGTTGAAGCTGATAGCAACCTCAGCGTTATTCACCGGCTGACCGATCACCGCAACGCAATCACCCAGACCCGCCGCGCTGAATTGCGCCAGCACTTCCGGGGTCGAGTCCTGACGCACCTGGATCACCGCGCCGAGCTCTTCGTTGAACAACACGGCAGCCAGCGCTTCGCGGTTGTCAGCCAACGCATCGAGATAGATGTTCAGACCGCAATGGCCGGCGAAGGCCATTTCCAGCACGCTGACCAGCAAGCCACCGTCGGAACGGTCATGGTAGGACAGCAGGTGGCCATCGGCATTCAAGCCCTGGATCACGGCGAAGAAGGCCTTGAGGTCTTCGGCATCGTCGACGTCCGGCGCCTGGCGGCCCAGTTGACCATGCACCTGAGCGAGGATCGAAGCGCCCATGCGGTTCTGCCCACGGCCCAGGTCGATCAGGATCAGATCCGTCACGCCCTTGTCCATGCGCAGTTGCGGGGTCAGGGTCTGGCGCACGTCGAGCACCGGGGCGAAGCCGGACACGATCAGCGACAACGGCGAGGTCACGCTCTTCTCCGTGCCGGCATCCGTCCAACGGGTCTTCATCGACATCGAGTCCTTGCCGACCGGGATGGTGATGCCCAGCTCCGGGCACAGCTGCATGCCGACCGCTTTGACGGTGTCATACAGGCGCGCGTCTTCACCGGGGTGACCGGCGGCGGACATCCAGTTGGCGGACAGTTTGATGTCGGAAATCTTGCCGATTCGCGCGGCCGCGATATTGGTCAGCGTCTCGCCTATCGCCATGCGTCCAGACGCCGGAGCATCCAGCAGCGCCAGCGGCGTGCGTTCGCCCATGGCCATGGCTTCGCCGCAATACACGTCGAAGCTGGCGGCGGTCACGGCGCAGTCGGCCACCGGCACCTGCCAGGGGCCGACCATCTGATCGCGGGCGACCAGGCCGGTGATGGTGCGGTCGCCGATGGTGATCAGGAAGCTCTTGCTGGCCACCGCTGGGTGGCGCAGCACGCGCTCCACGGCCACGTCGAGGTCCAGGGTCGCGGCATCGAAGTCATCGCCCAGCTCGGCTTCGCGACTCGCCGAACGGTGCATGCGCGGCGCCTTGCCGAGCAGCACTTCGAGCGGCATGTCCACGGCGTTGTTGCCGAAATGGCTGTCGGCCACGGTCAGCTGCGGCTCTGCGAGGGCCTCGCCGACTACGGCAAACGGGCAACGCTCGCGCTCGCAGATCGCCTTGAAGCGCTCGAAGTCCGCCGCATCGACCGCCAACACGTAGCGTTCCTGGGATTCGTTGCACCAGATTTCCAGCGGGGCCATGCCCGGCTCGTCGTTGGGCACCGCACGCAGCTCGAAGCGACCGCCACGGCCGGCATCGTTGACCAGCTCCGGGAAGGCGTTGGACAGACCACCGGCGCCGACGTCATGGATAAAGCTGATGGGGTTGTGCTCGCCGAGCTGCCAGCAACGGTCGATCACCTCCTGGCAGCGGCGCTCCATCTCCGGGTTCTCGCGCTGTACCGAGGCGAAATCCAGGTCGGCCGAGCTGGTGCCGGTGGCCATCGAGGAGGCCGCACCGCCACCCAGGCCGATCAACATCGCCGGGCCGCCGAGCACGATCAGCTTGGAGCCCACGGTGATCTCGGCTTTCTGCACGTGTTCGGCCCGGATGTTGCCCATGCCGCCGGCCAGCATGATCGGCTTGTGGTAACCACGGACTTCTTCGCCGCGCGGGGTGGTGATCGCCTGTTCGAAGGTACGGAAGTAGCCGGTCAGTGCCGGGCGACCGAATTCGTTGTTGAACGCCGCGCCGCCGAGCGGGCCTTCGAGCATGATGTCCAGCGCCGTGACGATGCGCTCGGGCTTGCCGTACGGAGTTTCCCACGGCTGTTCGAAACCCGGAATCTGCAGGTTGGAGACGGTGAACCCGGTCAGGCCGGCTTTCGGCTTGGCCCCGCGCCCGGTGGCGCCCTCGTCGCGAATCTCACCACCGGAGCCGGTCGAGGCACCGGGGAACGGCGCGATGGCGGTCGGGTGGTTGTGGGTTTCCACCTTCATCAGAATATGTACCGGCTCCTCGACCGCGCCGTACTGGCGAGTCTCTGGATTCGGGAAGAAACGTCCGGCGACCGAGCCTTCGATTACCGCAGCGTTGTCCTTATAAGCCGACAAGACCCCTTCACCGTGCATCTGGAAGGTGTTCTTGATCATGCCGAACAGGCTTTTTTCCTGATTCTCGCCGTCGATATCCCAGCTGGCATTGAAGATCTTGTGCCGGCAATGCTCGGAGTTGGCCTGGGCAAACATCATCAGTTCGATGTCGTGGGGGTTGCGCCCCAGGCCGGTGAAGCTGGTCACCAGATAGTCGATCTCGTCTTCCGCCAGGGCCAGGCCCAGCTCGACGTTGGCTTGCTCCAGCGCCGCGCGGCCGCCGCCGAGCACGTCGACCAGGGTCAACGGCTTGGGCTGGGCATGGCTGAACAGGCCAGCCGCCTGCTCCAGATCACCCAGCACCAGCTGGGTCATGCGGTCATGCAGGCTGGCGGCGATCAGCTCGGCCTCAGCCTCGCTGAATTCACCGGCGACGTAGTAGGCGATCCCGCGTTCAAGCCGCTGAATCTTCGCCAGACCACAGTTACGGGCGATGTCGCTGGCCTTGCTCGACCAGGGCGAGATGGTGCCGAAACGCGGCAGCACCAAAAACAGTCGGCCGCTCGGCTCTTGTACCGGCACGCTGGGGCCGTACTTGAGCAGGCGGGCGAGCACTTTCTCTTCTTCACCGATGAGTACGCCGGTGACCTCGGCAAAGTGGGCAAACTCGGCATACACACCGCTTACAGCGGGGACCTTCTGGGTCAGTTGCTCGAGTAACTTGCCGTGGCGGAAGGCAGAAAGGGCAGGAGCGCCGCGCAGGATCAACATCTTCGGGACAGCCTCGGGAAGGGGGATGCTTTGAGGCCGTGCATTCTAGCGCAAACCGCCCGCCAAGGCACTCGCGACGGGCACTCTGCTGGCATTGCAGCGCTAACAGAGAAGCACCCCGGCTGTCGAGATATGGCGACCTCGATCCTTTGCGTATACTGCGCCGATGTTTGCACAAACTAAGCTCCGCAGGCGCGGCCCGAAATGGCTGCTGGCGACCGGAATCCTTCTGCTGCTCTGGGGCTGTAGCGAGCCACAGCCCTCGGCCCTAGAGCGCATCCAGAAGGATGGCGTGCTGCGCATGGTTACCCGCAACAGCCCCGCCACCTATTTTCAGGATCGCAATGGCGAGACCGGTTTCGAGTACGAACTGGTCAAACGCTTCGCCGACGATCTCGGCGTCGAGTTGCAAATCGAAACCGCCGACAACCTCGACGAGCTGTTTGCCGGGCTAAACCAAGAGAACGGCCCCGTCTTAGCCGCCGCGGGCCTGGTCAGCAGCAGCGGCCGCCGGACCCAGGCGCGCTTTTCCCAGCCGTATCTGGAAGTGACCCCACAAGTCATCTACCGCAACGGCCAGAGCCGCCCGACCCGCCCGGAAGACCTGTTCGGCAAACGCATCCTGGTACTCAAAGGCAGCAGTCACGCCGAGCAACTGGCCGCGCTCAAGGTGCAGTTTCCCAAACTGAATTACGAGCAATCCGATGCGGTAGAGATCGTCGACCTGTTGCGCATGGTCGATGAAGGCGAAATCGACCTGACCCTGGTCGACTCCAATGAACTGGCGATGAACCAGGTGTACTTCCCCAACGTACGCGTGGCCTTCGACCTCGGCGACACCAGCAGCCTGAGCTGGGCGGTGGCGCCCGGCGCAGACGACAGCCTGCTGGCGGAGGTCAACGCCTTCCTCGAGCGGGTCAAACAGAACGGCACCTTGCAACGCCTGAAGGATCGCTATTATGGCCACGTCGACGTACTGGGCTATGTCGGCGCCTACACCTTCGCCAAGCATCTGCAGCAACGCCTGCCGCGCTATGAGCAGCACTTCCGCCAGACGGCCCAGAGCAATGAAGTCGACTGGCGCCTGCTCGCCGCGATCGGCTACCAGGAATCGCTCTGGCAACCCAACGCCACCTCCAAGACCGGCGTACGCGGACTGATGATGCTGACCCAGCGCACCGCCCAGGCGATGGGCGTGGCCAACCGTCTGGATGCCAAACAAAGCATCAGCGGCGGCAGTAAGTACTTCAGCATGATCAAGCAGGACTTGGCCCCCGAACTGGAAGAGCCGGATCGCACCTGGTTTGCCCTCGCCGCCTACAACATCGGCATCGCCCATCTGGGTGACGCGCGCAAGCTGGCCGAGGCCGAAGGCCTGAATCCGAACAAGTGGCTGGACGTGAAGAAAATGCTGCCGCGCCTGGCGCAAAAGCAGTGGTACCGCAAAACCCGCTATGGCTATGCCCGTGGCGGCGAGACCGTGCACTTCGTACAGAACATCCGCCGCTACTACGACATTCTCACCTGGGTCACTCAGCCACAGCTGGAAGGCAGCCAAGTGGCCGAAAGCAACCTGCATGTTCCAGGCATCGACAAGCGCAAGCCCGACGAAACCACTCCAGCGCTGTAGGCCGGGTAGCGGCGTTGCTTGCCGAAACCCAACGAGGACAGAGCTAGGCTTCACGAGGTGCATCCATGCACCTCGCCCTACGGGCAGCTAAAGCTGTGCAAAACGGCTTTCCTGCCGTTTTGTCACTTCGCGCTACGCCAGCCTAGCCGCGGCGCGCCTTAAAAAACTCACTCAACATCGTGCTGCACTCCTGCGCCAGCACCCCACCCTCGACCAACACCCGGTGATTGAGGAAGTCCTGGGTGAAGAATTGGCCGCGGCTTTGCACCACGCCAGCCTTTGGCTCGGTCGCGCCGTAAACCACCCGCTTGATCCGGGCATGCACGATCAAGCCGGCGCACATGCTGCACGGCTCCAGCGTCACATACAGCGTGCTGCCAAGCAGGCGGTAATTCTCCAGGCTCTGCGCCGCAGCACGGATCGCCACCATCTCGGCATGGGCGCTGGGGTCATGCCGGGAAATCGGGCAATTGAAGCCACGCCCAATGATTTCACCATCCTGCACCAGCAGCGCGCCAACCGGCACCTCGCCCAGGCTCGCGCCCTCGGCAGCCAACGCCAGGGCCTCGCGCATAAAGTGCTGATCCTGGCTACGGTCGATGATCTGCGGCTGACGCATCAGCCAAGCCCAACGCAGCTATCGAGTTGTGCAGCAGAGTTATTCACGAGCTCACCTCGATGCTGGCCATCAGGCCGGTTTCCATATGGTCGATCACATGGCAGTGGAACATCCACACCCCCGGGTTATCCGCCACCAAGGCGACCCGGGCACGCTCGTTTTTGCCGAGCAGATAGGTGTCGGTGAAGTACGGAATGATCTTCTTGCGGTCCGAACTCAGCACCTTGAAGCTCATGCCATGCAGATGGATCGGATGCTGGTACTGAGCCATGTTGCGCAGCTCGAAGATGTAGCTCTTACCCAGCTCCAGCTTGGCGATCGGCCGATCGGCGCAGCTCTTGTCGTTGATGTCCCAGGCCTTGCCATTGATCTGCCAGAAGCTCGACGCCACGCCATTGGCCGCATTCACCGAGACCGCCCCGACCCACTCGAAGTTGAAGCGGAGGGTTTCGGCATTGGCCAGATCCGGCTCGGACACCGGGTTGGCCGGCAACGCCGGCGGCCAATCGCCCGCCGCGTCCGCGCAAGCCTGCGAGCGCAGCGTCGCCAGACGCACCGGACCATTACGCAGCGACAGCTCCTGCCCCGCAGCCGGCACTCGCAAGGCCAGATCCATACGCATTCCCGGCCCCAGCCAATACTCCTTGCCCAGCGGGCGCGGCGCGACCGGGTTACCGTCGAGCGCATAGATCCGCGCCTCGGCGTCCGGCAGGTTGAGCCTATAGGTCAAGGTGTTATCAAGATTGAGCAGGCGCAGGCGCACGACCTGGCCGGCCGGCAGATCCAGCGTCGGCAGATGCTGGCCACTGACGCTGGAGAAACTCCCCGCCGTACCACCGCGCGCCGCCTCCCGCGGGAGGCTGAATGGGGTGAAGGCGCCCTGCTCGTCAATATGCCAGGTCTTCAGGCTGAGGGTGCGTTCATGCAGGAAACCGCTCGGCTCACGCTCTTCGACAATCAGCGGCCCGACCAGGCCGCGACCCAGCTGCTGGCTACTGGACACATGCGGGTGATACCAGTAGCTGCCGGCATCCGGGGTCTTGAACCGATAGTCGAAGTACTCGCCCGGCAGCACCGGCAGTTGCGAGACATAGGGCACGCCATCCATTTCCAGCGGCAGACGGATGCCGTGCCAGTGAATGGTGGTCGGGTGATCGAGCTTGTTGATAAAGCGCACCCGCAACCACTCGCCCTGCTTGGCGCGCAACTCCACGCCCGGCGCCTGGCCGCCATAGGCCCAGGCCGGGGTGAGATGACCGGGTACCAGCTCGAGATCCATGGGCGCGGCGATCAGTTCGTAGTCATGGCTTTGGCCATCCTGCAGGCGGCCCAACCAATAGCGCGCACCACCGGCACCGAGCCCGACCACGGCCAGCCCGGCCAAGCCAGCAAGGATCTGTCGACGCGAGAAAGACATGGGTTCAGGCACCTCAAAGAAAAAGGACTTCGCTGGCCCATCAGGTAATAGCGCCAACCTCTAACGGGCGGCTCGCACGGGGCGGACAAGCTACACCCGGCCGCAGACAACGATAAGGGCGACCTGGGCCGCCCTCACTGGCTACATCATTCCCACTCGATGGTGGCCGGCGGCTTGCTCGACACATCGTAAGTCACGCGGGAGATACCTTCGATTTCGTTGATGATCCGACCGCTCACCGTTTCCAGCAGCTCGTAGGGCAGATGCGCCCAACGGGCGGTCATGAAGTCGATGGTTTCCACCGCTCGCAGGGCCACGACCCAGGCATAGCGACGGCCATCACCGACCACACCCACCGACTTGACCGGCTGGAACACCACGAAGGCCTGGCTGACCTTGTGGTACCAGTCGGCCTTGCGCAGCTCTTCGATAAAGATGTGGTCGGCACGCCGCAGTAGGTCGGCGTATTCCTTCTTCACTTCACCGAGGATGCGCACGCCCAGGCCCGGGCCCGGGAACGGGTGGCGGTAGACCATGTCGTAAGGCAGGCCGAGCTCGAGGCCGAGACGACGGACTTCGTCCTTGAACAGCTCACGCAGCGGCTCGACCAGCTTGAGATTCATCTCCTCCGGCAGGCCACCGACGTTGTGGTGCGACTTGATCACGTGGGCCTTGCCGCTCTTGGCGCCGGCCGATTCGATCACATCCGGGTAGATGGTGCCCTGGGCGAGGAACTTGATGTTGTCCAGCTTGCAGGACTCGGCATCGAACACATCGATAAAGGTGCGGCCGATGATCTTGCGCTTCTTCTCCGGGTCGGCTTCGCCGGCCAGGTTGCCGAGGAACTGCTCTTCGGCATTGGCGCGAATCACCTTGACGCCCATGTTCTCGGCGAACATGGCCATCACCTGCTCGCCTTCGTGCAGGCGCAGCAGGCCATTGTCGACGAACACGCAGGTCAGCTGATCGCCAATCGCCTTGTGCAACAAGGCCGCCACCACCGAGGAATCCACCCCGCCGGACAGGCCGAGCAACACATTGGCGCTGCCGACTTGGGCACGCACGCTGGCGATGGCGTCATCGACTATATTCGACGCCGTCCACAGGGCTTCGCAGCCACAGATCTCGAGGATGAAGCGCGACAGAATGCGCCCGCCCTGCTTGGTGTGGGTCACTTCCGGGTGGAACTGCACGCCGTAATAACCGCGGTGATCGTCGGCCATGGCGGCGATCGGGCAGCTCGGCGTGCTGGCGAGGATATGGAAACCTTCCGGCAGCACTGTGACCTTGTCGCCGTGGCTCATCCACACGTCGAGACCGAACACGCCATCGTCGTCCACATGATCTTCGATGCCATTCAGCAGGCGGGCCTTGCCGACCACATCGACGCGGGCATAGCCGAACTCACGCAGCTGGGAACCTTCGACCTTGCCGCCCAGCTGCTCGGCCATGGTCTGCATGCCGTAGCAGATGCCGAAGACCGGTACGCCGAGGTCGAACACCGCCTTGGGGGCACGCGGGCTGTTCGCCTCGTGTACCGACTCAGGACCGCCGGCGAGAATGATGCCGCGCGGAGCGAAGGCGCGGATGTCGTCATCGCTCATATCGAACGGGTGCAGCTCGCAATACACGCCGATTTCGCGCACGCGACGGGCGATCAGCTGGGTGTACTGGGAACCGAAATCGAGGATCAGGATGCGGTGGGCGTGGATATCGTGGACCATGGCCGTCTCTCGTAGCGGAATTCACAAACAACGCGGGGCTGCCCTGTCAAATAACAGCCACAGCCCCGGATCGAATTTCAGCGGTGGGGATTAACCCACCCGGTAGTTCGGTGATTCTTTAGTAATTTGCACGTCATGGACGTGCGACTCGGCCATGCCGGCGCCAGTGATGCGGACGAACTCGGGAGTCGTGCGCATTGCTTCAATAGTGGCGCAACCGGTGTAACCCATGGAGGCGCGCAGGCCGCCCATCAGTTGGTGGACGATGGCACTCATCGCGCCCTTGTACGGCACGCGACCTTCGATGCCTTCCGGCACCAGCTTCTCGGCACCGGCCGAGGAGTCCTGGAAGTAGCGGTCGGAGGAGCCTTGCGCCTGCGCCATGGCGCCCAGCGAGCCCATGCCACGGTAAGCCTTGTAGGAACGGCCCTGGAACAGTTCGACCTCGCCCGGTGCCTCTTCGGTACCGGCCAGCATGGAGCCGATCATCACACAGGACGCACCGGCGACCACGGCCTTGGACAGGTCACCGGAGAAGCGGATGCCGCCATCGGCGATCAGCGGCACACCAGTGCCTTGCAGCGCGGCAGCAACGTTGGCGATCGCGGAAATTTGCGGTACGCCAACCCCGGCGACGATGCGCGTGGTGCAGATCGAGCCCGGACCTATCCCGACTTTCACCGCATCCGCGCCGGCTTCGGCAAGAGCCTTGGCGGCGGCGCCAGTGGCGATGTTGCCACCAATGACCTGCACGTCCGGGAAGTTCTGCTTGACCCAGCGCACGCGCTCGATCACGCCCTTGGAGTGACCGTGGGCGGTGTCGACCACCACCACATCCACGCCAGCAGCAACCAACGCCGCGACCCGATCACCGGTATCCGCACCGGTGCCGACTGCCGCGCCGACGCGCAGACGACCCTGATCATCCTTGCTGGCGAAGGGGTAAGCCTTGGCCTTTTCGATGTCCTTGACGGTCATCATGCCTTTCAGCGCGAACGCTTCATCGACGATCAGGACTTTCTCGATGCGGTGCTTGTGCAACAGGTCGCGCACTACATTCTTATCGGCACCTTCGCGCACTGTGACCAGACGCTCTTTCGGCGTCATCACTTCGCGCACCTTGGCATCCAGGCGGTTTTCGAAACGGACGTCACGGGAGGTGACGATGCCGACCAGGTCGCCATCGGACAGCACCGGCACACCGGAGATGTTGTTCTGCCGGGTCAGCTCGAACAGGTCACGCACCGTGGCGTCGGCTTCGATGGTGATCGGGTCTTTGACCACACCCGCCTCGAACTTCTTGACCTTGCGCACTTCGGTGGCCTGCTGCTCGATGGTCATGTTCTTGTGGATGATGCCGATGCCGCCCTCCTGGGCCATGGCAATGGCCAGGCGGGCTTCGGTCACGGTATCCATCGCCGCGGAAAGCAGCGGGATGTTCAGCTCGATGCCGCGGGTCAGTCGAGTTTTAAGGCTGACGTCTTTAGGCAGAACTTCGGAATAACCTGGAATAAGAAGGACGTCGTCGAAGGTTAGGGCTTCTTGACTGATACGCAGCATGGCGGGGGCTCCCGGGCGGGAAAATGGAAGCGCGCCATTATACCCACGCAGCCCTTACTGCTCAATGTAAACCGTCGATTTACCCTGCAACCGTTTCCCTTAGCCCGCAGTACGCAGCCAGTCGGCAGGGCCCCGCGTTACAAGCGCACCTGCACCAGCGTTACCAGCCGTCCCAGCCGCTCGGCGAACTCATCGAGAAAACTGGCCTTGAAATGGCTGCCCACCCAGTTATTGAAAATAAAGCCCAGGTTGGAGAAGGCGCAGGGCTGGAGGAACATAAACCCGTTGAGATCATCCTCATGACCGCACTCAGGGCAGGTGAAGTTATCGGTGTGGCCGGGCATCCACTCTTCCAGGCTGTCGAAAAGCGCCTCGCCGATTTCCCGGCGGCACTCGGGGCAGCCAGCTTCCTCCAGAAAGCCCTTATAAGGAGTGAAGATGCAGCGCTTGGTGACGATCTCCAGGCCATTACAGGCCTGACCAAACGGCAGATAGTCGCTCAGTTCGGCTCCGACGGGGATATTCATCACCGCGCGCGCGCCCTCGGCGATGGCATAACCCATACGATTGCCGCCACGCGCACAGGTGCTCGGCTGCGCCGCAACGATATTGCGCTGCACCAGCCAACGCAGGATCGAGCGGGCCTTGGCCTCATGGCCGGGGAAGGTAGAAATCTGCGGAACGATGATGGACTGCTGCTGATTCATGGGCATGGGCGCACTACAAAGCGGGAGTAGCGCGCAGTTTAACAGGCCACGGGCCAGCCCCCGCACGAGCCAACTGCGCAAACACCACCTTTGGCCTGACGCACAAAGCCTTTATCATGCCTGCCATGATTAAAGACCCCTTCCAGCGTCTCGGCCTCGATCGCGAAGTCCTTACCGTCAGCCAACTCAACGGCCGCGCCCGCGTGTTGCTGGAGGACGTGTTCGCCAATATCTGGGTCGAGGGCGAAATTTCCAATCTGGCCAAACCCGCGTCCGGCCACCTCTACTTCACCCTGAAAGACAGCCAGGCGCAGGTACGCTGCGCCCTGTTTCGGCAGAACGCCGCGCGCGTGCGCCAGGCCTTACGCGACGGGCTGGCGGTCAAGGTGCACGGCAAGGTCTCGTTGTTCGAAGGCCGTGGCGACTATCAGCTGATTCTCGACAGCGTCGAACCCGCCGGCGATGGTGCCTTGCGCCTGGCGTTCGAGGCGCTGAAGGAGAAACTCAGCGCCGAAGGCCTGTTCGCCGCCGCACAGAAGATTCCACTGCCTGCGCACCCGCAAAGGATCGGCATCATCAGCTCGCCGACGGGCGCGGTGATTCGCGACATCATCAGCGTGTTCCGCCGTCGCGCACCGCAGGTCCAGCTGACCCTGATCCCCTCCGCCGTGCAGGGCCGCGAAGCCATCGCGCAGATTGTCCGCGCCCTCGAACTGGCCGATGCCCGCGGCTTCGATGCGCTGATCCTGGCCCGTGGCGGCGGCTCGCTGGAAGACCTCTGGTGCTTCAACGAAGAAGCCGTCGCCCGTGCGGTAGCCGCCTGCCGGACGCCAATCGTCAGCGCCGTCGGCCACGAGACGGATGTGTCGATCAGCGATTTCGTCGCCGATGTCCGCGCGCCCACGCCTTCCGCCGCCGCCGAGTTGCTGGCGCCGGACTCCAGCGACTTGCAGCAACGCCTGAACAGCCTGCACCGCCGCTTGATCTTGCGCATTCAGGATCGCCTCGGTCGCGAGCGCCTGCGCCTGGAAGGCATCGCCCGACGCCTGCGCCATCCCGGCGAGCGCCTGCGCCAACACGCGCAGCGCCTCGATGATCTGGACATGCGCCTGCGCCGAGCCCTCGAACGGCAACTGAACAACCGCCGCGAACGCCTGGCCCGCCTCGATACACGCCTGGCGGCGCAGCATCCAGGACGCGTCCTGACCCTGCTGCGCCAACGCCTGGACAGCCTGGCCGAGCGCCTACCGCGGGCGATTCGTGAAGGCCTGAAAGAGCGCCGCCTGCAGTTGCAAAGCCAGGTGCAAACGCTGCACGCGATCAGCCCGCTGGCCACCCTTGGCCGCGGCTACAGCATCCTCCTCGACGACCGCGGCCAGGCGATCCGCAGCGCCGGACAAACCCGCCCCGGCCAGCGCCTGAAAGCCCGCCTAGGCGAAGGTGAACTGGACGTGCGCGTCGAGGACAATCATCTGACGCCGGTCACCCTTTCCCTACTCGATTGATACGCCGTCGGCGGATGAGAAAAGCCTCATCCGCCCGACCCAGGCCTGAATTCAAGAAGAAATCCATGCGCTTACTCATCGCCCTGCTGCTCTGCCTTGCCCTGCCCGTGCATGCCGAAGGCTTTATCAGCCGCCTGCTGAACAAGCCGGTGCCCGGCGGCGTCGCCGTGGTCGACCTCGGCACCGGCGGCAGCGCACCCACCGCCACCTATCAAGGCAAGCCGGTGCTGGTGGTGCACGAGGAAGCCAGGCGCTGGATTGCCATAGTCGGCCTGCCGCTGACGGTCAAACCCGGTAGCCAGCAACTCAGCGCCCAAGACGCCAGCGGCACACGCAACCTGAGTTTCAAAGTCGGCAGCAAGCATTACGCCGAACAGCGCATCACCCTGAAGAACCAACGCCAGGTCAACCCGAACCCCGCCGACCTGAAGCGCATCGAACGCGAACTGAGCGAGCAGACCCGCGCCTACCAGAGTTTCAGCCCCGGCACGCCGAGCAACCTGCTGCTGGACAAACCGGTCAACGGCCCGCTCTCCAGCCGCTTCGGCCTACGCCGCTTCTTCAACGGCGAAGAGCGTAACCCCCACGCAGGCCTGGATTTCGCCGTAGCCGCCGGCACCCCAATCAAGTCCCCGGCGGCGGGCAAAGTGACCCTGATCGGCAATTACTTCTTCAATGGCAACACGGTGTTCGTCGACCACGGCCAAGGCTTTATCAGCATGTTCTGCCACCTGTCGAAAATCGACGTGAAGCTCGGCCAGCAACTGAGCCGTGGCGGCGTGATCGGACGCGTCGGCGCCACCGGCCGGGCGACCGGCCCGCATATGCACTGGAACATCAGCCTGAACGACGCCCGCGTCGACCCGGCCATCTTTATCGGCGCCTTCCAGCCCTGAAGGCCGCATGGGCAAACCCGCTACCGAGTGCTAAAAGGCCGCGCAATTTGCACGGCCTTTTGCTTACTACAACAGAATAAAATCTCAATAAACTCACATAAACGAACACTTATTCCATTTTTACAGCAATGCTTGCCAGCTTTCACCTCTATCGCTAGGGTTGGCAGCATGAACATGGCCCGCAACCAAAGTGCTTAACAGCACGGCTCGCCCCTCTCTCTCGCTTTATCGGCTGGCCGCCCTTATCCGGCCACGACTAAAAGGATTGCCCCATGAGCATGCTCAAAGACCCGTCGAAGAAATACCGCGCCTTCCCGGCCATCGACTTGCCCGACCGCACCTGGCCGGCGAAGACCATCAGCGCGGTGCCGATCTGGTGCAGCTCCGACCTGCGCGACGGCAACCAGTCGCTGATCGAACCTATGGATGCGGTGAAAAAACTGCGCTTCTGGAAGACCCTGGTCAAAGTCGGCGTGAAGGAAATCGAAGCGTCTTTCCCGTCCGCGTCGCAGACCGATTTCGACTTCGTGCGCAGCCTGATCGAAGACGGCCATATCCCGGACGACACCAGCATCCAGGTCCTCACCCAGGCCCGCGAGGACTTGATCCAGCGCACCTTCGAGTCCTTGCGCGGCGCGAAAAAGGCCATAGTCCATCTGTACAACGCCACCTCGCCGTCCTTCCGCAAGATCGTCTTCAATCAAGACAAGCAGGGTGTGATCGACATCGCCGTGAACGCCGCCAAGTTGTTCAACCAACTGGCCGCACAGCAGCCGGAAACCCAGTGGACCTTCCAGTACTCACCGGAAACCTTCAGCGCCACCGAGCTGCCGTTCGCCGTGGAAGTCTGCAACGCGGTGCTCGACGTCTGGCAGCCGACGCCTGAGCGCAAGGTGATTCTCAACCTGCCGGCCACGGTGGAAGTCGCCACGCCGAATATCTATGCCGACCAGATCGAGTGGTTCGGCCGCAACATCAGCCGCCGCGACAGCGTGCTGATCAGCCTGCACACCCACAACGACCGTGGCACCGGTGTGGCCGCCACCGAGCTGGGGCTGATGGCCGGTGCGGATCGCGTGGAAGGCTGCCTGTTCGGCAACGGCGAACGCACCGGCAACGTCGACCTGGTCACCGTGGCGCTGAACCTGTACACCCAGGGCCTCGATCCACAACTGGATTTCTCCGACATCGACGCCGTGCGCAAGGTGGTCGAAGAGTGCAACCAGATTCCGGTGCACCCGCGCCACCCCTATGTGGGCGACCTGGTGCATACCGCGTTCTCCGGCTCGCACCAGGATGCGATCCGCAAGGGCTTCAGTCAGCAGCAGGCCGATGCGGTGTGGGAAGTGCCCTACTTGCCGATCGACCCGGCGGATATCGGCCGCAGCTACGAGGCGGTGATCCGCGTCAACAGCCAGTCCGGCAAAGGTGGCATCGCCTATCTGCTGGAGCAGGAATACGGCATCAACCTGCCGCGGCGCATGCAGATCGAGTTCAGCCAGGTGGTGCAGCGGGAAACCGATCGCCTGGGCCTGGAGATGAGCGCCCAGCAGATCTACCACCTGCTCGACCGCGAATACCTGCAAGCCACGGCGCCTTACGCGCTGAAGAGCCATCGCCTGCAGGAAGAGAACGGCACCAGTGCGGTGGATCTGGAAGTCAGCGCCCATGGCGAAACCCAGCACTGGCGCGGTATCGGCAAAGGCCCGCTGGAAGCCATGGTGGCCGGCCTGCCGGTTAGCGTGGAGATCATGGACTACTCCGAGCACGCCATCGGCGCCGGCACCAACGCCAAGGCCGCGGCCTACCTCGAACTGCGCGTCAACGGCGGCCGCGCCCTGCATGGCGTCGGTATCGACGAGAACCTCACCACCGCGAGCTTCCGCGCGCTGTTCAGCGCACTGAACCGAGCCTTGAGCCAGGCCGAAGCGCAAGCCGCCTGAAGCAGGCCGCGCTATAAAGCAAAACGCCGGGCAATGCCCGGCGTTTTGCTTTATAGCGCGCGTCAAGGCCTCAGATCGAAGCCATCGGCATCCAGATTGGCCGGGAAACGCTGACGGTAAGCCGCCAGCTCGGCAGCCGACAGGTTGACCCGGAAGACCCCATCGCCCTGCGCCACATCCAGCAGCGTCTCGCCCTGGAAATCCAGCACCTGGCTGTCGCCGCTATAGGCGAAACCCTTGCCGTCGGTGCCGACCCGATTGACCGCGGCCACATAACAGAGATTCTCGATCGCCCGCGCCGGCAACAGCCGGTTCCAATGCTGGCGGCGCGCGGCCGGCCAGTTGGCGGTGTAGAGCAACAAGTCGGTGTCCTGCGGATCACGGCTCCACACCGGGAAGCGCAGGTCGTAGCAAATCAGCGGGCGAATCCGCCAGCCTTTCAGCTCCAACTGCACCTGCCGTTCGCCCGGGCTGTAATGCTTGTGCTCGCCGGCCATGCGAAACAGATGGCGCTTGTCGTAGTGCAGCACCTCGCCATCCGGGCGCGCCCACAGCAGGCGGTTGCGATGGCTGCCGTCCGCCGCCCGAATGATCACGCTGCCGGTCAGCACGGCGTTCAAGCGCTGCGCCTGCTCACGCAGCCAGGCGTAGGCGGCGCCCTCTTCCGGCTCGGCCAGAGCGGCCGAGTCCATGGAGAAGCCGGTGGTAAACATCTCCGGCAGGATGATCAGATCCGCGCCATGCGCCTGCTCGAGCAAGCGCTGGAAATGCGCATAATTGGCGGCCGGGTCATGCCAGGCCAGCGTGGTCTGGATCAGCGCCAGTTTCAGATCGGGCAACGCACTCGGATCGCGCATAGTTTTTCTGCCGCCTGACCCAGAGTCTCTTCGCGCTTGGCAAAACAGAACCGCACCAGGCGCAGATCCTTGGGCGCTTGTTGATAGAACACCGAGACCGGAATAGCCGCGACCCCGTGTTCGCGGGTCAGCCACTCGGCCATCGCCACATCATCCAAGTCTGGACGAATCAATGAATAGTCGACCAGCTGGAAGAAGGTTCCCGCCGCCCGGGTAAAGCGAAATTTCGAGCCGGCCAACAGGTCGCAGAACAGGTCGCGCTTGGCCTGATAGAACGCCGGTAACTCGCTGACATGTTCCGGGTGCTCGGCCATAAAGTCCGCCAGCGCCCACTGCAGCGGGGTCACGCCACAAAAGCTGACGTACTGGTGCACCTTGCGCAACTCGGCACTCAAGGCCGGCGGCGCCACCACGTAACCGGTCTTCCAACCCGTGACGTGGTAACTCTTGCCAAACGAGCTGACCACGAAGGCGCGCCGATACAGCTCTTCATGACTGAGCACGCTGTCGTGCTGGGCACCGTCGAACACCAGATGCTCATAGACCTCATCGCTGAGCAGGTAGATATCGCGCCCACGGATCAACTCGGCCAGGCGATCCAGATCCGCCCGGCTGATCAGCGCCCCACTGGGATTGTGCGGACTGTTGAGAATGATCAGGCGCGTGCGCGGGCTCAAGGCATCGCTGAGGCGCTGCCAGTCGAGCGCGAACGCCGGCTGGCTCAGCGGCACATGCACGCAGCGCCCGCCCGCCAACTCCACCGAGGGCTCGTAGCTGTCGTAACTGGGGTCGAAGACGATCACCTCATCGCCCGGCCGAATCAGCGCCTGGATGGCGCAGAAGATCGCCTGGGTCGCTCCCGGCGTGATGGTGACCTCATGCTCGGCGCTGACGCTGCGGCCATAGCAGCGGGCAATCTTCGCCGCCACCTGCTCGCGCAGCGCCGGCAGGCCGGTCATTGGCGCGTATTGATTATGGCCGGCCGCAACATGCCGACAGACCGCCTCACGCAGGGCCTGCGGGCCATCGAAATCGGGAAAGCCTTGAGAGAGATTCAGCGCGCCGACTTCTGCGGCGAGCTGGGACATGCGAGTAAAGATGGTGGTGCCGACATTTGGCAGTTTGCTGATGATCATCGCGCCTTCCTTATTGACCCATCGCCGCAGCGCTTCGACCCGCGACCGCAGCGCTTGGACACCGCGCCAGTCAACGACGCGGGTCCGGCAGGATAGCGGATCGTTCGCCCATGAAAAAGGGCGCCAGCGGCGCCCTGTTCAACTGCTCACGAGCCCGGCTCGCGGTCTCCACCGACTGTCAGCGCTTGTCTTTGCGCTTCTTGTCGGCTTTCTTATGGTGCGACATCAACCGGCGCTTCTTGTTGACCTGGCGATCGGTCAGGGTGTTCTTGTTGCCTTCGTACGGGTTTTCACCACCCTTGAACTCGATACGGATCGGCGTACCGACCAGTTTCAATACGCGCCGATAGGTGTTCTCCAGGTAGCGGACGTAGGACTTCGGCACCTTCTCCACCTGGTTGCCGTGGATCACGATCAGTGGCGGGTTGGCCCCGCCCAAGTGGGCATAACGCAGCTTGATCCGGCGGTTATTGACCATCGGCGGCGCGTGCTCACCGACCGCATCCTCGAGGATCTGGGTCAGGCGGCTGGTCGGCCAACGGGTGATCGCCGACTTGAACGAGGCCTGCACCGACTGGTACAGATTGCCGACACCGGTACCGTGCAGCGCGGAGATGAAGTGAATGTCGGCGAAGTCGACGAAGAACAAGCGGCGTTGCAGCTCGGTCTTCACGTAGTCACGCTCACCCGGCTCCATGCCGTCCCACTTGTTCAACGCGATGACCAGCGCACGGCCGGTTTCCAGCGCGAATCCCAGCAGGTTGAGGTCGTGGTCGACCACGCCTTCACGGGCGTCCATGACGAAAATCACCACGTTGGCGTCTTTGATCGCCTGCAGGGTTTTCACCACCGAGAACTTCTCGACCTCTTCCGAGATCTTGCCGCGTTTGCGCACCCCGGCGGTGTCGATCAGCGTGTACTTCTCGCCGTTGCGCTCGAAGGGAATATAAATACTGTCGCGCGTGGTGCCGGGCTGGTCATAAACGATCACCCGGTCTTCACCGAGCATGCGGTTGACCAGGGTCGACTTGCCGACGTTGGGCCGACCGATGATGGCGATCTTGATGCCATCCTTCTCGCTCGGGCCGGGGATGCGCTTGGCTTCTTCGCCTTCGGCAACCACCTCACCCTCGAGCGGTTCGTCCTCGAGCGCATCCTTGGGGAATTCGGACAAGGCCGCTTCGAGCATCTGGCTGATACCACGACCATGGGCCCCGGCGATCGGCAAGGCGTCGCCCAGGCCCAGGGGGCTGAACTCGGCACGGGCCAGGTCCGGGTCGATGCTGTCGACCTTGTTCGCCACCAGGAAGCAACGCTTGTTGCGCTTGCGCAAGTGCTCGCCAATCATCTGGTCGGCGGCCGACATGCCGGCCTTGGCATCCACCAGGAACAGCACGGCATCGGCCTCTTCGATGGCCAGCAGCGACTGCTCGGCCATTTTCGAGTCCATGCCATCTTCGTCACCGGAAATACCGCCGGTATCGATCAAGATGTAGGTTCGCCCTTGCCACTTAGCCTCACCGTACTGGCGATCACGGGTCAGACCAGACAGATCGCCGACGATAGCGTCGCGACTCCTAGTCAGGCGGTTAAACAGGGTGGACTTGCCGACGTTCGGGCGGCCCACCAGGGCGATTACGGGAACCATGCGGCCCCTCCACTCAATTTCAGAAAACACAAAGGCCGCTGCCGTCAAACGGCAGCGGCCGGACACTAGATCACAGCTTAGCGGATGGTCAGCGCGACCAGATCTCCGCTATTGCCGAAGGCATACAGCCAATCACCGACTACCAGCGGACGTGCACGCAACCCGTCGCTGTCGATACGTGTGCGGCCAACGAAACGACCATCCACCTGGCTGACCAGGTGCAGATAACCTTCAAAATCGCCGAAGGCTACGTAACTGGAGAACACTTCCGGAGCCGACAGCTGGCGACGAGCCAGAGCTTCGTTACTCCACAGCGCCGAGGCGGAGCGCTCGTCGACACTTTCAATGCTACCGTTGGCCAGGCTCACGTAAACGTTGCCGAGACCCTGGGCCAGACCGACGTTACTGGAGGCTTCGCGCTGCCAGAGAATGCGCCCGCTTTCCATGTCCAGCCCGGCAACGCGGCCCTGATAACTCACGACATAGAGCGTAGTGTCGGAAAGCACCAGACCGCCGTCGATATCGACCACGCGATCCAGCTCGGAACGGCCTTGCGGTACAGCCACACGCTGCTCCCACACCGGCAGACCACGCTGAGTATCCAGCGCGATCACCTTGCCGCTGGACAGACCTGCAAACGCCAAGCGGTTGGTGACAATCGGCGCACCGGTGCCACGCAGGGTCAAGACTGCCGGGGTGTTTTCGTAGATCCAGCGCTGCTTGCCGGTTGCCGCATCCAACGCGATCAAGCGGTCGTCCTGGGTCTGCACTACGACCACGTCACCGTTGGTAGCCGGCGCAGCCAGTACCTCACTGGTAACCCGCGCACGCCACTTTTCCTCACCGTTGGCAGCATCCAGGGCAATCACTTCGCCCTTCAGCGTGCCCAGCAGTACCAGGCCATAGCCCGCACCCACGGCACCCGAGACCGGCAAGTCGAGGTCTTGCTCCCAGAGCTTGTCGCCGCTGAAGCGGTTGAGTGCCAGCACTTCGCCGTTTACGTCAGAGGCGAAGATATGATCGCCATCCACCGCGGGCACCAGCATATTGAAGGAGTCGCCCTGGCCATCGCCCACCGAGCGGCTCCACTCTTTTTTCAGCTCGACTTCTTCGGTGAAGTCGGGCAGCTCGGCCGGTGGCAGTTCCTTCTTGCTATTGCTGCTGCAACCCGCGGCCAGAACGGCCAGGGCCAGCAGTGCGGCATATTTCCAGCGCATCACGTCACGCATCCCCTTTCGCCAGGTCGTCGAGCTTCATTTGTAAACCACCCACCGCAGCTTCGTCCGACAGCGCTGCCTTGGCCTTCTCGTAGGCGGTATGCGCCTCATCGCGACGGCCCAGCTTGACCAGCAGATCACCTTTCAGCTCTTCGCGACTGGCCAGGAAGGCCTGCTCCGCATCGCCTTCCAGCAGCTTGAGCGCATCTTCGGCCTTGTTTTGCGCGGCCAACACACGGGCCAAGCGTTGGCGAGCCAACTCGCCCAGGGTGTCATCGGCCGGCTTGGCGACAACCGCTTGCAGCTCAGCCGCCGCATCGTCCAGCTTGCCCGTGTCTACCGCGACTTTAGCGACGAACAGGCTGCCGTACTGGGCGTAATGGGTACCACCGAAGTCTTTCTTCAGCTTGTTCGCCAGCTCAGCCACTTGGCCCGCATCCGGCTGGCCACTCGGGTTAAACGCGGTTTCCAGCAGTTGCTGGTAGACCAGCGAAGCACCTTGAGCCTGGTTGCTCTGGTACTTCTGCCAAGCCTGCCAGCCAAAGACCACCACCAGCGCCAAGGCACCCCCGGTCAGCAGGGGTTTGCCATTGCGCTCCCACCAGTCCTTGATCAGCGCCAGCTCTTCATCTTCAGTACGCGACGTCACCCCAATACTCCTTAATTCGCTGAATGCTCAAACCTGCTTCAGGCAGGCTACCAGATGCTCAGGCAGAGCATCCCAGGCAATATTTTGTTGTTCGCCCTGACCACGAAGGGGCTTGAAACCTATCACTTGCTGAGCCAGTTCGTCCTCGCCCAGTACCAGGGCGAACAATGCACCGCTCTTATCGGCCTTTTTCAACTGACTCTTGAAGCTGCCGGCCCCGGCATTCACCTGCAAACGCAGACCCGGCAACTGATCGCGCAAACGCTCGGCCAGCGCCAGCCCCGCCAACTCGGCCGGCTCACCGAAGGCACAGAGGTACAGATCGACCTGGCGGGCAATTTCGGCGGGGACCTGCCCCAGGGTTTCCAGCAGCAAGATCAGCCGCTCGATACCCATGGCGAAACCAACACCGGCGGTCGGCTTGCCGCCCATCTGCTCGACTAGACCATCGTAACGACCACCGGCGCACACCGTGCCCTGGGCGCCGAGCTGATCGGTGACCCACTCGAACACGGTCTTGCTGTAGTAATCGAGGCCGCGCACCAACTTGGGGTTGAGCACATAGGGAATGCCGGCGGCATCCAGACGCGCCTTGAGGCCGTCGAAGTGAATCCGCGACTCTTCGTCGAGGTAATCCGCCATCTTCGGCGCATCGGCCAACAGGGCCTGGGTCTCCGGCACCTTGCTGTCGAGAATCCGCAGCGGGTTGCTGGCCAGGCGCCGCTTGCTGTCTTCATCCAGCAGCTCGAGACGGGCCGACAAATACTGCACCAGGGCTGCACGGTAATTCGCCCGCGCCGCACTGGTGCCGAGGCTGTTCAACTCCAGCTTCACCGCATCGCGAATGCCCAGCAGACCCCAGAGGCGCCAGGTCAGCAGGATCAGCTCGGCATCGATGTCCGGCCCGTCGAGGTTAAAGACCTCCACGCCGATTTGGTGAAACTGGCGATAACGACCTTTCTGCGGCCGCTCATAGCGGAACATCGGGCCGATGTACCAGAGTTTCTGCACCTGACCGCCACCGGCAATACCATGCTCCAGTACCGCGCGGACGCAGCTGGCAGTGCCTTCCGGACGCAGGGTCAAGGAGTCGCCATTACGGTCGGCGAAGGTGTACATCTCCTTCTCGACGATATCCGTGACTTCGCCGATAGAGCGCTTGAACAGCTCGGTGACCTCGACGATCGGCATGCGGATCTGCCGGTAGCCGTAGCCATCCAGCAGGTTTGCCACAGCACCCTCGAAGTAGCGCCAGAGCGGCGTCTGCTCGGGCAGAATGTCGTTCATGCCACGAATGGCTTGTAGAGACTTACTCACACGCAATCCTTAGTATTCTTGGCTCTAGCCACGGGCGATCAGCGCCGCGTCGGCTTCGACCTTTTCGGCCGCCTTCTGGCGAATCAGCTTTTCCAGCTCATCCACCAGGTTGTCATTGGTCAGTTTCTGCGCCGGCTTGCCGTCGATGTAAATCAGGTTATTCGGCGTACCACCGGTGAGGCCGATATGCGCCTCCTTGGCTTCCCCGGGGCCATTGACGATACAGCCGATCACAGCCACATCGAGCGGCACCAAGAGGTCTTCCAGGCGGCCTTCGAGCTCATTCATGGTTTTGACCACATCGAAGTTCTGCCGCGAGCAACTCGGGCAGGCGATGAAGTTGATGCCACGAGAACGCAAGCGCAGCGACTTGAGGATGTCGTAACCGACCTTGACCTCTTCGACCGGATCGGCGGCCAGGGAGATGCGGATGGTATCGCCAATCCCATCGGCGAGCAGCATGCCCAAACCAACAGCCGACTTGACGGTACCCGAACGCAGGCCACCCGCTTCGGTGATACCCAGGTGCAACGGCTGCTCGATCTGCTTGGCCAGCAGCCGATAAGCCGCAACCGCCATAAATACATCGGAGGCTTTGACGCTGACCTTGAAGTCCGGGAAATTCAGCCGATCCAGATGCTCGACGTGGCGCAGTGCCGACTCGACCAAGGCTTCCGGAGTCGGCTCGCCGTATTTCTTCTGCAGGTCTTTTTCCAGGGAACCGGCATTGACGCCGATGCGGATGGAAATACCCCGGTCACGCGCCGCATCGACCACCGCCCGGACGCGATCTTCGCGGCCAATATTGCCCGGATTGATCCGCAGGCAATCGACTCCCAACTCGGCGACGCGCAAGGCAATCTTGTAGTCGAAGTGGATGTCGGCAACCAGCGGTACCTGGACCAGTAGCTTGATCTTGCCAAACGCTTCAGCAGCATCCATATCCGGCACAGACACACGCACGATATCGGCGCCGGCCTCTTCCAATCGACGGATCTGCGCCACAGTGGCGGCGACATCGCAGGTGTCGGTGTTGGTCATGCTCTGCACAGCGATAGGCGCATCGCCGCCCACAGGAACGGAGCCAACCCAAATCTTGCGCGATTGGCGACGGATGATTGGAGATTCGCCGTGCATGGTTTATTGCCCCAACTTCAAGCGTGCCGTTTCGCCACTGGTAAAGGGCGCGACATCCACCACCTGACCGTTGTAACGGACCTGTGCGCCGCGCGCATAACCCAGACGCAACTCCAGAGGCGCTTTACCGCTCAACTCCAGCCTCTCGCCCTTGCGCTTCAGGCCGCTGGCCAGCACTTTGCCACTGGCATCCGTCAGCTGGATCCAGCAGTTGGCGCTGAACTCAAGACCCACCATACCGTCACCTACTGCCGCAACTGCGGGAGCGGGAGCTTGAGCTGCGGCAACAGGCGCTGAAGGTGCGACGGGAATCACGGAGGGAGCTACCGGGGCCACGGCGACCGGTGCATTAGGCGCAAGCACAGGGCTGCTAGCTGCCTGAGGTGTAGCGGCAGTGTCCGGTAGGGCCGCCTCGGGCTGCGCAGCCAACTCGGGAGACACCTCAGCCAGGCCAGGTTCGCCCGCGCTCTGAGCAGCGGCTACCGCCTGATCTTCCGGCTCGTCCAGCGGGTGAATCTGCGTAGTGCCGTCGGCACTCTCTACTTCAACGTGCTCCAGGCTGCCCCCGGCCGGCTCGCCAGCGCGGCCTGCCGACTGATCCTGCCACCAGAGAAAACCGATACCGGCCAGCACTAGCAGTAGGACAAAGCTGACTAAGCGCAACACGCTCTGCGACAAACGCACGGGTTCTTCGATGCGCCCCAGACCATGCACGCTACTGCCAGTGGCATCGGTCCCGGTGTAGTGGTCGAACTCCTGCACCGCCAGGCTCTGATCCATTCCAAGCAATTTGGCATAAGCGCGCACGTAACCACGGGCAAAGGTATGCCCCGGCAACTGATCGAACGCACCCGTCTCGAGCTGGCTCAGACGCTGAGTCGTCAAATTGAGCTGCGCAGCCACTTCGGCTAACGACCAGTCCTTAGTTTCGCGGGCCTTACGCAGAGTCTCGCCTGGATTGCTGCGAGTCACAGCTAGAGCTTCGGGATGCACCGCTTTCATCATTGCTCCGACAGGTATTGCTGATATTCCGGGGTACCGGGATAAAGGCGTTTGAGTTGCAGGCCTAGGCTGGCGGCTTTATCCCGATCTTCGAAGATGTTGGCGAGACGCGAGCCGAGCAGCAAGCTGCGCGAACTCTGCTCGCTCAAGGCACTGTAACTCTCGTAATAATCCCGCGCGGGCACATACTCTTTGTCCGCAAAGGACAACTCGGCCATCTCTAGCAGGGCCCGCGGCTGGCGCTTGTTCAACCGCAGAGAGCGCTCAAAATACTTCTTCGCCTCAGCGCGCTTATTCAGCTTGAGCGCCGTCATGCCCAGATTTTCAAACACCCGCGAACGCTCGGGGTACAGGTTATCTTGGGCCGCCTGCTGGTAACGCTCGAAAGCCTCTTGGTAGCGCCCCTGCTCAAACAGGAAGCTACCGTAATTATTCAAAAACCGCGGATCGTTGCTGCGCTGCGAAAGCGCTTTGCGGAAATGCTCGTCAGCGAACTCAGGCTCCATCTCGATCTGGAACAGCAGCGCGAGTGCCGCGTGCGCATCGGCATTTGCGGGATCAAGCTCCAGAGCCTTCTTCAGCGGAACCTTGGCCTTCTCGGTAGAACCCTGCTGCAGGTAGCCAATTCCAAGCTGGATATAGGCATCACGCGCTTCGTCGCGGCCTTTATCGGTTTTCATCGGATCGACGTTGCCCGTGGACACGCAACCTAGCAGTAAGCTGGTGAAAAACAGAAGCAGCGCGGCGCGCAAGGTCATAGAGATACTACCTTCAGGTTCGGTTTACAGCGGTACGGGGCGCGTCAGCCTCGTTGCTCAGCTCGCGCACGGCAATGTAGCGCTCGCTACGCCGGGTACGGTCCATTACCTGACCGACCAACTGCCCACAGGCAGCGTCAATGTCTTCGCCGCGCGTAGTGCGCACGGTGACATTGTGCCCGGCTTTATACAGCAGGTCTTGGAAACGGCGAATGGCGTTGTTGCTCGGCCGCTCATAACCGGAGAAGGGGAAGGGATTGAACGGGATTAGATTGATCTTGCAAGGCACATCCTTGAGAAGTGCGATCATCTCCTCGGCATGCTCAGGCTTATCGTTCACATCCTTAAGCAAGGTGTATTCGATCGTCAGCACACGCTTCTCGCCAAGCCGCGCGACGTAACGCTTGCAGGCCGCCAGCAAGATCGCCAACGGGTACTTCTTGTTGATTGGCACCAGCTTATTGCGCAGCTCATCGTTAGGCGCGTGCAAAGACAGCGCCAGAGATACGTCAATGACTTCGCCCAGCTTGTCGATCATCGGCACCACGCCCGAGGTGGACAGGGTCACCTTGCGTTTGGAGATGCCATAACCGAGGTCGTCCATCATCAGGTGCATGGCGGCGACCACGTTATCGAAGTTCAGCAGCGGTTCGCCCATGCCCATCATCACCACGTTGGTGATGGCGCGATCGATCTTCGCCGGCACACTGCCGAACGATTTGTTGGCAATCCACACCTGACCGATCACCTCGGCGGCGGTGAGATCGCTATTGAAACCTTGTTTACCGGTGGAGCAGAAACTGCAATCCAGCGCGCAACCGGCCTGCGAGGAGACGCAGAGGGTGCCGCGATTGCCTTGCGGGATATACACGGTCTCGACACAGCTGCCAGACGCCACGCGGACCACCCACTTGCGGGTACCGTCGGTGGAAATGTCTTCGCTGACCACTTCGGGACCGCGAATCTCGGCGCAGGCCTTGAGCTTCTCGCGCAAGGCCTTGCCGACATTGCTCATGGCGTCGAAGTCATCGACGCCAAAGTGGTGAATCCACTTCATCACCTGACCGGCACGGAAACGCTTCTCCCCGATAGAGTCGAAGAACTGTTCCATTTCAGGCTGGGTCAGACCCAGTAGATTGATTTTGCCGGCAGCTTCAGTCATGGCCTCACCCTCGCACGTTCGCCTTAGCGAATGCGCGCGCACACTTCGGTAGCGGAGAAGAAGTAAGCGATTTCACGAGCAGCAGCAGCTTCGGAATCCGAACCGTGGACAGCGTTGGCGTCAATGGATTCGGCGAAGTCGGCACGAATGGTGCCGGCAGCGGCTTCTTTAGGGTTGGTAGCGCCCATCAGTTCACGGTTCTTGGCGATTGCGTCTTCGCCTTCCAGTACCTGGACGACAACCGGGCCGGAAATCATGAAAGCAACCAGATCGCCGAAGAAGCCACGGGCGCTGTGCTCAGCGTAGAAACCTTCAGCTTCAGCCTTGGACAGCTGCTTCATCTTCGAAGCAACGACGCGCAGGCCGGCTTTTTCGAAACGGGTAGTGATTTCGCCAATGACGTTTTTAGCAACGGCATCAGGCTTGATGATGGAGAAAGTGCGTTGAACAGCCATGTGAAACTCCAGAAACAAGGATTAAAGCCAAAAATTAAACCCGCGAATTATACGCGGGTTCAGGTTAAATGCGTAGGGCTGACGCCCGAGGGTTGAACGGGCTCAGTCGGCCTCTTCGATCCAGGCCGCCTGAATCGCCTCGAGCACCTTCTCGCCGCCGTGCTGCGGGTCATCATTGAATTCCGGCAGTGCCAGCACCCAACTGTGCAGATCGACAAAATTGACGTAACGCGGATCGACCTCCGGCTTGCTTTCCGCCAGCTGGATAGCGATTTCCAGCACATCAATCCATTTCAATGTCATACCGGAACCCTCAGTGCCTTTCCGAAACCTGGTTGATGTTGTACTTGGGAATCTCGACCACCAGATCGTCTTCCGCCACTACAGCCTGACAGGAGAGACGCGACTCAGGTTCCAACCCCCAAGCCTTATCCAGCATGTCTTCTTCAAGCTCATCGCCTTCGGCCAGCGAGCGGAAACCCTCACGCACCACGACATGACAGGTAGTACAGGCACAAGACTTCTCACAGGCATGCACAATATCAATACCGTTGCGCAGCGCGGCATCGAGGATGGTCTCGCCTGGTTGCGCGTCAATCACCGCCCCTTCAGGGCAATGATCGGCATTGGGCAGAAAAACGATCTGCGGCATCAATTATTCCTCAATTTCATTCAGACGGCGTCCAGCCAGCGCAGCCTTCACCGTGGCATCCATACGGCGCGCGGCAAAAGCATCGGTAACCTGGGACAGGCGCTTGGTTTGCTGCTCGATGGCCGGACCATCGGCCCCCACCATCAACTCGCGCAACTGCTGCATGTGCAGGTCGATCACAACGCGCTCTTCCTCACTCAGCAGACGCTGACCATCGACTTCCAACGCCGCCTGCACGGCTTCGAGCAGACGCTCGGCATCCACCTGCTGCTCACGCAGAGCGCGCGCAAGCTTGTCATCACTCGCGTTACGGAAAGAGTCCTGCAGCATGCGAGCGATTTCGCCATCGGTCAGGCCATAGGACGGCTTCACCTGAATGCTCGCCTCCACACCCGAACCGAGCTCGCGCGCAGCGACACTCAGCAGTCCGTCGGCATCCACCTGGAAGGTCACGCGAATCTTCGCCGCGCCCGCCACCATTGGCGGGATACCGCGCAATTCAAAATGCGCCAGGGAGCGGCAATCACTGATCAGCTCGCGCTCGCCCTGCAGCACATGGATCTTCATGGCCGTCTGGCCATCTTTATAGGTGGTGAAGTCTTGCGCCCGCGCCACCGGGATAGTGGTGTTGCGCGGAATCACCTTCTCCATCAACCCGCCCATGGTCTCCAGGCCGAGCGACAGCGGAATCACATCGAGCAGCAACAGCTCTTCGCCCTCACCACGCTTATTACCCGCCAGGGTGTCCGCCTGGATCGCAGCCCCAATGGCCACCACTTGATCCGGGTCGATATCGGTCAATGGCTCACGCGCAAACAACTCAGCCACAGCCGAGCGCACACGCGGCACGCGGGTGGAACCACCGACCATCACCACCGCTTCGACTTGTTCAATCTCGATACCTGCATCGCGCACCGCCCTGCGGCAGGCCTTGAGGCTGCGCGCCAGCATCGGCTCGATCAACGCCTCGAAATGTTCACGGGTGAGCACGCCGCGCCACGCTCCGTGCGCCACCTCAACCGCCGCGGCGCTGGTCAACGCCTCTTTGGCGGCACAAGCACCGAGCAACAAGCTGCGCTGGGCACCCGGCTCGATATCCGCGGAGAGCCCCGCCTCCTGCACTATCCAGCCGGCGATCGCGTGATCGAAGTCATCGCCACCCAGCGCACTATCGCCACCAGTCGCCAACACCTCGAAGACCCCGCCGGTCAGACGCAAAATCGAAATATCGAAGGTGCCGCCACCCAGGTCATAAATCGCCACGACGCCCTCGGCCTGCTGATCGAGGCCATAAGCCACCGCCGCCGCCGTCGGCTCATTGAGCAGGCGCAGCACGTTGAGCCCGGCCAGTTTCGCCGCATCTTTGGTGGCCTGGCGCTGGGCATCGTCGAAATAGGCGGGAACCGTGATCACCGCACCGACCAACTCGCCACCCAGCGTGGCTTCGGCGCGCTGACGCAACACCTTCAAAATATCGGCCGACACCTCTACCGGGCTTTTCGGCCCCTGCACGGTGTCGATAAACGGCATATGCGACTCACCACCGACGAAGCGGTAAGGCAATTGCTCGCCCAGTTGCTTGACGTCAGCCAGGCCACGCCCCATCAGGCGCTTGACCGACAACACGGTGTTGAATGGGTCACTGGCAGCTGCCGCCTTGGCGGCCTGCCCCACCTCCACGCGATCCGCGTGGTAGCGCACCGCGGACGGCAGGATGACCCGACCCTCGGCGTCAGGCAAAGGCTCGGACAAGCCGCTGCGCAATGCAGCGACCAGCGAATTGGTAGTCCCCAGGTCAATCCCCACCGCCAAACGACGCTGGTGCGGCTGCGGGCTCTGTCCGGGTTCAGCGATCTGCAGTAGGGCCATGCTTGTCTGCGTATCAGGCGCGCCGCCGAAGCAGCGCGGAGGTTAATCGTCGAGGCGCTCTTCCAACTGGCGCACTTCGTAGCCGAGCTTGTCGAGGAACTGCATGCGTCGCATCAGGCGTTCGGCCTCTTCACGGCGCGCAGCGTCATCCCAACAGGCTGCAAAGCTTTCGTTGAGCTCATCCTGAGCAATCTTCAGGCGGCGCTTGAAGGTCGCCACGCCAGTCAGATCCGCGCTGTCCTGCAGGTCTTCCAACTCTTCACGCCAGTGCATCTGCTGCAAGAGAAACTCAGGGTCTTGCACCGTCACTTCTAGCGGCAGCTCACGACCGCGCAACGCCAATAAATAGCGCGCGCGCTGCGGAGCATTTTTCAGCGTTTGATAGGCTTCATTGAGGCTGGCGGAGTGCTCCAGCGCAAGCCGTTGCTCGCGCTCGGAAGCATCCGCAAAGCGATCCGGATGAACACTGCGCGCCAGCTCGCGATAACGCGCGGCCAGCTGCTCAAGATCCAAACGGAAGCTCGGCTGCAAATCAAATAAGGCGAAATGACAAGGGGTACCCACAGCAGCCTCAGATGTTGAAGCTCTCGCCGCAGCCACATTCGCCGCGCACGTTGGGGTTATTGAACTTGAAGCCTTCGTTCAAACCTTCCTTGACGAAGTCGAGCTCAGTACCGTCGAGGTAGACCAGGCTCTTCGGGTCGATGATCACCTTGACACCGTGACTCTCGAACACCTGATCTTCACTCTGAGCCTCATCAACGAACTCCAGCACGTAGGCCAGGCCAGAGCAGCCCGTGGTACGAACACCCAAACGAATGCCCTCGCCCTTGCCCCGCCCGTCAAGGGAACGACGCACGTGCTGAGCAGCTGCTTCGGTCATGCTGATAGCCATCGGAACTCCTTATTCGTAGAGCGGTTATGCATAGAACCCTTTACTTAGAGCAAACCTTTCTTCTGCTTGTAGTCATGCACGGCCGCCTTGATGGCGTCCTCGGCGAGTACAGAGCAGTGGATCTTCACCGGCGGCAGCGCCAGTTCTTCGGCCAGCTGGGTGTTTTTGATGGTCTCAGCCTCATCCAGCGTCTTACCCTTCATCCACTCGGTGGCGAGGGAGCTGGAAGCGATCGCCGAACCGCAGCCGTAGGTCTTGAACTTGGCATCTTCGATCACGCCGTGCTCGTTGACCTTGATCTGCAGACGCATCACGTCGCCGCAGGCCGGCGCACCGACCATGCCGGTGCCGACATTGGGGTCTTCCGCATCCATCTTGCCGACGTTGCGCGGGTTTTCGTAGTGGTCAATGACCTTTTCACTGTATGCCATGGTGCTATTCCTCTCTCATCAGGTGCCGCTCATCGGCAGCGTTAGTGTGCCGCCCATTCGACCTTGGACAGATCGACACCCTCTTTGAACATGTCCCACAACGGCGACAATTCGCGCAACTTGGTAACCGCCTCGCGAACCTTCTGCGCGGCGTAATCGACCTCTTCCTCAGTGGTGAAGCGGCCGAAAGAGAAACGGATCGAGCTGTGCGCCAGCTCATCGTTGCGGCCCAAGGCGCGCAGCACGTAAGACGGCTCCAGCGAGGCCGAGGTGCAGGCCGAACCGGACGATACCGCCAGATCCTTGAGCGCCATGATCAGCGACTCGCCTTCGACGTAGTTGAAGCTCAGGTTGAGGTTGTGCGGCACACGGGCAGTGGTACTGCCGTTCACATACAACTCTTCAAGGCCATCAACCTGCTTGAAGAAACGATCACTCAGAGCACGAATCCGCTCGTTTTCCTGCACCATGTCTTCCTTGGCAATCCGGAAAGCTTCACCCATGCCGACAATCTGGTGAGTCGCCAGGGTGCCGGAGCGCATACCACGCTCATGACCACCACCGTGAGTCTGGGCTTCCAGGCGCACACGCGGCTTGCGACTCACATAAAGTGCGCCAATGCCTTTCGGGCCGTAGGTTTTATGGGCGGAGAAGGACATCAGATCGACCTTGAGCTTTGCCAGGTCGATCTCCACTTTGCCAGTGGATTGAGCCGCATCGACATGGAACAGCACGCCACGGGAGCGCGTCAGCTCACCAATGGCCGCGATGTCGTTGATGGTGCCGATTTCGTTGTTGACGTGCATAACCGACACCAGAATGGTGTCTTCCCGCAGGGCCGCCCCGACCATCGCCGGCGTGATCAAACCATCTTCGCCCGGCTCGAGGTAGGTAACCTCGAAACCTTCGCGCTCGAGCTGCCGGGTAGTGTCCAACACGGCCTTGTGCTCGATCTTCGAGGTGATCAGGTGCTTGCCCTTAGTCGAGTAGAAGTGCGCAACCCCCTTGATCGCCAGGTTGTCGGACTCGGTAGCACCGGAGGTCCAGACGATCTCGCGCGGATCGGCGTTGACCAGTTCAGCCACCTGACGACGCGCATTCTCCACCGCCTCTTCAGCCTTCCAGCCAAACACGTGGGAGCGCGACGCCGGATTACCGAAGTTGCCATCGACCAACAGGCACTCGCTCATCTTCTGCGCAACACGCGGATCGACCGGTGTCGTCGCGGAATAATCGAGATAAATCGGCAATTTCATTGATGCTCTCCTATCAGGTATAGGCCTATCAGCCAGGCGCCCTACTCAGTCAACGGCGGACGCTTCAATCTTATCTAGGCGCGGCGCCCTGCCATGGCAGTGCCGCTGATCCTGGCGCTGGGCGACTTCTTGCACCTCATGACGGGTAACAAGGTCAGCCAAGCTAATGCCACTCAGAAACTCATGAATCTGCTGGCTGAGGTCGAACCACAGGTGGTGAGTCAAGCAGGTGTCACCGGCATGGCAATCGCCCAACCCCTGGCAACGCGTGGCATCGACCGACTCATTGACAGCATCAATGACCTGCGCAACCTGGATACTCTGCATGCCTCGCGACAGCTGATAACCGCCACCAGGCCCGCGCACGCTAGAGACCAAATTGCCGCGGCGCAGCTTGGCGAACAACTGTTCCAGATAGGACAGGGAAATGCCTTGGCGTTCGGAAATATCAGCCAAGGACACCGGTCCATGCTGCGCGTGCAGCGCCAAATCGAGCATGGCGGTAACGGCGTAACGGCCTTTGGTAGTCAGTCGCATGGCTTGTACCGCGAGGTCACTGGTTGGGCGCGAGTATGCTATTTCCGAGTATTTAGGTCAACTATAAGACCCATCAAGACACTCGGGATTAGCCACAACGGGGTCGCGCAGCATAGCAAAACGGGCATAGCGCCGCATTAAGCCGCCGGCTTGTCGCCCGACTCCTTAACGTCCGCGAAATCCTCGTCACGCAAGGCCGGCAACTCTTTTGCGCAGTAGTCACTGCCCAACGCCTTGAGGGCAGCGCACATACCCTCCAGACGACCATCTACGGCTTGCAGATGATCAAGCAACTGACCAATGGCCTTAGCTATAGGATCCGGCATGTCCTGACTGACGCCATAGGCATCGAAACCTAGTTTTTCGGCGATAGCCTGGCGCTTGGCCTCCAGCTCATCATCGACCTTAACGATGATTCGCCCCGGAATCCCGACCACGGTAGCGCCGGCCGGCACCGCCTTGGTCACCACCGCATTGGAGCCGACCTTAGCCCCCGCACCGACAGTGAACGGCCCCAGCACCTTGGCACCCGCCCCCACCACTACGCCGTCCTCCAGCGTGGGGTGGCGCTTGCCTTTATTCCAACTGGTACCGCCAAGCGTCACGCCCTGATAGAGCGTGACGTCATCACCGATTTCCGCAGTCTCGCCGATCACAATACCCATACCGTGATCGATGAAAAACCGCCGGCCGATCTTCGCCCCCGGATGAATCTCAATCCCGGTCAGCCAACGCCCAAAGTTAGAGACCAGCCGCGCCAGCCATTTCCAACCCGCCAGCCAAAGCCAGCCGGACAGGCGATGAAACCAGATCGCATGCAAACCGGGATAGCAAGTCAGCACCTCGAAAGCATTACGCGCAGCCGGATCGCGATGGAATACGCTCTGAATATCTTCTCGTACGCGCTCAAACATCATCATCTCTCCGCTTATGGGGCTCACCGCGGGCAGCCTTCTGGGCTTCAGTCAAAATGCCGCGCAGGATGTTCATTTCCGACTTATTAACCGCACTGCGACCAAACAAGCGACGCAGGCGAGACATCAAATGCCGCGGCTTCTCCGGATCCAGAAAGCCAATATCCACCAGGGTACTCTCGAGGTGCCCGTAGAACAGCTCCATCTCATCCATGGTAGCCAGCTGCCCACTGCGCACCGAGGTCACCTCGAACTTCTCCACCTTCGTCGGCCGCCCCTGCGCAGCCAACCAGGCCATGCGCACCTCATAGCCCAACACCTGCACCGCAGCAGCAAGATTGAGCGAGCTGAACTCAGGGTCAGAAGGAATGTGCACATGGAAATGACAGCGCTGCAGCTCGTCATTGGTCAACCCGGCATACTCACGGCCGAACACCAGCGCCACCTCGGCGCCCTGCCGAGCATGCTCACAGGCAGCCGCCCCACATTCGCGCGGATCCAGTAGCGGCCAGGGAATACGCCGATCCCGCGCACTGGTACCCAACACCAGACTACAGCCGACCAAAGCCTCCTCCAGCGTGGCGACCACCTGAGCGCCATCCAGAATATCGTTGGCACCGGAAGCCCGAGCGACAGCCTCGGCACTGGGAAAATCTTCCGGATCCACCAGCACCAAACGCGTCAAGCCCATGTTCTTCATGGCGCGCGCAGCCCCACCGATATTGCCGGGATGGCTGGTATTGACCAAGATCACGCGAATATTTTGCAGCAACGCAGGCGCTCACACAGACGGCAAAGGGGAGCAAATCTTACAGAACCCCCCCAGCAAACGCCATGCAAGGTACAGGCAGGCCTTCTTACTTGGGGGTTTTCTGCTAGAATATTCGGCTTTCTTTAACGACCCAGGTGAAACCTCCATGCAGCCCATGCTGAATATCGCGCTGCGCGCAGCCCGCAGCGCCGCAGAACTGATTTTCCGCTCCATCGAGCGCCTGGACGTCATCTCGGTCGACGAGAAAGATGCCAAGGACTATGTGACCGAGGTCGATCGCGCCGCCGAACAAAGCATCATCGCCGCCCTGCGCAAAGCCTACCCCACCCATGGCTTCCTCGGCGAAGAAGGCGGCCTGATCGAAGGCAGCGGCGATGGCGCCGACTACCTGTGGATCATCGACCCACTCGACGGCACCACCAACTTCGTGCGCGGCGTGCCGCACTTTGCCGTCAGCATCGCCTGCAAATACCGCGGCCGCCTGGAACACGCCGTAGTGCTCGACCCGGTTCGCCAGGAAGAATTCACCGCCAGCCGCGGCCGTGGCGCCCAGCTCAACGGTCGCCGCCTGCGCGTCAGCGGTCGCACCAGCCTGGAAGGCGCCCTGATCGGCACCGGCTTCCCGTTCCGCGACAGCCAGATCGACAACCTGGACAATTACCTGAACATGTTCCGCAGCCTGGTCGGCCAGACCGCCGGCATCCGCCGCGCCGGCGCCGCCAGCCTGGACCTGGCCTACGTCGCCGCCGGCCGTTTCGACGCCTTCTGGGAATTCGGTCTGTCCGAATGGGACATGGCCGCCGGCGCACTGCTGATCCAGGAAGCGGGCGGCCTGGTCAGCGACTTCAGCGGCGGCCACGATTTCCTCGAGAAAGGCCATATCGTCGCCGGCAACACCAAGTGCTTCAAGGCCGTGCTGACTGCCATCCAGCCGCACCTGTCACCCTCACTGAAACGCTAAATTCGACACCCCATAAGAAACCCGGCCTGGCGCCGGGTTTTTACTGCCCAAATAAAAAGCGCCCCGAAGGGCGCTTTTTATTTGCATCCAAGCTACTGAGCAACCTGCCCCAGCACCAACTGACCTTCTTTGGTGACCGGAATCTGGGCACCCGGGTCGTGATCCATACGGACCTGCCCGACCTTACCGTCCAACTGATACTTAACGTTGTAACCAACCAGCTTGTCACTGGTATCGGTCACGGTGTTGCAGCGCGTTTCGGTGGAGGTGTAAGTGTCGTTGGCCTGCATGTTTTCCTGGACTTTGTTGCCGGCATAACCGCCACCCACGGCACCAGCAACGGTGGCAATCTTCTTGCCACTGCCACCACCCACCTGGTTCCCGAGCAAGCCACCAGCTACCGCACCCAGCACGCTACCAACGACCTGATGCTGATCCTTGACCGGTTTTTGCCGAGTCACGGTGACATCTTTGCAAACCTGACGCGGAGTCTTGATGGTTTCCTTGATCGGCTCTACCGCGAGCACTTCAGCGTACTCGGGGCCGCCACTAACCAAACTGTAAGTAGCCACAGCACCACCGGCGGTAACACCTACCGCACCCAGCACCGCACCAACGAGCATCGACTTGTTCACTTGAACCTCCTGACTGCACTCAAACAGGTATTTACACACCTTAGTCCCAGGGTTTGAGCGCAATAACACTCACCAAGTTCCCTACCCCTGCCCGCCGCTACGCCATCAGCGAGTTAAAGATCACAATCCTAGGGGCGCTCATCGACTTCCTCGGCGGCAACCGGCGGAATCAGATCCTCAACACCCAGACTCAGCCAGATCAGCACCACGTTGGCGATATAGATCGACGAGTAGGTACCCGCCATCACCCCCACGAACAGCGCGATGGAGAAACCGAACAAGTTATCGCCACCCCACACCAACAAAGCCGCGATCGCCAGCAGGGTGGAGATCGAGGTCGCCATGGTCCGCAACAACGTCTGGGTGGTCGAGATATTGATGTTCTCGATCAGGCTGGCCTTGCGCAGCACGCGGAAGTTCTCGCGCACCCGATCGAATACCACGATGGTGTCGTTCAGCGAGTAACCGATGATCGCCAGCACCGCCGCCAGCACCGTCAGGTCGAAGGTGATCTGGAAGAACGAGAGGATACCGAGGGTGATCACCACGTCGTGTACCAGCGAGACGATGGCGCCGACGGCGAACTTCCACTGGAAGCGGAACGCCAGGTAGAGCATGACGCCGCCCAGGGCCAGCAGCATGCCCAGACCACCCTGATCGCGCAGCTCCTCGCCCACCTGCGGGCCGACGAACTCGGCGCGCTTGACCTGCGCCGGGTTGTCGCCATCCACCCGCTGCAACGCCTCGGCCACCTGACTACCCAGCTGCGGGTCGTCGCCCGGCATCCGCACCAGCACGTCGGTAGTCGCGCCGAAGCTCTGCACCACGGCCTCCTCGAAACCGGCCGCGACCAGCTGCTCGCGCACCTGGCCGAGGTCCGCCGGCCGCTCATAGGTCAGCTCGATCAGCGTGCCGCCGGTGAAATCCAGGCCGTAGTTCAGCCCCTTGGTGAACCAGCTGAACAGCGCCAGCAGGGTCAGGAACAGGGTCACGGCGAACGCAAGATTGCGCACGCCCATAAAGTTGATCGTACGTTTCATGTTGGCCCCTTAAATCCACAGCTTCTTGAAGTCACGACCACCGAAAATCAGGTTGATCATGCCGCGGGTCACCATGATGGCGGTGAACATCGAGGTGAGGATGCCGAGCGACATGGTCACCGCGAAGCCTTTCACCGGGCCGGTGCCCATGGCGAAGAGGATGCCGCCGACCAGCAGGGTGGTCAGGTTGGAGTCGAGAATCGCCGAGTAGGCTCGATCGAAACCCTCATGGATAGCGCGCTGCACCGACATGCCGTTGGCGATCTCCTCGCGGATCCGCGAGAAGATCAGCACGTTGGCGTCCACCGCCATGCCCATGGTCAGCACTATACCGGCGATCCCCGGCAGGGTCAGGGTGGCGTTCAGCGCCGACATCAGCGCCAGCAGCAGGACCATGTTGAAGGCCAGCGCCAGGGTCGCCAGCACACCGAAGAAGCGGTAAATGGCGATGATGAACAGGGAAACCAACAGCATGCCCCAGAGCGACGCATCGACCCCCTTGGTGATGTTGTCCGCGCCCAGGCTCGGGCCAATGGTGCGCTCTTCGGCGAAGTACATCGGCGCCGCCAGACCGCCGGCACGCAGCAGCAGAGCCAGCTCAGAGGACTCGCCCTTTCCCTCCAGGCCAGTGATGCGGAATTGGCTGCCCAATGGCGACTGAATAGTGGCCAGGCTGATGATCTTCTTCTCTTCCTTGAAGGTCTGTACCGCAACCTCCTTCTCGACGCCGTCGACCACCTGCTTAACGTAACGGGTCAGCGGTTTCTGCTCGATAAAGATCACCGCCATGCTGCGCCCGACATTATTGCGGGTCGCGCGATTCATCAGCTCGCCACCATGACCATCCAGACGGATGTTCACTTGCGGACGACCATTCTCATCGAAGCTCGCCTGGGCATCGGTGACCTGATCCCCGGTGATGATCAAACCACGCTCCAGCGGCACGGCCGGCCGGCCAGGCTCACGAAATTCGAAGGACTCGGTGGTCGCCTTGGTCGCATCCTGGCCAGCCGCCAGACGGAACTCCAGGTTGGCGGTCTTACCGAGAATCCGCTTGGCCTCGGCCGTATCCTGCACGCCCGGCAGCTCGACCACGATGCGATTGGCGCCTTGGCGCTGCACCAGAGGCTCGGCGACGCCCAGTTCGTTGACGCGATTGCGTACGGTGGTCAGGTTTTGCTTGATCGAGTACTCACGAATCTCCGCCAGCTTGGCCGGAGTCATCTCCAGGCGCAGCACCTGCAGGCCGTTACGCTCGCTCGACGTCAGCTGAAAGTCGGTGAAGTCCTTACGGATCAAGCTCTGCGCCTTTTCCAGCGTCGCCTCATCGGTAAAGCCCAACTGAATCGCACCGCCCTGCTCCGGCAGGCTGCGATAACGCAGACGCTCCTTACGCAGCAAGCTCTTTACATCACCCTCGTAAACCTTACGGCGCGCATCGAGCGCCTTGTCCATGTCCACTTCCAAGAGGAAATGCACACCACCGGACAAGTCCAAGCCCAGCTTCATCGGGCTCGCACCCAGACTACGCAGCCAGTTCGGCGTGGTTTGCGCCAGGTTCAGGGCCACCACATAGTCGTCGCCCAAAGCCTTACGCACGACATCCTTGGCCGGCAGCTGATCCTCTTTCTTGAGCAGCCGCACCAGCCCGCCCTTACCTTCTTTGGCCAGGGTCGCGACCTTGACCGCGATGCCGGCGTCATTCAGCGCCTTGCCCACGCGGTCCAAGTCAGCCTGCTCGACCTGCAACGCCGTGCTCGCCCCTGTGATCTGAATGGCCGGATCGTCCGGGTACAGGTTGGGCGCAGAATAAATAAAGCCGATCGCCAGCACTGCCAGGATCAGCAGGTATTTCCACAGAGGGTATTTGTTCAGCATGACGCCGCCCGCTTATGACGCGGGGCGCCTTTAGCGCCCCGTCGAATGGTAAAAATGTGAAGTTAGATGGCTTTCAGCGTGCCTTTGGGCAGCGTTGCGGCAATCGCCGCTTTCTGAATCTTCAGCTCGACGGTGTCGGACACCTCAATCACCACAAAGTCATCGGTAACCTTGTTGATCTTGCCGGCGATGCCACCGGAGGTGACCACTTCGTCGCCCTTTTGCAGGTTGCCCATCAGACTCTTGTGCTCTTTGGCGCGCTTGGCCTGCGGACGCCAGATCATCAGATAGAAGATCACCAGGAAGCCGGCCAGGAAAACAAACGACATGTAATCGGGAGCGGCGGCAGCGGCAGCGGCAGCCGGCGCAGCAACTTCCGCATAAGCGGCGGGAATCAGAAAGCTCATGTAACACTCCTGTTAAAAGGTCTTGGAAAGGTTGATTTATCAGTCCAGCGGCGGTGTGCTAAGGCCGCGTCGGGCATAGAAGGAATCGACGAAGGCGGCCAATGTACCCTGTTGAATAGCCTCACGCAAACCAGCCATCAGGCGCTGGTAATGGCGCAAATTGTGGATGGTATTCAACATGCTACCGAGCATTTCATCGCATTTATCCAGATGATGCAGATAGGCGCGGGAGAAGTGTTTACAGGTGTAACAATCACAGGTCGGATCGAGCGTCGAGTCGTCGTGCTTATGCGCCGAATTACGAATCTTCAACACCCCGGTATCGACGAACAGGTGACCGTTACGGGCATTCCGGGTCGGCATCACGCAGTCGAACATGTCGACCCCACGACGCACGCCCTCGACCAGATCCTCCGGCTTGCCGACCCCCATCAGGTAGCGCGGCTTATCGGCCGGCATCTGTCCTGGTAGATAGTCCAGCACGCGAATCATCTCCTCCTTCGGCTCCCCCACCGACAGGCCGCCGATCGCCAGGCCATCGAAGCCGATCTCATTGAGCCCGTCGAGGGAGCGCATGCGCAGATCCTGATGCATGCCGCCTTGAACTATCCCGAACAGTGCAGCCGTGTTATCGCCATGGGCCATTTTCGAGCGCTTGGCCCAGCGCAGCGACAGCTCCATGGAGACTCGCGCGACCTCCACATCGGCGGGGTAGGGGGTGCACTCATCGAAAATCATCACGATGTCCGAGCCCAGCTCGCGCTGCACCTGCATCGACTCCTCCGGCCCCATGAACACCTTGCTGCCATTCACCGGCGAGGCAAAGGTCACGCCCTCCTCCTTGATTTTGCGCATGGCCCCCAGGCTGAACACTTGAAAACCACCGGAGTCGGTGAGGATCGGCCCCTGCCACTGCATGAAGTCATGCAGATCGCCATGGCGCTTGATCACCTCGGTACCGGGCCGCAGCCACAGGTGGAAGGTGTTGCCGAGGATGATCTGCGCACCGATCGCTTCGATATCGCGCGGCAGCATGCCTTTGACGGTGCCGTAGGTACCGACCGGCATGAAGGCCGGAGTCTCGACGACACCGCGCGGAAAGCTCAGGCGGCCACGGCGCGCCTTGCCATCGGTGGCCAACAACTCGAAGGACATACGGCTGGTGCGAGTCATGCTTGATCCTCGGGTCCGCGTGGCGCGGGATTGCGGGTAATGAACATCGCATCACCGTAACTGAAGAAGCGGTAGCCCTGAGCTATGGCCGCCGCATAGGCGGCCATGGTTTCCGGGTAACCCGCAAACGCCGAGACCAACATCAACAAGGTGGACTCGGGCAGATGGAAGTTGGTGACCAGGGCATCGACCACATGAAAGGGTCGCCCGGGGTAGATAAAAATATCCGTGTCGCCACTGAAAGGCTTGAGCTGGCCATCCCGCGCCGCGCTTTCCAGCGAACGCACACTGGTCGTACCCACGGCAATCACCCGCCCACCGCGCCGACGGCAGGCAGCGACCGCATCCACCACATCCTGGCCGACCTCGAGCCATTCGTTATGCATGTGATGGTCTTCGATACGCTCGACCCGCACCGGCTGAAAGGTGCCCGCGCCCACATGCAGGGTAACGAAGGCGGTCTCTATACCCTTAGCGCGAATCGCCGCCAGCAACGCCTGATCGAAATGCAGCCCGGCCGTGGGCGCGGCGACGGCGCCGGCGCGCTCGGCATACACGGTCTGATAGCGCTCACGATCCGCCGCGTCGTCCGGACGGTCTATATAAGGAGGCAAAGGCATATGGCCGACGCGCTCCAGCAGCGGCAATACATCCTCACTGAAGCGCAGCTCGAACAACGCATCGTGCCGCGCCAGCATCTCAGCCTCGGCACCGCCCTCGAGCAGAATCAGCGAGCCAGGCTTGGGGGATTTGCTCGAGCGCACATGCGCCAACACCCGACGCGTATCGAGCACCCGCTCAATCAGCACCTCCAGCTTGCCGCCAGAGGCCTTCTGACCAAAGAGCCGCGCGGGAATCACCCGGGTATTGTTGAACACCATCAAGTCGCCAGGACGCAGATGTTCCAGCAGATCAGTGAACTGGCGATGAGCCAGCGCTCCAGTCGCACCATCGAGGGTCAGCAGCCGGCTGGCATGGCGCTCGGCCAGCGGGTGACGCGCGATCAGGGATTCAGGCAGCTCGAAGTTAAAATCGGCAACACGCATGATGGGAGGTCATTTTGCAGGGCCGCGAAGTTTAACGGAAATACCTAAAATTGACCACGCAACACGATTGACCAAGGGCAAACCTCTCCCTATACTGCGCGCCCATTGTGCCCCGGTGGCGGAATCGGTAGACGCGGCGGATTCAAAATCCGTTTCTTCACAGAGTGGGAGTTCGAGTCTCCCCCGGGGCACCATCAATCTCCCAGCGACTTTTTACAGCCGCTCGCCAGACCCGCAACACCCCTCTCAAAAATGCAATTTTGCCCTCGCTGAATCGGCTCGAAAGCAGCGGAAACAGGCGCAAAATCACGCTCACAACTCGCCGTTTTCGGGGGTTGTTTTTCATCCTGAAGTTAGCGTAGAGTTCGCCCACTGTGTTTGCATGGGTCGCCTTGAATCGTGACCTGGTGCAGTAGATCCTTAGATTTGCTACATCCCGCCCGACTTCTCTTACTCTCTGCAGCCAGTCCAGCCCTCTATTGTTAGAGGCTGTCATCAACTCTAGTTCCAAGGAAATAAGATATGTCGAATCGTCAAAACGGTACCGTCAAGTGGTTTAACGACGAGAAAGGTTTTGGTTTTATCACTCCAGAAAGCGGTCCGGATCTGTTCGTACACTTCCGCGCTATCGAAGGTAACGGCTTCAAGAGCCTGAAAGAAGGCCAGCGCGTTAGCTTCGTTGCCGTACAAGGTCAAAAAGGCCTGCAGGCTGACCAGGTTCAAGTCCTGGCCTAACGCCTGCGCCTGAACGAAAGAGCCTCTGATGGCAACATCAGGGGCTTTTTTGTGCCTCGGCTTTTTGTCCATCTGAGCCAGTAGAATCGCGCACCTCCTTGCGCAGCGAGCCCGCCATGCCGAACCATCAGCTACGCCCACAAGGCGACTTCCCCATTGCCGGCCTACCTCGCCGCCTGGCGGCAATGTTTTACGACTCGCTGCTCTGCGTGGCGCTGTTAATGGTCGTGACCCTGGCCTACCAGCAGATTGTCTTGAGAATGCTCCTCGGCGCAGAACGCCTAAGAGAAATGGCCGACAGCGGCGCCTTGAACGGCGACCCGATTCTTTCCACCCTGCTGGTTTTCAGCCTGTTCGGCTTTTTCAGCAAGTTCTGGACTCACTCCGGCCAGACACTAGGCATGCAGGTCTGGGGGGTTCGCGTGCAAAACGCCGACGGCACTGCGATATCCCTGTGGCAGGCGCTACTACGCTTCATCGTTGCCATCGCCTCCTGGCTGTGCCTGGGCCTGGGCTTCTTCTGGATGCTCTGGGACAAGCAAAACCGTAGCTGGCACGACATTTATTCCGACTCGCGCCTCGTACAGCTACCGAAGAACTCGCAGAAGAAATAAACACAGCACCCATGAGAAAGCCGGCGCAATGCCGGCTTTTTGATGGCGTAACTATCTGATTTGTATAGATGTAGTATTTTTTTTATTTTTTTGTCCCCCCATTTGTCCCCCCATGATGAGATTGCGTGAGATTAGCCGGTCTAACCGCTCGCATTCATTTGAGCGAGCTCTTCCAAAATGGTAGCAGCGTAGTTATCGATGCAAGCTGGGCAGTGAAGCCTAGGAATGCGTCACGAATGGTGGAGCCCAAACTCATATTTTGGCTTTGTCAGCGTCAGGGTTCAATGAGGGTTTAGTCCGTGAATGCAGAACCCATGCACGCATGGACGATGTCGTCGCCAGTAAACCGTGATATTCGTCGCAAGCTCCGCAATAATCGGCACAGCTCGCATATAGGGAAGCCGTTACATGGAACTGATCGACAACATCAACACCCTGCTTGGTGAAAACCTCAAGCTGGATGCGCGCCTGCACAAAGAAAAACAGTTCAACCGCAAGGTGGTGCTCAACGCCCAGCTGCGGGTAATCCAGAATGAAATTGCCGAACTGAGTGCCTAAACCTCAGTTCGTGCTTAGCACTTAAGAGATACAGGAAGTCCAATGGACAAGCTGAAAATGCACTCCCCCAACCTGACCGATGCCAATATTGCCAAGCTGGCTGAGCTGTTCCCCAATTGCGTTTCCGAAGCGCTCGGTGCCAACGGCGAGCTAAAACAAGCCATCGATTTCGATATGCTGCGTCAGGAGCTCTCTGAGCAGATCGTTGAGGGAACGCAAGAGCGCTATCAGTTGAACTGGCCGGGAAAGCGCGAGTCGCTGTTGACGGCGAATGCGCCAATTGCCAAGACGTTGCGACCTTGTCGCGAAGAAAGTACGAACTTCGATATCACTAAGAATCTTTTCATCGAGGGAGATAACCTCGATGCGCTCAAGCTGCTGCAGGAAGCATATCTCGGGAAGGTCAAGATGATCTATATCGACCCGCCTTACAACACAGGTAATCGTGCGCTCTTAAGGCTGACCTCCGGGAAGGCGCCTAATCCCATCTCCCTGCGTCGACCTGCAAGCTGAAAACGTAGCAGCCAGGACTTGCGGCCAGTGGGCTTGACGATCAGGCGCAGTCCATCGCCGTCTTCATAGGTGCCGGGCTCGGTGAGGTTCTCGACCTGCTTAGGATTTAGCTTGCCCATATAGTCCTCGCTGCATTGCCATATTCACTTGTCCCCCCACTTGTCCCCCCACTCGCACTTCGGATGAGGTCAAACAGTCTTGGACTTGGCTGGATCGATGATTGGCTGTAACCCTTGATTTGTCTAGGTTATCAGGAGGCGTGTCGGAAGGGTGGAGATTATATTGGGCAATAAAAAAGCCGGCGCAATGCCGGCTTTCTCATATCAGCACCAATCAACCCGCGCGGCGCAGCATCCAAATCCCCGCCAAGCCGCAGATCGCACTCGGGATCAGCACCGCCAGCAACGGCGGGAAGCCAAATACCAAGCTCGAAGGCCCCAACAGATCCTGGGCGATCCGAAACACGAAGCCGACCAGCACACCGGTGAACACCCGCTGCCCGAGGGTTACCGAGCGCAGCGGGCCAAAGATGAAGGAAATCGCCATCAACACCAGCGCCGCGGTCACCACGGGTTGCAGCACCTTGGTCCAGAAGGCCAACCAGTAACGGCCATTATTCAGCCCTTGCTCGGCCAGATATTGGATGTAACGCCACAGCCCAGTCACCGATAACGCCTCTGGCTCCAGCACCACGGTGCCGAGCAGTTGCGGGCTCAACTCGACATCCCAGCGCTCACTAGGCGACTCGACCACCTCGGTAGTGCGCTCATGGAAATGCGTGGTCGCCACATCCTCCAACTGCCAATGATCACCCTGATACAGCGCGCGCTTCGAGAAGCTGGAAGAGAGCAAATGCCGCTGATCATCAAACCGGTAGCGGGTCACCCCGTAGAGCACGCCATTGGGCTGCACCGCGTTGATATGCACGAACTCATCACCTTGGCGATGCCAAAGGCCGCGTTTAGCCGTCTGCGCCGCCCCGCCGCCCTGCGCCATGGAGCGACTGGCCTGACCCAGATTCTCACTCCAGGGCGCCAAGTATTCGCCGATCAGGATGCCCACCAGCATCAACACCAGCATCGGCTTCATCACCGCCCAGACGATTCGCCCGACCGAGACACCCGCCGCCCGCATGATGGTCAGCTCGCTACTGCTCGCCAGATTGCCAAGACCAATCAAGCAGCCGATCAAGGCCGCCATCGGCAGCATGTCGTAGACCTTACGCGGCGCCGTCAGCAGCACATACCAGGCCGCATCTGACAAGCCATAACCACCCTCGACATCACCCAACTCATCGATAAAGGCAAACAGCATGGCCAAGCCGACGATGATGCCCAGCACCGTGAGAATCGCGAAGAACACACTGGTGCCGATGTAGCGATCCAACCTAACCATGAGCCAGCTCCCGCGCAGCGCGACGACCCGCCCACTTCAGACGCAATGGCTCCCAATACAGCAGCGTAAGACCAATCAACAAGAACACCCCATGCACCCACCAGAGCCCTAGATCCAAAGGAATCTTGCCCTTATCCAGCGCCCCGCGCGCGGCGATCAACAGAGACAGGTAAGCCATATAAAGAAGAATCGCCGGCAGCAGCTTGAGGAAGCGCCCTTGACGCGGATTGACCCGGGACAACGGCACCGCCAGCAAGGTGACGACAAAGACCAGCAACGGAAGTGAGAGACGCCACTGCAACTCTGCCTGGTACTTCGGGTTATCGCTGCCGATCAGCTCAGCCGTCGGAATCGCCTCGCGCTCACTGATCTCGCTACTGACCTCCGGCTTGAGCAACAAGACGCCGTAGGTGTCGTACTGAATCGCCCGGTAGTCGGCCTGACCAGGATTGCCATCGTAGCGGTAGCCGTTTTCCAGAATCAGGTAACGACTGCCATCCGCCTGGATCTCCTGACGGCCCTTCTGCGCGACCAACACCGTGATGCCGCGCTCCTTGTCACCGGCCTTGGAAAGGCGCTTTTCCGAGATAAAGATACCGCCCAACTCACTGCGATCGTTCGACATGTCCTGGGTATAGGTGACCCGCGAACCACTCTTCATGGCCTGGAAGCGCCCAGGCACCAGCGTGTCGAACTCGGTCAGGGCATCCTGCTCATTGAGGATCCGCGCCACCTGAGTCACCCCTTGCGGCGCCAAGCCCAGGCTCAACCAGGCCACCAACAGCGCAACCAGCGTCGCCGGCACCAAGCTGTAGGCCAGCAGGCGCTGCCGGCTCATGCCGGTTGCCGACAGCACGGTCATTTCGCTGTCGAGATAGAGCCGGCCGTAAGCCAACAAAATACCGAGAAACAAGCCCAGCGGCAGGATCAACTGCAGGAAGCCTGGCAGTCGGAAGCCCATGATCAGGAACAACACGCCCGGATCGAGAGCCCCTTGCGCGGCCTGGGCCAGATATTTAATGAAGCGCCCGCTCATGATGATCACTAAGAGCACGGCACTCACCGCGCTCAAGGTCACCAGCACCTCGCGAGACAGATAACGGAAGACGATCAAACCAGACACTCCAGGGTTGTCAGGCTCAGGCGGCTAAGCTCAAACTAGCCGCCTGTTGCCGGCCCGCCTGAGGCGGGCCACCGAAAAAATACGCGGCATTATCCTGCAATACCGACCTGTTGTCTTGGGGACACCTCGCCATGGAATTTGTTGTCAAAAGCGCCCGCCCAGAATCTCTGAAAACCGCCACCCTGGTTGTCGCCATCGGCGAGGGCCGTAAACTCGGTGACGCCGCCAAGGCCGTGGACAGCGCCAGCGGCGGCGCCCTCACGACCCTGCTCAAGCGCGGCGACCTGGCCGGCAAGCTTGGCCAAACGTTACTCCTGCACAGCCTGCCCAATCTCAAGGCGGAGCGCGTACTGCTGGTTGGCACCGGCAAGGAGAGCGAACTCTCTGACCGCCAATTGCGCAAATTGATCACCGCCGTACAAGGCGTGCTGAAAAGCTTAGGCGGTAATGACGCGGTACTCGCCCTCGATGAACTGCAAGTCAAAGGCCGCGACGCTTACGCGAAAACCCGCTTGCTGGTGGAAACCCTGGCCGACGGCGAATACGCCTTCGAACGCTTTAAGAGCCAGAAAAGCGAAGCCTGCGCCCTGAAGAAGCTGACCCTGCTGACCGAAAAAGTCACTCAGGCTGACGTCGAGCGCGGCGCAGCCCAGGCCCAGGCGATCGCCGCCGGCATGGCCTTCACCCGCGACCTCGGCAACCTGCCGCCCAACCTCTGCCACCCGAGCTTCATCGCCGATGAAGCCAAGGCTCTGGCCAAGGCGCACAAGAACCTCAAGGTCGAAGTGCTCGACGAGAAGAAGCTCAAAGAGCTGGGCATGGGGGCATTTCTCGCGGTGGCCCAGGGCAGCGAACAGCCGCCACGGCTGATCGTGCTCAACTACCAGGGCGGCAAGAAGGACGACAAGCCCTTCGCCCTGGTCGGCAAAGGCATCACCTTCGACACCGGCGGCATCAGCATCAAGCCGGCTGCCAGCATGGACGAGATGAAGTACGACATGTGCGGCGCCGCCAGCGTACTCGGCACCTTCAAGGCCGTGCTCGAACTGCAGTTGCCGATCAACGTCGTCGGCCTGCTGGCCTGTGCCGAGAACATGCCGAGCGGCGGCGCCACCCGCCCCGGCGACATAGTCACCACCATGAGCGGGCAGACCGTGGAAATCCTCAACACCGACGCCGAAGGCCGCCTGGTGCTGTGCGACACCCTGACCTACGCCGAGCGCTTCAAGCCCCAAGCGGTGATCGACATCGCCACCCTCACCGGTGCCTGCATAGTCGCCTTGGGCAGCAACACCTCGGGCCTGATGGGCAATGACGATGCCTTGATCCAGCAGCTGCTCAAGGCTGGCCAGAGCGCCGACGACCGCGCCTGGCAACTGCCGTTGTTCGACGACTATCAGGAGCAACTGGACAGCCCCTTCGCCGACATCGCCAACATCGGCGGGCCGAAAGCCGGCACCATCACCGCCGGCTGCTTCCTCTCGCGCTTCGCCAAGAAGTACCACTGGGCGCATCTGGATATCGCCGGCACCGCCTGGGTCAGTGGCGGCAAGGAAAAAGGCGCGACTGGCCGCCCGGTTCCGCTACTGACCCAGTACCTGCTGGACCGGATCAAATAATGCTTTTTGGCCTTCAACGCAGCATAAGCAAGCGCAGTAGCTTTGAGGGCCCAAAATGACCCGCGTCGAGTTCTACGTCCTCTCCTCGGCCAACCCGGTGGATCGCCTGCGCGCGGCCTGCCAGCTGGCGAGCAAGGCCTGGCGCCATGGCCTGCCGGTCTTCCTGCGTTGCGCCGACCAGGCTCAATGCGCCGAGGTCGACGAACTGCTCTGGCGCTTCAAGGCCGAGACCTTTGTGCCGCATGGCCTGTATCGGGATGACCCACTGGCGCCCGTCGTGCTGGGGCTTAACGATGAGCCGGCGGCGCAGCAGGGCCTGCTGATCAACCTCGACCCGAGCCTTTCGCCGTTCATCGAGCGTTTCAGCCGGGTGATCGAGATCGTCAATCAAGAGCCCGAGCAACTGCACAGCTCGCGCGAGAATTTTCGTACCTATCGTCAGCGGGGCTATGACCCGCAGCGAGTCGAACTGTAGCCTTACCCCATGGACACGCCAAAACCACCGCACAAGCCCACCCACTTGCTGGATGACCTCGAGTCGATCCGCGAGTTTCTGGCCGGCGACGAAAGCCTGGAACCACCGCTGCTCACCGACGCCATCGAGCTAGGCGAAATCCCCCTGTTGTCCGATATCGTCTCGCCAGGTGAAACGCCACCGCCCAGCGCAGCAGCCATCCCCACACCTCTGCCGGCAACGCTCGCTTCGAGCGTGCAACAGGCGGTGCTTAGCGACAGCTCCAGCGAACTGTCGCGCCTAGATAACGAACTGCGCGCCGCGGCGCAGTTGATCCTGCAGGATGTGATCGACGATTTCGTGCCGCAGATCGAGGCCGAACTCCAGCGCCGCCTGGAGCGTCTGCTGCCCCCGCGCAAGTCCTGAACCACGCCCCCAGGCTTGCCTGCCAGGCCAGCCGTCGCGACGGATAACGCCAGGCGTTATCCGTCTTACGCCCCGAACACCATCCCCGTTATACTTGTCGGCTTTCCGATTAGCCGCCAATAGGGTCCCGCCCCGCATGGACAAGACCTACCAGCCGCACGCCATTGAAACCTCCTGGTATGAAACCTGGGAGGCGAAGAACTATTTCGCCCCGCAAGGCGCCGGCGACTCTTACACCATCATGATTCCGCCGCCGAACGTCACCGGCAGCCTGCACATGGGCCATGGCTTCAACAACGCCATCATGGACGCGCTGATCCGCTTCCGCCGCATGCAGGGTCGCAACACCCTGTGGCAGCCGGGCACCGACCACGCCGGTATCGCCACGCAGATGGTGGTGGAGCGCCAACTGGGCGCCGAAGGCATCAGCCGTCACGACCTCGGCCGCGAGAAGTTCCTCGACAAGGTCTGGGAATGGAAGGAAGAATCCGGCGGCACCATCACCCGGCAGATTCGTCGCCTCGGTTCCTCCGTCGACTGGTCGCGCGAGCGCTTCACCATGGACGACGGCCTCTCCGAGGCGGTCAAGGAAGCCTTCGTCCGGCTGCACGAAGACGGTCTGATCTACCGCGGCAAGCGCCTGGTCAACTGGGACACCCAGCTGCACACGGCGATTTCCGATCTCGAAGTGGAAAACCACGACGTGGCGGGCCACCTGTGGAACCTGCGTTACCCGCTGGCCGATGGCGCCACGACCGCCGATGGCCAGGATTACCTGATCGTCGCCACCACCCGTCCGGAAACCATGCTCGGCGATGCCGCCGTCGCCGTGCATCCGGAGGACGAGCGCTACCAGGCGCTGATCGGCAAGTTCATCGAGCTCCCCCTGGTGGGCCGGCGCATCCCGATCATCGCCGACGACTATTGCGACCCCGAGTTCGGCACCGGCTGCGTGAAGATCACCCCGGCCCACGACTTCAACGACTATGAAGTCGGCAAACGGCACAACCTGCCGTTGATCAACGTGCTGGATAAAGACGCCGCCCTTCTCGCCACCGCCCAGGTGTTCCACCTGGATGGCAGCGTCAATGGCGCCTTCGATGCCCGCTTGCCGGCGGAATACGCCGGGCTGGATCGCTTTGTCGCGCGTAAGCAGATCGTTGCGGCGCTCGACGCCCTCGGCCTGCTGGAAAAGGTCGACGACCACGCATTGAAAGTGCCGAAAGGCGACCGCTCCGGCACCGTGATCGAGCCGTGGCTGACCGACCAGTGGTACGTCTCCACCAAGCCGCTGGCCGAGCCGGCGATTGCCGCCGTGGAAGATGGCCGCATCCAGTTCGTGCCCAAGCAGTACGAGAACATGTACTTCTCCTGGATGCGCGACATCCAGGACTGGTGCATCAGCCGCCAGCTCTGGTGGGGCCACCGCATTCCGGCCTGGTACGACGAAGCCGGCAATGTCTACGTCGGCCGCGATGAAGCGGAGGTGCGTGCCAAGCACAACCTCGGCGACATCCCGCTGCGCCAGGACGATGACGTACTGGACACCTGGTTCAGCTCGGGCCTGTGGACCTTCTCCACCCTCGGCTGGCCGGAACAGACCGAACTCCTCAAGACCTTCCACCCGACCGACGTGCTGGTCACCGGCTTCGACATCATCTTCTTCTGGGTCGCCCGGATGATCATGCTGACGATGCACCTGGTGAAGAACGACGACGGCACCCCGCAGGTGCCGTTCAAGACCGTCTATGTGCACGGTCTGGTGCGCGACGGCCAGGGCCAGAAGATGTCCAAGTCAAAGGGCAACGTCCTCGACCCGCTGGACCTCGTCGACGGCATCGAGCTGGAAACCCTGGTGCAGAAACGCACCAGCGGCATGATGCAGCCCAAGCTGGCCGAGAAAATCGCCAAGCAGACTCGCCAGGAATTCCCGGAAGGCATCGCCAGCTACGGCACCGACGCCCTGCGCTTCACGTTCTGCTCGCTGGCCTCCACCGGCCGCGACATCAAGTTCGACATGGGCCGCGTCGAGGGCTACCGCAACTTCTGCAACAAGTTGTGGAACGCCGCCAACTTCGTGCTGGAGAACACCGACAATCAGGACTGCGGGGTGAATGGCGAAGCCGTCGAACTGTCCTCGGTCGACCGTTGGATCATCTCCCAGCTGCAACGCACCGAAGCCGAAGTGACCCGCCAACTCGACCAGTTCCGCTTCGACCTGGCCGCCCAGGCACTCTATGAGTTCATCTGGAACGAGTACTGCGCCTGGTATCTGGAGCTGGTCAAGCCGGTGCTATGGGACGAAAGCGCGCCTATCGAGCGCCAGCGCGGCACCCGCCGCACGCTGATCCGCGTGCTGGAAGTCATACTGCGCCTGGCCCACCCGTTTATGCCGTTTATTACGGAAGAAATCTGGCAGCGCATCAAGGCGCAAGCTGGCGTCAGCGGCGAAACCATCATGCTGCAAGCCTGGCCGGTGGCGAACGAAAGCCGCATCGATGCCGCCGCCGAAGGCGATATCGAGTGGGTGAAGGCGCTGATGCTCGGCCTGCGGCAGATCCGTGGCGAGATGAATATCTCCATGGCCAAGCGCATCGACGTGGTGTTGAGCAATGTCTCGGCCTCCGACCAGCGCCGCCTGAGCGAAAACGAGCCACTGCTGAACAAGCTGGCCAAGCTGGAATCCGTCAGCGTACTGGCCCAAGGCGACGAAGCCCCCATGTCCGCCACCGCCCTGGTTGGCGAGATGCACGTACTGGTGCCGATGGCCGGGCTGATCGACAAAGACGCCGAGCTGGCTCGACTGGACAAGGAAATCCAGCGTCTGAGCCAGGAAGTCCAGCGCATCGGTGGCAAGCTGGGCAACGCCAGCTTCGTCGACAAGGCGCCGCCGGAAGTGATCGCCAAGGAGCGCGCCAAACTCGCCGAAGCCGAACAAGCCGTCGGCAAGTTCAACGAGCAACGCGAACGTATCGCCAGCCTGTAACCCGCCACGAGGCCCGCATATGTGGGCCTCGTGCTTTATTGACTGCACGACATGTAGGTTGGACAACGCTTCACCTGTCCACCGATTCCGGGTCATCATCCGCTCACCGATCGCGCAGCTTGGTGGATGGATGAAGCGTCATCCACCCTACCCGGCTGGCCAGGCGCACTTGAGGAGCCTAGATGGACGTCAGCAAAACCAAAACCAGCTTCTATCGCCGCCTCTACGTGGCCTATCTGATCGACACCGACGTGGCCAGCGTACCCGCGCTGATGGACGCCACCGGCATGCCCCGGCGCACCGCCCAGGACACCATCGGCGCACTGGCCGAGCTGGATATCGACTGCGTGTTCGAACAGCAGGACGGCGCGCGCAATCATGCCGGGCGCTATGTGATCCGCGACTGGGGCGCCATCGATAAGCGCTGGATCGAAGCTAACCTGAAACAGATCAAAGCGGTCCTCGAATACCCCTGACGAGCATCAAAGCACTGCGTCCCCCGCGCTGGAAGGGATCATGCAGGTGGCTTGTTCAGCCCTTAGTTCACCTCCGAGAACCCACTGGCGAGAGCGAGACCGTGCACAAATACAAGCGACTGCTCATGGTGCTGCTGTTTCTCGTGGTGCTGCTCGCCGTGTTCCAGCTTTCCGGCCTGCGCGAACATTTCAGCCTGCAGTTCCTGCGCGAGCAGTTGCTGGAAAATAAACTCAGCGGGCTACTCATCTTCATCCTGCTGTTCGCCCTGGGTAATCTGATCCAGCTGCCCGGCTGGATCTTCCTCGCCGCGGCAGTGCTGGCCTTCGGCCGCACCTGGGGCGGGTTGGCGACCTACGTGGCGGCTACGTTCTCCTGCACCGTGACCTTCTTCACCATCCGCTGGATGGGCGGCGATGCGTTGCGCGAGCTGAACAACCGCTTCGCGAATAGAATCCTCAGCCAGCTCGACGCTCACCCGATCACCAGCATCGCCTTGCTGCGCGTGCTGTTTCAGACGGTGCCAGCGCTGAATTACGCCCTCGCCCTCTCCGGGGTAAAATTTCACCAGTACCTGCTCGGCACCCTGCTCGGGTTACCCTTACCGATCTTCCTGTACTGCCTGTTTTTCGATTATCTGGCCAAGGCACTGCATCTGCTTTAGCCAAACTCAAGCTCAACGAACGCCTCAGGTTGTTATGCGAACCAAGCACCAAGGGAAACACCCCGCGAAGAACACCGCCGCCGTTGCGCCGGCCGAAAAAACCAGCCTGCACCCGCGCAATCGGCACCAGGGCCGTTACGACTTCCCGCAACTGATCAAGAGCAGCCCGGAGCTGGCCGCCTTCGTGATCATCAACCCGTACGGCAAGGAGAGCATCGACTTCGCCAACCCGGCCGCGGTGAAGGTCTTCAACCGCGCCTTGCTGCAACAGTTCTACGGCATTCGTGGCTGGGATATTCCCGATGCCTACCTGTGCCCGCCTATCCCCGGCCGCGCCGATTACCTGCACTACCTAGCCGACCTGCTGGGTATCAGCCATGATGGCGTGATACCTCGCGGCCCAGCCCTGCTCGCGCTGGATATCGGCGTGGGCGCCAACTGCATCTACCCGCTGATCGGCCATCACGATTACGGCTGGCGCTTCGTCGGCGCGGATATCGACGCCGTCTCGCTGGCCTCGGCCGCGGCCATCCTGAAAGCCAATCCGCCGCTGACAGACGCCATCGAACTGCGCCGCCAGACCGACGCGGGGCATATCTTCCAGGGTCTGATCGGGGCCGATGAACGCTTCGATGTCACCCTCTGCAACCCACCCTTCCATGCCTCGCTGGACGAAGCCCGGCGCGGCAGCCAACGCAAATGGAAGAACCTCGGCAAGCTCGACCCGAGCCGCAAGCTGCCAGAGCTGAACTTCGGCGGTCAGGGTGCTGAACTGCATTGCGCAGGGGGCGAAGCGGCCTTTATCGCGCGGATGGCCGAAGAAAGCGCAGGTTTCGCCCAACAGGTGTTCTGGTTCAGCACCTTGGTCTCCAAGGCCAGCAACCTGCCAGCCATGCAGGCCGCCTTGAAGACCCTGGGCGCCAGCGATATTCGCGTAGTCGACATGGCTCAGGGACAGAAGCAGAGCCGCTTCATCGCCTGGACCTTCCTCGACAAGAATCAGCGCCGCGCCTGGCGCAAAGCACGTTGGACTGCGGTTAGTCAGTAGGGCAGGCGCTACGCAGGGTTGAAGCTTGTCGTGGGGCGCCAATAAGCGCAGCGCATTGCGCCGCACAAGCATCAGATAAAGAAAACCCGCGCGTTTCGGCGCGGGTCTTTCTTCTCGCAACTCGGTCGCTTAGTTAATGCGCACCAGCTGTTTACGAATAGCCTCTGGCACTTGGTCGAACGCGACTATTTGCAGACCAGATGCCGTACCGGCAGCGGCGGCGACCGGCGGCAGGGTCGCCTGGGCGTTCTCCGGCAGTCGGTACATCGCCCCCGTGGCCGGGTCGACAGCCAGCATGCCGATCAAACCACCAAAGATGATGTTGCCCCAGTACCAGCCGTTCAGACTGGTGTTGAGTTCCACTTTTTGGTCGGCGAAGCCATCTTTGTGAAAGACGACAGAGTAGGTTTCCCCTTTGAAATAGCCCGCGCCCGACTTCAGCGTCACGGTAGAGGGAGTAGTGCCGGAATGGATGGTCTGGCCGGCACGGTTTTGCACCGTGAAGCTGGCGCCTTCCGGGGCACTGCTGAAGTTGACCGGGTATTCCGAGTCACTGACGATGGTGGCACAACCACCCAGAGTGAAGGCCGCGATGCTGGCCAAGAGGGTTTTGCCGAGTTTAAGAGTACGCATGGATAACGCTTCCTTGTCTCAATTCTGAATTCTTCCAAGCCCCACTTCAGGCGGGGCGCGCCGATAATAAGAGGCGCGCGCCATAGATTCAATATCAACACGACATCACGACAACCTGCCGGCTGAAGAAATTGGTTCGCGTACGCCTGGAAGCTGACCGCGAGCCCCAAGGCCATCAGAAACCTGCCGCGCGGGATTTTCACTCGTCCCACATGGCTATGCAGGGCTGCAGCGTGTCGTAGGGCGCCAATAAGCGCAGCGCATTGCGCCGCATCGATGGTTCCATCCGCCAATTGCGGTGTTAAAGCAGATGCGGAGCATCTTTGGCTGCATTCCCACGCGGACGGTTCGACGCCTCGACGTGGGAACAATCAGGAATCCCAGCCATAGCCTCTGGCCAGAGCCACTCACATCAGGGTAGGCGCCTCACCGGGCTGCCAAAGCCGGTACTTGCGCATGGCCGAGGCCAATAGAGCCGACTGCAGAAACACATCCAGCCAGCGCCGCAGCTGCGGATAGGGGCTTTGCTCGAACCAGGCACTATCCACTTGGGAGAACTGCCGGATAAAGGGCGCGATGGCGATATCCGCCACGCTCAGCTGCTTGCCCAACAAGTAAGGTTGAGCGGTTAGCCGGCCCTCCAATTGCGCGAGAAACTCTTCGCCCTGCGCACGGTAATGCTCGAGCGACTGCTCTGGATGGCGTACCGCGTACTTGTAGCGATCCAGATGCTTTTTGAAGACCTGATCATTTTCCCGAATCAGCTCAACAGCCTGTTCATAGCCCGCAGGCACATCCGATAGCAGCCAGTTATCCGGGTCATTGTTGGCCAGCGCCCAGAGCATGATCTCCAGACTCTCTTCGAGCACCGCGCCCGCGCTGGTGATCAACACCGGCACCGTGCCTTTGGCTGAGCAGGCCAGCATCTCTGCCGGCTTGCTTTTTAAACTGACCTCACGCAACTCGACCCGGCAGCCGGTATGGAGCAAGGCCATCCTGGCGCGCATGGCATAGGGGCAGCGGCGAAATGAGTAGAGAATCGGCAGTGGCATGTTTCGCTTCGCTCGGTGTGCAAGTTGCAAAATCGAAAGTGCTGAGCCAGGTCAGTGCGAGTGACCGTCTCTGGTCAAGATGGCTGTAGTTCCGGGGGGCCTGTAGGCCTCAATGCCGGGCATCGCTTCGTTGAGCACCCGCCAAGCCCAACAATCGCCGGCACTGGCCATGGCAGTTTGCAGCGGTGCAGTTTACGCCACGCTCTTTGCTAAAGAATCGTGCGCGGCCCTTAGTGTCGACGCTGGCAGGCCAAAAATCAGGTCAAAACACCACTGAAAAAACAGCGCGTAGAACAGAAAGAAGATTACCAGCGAAAAGTCAGCCAGTAGCGCCTCCCACCAGTGAATGCCCAGCCCGAAAGCAATCAGCGGAACCGAGAGCGACATCAGCCCCAGCTCGAAGCCCATGGCGTGCAGCACCCTGCGCCTAAAAGTTCGCTGTGGGTTGGCCTGACGCGCTTCCCAGGCTTCGAACAGAGTGTTGAAGAGCATATTCCAGCCCATCGCCAGTAATGAAAGGGCCAGGGTGACCAGCCCCGAGCCGGCCAAACCACGTTCGAACACCCAAGCGACAACCGGAGTGATAAACAGCAGCGCCACCAATTCATAACTTATGGCTTGCACCACCTTGCGCTTCTTGCCTTGCATGCTGCACACCTCACATATTGCCAATGTGAGGGCACTGTATTTCTAATATGCTGAAATAATTAGTCAGCTTATTTCAGGAATTCTGATAGATGAGCTTAACCAAAGACGCCATACAGGTATTCCTGGCGGTGCTCGACAGGGGCTCCTTCTCCGCCGCCGCCCGCAGCATCGGCCGGGTGCCCTCGGCAGTGAGCATGACCATTGCCAACCTCGAAGCCGACCTGAACCTGGAGCTGTTCGATCGCAGCGGTCGTGAGCCACTGCCTACGCCAGCAGCCTCGGCACTGGAAGCCAAGGCGCGCTTCATGTTGCAACAGTTCGAACTCTGGGAGGCGCAGGCCCTGGCGCTTTCCAAAGGCCTGGAAAGTCGTCTGAGCTTGGCCATCGCCCCGGAGCTGCTGGCTTCGGACTGGGCAAGCCCGCTGGCCAAATTGGCGCAACGCTTCCCTTCCCTGGAAGTGGAAGTGCTCGCCGCTCCCGAGGCCGACGCCATTCGCCTGCTGCATGAGGGGCGGGTGCAACTGGCCCTGGTCTTCGAAAACCCGCACTTCGATAGCCGCGAATGCTGCCAGGAGATGACCAAAGAGACATTGCTGGCTGTGATCGCTCCAACTCACCCGGCTATCGCTGGCGGGCGTAGGCTCCGCACTGAAGAGCTGGCTGAACATCGACAAATCGTGGTCGCCAGCCGCGACCTCGAAGCATATAAACCACGCTTTCTGCAGGCCCACCACCATTGGCGCACAGATAACCACACTGCAGCACTGAGCATGATGCAAGCCGGCCTCGGCTGGGGCTTCCTCCCGGAATCGCTAGTCAAGCCGCAATTGAATGCCGGAACACTGGTGGAGATGACGCTAGACAACATCTCCAACTTTTCCGTGCTCTGGGTCGACGTGGTCTGGTCCAACAGCAAACCACTCGGCCAGGGAGCGCAGCACTTTATCAAGCTGATTCGTGAGAAACAGAAGGTAGAAAACGCTTAGTCGGGGCAAATGCACTCGCCTCTAGGCCGTTACCTTGGGCATCATTTCGTTCAGCGCCAGCGATACCCAACAATCGCCGGCACTAGCCGGCGACCGCAAACCGTCGGTCCAGCGAGCTATAGCCCATTCCCACTGCCTTGTGCACCTTGAGTTGCACCGGAATGCGCTCTTTCAGCGCCTCGACATGGCTGATCACGCCGATCATCTTGCCGCTGGCGTTCAAGGCATCCAGGGCGTCGAGGGCGACTTCCAGGGTTTCGCCGTCGAGGGTGCCGAAGCCTTCGTCGAGAAACAGCGAGTCGATGGAGGTTTTATGGCTGACCAGATCGGACAGGGCCAAGGCCAGGGCCAGGCTGACCAGGAAGCTCTCGCCGCCGGAGAGGGTCTTGCAGTCGCGGGCGACGTCGCCCTGCCAGGTGTCGATGACCTCCAGCTCCAGCTCGCCGGAGCTGCGCCGGCCCAGCTGGTAGCGCCCGTGCAGGCGCTCGAGCTGTTGGTTGGCCAGGTAGACCAGGTGATCGAGGGTCAGGCCCTGGGCGAATTTGCGGTACTTGGCGCCGTCGGCTGAGCCGATCAGGCTATTGAGGTGCTGCCAGAGGTCGTATTCCCCCTCCTTGGCGGCGATCTCGGCGAACAGCGCTTGCTGGTTCTGCCGGCGCGCCTGATCGCCTTGCAGTTGGGCGCGCAGTTCGCCCTGGCGCTGGCCGAGTTGGCGCAGCTGGGTTCTCAGCTCTTCCAGCTGTTCATCCAGTTGCTCCAGGCCGAGATCGCTTTGCGGCGCGGCCTGGAGGGCGGTCAATGCCTGTTCGGCGGCGGCCTTCAGCGCCTGGGCGGCGGTGAGGGCTTGCTCCAGCTGGGTTTTATGGTGGTGCAGGGCGCTGCGCTGTTCGTCGCCGAGCAAGGCCGCGTGGAAGGCGGCCTCGTCGGCGAAGGGGCTCTGCGCCAGGGCGTCGGCCCAGGCGCTGGCTTTGTCGCCGAGATGGGCCTGTTCCTGCTGTAGACGCTGGCTGAGGTTGTGTTGGGTGCCGGTCAGTTCGTCCGCGCGTTTTTGCGCGGCGGCCAGTTGGCTTTGCGCCTGCTGCAAGGCGCCTTCCGGGTCGGCCTCCGGGCCTAGGACAGACGGAGCGCTCTGCTCCAGGGCCGCCCAGCGTTGTTGCCACGAGGCCGCCTCTTTCTGCGCGGCGGTCAATGCGGGCTGCAGTTGCAATTGCGCGCGCTCCAGTTGCTGGCGTTGCAGCTGCGCCTGTTGCCAGTTGTGCCATTCCGCTTCGCGCTCGCGCAGCCAGCTCGGCCCGTCCGCCGGCAGGCTGTAGTCCAGGGCCGCGAGCGCGGCGGCCAGCTCGCTGTCGCGCCGATGCTGTTGCGCCTGCAGCTCGTTCAGACGCTGGCCGCTATCGACCTGTTGCTGCTGGCGGTTGAGCAGATTCTGCTGCATCAGCTCGAGCTGCTGGGCGGCCTCAATGCTGGTTTTTTCGATTGTCTGCCGCGCCGCGCGGGCTTCTTCCAGGGCGGCTTTGAACGTATCCAGCGCGCTCAGGCATCGCTCGCTGGCGGCGAGCTGGGCGCCGTGCAGCTGTTGCTGGGCGGCCAGGGCGCTGTCGTCGGCCAGGTTGAGGCCGAGGCTGCGGCAGCGCTGCTGCCACTGCTCGGCCTGTAGGCCTTGCTCGCGCTGGTCTTGTTCCCACTGTTGCTGGTGCTGCTCGATTTGCGCGGCCAGGGCGGCGAGCTCGGCGCCGAGTTTTTGCCCCTGGCCGGCCAGCGCCTCCAGCTCGACCTTTTTGCCGTCGAGCGCTTGTTGCGTGGCTGAACTATCCAACACCTGATAGGCGCTGATCGCCGGATGCTCGGGGGAGCCGCACAGCGGGCAGGCTTCGCCGGGCTGCAAGGCCGCGCGATAGGCCTCCAGCGCCTGAATGCGCCGCTCCTGCTCCAGCAATTTGTCCTTGTCGCGGATCTGCTGTTGCAGGTCCTTGTACTGCACGCGCAGGGCGCTCAGCTCGAGCTCTTTGCCGGCGTGCTGGCGGCGTTTATCGGCCAGCTGGGTGTCGATCTGAGCCAACTGCTGGCCGAGCTGCTGGCGTGACTGGGCGAGCTGCTGCAGTTGCGCCAATTCGCTGCCCTGGCCGTGCAGGCGCTGCCAGTGGGCGCGTAGCTCGGCTTCGGCCTGGCCGCCCAGCAGCGCCTCCAGTTGCGCCTGCTGCGCGCCTTCCTGCTGCTGCGCGTTGCTCAAGCGGGCTCGCTCAGCGTTGAGCTTGGCTTCTTGCTCGGCCAGTTGGGCGGCGAGGCCGTGGGCGGCCTGGTCGTCCTGTTGCTGCTTGGCGATCAGCACGGCGATCTCCTGGCCGAGCCGTTGGCGCGCGTCGAGCTGGCTGCGCCAGACCTCGATTTGCCCGCCCAGCTGACTGCGCTGCGGGTGTTCGGCCAGTTGCGCGTCGAGTTGCCGGCGCTGCCGATCGAGTTGTTCCAGCTGCGCCTGCTGGGCCTCGGCGATCTGTTGGCTAAGCTGACTGGCCTGCCACAGGCAGTGGCTGACCCGTTGCCCGGCCTGCCGCTGCTCGCCTTGCGCCTGCGCCAGGCTGCGTTCAGTGTGGCTGAGCGCCTGTTGCGCCTGCTGCCAAGCCTGATGGACGGGCTGCAATTTGCCGGCCGGCTCGCTGGCGGCCAGCCGCTCCAGCTGCGGCCCGGCCTCGGCCAGCGCCTGCCGGGCCTGCTGCTCCTGCTGCACGGCCGCCTGCTGCCGGCTTTGCGCCTTGCCGAGCTCGGCGCGCCATTGGCGCTGCGCCTGCACGGCCGCTTGCTGGCTGTTGAGCGCCGCTTCCTCGCCGGTCAGTGTCGACGCTTCGGCTTCCAGGCTGGCACGTTGTTCGTCGCTCAGCAGTTCCACGCCTTCGGCCTTGGCGCGTAGTTGATCCAGCCCGGCCTTGACCTCACGGGTTTGCTCGAACACCCGCTGGGAAATCTGCCCGTAGATGTCGGTGCCGGTCAGCTCCTCCAGCAGCTCGGCGCGCTGGTTGGCGTTGGCTTCGAGGAAGGCGGCGAAACCGCCCTGGGCCAGCAACATGGATTTGGTGAAACGCTCGAAATCCAGCCCGGTGAGGCTTTCGGTCAGGCGGTATTTTTCGTTGATCTTGTCGGTGAGGATGCGGCCCTCGCCGTTCGCAGCATCGATGCGGGCCAGTTCGACCTTCGGCGCTTGCAGGGCGCCATCACTCTTGTCGCGGGCCCGGCGCTGGCTCCAGAACGCGCGGTAGCGCTGGCCCTTAACCTCGAATTCGACCTCCGCCAGGCAATCGGCGCAGTGTCGGGTCATCAGCTCGTTGCTGCTGGCCGACAGCGTGCTCATTCGCGGCGTGCGGTGGTACAGCGCCAGGCAGATGGCATCGAGCAGCGTGGTTTTGCCGGCACCGGTCGGCCCGGTGATCGCGAACAGGCCGTTGTCCTTGAAGGGTTCGGCGTTGAAGTCGATCCTCCATTCGCCCTTCAGGGAGTTGAGGTTCTTCAAGCGCAGGCTGAGGATTTTCATGCCTTGCCCTCCTGCAACTCGCCGACCACCTGGCGGTACAAACCCCGCAAGCGGGTTTGCAAGGCCTCGTCCAATTCCTCGCTGAGCAAGCGCTGAGCGAACACGTCATCGGTGCTCAGTTCATCCAGGGTTTCTTTGGCGCTGGTCTGCAAACTGGCCTGGGCATTGCCACGCTCGCGGCGGATACGCAGCACTTCGACCGGCAGACCTTCGGTAAGCGTCTGAATGCGTGCCTGCAAGTCACTCAGGTAATCGTCGGCACTGACCAGCACTTCCAGCCAGGCCGGTTGCTCCGTGCTGCCCTGTTGCGCCGCTTCGGCGATGGCACTTGGCAGTTCGCTCAAGGAGCCGCGCAGCGACACCAGCGGCTGAAAGCGTGGCACCGTTAAGGCCTCGATGCTCTCTAGCTCGCGGCCGGTGAACGCCACCAACAGCACTTCCTTGCTCTGCTTGGCCTCATCGAAGCTCAGCGGAATCGGCGAGCCGCAGTAACGGATGTGTTCCAGGCCGCCGACCTTTTGCGGCCGGTGGATATGCCCGAGGGCGATATAGGCCGCCGGTGGAAAGGCACTGGTGGGGAAGGCTTCCAGCGCACCGACGTAGATCTCCCGCACCGACTCGTTGGCACTGGCGCCGACCGTGGTCAGATGGCCGCTGGCGATGATGGGCAAGTCGCCGCCCAGCTCGTCACGCTTGGCCTCGGCCAGGGCATAGAGATCGAGGTAATGCTGCTGGATCGCCTGCTGCAGCGACAGCTGCTTGTCCTGCGCGCTCTGCCCGGCCTGGCTGTGCAGCACGTCGCGCGGGCGGATGAAGGGGATGCCGCAGAGGATCGCGCCGGGCCGGCCATCACGCCTGTGCAGCACCAGCAGTTGCTCCTCCAGCTGCGCACTGACGCCGGGGATCACCCGGGTATTGAGGTGGGCCAAGAGGCTTTTGCTCTCGCCGAGCATGGCCACCGAGTCATGGTTGCCGCCGAGCACCACCAGCTCGGTGCCGCTGGCGCGCAGGGCGACGATGAACTCGTTGTACAACTCGCGGGCATAGCTGGGCGGCGCGCCGGTATCGAAGATATCGCCGGCGATGATCAAGGCATCCACGCAATGAACTGCACATTGTTCGATCAGCCAGGCGCTAAACGCCTGGTGCTCGGCCTGGCGGGTTTTGCCCATGAAGTGCTGGCCCAGGTGCCAGTCGGAGGTGTGCAGAATGCGCATGCTCTGGCTCACATCAACCAATCTTTGACCAGCATGTGGGTCTTGACCTTCTGCATGCCGGGGAAGTTTTCGATCGCCCCGCGAACCTCGCTGAGGCGGGCCATGGAGGGCGCCTCGATATACACCAGCATGTCGGTCTCGCCGCTGATGCCGCTGCACCGGCGGACCTCGACGAAAGCGCGCATGCGCTCGACGTAGTTCTCGCACCGCCCACCTTGATAGAACAACTCCAGGTAGGCCTTGACCGCACTGCCGGCGGGCTCGACGACGCAGGCATGGTAGCCCTGGATGATGCCGCTCTGCTCCAGTTGGCGGATGCGCTCGCTGACCGCGGAACGCGACAGATTCACTTCACGGGCGATCTGGCTGACGGCCACTCGGGCGTCGGCGCGCAACAGGGCGATGATCTGTTGATCGAACTTGTCCACTCGGGGATCTCACGCAAAACAGATTGACGGGTAATTCCGCCGCTTTGCCGGGTAATGCCGGCAATTCGCCGGGAACGCTCGGCCGGCGGGCGGCTTAACATGGGCTACGAAGGATCGCACGAGCATACATCATGAGTCGCCTGAACCAAGAACTGAGCCTGCTGCAGGGCATCGGCCTGCTGAGCACGTCGCTGCTCGGCACCGGCATTTTCGTCGTACCCGCCCTCGCCGCCACGGTCGCTGGCGGCGCTTCGCTGTGGGCCTGGTTGTGGCTGATTTTGCTGGTGCTGCCGGTGGCCTTCACGTTCGCCCAGCTTGGCCGGCATTTTCCCCATGCCGGCGGGGCGCCACACCTGATCGGCCGCGCCTTCGGCCCACGCATGGAGCGGGTCAGCGCCTTGTTGTTCCTCGCCGTGTTGCCGGTCGGCCTACCGGCTGCGCTGAACATCGCCACCGGCTTCTGGCAGGCGCTATTCGATCTCGGCCGTGGCCAGGCGCTGGCCATCCAGCTCGCCACCTTGGCCGCCATGCTGCTGCTCGGGCAACGCCCGGCGAAGGCTTCGGGTCTGGTGCAGGGCGCCATCGCCCTGGCCATTATCGGCACCGTCGGCCTGATCTGGTGGCTCGGTGATCTGCCCCATGCCAACCAGCCGTTGCTGCCGCCCTTGCAGGGTTCCTGGCACCTGCTGCCCGCCGCGCTGGGGGTGATGTTCTGGTGTTTCGTCGGCATCGAAGCCTTCACCCACCTGGGCGAAGAGTTCAAACGCCCCGAGCGCGACTTTCCCCTGGCCCTGCTGCTCGGCGTGTTGCTCGCCGGCCTGGTGTATTGGGCCTGTTCGGTCGCCGTACTGAGTTTCCATGCCTATGGCGATGTGCACACCGATGCCGCGTCGCTGCCGCGCATGCTCGACCAATTGCTCGGGGCCAAGGCCCGCTGGCTGAGCGCGCTGATCGGCTACCTGGCCTGCTTCGCCTCGATGAATGTCTATATCCAGGGCTTCGCCCGGCTGATCTGGAGCCTGGCCGACGAAGGCAAACTGCCGACCGCCCTAGCCCGGCGCAATCGGCACGGCGTGCCGGCTCGCGCGCTGTTGCTGGTGGTGCTCTGCTGCGCCCTGTGCGCCAGCCTGGCCGCGGGCTTGTCGCTGTCGGTCGACCAGCTGATCCGCTATGCCAATGGCAACTTCGTGCTCATCTATCTGTTCAGCATGGCCGCCGGCTGGGTACTGCTCAAAGGGCTGTGGCGCTGGCTGGCCGGCTTCAGCGCCCTGCTCTGCGGACTGGTGTTGATCCTGCTGGGTACCGATGCCTGGTATGCCCTGGGCTTGCTGGGCGTTCTCGCCCTGCTCGACTACGGACGCACGCTGCGCTCGCGGCGGCTGGCGAGCGAGCCGCCAGCCCTGAGCTGAAGCTGAGGCCCAAGCCCGCGCGCGGATCTATCGCTGATACAAGTACCTGCGCGAAGTCGACCGGCAGATCGACGCCGGCACGCTACCAGAACAGCTGGATGCCGAAATAGAACGCTGGAACAGTTGGAGGACAAGCTGGCCAAGGTCGAGGTGCCGCTCCCCTACTCCAACGAGCGGTACGAACTGCATGTGCACCTGCGCTATGTGATCGACCGTTTGCAGGCCTTGCAGCGCAGACGGGCGACCAAGGGCGAGCAGGTCGGGTAAACTGGCGCGCCTCGCCCCGTCCGCCCCGCTACGAGAACGCCATGCCGATCCGCCACTGCATCGTCCACCTGATCGAGAAAAAACCCGACGGCACGCCCGCCGTGCTGCACGCCCGCAGCACCGAGCTGGCCGAATCGCAGGCCATCGAGAACATGCTGGCCGATCTCAATGAGAGCTACAACGCCAAGCAGGGCAAGGCCTGGGGCTTCTTCCAGGCGGAGTCCGGCGCCTACCCGTTCAGCGGCTGGCTGAAGGACTACCACGAGGGTGGCCAGGACTTCACCGCCTTCAGTCGTTTGGCGGTGGAGCACCTGCAAAAGCTGATGGAGGAGTCCAACCTCTCCACCGGCGGCCACGTGCTGTTTGCTCACTATCAGCAAGGCATGACCGACTACCTGGCGATCGCCCTGTTGCACCACAGCGAAGGGGTGGCGGTGAACGCCGCGCTGGACGTGACTCCGGCCAAACACCTGGACCTCGGCCAGTTGCACCTGGCGGCGCGGATCAATATCTCCGAGTGGCAGAACAACCAGCAGTCCAAGCAGTACATCTCCTTTATCAAGGGCAAGAACGGCAAGAAGGTCTCGGAATACTTCCGCGACTTCATCGGCTGCCAGGAAGGCGTCGACTCGCCAAGCGAGACCCGCACCCTGCTGAAAGCCTTCAGCGACTTCGTCGAAAGCGAAGACCTGCCGGAAGAGCAGGCCCGGGCGAAAACCGACACCCTGGTCGACTACGCCACCAGCCAGGCCAAGATCGGCGAACCCATGACCCTGCAGGAACTTTCCGGGCTGCTCGATGAGGAACGCCCACGGGCCTTCTACGAGCATATCCGCAACAAGGACTACGGCCTGTCGCCGGAGATTCCGGCGGATAAGCGCACGCTGAGCCAGTTCCGCCGCTTCACCGGGCGCGCCGAGGGCCTGTCGATCAGCTTCGAGGCGCACCTGCTGGGCTCGAAGATCGAATACGACGAAGAGGCCGGCACCCTGATCATCAAGGGCCTACCGACACAGCTGACCGATCAGCTCAAGCGCCGCAAGGACTGATGCCGGCGCGGAGGCGCTCTGTTTGGATAGCCTGTATTTCTCCCCCATGCTGCTCGGGCTCAACCTGCTGCTGGCCAGCGCCGTGGCCTGCAGCGCGCTCTGGTACTTCTCCCGCCCCTACCGGGGCCCGGGCTTGTGGATGCTCGGCGCCTGGACCCTGATCCTCGGCATCCTGCTATTTATGGGCTTCATGGCCAGCGGCAACGCGCTGCTCAACGTGCTGGGCAATGCCACCCAGTTGGCCGGCGAAGCCATTCTGCTGCTGGGCATCTTCCGCTTCCTCGGCCTGCCACCGCCCTACTGGACGGTTCCGCTCAGCGCCAGCTCGATGGCCCTGGTCTGCAGTTGGCATTGGTGGGTGGCCCCGATCAACTCGGAATGGCTGGTCGCCATCTATGCCGTGATCGGTGGCCTGCTGCCCTTCCAGGCCTGCTGGGCGCTCTGGCAGGCGCCGGCCGAACGGGAGTTGCGCGGCGTCCGCAACTTTGTCGCGCTGGCGTTGCTCGGCTACGCCTGCGTCACCCTGCTGCGCGCCGGCATCGGCCTGCAGGACGGCCTGCAGGGAATCGTGCACAGCGATGTCACCCGCTCCTTCAGCTACCTGCTGCCTTACAACTTCGGCATTCCACTATGGGTCATCGCCCTGGTCGGCCTGGCCCTGATGACCATGCGCCGCATACTGGCCGACAGCCAGCGGCATGCCGAGCAGGCGCAAAGCAGCGCCGAGCGCTTCGAACGGCTGATGCAGGTAGCCAATGCCGGCATGCTGGTGCTGCAACAGGGCCGCATCGTCGACACCAATCCGCGGCTGGAACAGATGTTCGGCCGACGCCGTGCCGAGCTGATCGACCAGCCGCTGGGCAGCCTGTTCAGCCCCGCCAGCCAGGCCAATATTGCTGACTTGCTGCTGCAGGCCGACGGCCGGCCACACGACGTCGAAGCGCTGCGGGCCAATGGCCGCGGCTTTCCTGCCGAGCTTTCGGTGGCGGCTCTGGACAGCACCCGGCAACAAGTGGCGGAAATCCGCAATGTCACCCACCGCAAGGTGCTGGAAGACAAGCTGCTACACCTAGCCACCACCGATCCGCTGACCGACGCGCTCAACCGCCGCGCCTTCTATGCGCGCGCCGAACACGAGTTGAAACGTGCCAAACGGCACACCCATCCGCTGTGCCTGGCCCTGCTCGACCTCGACCACTTCAAGCAGGTCAACGACCAGCACGGGCATGCCATGGGCGATCAGGTGCTACGCCAGTTCAGCCAGCTGTGCCGGAAGATGGCCCGCAGCACCGACCTGTTCGCCCGCTTCGGTGGCGAGGAATTCATCTTCCTGCTGCCGGATACCGAACTGCAGGCCGCTCGCCAGTTCCTCGAACGGCTGCGCGAGGCCCTGCAGAACCTGCCCCTGAAAACGCCCCAGGGCAGCCTGCAGATCAGCGTCAGCATCGGCCTGGCGCAGTACCAGGAAGACAGCACCCTGCACCTGCTGCAGGAAGCCGCCGACAGCGCGCTGTACCGCGCCAAGCAGAACGGCCGCAACCGGGTGGAAATGCTGCCGTGAGGAAGCCACGCTCGGGCTGAGCAAGGCTCAAGATCAAACATTAATCACTACGAACCCTTTAGTCCCGGCTCCTTCAGCCTTGAACATGACCCAGCTAAACGCCTGAACCTCGACCAACTGCACCTGGCGGCGCAGCTGACCGCTCAGTTGAAAAGGCACAGGAGCTTAGCCGCCCGCCACGTCCCCCATCCTCCTTCCCTCTCCCTCCGCAGGCAGGCCCCACCTTTCGGCGGCTCGTCCCGGCCGGCGGGCAGCGCCCTGCTAGAGTCATTGGAGGCATACCCGTTCGCCCCTCGCAGGGGAGCCGCTCATGCAGCGACCGGCCAACCTCTTCTCCGCTTCAGCGCCTGCCCGCGCAGGCATACTCGGCGCCCGCCCATGAGTCCCCTGCGCCGCTGGCTACCCCTGCTGTTCCTGCTCGCCGGCCCGCTGCCGGCCGAGCCGCCCCCCAATAGCAGCCTGTCTCCCGACGTGACCCGCTTCATCCTCGCCAACAGCGAGTTCACCGTATTGCATGAGATGGGCCATCTGCTGATCGCCGAACTGGACCTGCCGGTGCTCGGCCGCGAGGAGGACGCCGCCGACCAGCTCGGCCTCATCGGCCTGTTCCTGCTGCATGGCGAGCAGCGCGATGCAGACTTCTACGCCAAGCTGTTGGACATCGTCGACTTCTGGCGTCTGGAGTGGCAGCGACCGAAGCCGGCCGCGGAGGAAGTGCCGGCCTGGGACTCCCACGGCCTGGATGCGCAACGTTTCTACAACATCGCCTGCCTGGTCTACGGCAGCGACCCGGAACGCCTTGAATGGGTGCCGGAGCTGACCGGCCTGCCGATGGAACGCGCGCTCTACTGCGATGAGGAATACCAGCAGGTGCGCAAGGCGGTGGACTGGGTCAGGGGGCGCTACCGGCACGCCGCGATTCAGACGACGCCGCGCTTTCAGGTGATCTACGACCCACCGCCGGTCAATGTGCCGGACGCCGAGGTGCTGATCGCCCAGGTGCGGGCCAGTAGCAACCTGGAGACTCTGGCCCGGCGCGCCAGCGCGACCTTCGCCCTGCCCCGCGCCCTGATCCTGCGCCTGAGCGGCTGCGGCACGCCGGACGCCTGGTACAACCGCAACACCGGCGAGCTGACCCTCTGCTACGAGCGCCTGCAGCACTTTCGCCAGTTGGCCGAGACCCTGCCGCGCCTGCACCAGCCCACAGCCCCCGGGCAGTGAGCCCGGCTGGCGCGAGCGCCAAACCGCGCCCCTGCTTAGAGGGCCTGGATGTGGAAGCCCAAGCGCGGGAAATGCACGTGCAGAGTGCCGGCGCGCTCGTCTTCCCGGCGCAGGATCAGCTCTTCGCTGCCGGCAAAGACCAACTCCCCGGCCACCGGATCGATGCCATAGTCGGTCGCGGCCACAGCCACCTGCTGACCGACCTGGAAACCGTTGGGCTCATGGAATAACTCAACCGACAGCGCCGCCGGAGTCGCCGCACGGGCGATTTCGATGGCATCAAAGGCCGCCAGCTCACTGGCCGAACCGTGACCAAAACCCAGCACGCGACCGAGCCAGACAGCCACCGCCGGATAATCGTCCACCAACGGCGCGGTGACCGGCGTGGCCTTGAGGAACCACAGCGGGTGCGCCAGGGCGAAGTCGGCCAGCGACGGTGCGCCGAACAGGAAGTCACCGTCTTCGCGGGCCAACTGCTGCTGCAGACGAGCCATCAAGGTCGGCCATTGGTGCTTGGCTTGCTCCAGCGGTAGGCGGGTTGCCGTGCCGCCACTGAATAGCCCGGCGCGGTCGGCCATGAAGCCTTTGACCACCTCGGCCGGCAGTTTGCCGAAGCGCGCGGCGATGGATTCCGGCTGGAACGCCAGGCTCACCGCATGCTGGAACACCAGCGAGTCGGCCCAACTGGCAAAACTGGCGACGTTGAACTCCTGGCCCTCTGGAAACAGCGCTGGAGTGGCTTTTTCGGCCTCCAGGCGGCGGGCGATCAGCGCGCTGTCACAGTAAATGTCGGCGCCGACTTGCAGCACCGGGGTCTTGCGGTAGCCGCCCGTCAAAGCCGTCAGGTCGGGCTTGGGCATCACCGGCGGAATCATTACCGAGCGCCAGGACAGTTGCTTGAAGCCCAGCATCAGCCGGACTTTCTCGGCGAACGGCGAGGTAGGGTAATGGTGCAGGATCAACTCGTGCATGCTGGGCTCCGCGACGGTGAGGGAAGCACCCAGCTTACTCGCCAGCGCCGCGGCAGCCTACCCGATCAGTCTGATAGGGCGCTATCAACAGCCCCGATAACGCCCACCTCGTTAACGAGGATTTCCTTGGCGCTTTTCTTCAGCTGTTTGATCGCCCGTTCGCGCCGCAGCGCCTCGCCCTTGTCCGCGCAGGCCTCCACATAGACCAAGGCCTGGGCCGGGCTGGAATGGAAGAAACGCGCGCCGCGGCCGCTCTGGTGCGCGGCGAAACGCCGCTGCGGATCATCGCTGATGCCGCAATACAGCGCGCCGTTGGCGGCCCGCACCAGGTAGACAAACCAGGGCTTGGGCTCTGCTGCACTCATGCCCAAAACTTGTCCCGCAGCCGTTCGCAATAGGCCACCAAGGCGGGAAACTCACGCGCCAGCCGGTTCAGCGGAGTGTCCAGGCTGCACAGGATCAGGTTGGCCAGGATGCCATAGGCCGCAGCGTCCGCACTGCACGGCTGCACGCCACCGAAGAACGGCGCAGCGCCGAGCAGGTCGCTGAGCGCCTGCAGGTCCTCGCGAACGAAGGTCAGCGCCTCCTCCCGGTTATGCCGGCCGAGGCCTTGGCCGTGCAGGGCCTTGCGTATATTGCTGCGCGCCAGCCCCGGCACCAACCATTTGAGCGGGGCCGGCAGCCCACCGAAGAAGACCGGTTTGATCTGGTGCCAGCCCTCATCCTCGAGCCAGCGGAAATACACCAGCAGGAAGTACAGGTGCTCGTCGCACAGCCGGGTAATCGCCAACGCCCGGCCACGGCCCGCGGCGTCCAGATGCCGATCCAGCGGCAGTTCCAGGCGTTCGCTCAAGGTCCGCAGGATCACCGCCGAATCGGCGATCAGCTCACCGTCCAGCTGAATAAACGGCAGCTTGCCTTTCGGGCCCTTACGCGGATCGAATAGGGTTTTCACCCGATAGTCCAAGCCGCACAGGCGCAGAAAGGTTTCCACCTTGAGGCAGTAAGGGCTGGGGTTGGGTACATTGAAAGCCGCGGGGAATTGGCACAGCGTGATCATCGGCAGCATCCTGCATGGAGTTCGTCGCCGAGCTTAGGCAATATTCACCCCCTCGGCCACAAGCCACCTTCGCAAATAGGAGCCTTGCATGAATATTCAGATCTTCACCACCGGCGGTACCTTCGACAAGGTCTATTACGACGCGCTCTCCGACTTCCAGATCGGCGAACCTATGGCCCCGGAGATTCTTCGCGAGGCCGCGGTGACCTTCGACTTTCAGGTCGAGAGCCTGGTGAAAAAGGACAGCCTGGAGCTGACCGCTGAAGACCGCGCGCTGATCCGCGCCAAGGTCGCCGCCTGCCCGGCCAAGCACATCCTGATCACCCACGGCACCGACACCATGACCTTGACCGCCGACGTGCTGAAGGACATTCCCGGCAAGGTGATCCTCTTCACCGGCGCCATGCAGCCCGCACGCATGCGCAGCACCGATGCGCCGTTCAACCTCGGCGTGGCCATCGGCGCGCTGCAGTGCCTGGCCGAGGGCATCTATGTGGCCATGAGTGGGCGCATCTTCGAGGCCGGCAAGGTCAAGAAGAACCGCGCCGCCGGCCGTTTCGAGGACAGCGCGAGCTGATCCGCCACCCGGCGAAACTGTAGGAGCGAGGGGCGGCAGGGCTTTTCGTAGGAGCCAGCGTGCTGGCGAATTGGGGCAACGTGACGCCAAAGCTTCGCGAGCAAGCTCGCTCCTACAGATTCACCCCCCATTTGCCGTGGAAGCCGCAAGACGGTATCTACAGCCATCAAGAACGTCCGGCCCGATAGACCTCCAAGCCCTTCATCGCCTGCTTACGGATCGCCGCCTGCACCGGCGGCAACCAACCCAGCAGCACGCCCTTCATGCCCAATGCCTGACGCGCCCAGCGCCACAGGTCGAAGTGGTCGTGATGCTCGATAATCTTGCCGTCACGAAAGACGAAGCGCGCCTGGATCCGATTGACCACGATGCGTCCGGTCTGGCTGAACAGGTAAGTCGCGACCCAGCGCGCACTGCCCTGCTGGTCGTCGGCCTGCACGTCGGAGTAAGTCAGGGAAAAGTTCTGCGCTCGGCTAGCCAGCATGCGCCACATGTCACCGGCCTCAGGCCCCTGCAGAGCGCTGAACACCGGGTCGCTGAAGCGCACATCTTCGGCATAACAGGCCGCCATGGCCTCGCCATCCAAACGCTGGAAGGCCTGGTAGAAACGACTGATCAACTCGGCGTTGGGGTGGCTCATGGAAGACTCCGACTCATGGGATGTTGGCCATTGTGGCTAGATAAGCTGTAGCCGACGATTGGCTATATCGACAGCTTTGTGTCAGAAATAGCCAAATCTCTTGATTGGCTGCCGAGCATGCTGAACGTCGCTATTTACGTGTGTCCGCAAACGGTTTGCTCCAGCCTGAGCATGGCCAACGATGCGTTTGTGCTGGCCAATCAGCTGGCCGGACAAGCGTTGTTTAAGCTGCAGCGCTTCAGCCTGGACGCGCAGCCGGTAGCGCTGGGCTTTGCCAACATCCGCGTGGACGGTGGCTTGAGCCTGGCCGAGCACGCCGACCTGATCCTGCTGCCCGCGACCGGCAGCGCTATCGAGCAGACCCTGGCCGCCAACGCTGGCCTGCTGCCCTGGCTTGCCGCTCGTGGGCAAAACCAACAGCTGGCCAGTCTGTGCAGCAGTGCCTTTCTGCTGGCCGCCGCCGGCCTGCTCGATGGCCGCCGCGCCACCACCCACTGGGCCTTGGCTAAGCCATTCCGCCAGCGCTTCCCGCAGGTGCAGTTGGCGATAGACGAACTGCTGACCCATGACGGCAACCTGCTCTGCTCCGGCGGCGCGCAGGCCGGCCTGGATCTGTGCCTGTACCTGATCGGCTGGCACGCCGGTGACTGGCTGGCTCAGCGAGTCGCCGCGGCGCTGGTGTTCGAAACCCAGCGCGGTCGCCAGTCACGCTTCGCCCCGCTGCTGCCGGAGCCGAACAGCAGTGACAGCCAACTTAATCCGCTGCTGCAGTGGTTACAGCGGCACTACGCCGAACCCATGGATTTACAGCGCCTGGCCGAGCGTGCGAACTGCTCGTCGCGTACCCTGCTGCGGCGTTTTCGCGCCAGCACCGGGCTGACGCCCAACGACTACCTGCAACGGCTGCGCATCAGCGCCGCGCAAACGGCCCTGCGTCATCCTTCCCGCTCCCTGGAACAGATCGCCGCCCAGGTCGGCTATGCCGACCGCGCGGCCTTTGCCAAGTTGTTCAAACAACTCTGTGGGGAAACACCGGGCGCGTTTCGCCGGCGCCTGCGCGATAGACCCGCCACGCCAGACCTCTGAATTGGCTGATGCGCAATTGCCTGATAACGACCCGGGCAATGCTGGGTTTCGCCAAAAAACGGCTCTACCCAGCCTACTTCTGATAACAAAGCCGCTCCTACAAAGAAAAAGGGAGCCTTGCGGCTAATGCCAGTCAGTTAAGCTGATTGGCATTTTTGTTTCTGATCGGATATTTCGGGGATTTGAGCCTGATAGCCCGAGGATAAATACGCTCTTCTCGCCGATGCGGCAGGACATAGTGCAAGGCTGAAGCATGAAGCTCGGCCAGGTACTTGGGTATGTTTCCGGAACGGTCGACGGAAACGCTGTTGATAAAACCTAAAATCGCCCAGGTACACGCGGTAAAGCTCATTTCGCACGGGTAAATACCTGGACAGTGGCGGCTCATCTCCACCATCTGATAGCGCAGCAGGTTGTAGCCCAATAACACGCCCCACAGTTCCTGCTCGATCATCTCGGGCGTCTTGCTGCGCAACGTATAGCTACTGTTGAGCAGGGTCTGTTTCATTTCCCGAAAACCCAGTTCGATCTCCCAGCGCTGGCTGTACAGGTCGACGATTTCGTCGGGCGGGAAATGTAGAGGGTCGGCCATTGATGTCAGTATCTGGCGAACCTTGCCCTTGACGGTTTTGCTCAGCAGTCGTGCAGTCAGCGACTCTGGCAACCCGGCCCATTGCTTGCGCGCCTGC
>NZ_SCMP01000012.1 GCF_005502935.1 Pseudomonas sp. 2FG
ATCCTGCGCGACGAGAAGATTCTCGAGCGCGTGCGCGAAGAAACGGCACCCTATTTGCAAAAGCGTCTGCGTGAGCTGGCGGACCACCCGCTGGTGGGCGAGGTGCGGGGCGTGGGCCTGCTCGGTGCGATCGAGCTGGTGAAGAACAAGCAGACCCGCGAGCGTTTCGAGGGTCAGGGCGTCGGCATGATCTGCCGCGGTCACTGTTTCGACAACGGCCTGATCATGCGCGCGGTCGGCGACACCATGATCATTTCGCCGCCGCTGGTGATCAGCAAAGCCGAAATCGACGAGCTGGTGGCCAAGGCGCGTAAGTGCCTGGATCTCACCGCCAGTGCAGTGCTGGGTTGAGTTAAGCGCTTGGCCTTGGTTCAGGCCAGAACTGCAAGTCCAGGTCCGGGGTGGTGGGGCATCGATTGCTCCACTGCTTGTTAGGCGTGCCTTCTATAGCGCCCTGGCGAGTACGACGTCAAAAACACCACGGCGTAGCTTTCCGTCCTGTTTCAAATCAATGGCCAAAGAGGGTTTGTGGCCGGCCCAGGGATCGTTCGCAATGAAGGGGTCGCCCTTGAAATAGAGCTGCGTCGTAACCGGAACGTGCAGCGATTCCATGAAGCGCATGTGGATATGGGCCGGTCGCGTCAGCCCCGCGTATTTCTCGAGCCCGGGGAGATTTGGCGGGATCGGGTAGCGGCCCGGCACAATGGTCTCAATCTCGTATTGCCCTTTTTCATTGGTGTACAGCATCCCCCGCAAGTGGAAGGTCGTAGTCTCGGTGAAATTGCCGGGCTTGTTGGTGTCGTATAAGCCAGCTTGGTTCGCTTGCCATACCTCGATCAGTGCCCCGGGGAGGGGGGTGTGGCAGTCTGAACTGAACACCGTGCCGGTCAGAACAAGCCTGTCGCCGGGCTCGTCGGGGTCTGCCAGGCGGGCGCGAAATGGCGCGCCGAACCGATAGTACGGACCGATGATCTCGGCCTCGGTGGGACGACAGTTTTGCTGCGCAGCAAAACCGGGCCCGGCCAGCAGCGCGCCCCCGGCTATCACCGCGCTCCTGTGCAGGAACGTCCGCCGTGAAATGGCCAAAGTCAGCTTTGAAATCGGATAGTTGTTCATGGTTGCCCCCTCTTCGGGTATTCGCACCCACTAAGAGACAAATGACCCGCCTAACGTCTGGTTGGGCACTCCCGCAGACCCGGCAATAGCCGCGTCCTTCAGCCTTCGTTCGCCCGAAACCGACACGGGCAATTGTTCAGCCTAGTACAAGCTTCAGTGGGAGCTCCTGGAGGCCGCCCAGTCGCAGTAGGTTGAGCGTAACTATCTCAAGGTGGGGCTGGCGCGTGTAGCAAGAACACTCCCTCTCTGCATGTTGCAGAGCACAGCTGAGGGTGGTTTGCGTATTTGTGTACCTGCGTTGAGTACTGACAGTATGATCGCCGTTCCTGCCCGGCTGGTGACTCGCCTGGCGTTGCCGAAGTGAGCCTTGAATTTGCCTTTCTTGCGTCGAAATTCTTTTCGTTTTCCTCAGTCCGTGCTGCTGGCATTTGCGCTGTTGCTGCCACTGGCCGGCTGTATGAATTCGGCCGTAGCACCGACCATCCAAGCTTTGCCTGAGCGGGTAGAGCTGAGCGGTGTACCCTTCTTTGCGCAGACCGCTTATGAGGGGGCTCCTGGGGCTCTGGCGATTCTGCTTTCGCAACAAGATGTCGTCACGACGCCTGGGCTGATCGCCAAAAAGTTGCAACTGCCAGGGAGTGAGGCTCGGCTGCAACAGAATATGCAGCGAGTGGTGAATGAACATGGCCTGCTGGTCTATCCCCTAGAGGCGGATCTTCCGGAACTATTGACCCAGGTCGCGGCAGGTTTTCCGGTATTGGTTCGCTTCAATAACGGTTTTGGCTGGGTATCGTTGCCGCGCTATGCGGTACTGATTGGCTATGACCGCGCGGAGCAGACACTGCTGTTGCGCTCGGGGATGAGTCGACGCTTGTCGATGGATTTCGATGACTTCGAGTCAGCCTGGAACGCTGTCGGGCATTGGGCCGTTCTGGTTCAGGCGCCGGCGCAACTGCCGGCTAACGTGGATCGACAACGCTGGTTGACTGGCGCGACAGAACTGGAGCAAGCCGGACAAAAGCTCGCGGCGAGTAACGCTTATCGAGCCGTCGAGCGCTCATCATCTAGCTCACAAACTAAAACGGCGCCTTAAAGGCGCCGTTGTTCTTTGCTACGGGCTCAGACCCCGAGTTTGTCACGCAGGGTGTAGTACCAAGCCCCCAGAGCGCTGAACGGCACCTGGAACAGACGGCCGCCAGGGAAGGGGTAGTGCGGCAGGCCGGCAAATGCGTCGAAACGCTCGGCTTGACCGCGCAGGGACTCTGCCAGCACCTTGCCGGCCAGGTGTGTGTAAGTCACGCCGTGGCCGCTGCAGCCTTGCGAGTAGTAGATGTTGTCGCCAAGGCGGCCGACCTGGGGCAGGCGCGAGAGGGTCAGCAGGAAGTTGCCGGTCCAGGCGTAGTCGATCTTGACGTTCTTCAGTTGCGGGAAAGTCTTGATCAGTTTCGGGCGGATGATCGCTTCGATATTCGCCGGGTCACGGGCGCCATAGACCACACCGCCGCCGAAGATCAGGCGCTTGTCACCGCTGAGGCGGTAGTAGTCGAGCAGGTAATTGCAGTCTTCGACGCAATAGTCTTGCGGCAGCAGGCTCTTGGCCACTTCGTCGCTCAGCGGTTCGGTGGTGAGCACCTGGGTGCCACACGGCATCGACTTGGCCGACAGTTCAGGGATCAGGTTACCGAGGTAGGCGTTACCCGCGACCACTACAAACTTGGCTCTTACCCGGCCTTGTGGGGTGTGTACCACTGGGTTGGCGCCGCGTTCGATACGAATGGCCGGCGATTGCTCATAAATGCGCCCACCCAGGGATTCGACAGCAGCGGCTTCGCCCAGCGCCAGGTTCAGCGGGTGGATGTGGCCGCCACTCATGTCCAGCATGCCGCCGATGTAATTCTCGGTCGCGACGACTTCACGGATGCGCTTGGCGTCCATCAACTCCAGCTGGGTGTGACCATAGCGCTCCCAGAGCTTTTTCTGCGCTTCGAGATGGCCCATCTGCTTGCTGGTGATTGCGGCGAATACGCCACCATCTTTCAGGTCGCACTGGATGTCGTACTTGGCGATGCGCTCACGAATGATGCGGCCGCCTTCGAACGCCATCTGCCCGAGCAGTTGCGCTTGCTTGGGGCCAACGGTGCGCTCGATCACGTCGATGTCGCGGCTGTAGCTGTTCACGATCTGCCCGCCGTTACGCCCGGAGGCACCAAAGCCGACTTTCGCCGCTTCCAATAGGGTGACTTTGAAACCGTTTTCCAGCAGGAACAGGGCGGTGGATAGCCCGGTATAACCGGCACCTACAACGCAGACGTCCGTCTCCACTTCGCCGGCCAGCTCCGGGCGAGCAGGAACCGGGTTGGCCGATGCGGCGTAATAGGACTGCGGATAAGGAGTGTGTGCCATCTTGCAACCTCTGTTTTATATTTTTTACGGATGTGACGATGCTACCCGAGTTGAAAATGCCCGGCTAGTACCCTGTGCAAAATATTAAACGCCGGGTTGAACGGTAAAAAATACGCTTATTCAGAGAGTTAGCGAAAAAAGTATTGACACTTTCGCGTGTCTCCGTAGAATGCGCGTCCATTGCAGGCACGTAGCTCAGTTGGTTAGAGCACCACCTTGACATGGTGGGGGTCGTTGGTTCGAGTCCAATCGTGCCTACCAAATTAAAAAAGGGTCGCTCAGGCGACCCTTTTTTATTGGGCGCTTGTCAGGGCTTCGGCTTTCTGAAAGCATCCCCGATTCTTCAAATTCCCAGTGACTGCGGTTCGGTTCAGGTTGGCCTTCGGGCTCCTGCCATTGTGAGGCGGGCATACCGCCGAATCGCGTACTGGCTCATCCCAACCCACGTGACCTTTGGTAGGGGTCACCACTAGGAGAGGAAGCGCCATGCCTGTTATTACTCTTCCCGACGGCAGCCAGCGTTCGTTCGATCACCCGGTCTCTGTGGCTGAGGTAGCTCTATCCATTGGCGCAGGCCTGGCCAAGGCCACCCTGGCGGGCAAGGTCAACGGAACCTTGGTTGACGCCTGCGACCTGATCGACGGCGATGCGACTCTGCAGATCATCACGGCGAAAGACGAGGAGGGGCTGGAGATCATCCGTCACTCCTGTGCACACCTGATCGGTCATGCGGTCAAGCAGCTCTATCCGACAGCCAAGATGGTGATCGGTCCGGTCATCGATGAAGGCTTCTATTACGACATCGCCTATGAACGCCCCTTCACTTTGGAGGATGTGGCGGCCATCGAGCAGCGTATGCAGCAGCTGATCGATACCGAATACGACGTCATCAAGAAGATGACTCCGCGCGATCAGGTGATTGCCGAGTTCAAGGCTCGCGGCGAAGAGTACAAGCTGCGCCTGGTCGAGGACATGCCCGAGACGCAGGAAATGGGCCTGTACTACCACGAAGAATACCTCGACATGTGCCGCGGCCCGCACGTGCCGAACACTCGCTTCCTCAAGGCCTTCAAGCTGACCAAGCTGTCGGGCGCCTACTGGCGTGGCGATGCCAAGAACGAGCAGCTACAGCGCATTTATGGCACCGCTTGGGCCGATAAAAAGCAGCTGGCCGCGTACGTTCAGCGCATCGAAGAGGCCGAGAAGCGCGATCACCGTAAAATCGGCAAGCGTCTGAATCTGTTCCACACCCAGGAGGAAGCGCCAGGCATGGTGTTCTGGCATCCGAATGGCTGGACCCTGTATCAGGTGCTTGAGCAGTATATGCGCCAAGTGCAGCGCGACAACGGCTACCTGGAGATCAAGACGCCCCAGGTGGTTGATCGCAGCCTGTGGGAGAAATCCGGGCACTGGGCCAACTACGCCGAGAACATGTTCACCACCGAGTCGGAAAATCGCGATTACGCGATCAAGCCGATGAACTGCCCGTGCCACGTGCAGGTGTTCAATCAGGGGCTGAAAAGCTACCGCGAGCTGCCGATGCGTCTGGCCGAGTTCGGTGCCTGCCACCGAAACGAGCCGTCCGGTGCCTTGCACGGCATCATGCGTGTACGTGCATTCACCCAGGACGACGCGCATATCTTCTGCACGGAAGAACAGATGCAGGCCGAGTCCGCGGCGTTCATCAAGCTGACCCTGGATGTCTATGCGGACTTCGGTTTCCAGGATATCCAGCTCAAGCTGTCGACTCGCCCGGAAAAGCGCGTGGGTTCCGATGAGTTGTGGGATCGTGCCGAGGCCGCTTTGGCTGCCGCGCTGGACAGCGCCGGTCTGCCTTATGACCTGCAGCCGGGCGAGGGTGCGTTTTACGGCCCTAAGATCGAGTTTTCGCTAAAAGATTGTCTCGGTCGGGTCTGGCAATGCGGTACCCTGCAGCTCGATTTCAACCTGCCAGTGCGTCTGGGGGCTGAATTCGTCAGCGAGGACAACAGCCGTAAGCACCCGGTGATGCTGCATCGCGCCATTCTGGGTTCTTTCGAGCGCTTTATTGGCATGCTGATCGAGCACTACGAGGGTGCATTCCCGGCTTGGCTGGCGCCAACTCAGGCTGTGATATTGAATATCACCGATAAACAGGCTGATTTTGCTCTCGAAGTTGAAAAAAAGCTCAATCAAAGCGGGTTCCGTGCCAAGTCTGACTTGAGAAACGAAAAAATCGGCTTTAAAATCCGCGAGCATACTTTGCTCAAGGTTCCCTATCTCTTGGTTATTGGAGATCGGGAAGTTGAAATGCAAACCGTCGCCGTGCGTACGCGAGAAGGTGCTGACCTGGGCTCTATGCCCGTCGCCCAATTCGCCGACTTCCTCGCTCAGGCGGTTTCCCGGCGTGGTCGCCATGATTCGGAGTAATTATTATTAAGCGTGAAATGAGACAAGATAAACGAGCTGCACCGAAAGCCCCGATCAACGAGAATATCTCGGCACGCGAGGTTCGGTTAATTGGCGCAGACGGCGAGCAAATTGGCATCGTCTCGATTGATGAAGCGCTTAGAGTCGCCGAAGAATCCAAGCTGGATTTGGTGGAAATTTCCGCTGATGCGGTTCCGCCGGTTTGCCGAGTGATGGACTACGGCAAGTCGATCTTCGAAAAGAAGAAACAAGTTGCTGCTGCGAAGAAAAACCAGAAGCAAGTGCAGGTTAAAGAAATCAAGTTTCGTCCAGGGACGGAGGAAGGGGATTACCAGGTAAAACTACGCAACCTGGTACGTTTCCTAAGTGATGGGGACAGGGCCAAGGTATCCTTGCGATTCCGCGGCCGTGAGATGGCGCATCAGGAGCTGGGCATGGAGTTGTTGAAGCGGGTTGAAGGTGACCTGCTCGAATACGGCTCCGTTGAACAGCATCCAAAGATGGAAGGACGCCAGCTGATCATGGTCATCGCCCCCAAAAAGAAGAAATAACCACCAGGGCACGGCAGGCCTTGCGGTTATGTTTATCAACTGAATGCGGAGTATCCGAACATGCCAAAAATGAAAACCAAAAGCGGTGCAGCGAAGCGTTTCTTGAAAACGGCTTCGGGTTTCAAGCACAAGCACGCTTTCAAGAGCCACATCCTGACCAAAATGTCCACCAAGCGTAAGCGTCAACTGCGCGGTAGCACCATGGTGCATCCGTCTGACGTGGCAAAGGTGGCGCGCATGCTGCGCGTTCGTTAATTTCGGTCAAGAACTAGAGGAAGTTACTCATGGCTCGTGTTAAGCGTGGCGTTGTTGCTCGCCGTCGTCATAAAAAAATTCTGAAACTCGCTAAAGGCTACTATGGCGCACGCTCACGCGTGTTCCGCGTTGCCAAGCAAGCGGTAATCAAGGCAGGCCAATATGCCTACCGTGACCGCCGTCAGAAAAAACGTCAGTTCCGTGCTTTGTGGATCGCCCGTATCAACGCAGGCGCTCGCATCAACGGCTTGTCCTACAGCCGTTTCATCGCTGGCTTGAAAAAGGCAGCGATCGAAATCGACCGTAAGGTTCTGGCTGATCTGGCAGTGAACGAAAAAGCGGCGTTTGCTGCGATTGTCGAGAAAGCGAAAGCCGTACTGGCTTAAGTCCCCGACAGTCACCGGGCTCGCCCGGTGCTAAACGTCACCAATAGGGGAAGAGCCTTCGTGCTCTTCCCCTATTTCGTATCTGGAGTCTGTAAATGGAAAACCTGGATGCGCTGGTCTCTCAAGCTCTAGAGGCCGTGCAACACACTGAAGACGTCAATGCCCTGGAGCAGATCCGGGTTCATTATCTTGGCAAGAAAGGCGAGCTGACCCAGGTGATGAAGACCCTGGGCAACATGTCGGCTGAAGATCGCCCGAAAGTCGGCGCTCTGATCAACGCGGCCAAGGAGCGTGTTCAGGACTCGCTCAATGCTCGCAAGGAATTGCTTGAGCAGGCAGCGCTGAGTGCCAAGCTCGCCGCTGAGTTCATCGACGTCACCCTACCAGGTCGTGGTCAGACTTCTGGCGGCCTGCATCCGGTCACCCGGACGCTGGAGCGCATCGAACAGTTCTTCACCCATATTGGCTACGGCATTGCCGAGGGCCCCGAGGTGGAAGACGATCATCATAACTTTGAGGCGCTCAACATCCCTGGCCACCACCCGGCGCGGGCGATGCATGACACCTTCTATTTCAATGCGAACATGTTGCTGCGCACCCATACCTCACCGGTACAGGTTCGCACCATGGAAACGCAACAGCCGCCGATCCGCATCGTCTGCCCGGGCCGTGTCTATCGTTGCGACTCGGATATCACCCATTCGCCGATGTTCCATCAGGTCGAAGGCCTGCTGGTAGATGAAGGCATCAGCTTTGCTGACCTGAAAGGCACCATCGAAGAGTTCCTCCGGGTGTTCTTCGAGAAAGACCTGGGCGTGCGTTTCCGCCCGTCTTTCTTCCCCTTCACCGAGCCATCGGCTGAAGTCGATATGCAGTGCGTGATGTGCAGCGGCAAGGGCTGCCGGGTATGCAAGCAGACTGGCTGGCTGGAAGTCATGGGCTGCGGCATGGTCCACCCCAATGTGCTGCGCATGTCTGGCATCGATCCCGAGAAATACCAGGGCTTTGCCTTCGGTATGGGGGTCGAGCGGCTGGCCATGTTGCGTTACGGCGTTAACGACTTGCGCCTGTTCTTCGACAACGATCTGCGATTCCTCGCGCAATTTCGCTAGGTCGCATGCCCGTAACCGTTTTCTAGGAGAAGAGCAGGATGAAATTCAGTGAACAGTGGCTGCGCAGCTGGGTAAGCCCGAAGGTTTCCCGCGATGAGCTGGTAGCTCGTTTGTCCATGGCCGGCCTTGAGGTTGACAGCGTGACGCTGGCCGCCGGCGCATTCAGTGGCGTGGTAGTGGGCGAGGTGCTGAGCACCGAGCAGCACCCGGATGCCGACAAGCTGCGCGTTTGCCAGGTCAGTAATGGTGCCGAGACTTTTCAGGTGGTCTGCGGCGCGCCGAATGTGCGCCCAGGTCTGAAGATTCCCTTCGCCATGATCGACGCCGAGCTAGCGGGCGACTTCAAAATCAAGAAAGCCAAGCTGCGCGGCGTCGAGTCCAGCGGCATGCTCTGCTCGGCTTCCGAGTTGCAAATCAGCGCTGACAATGACGGCTTGATGGAGCTGCCGGCGGATGCGCCGGTTGGCCAGGACATCCGTGCCTATCTCGACCTGGACGACGCCAGCATCGAAGTCGACCTGACTCCGAACCGCGGCGATTGTCTGTCGCTGGCTGGCCTGGCGCGCGAAGTCAGTGCGCTGTACGCCGCAGAGGTTACGCGCCCGGTCGTTGCCGTTGTGCCGGCGGTACATGACGAAGTTCGCCCGGTAGAAGTGCTGGCGGCAAAAGCTTGCCCGCGCTATCTCGGTCGCGTGGTACGCAATGTCGACCTGTCCAAGCCTACGCCGCTATGGATGGTCGAGCGTCTGCGGCGTGCCGATGTGCGCAGTATCGATGCAGCGGTGGACATCACCAACTACGTGATGCTCGAGCTCGGCCAGCCGATGCATGCCTTTGACCTCAACGAGATCAACGGCGGCATCCGTGTGCGCATGGCGGAAGAGGGCGAGAAGCTGGTTCTGCTGGACGGCCAGGAAGTCAGCCTGCGTGCCGATACTCTGGTCATCGCCGACCATCAGCGCGCCTTGGCTATTGCTGGTGTGATGGGTGGTGAACACAGCGGTGTCGCTGCCGGCACCCGTGACCTTTTCCTTGAAAGTGCTTTCTTCGACACCATCGCGGTGGCAGGCAAGGCGCGTTCCTATGGTCTGCATACCGATTCCTCGCACCGCTTTGAGCGCGGTGTTGATTGGCAGTTGGCGCGTGAAGCCATGGAGCGTGCGACTGGCCTGTTGCTAGAGATCGTCGGTGGCGAGCCCGGGCCGATCACCGAAGTGGTCAGCGAGGAGCATCTGCCAAACATTGCGCCTATCACTCTGCGTGCCGAGCGCATCGATCAGATGCTTGGCCTTGAGATCGCGGCCGATGAAGTTGAGCGCCTGCTCAGCGCCCTGGGTCTGCAGATTTCATTGGAGCAAGCGGGGCAGTGGCGTGTGGAGGTGCCAAGCCATCGTTTCGATATCAGCCTGGAAGTCGATCTGATCGAAGAGCTGGGTCGCTTGTACGGCTATAACCGTTTGCCGGTTCGCTATCCGCAAGCCCGCCTGGCGCCGCAGCCTAAAGCCGAGGCCCGTGCCGAGCTGCCAGCACTGCGCCGCTTGCTCGTGGCCCGTGGCTATCAGGAAGCGATCACCTACAGCTTCATCGATCCCAAACTGTTCGAACTGTTCAGTCCTGGTGTTGAGCCGTTGATGCTGGCCAACCCTATCTCGACAGATATGGCTGCCATGCGCGCGTCGCTGTGGCCGGGATTGGTCAAGGCGGTGCAGTACAACCTGAACCGCCAGCAGTCGCGGATTCGTTTGTTCGAAAGTGGCCTGCGCTTTGTCGGCCAGCTCGAGGGTTTGAAGCAGGAGGCCATGTTGGCCGGCGTGATCTGCGGTGCTCGCCTGACCGAAGGCTGGGCCCACGGTCGTGAAGTCGTCGACTTCTATGACGTGAAGGCCGACGTAGAGGCGCTTCTTGGCTTCGCCGGCGCCGAAAATGCCTTCAGTTTCGTGGCGGGGGAGCACCCGGCACTGCATCCAGGCCAAACTGCCCGGATTGAGCGCGATGGTCGCCTCGTTGGCTTTGTCGGCGCCATCCACCCGGAGCTGGGCAAGGCCCTGGATCTGGATCAACCGGTCTTCTTGTTCGAGCTGGTTCTGGCTGAAGTGGTTCAAGGACTGCTGCCCAAGTTCCACGAGCTTTCGCGCTTCCCCGAGGTGCGTCGCGATCTGGCGCTGTTGGTGGATCGGGATGTCGCTGCCGATGCCGTTCTCGGAACTATTCGCGAGGCCGCCGGCGAGCACCTGACAGGCCTCAAGCTATTTGATGTGTATCACGGTAAAGGCATTGATCCGCATAGAAAAAGCTTGGCGGTCGGCTTGACCTGGCAACATCCATCGCGCACTCTTAATGACGATGAGGTGAGTACTACAACGCAGAATATCCTCAGCTCGCTGGAAGAAAGGTTCAACGCCACGTTAAGGAAGTAGCGTATGGGGGCTCTGACGAAAGCTGAAATGGCCGAACGTCTGTATGAAGAGCTAGGCCTGAATAAACGGGAAGCCAAGGAATTGGTGGAGCTGTTCTTTGAAGAGATCCGGCAGGCGCTGGAGCTTAACGAGCAGGTCAAACTGTCGGGTTTCGGCAATTTTGACCTGCGCGACAAACGTCAGCGTCCCGGCAGGAATCCAAAGACAGGAGAGGAGATCCCGATCACGGCTCGACGCGTGGTTACCTTTCGCCCAGGGCAGAAATTAAAAGCCAGAGTTGAGGCTTATGCTGGAACCAAGTCATAACGACGAGTTGCCGCCCATACCAGGCAAGCGCTACTTCACGATTGGTGAGGTGAGCGAGCTCTGTGCGGTCAAACCGCACGTGCTGCGTTATTGGGAACAGGAGTTCACTCAGCTCAATCCGGTCAAGCGCCGCGGCAATAGACGGTACTATCAGCGCCAGGATGTGTTGATGATCCGGCAAATCCGCGCGCTGCTGTATGACCAAGGCTTCACTATCGGCGGGGCGCGCCAGCGCCTCTCGGGCGACGAAGCCAAAGATGATACCACCCAGTACAAGCAGCTCATTCGGCAGATGATTGCAGAGCTGGAAGATGTTTTGCTTGTCCTGCGTAAATAATCTCTCGCTTTCAAAAAACTTCCACTTTTCAAAAGCTTAATGTATAGTTCTATCCGCTTTCGGCAGTACGCGGAAGTGGATTAACGCCTAGTCGGGGCGTAGCGCAGTCCGGTAGCGCACTAGCATGGGGTGCTAGGGGTCGAGTGTTCGAATCACTCCGTCCCGACCATATAACTCTAGAAAATCCAGTCACTTAGCGGTGGTTGGATTTTTTTATGGGCGGGTGATTCGTGCATCGATGCAATTTTGCCCCACTTTTTGCCCCACCTAAAAGTTCTCTGCTGAAACATTGAAAATACCTAGGGCGTGTCAGGTGCACCTGCCAAGCCAGTTCAACCGTACCTGATGCTGATGAAGATGCATGATGCGGCGGCGATGTTGGGGCAGTGCAGTGCTCAACGCATGCCGCTGGCGGCGCGCAAGTGCCTGACCTAAGACCGGGCGCGAAATGGCTCGGCACGCTGAGGTTGGCCGGAGACTGGAGTAGCCATCTAATTCTGCGATCCGCACAGCCCCATTGGCAGCGCGGCAGCAACGAGAGCATCAGCGGCCTGATCCGCCAGTATGCGTCCAAGGGCGAAAATCTGCCGGTCCGCAGCTAGGAATAGTTGGTTGCCTTAAAGCTAGTGCGTCGAGGGACCTCGTTGGATGTCGCTCCTGGGGCCCGGCGGCCATTCTGCTGGAGCTGTGCATCACCCCCAATTTGTCGATACCTCACCGTTTGATGTCACGTCGGTTAATAGCTCGCATTTCTTCCCCTTTCTTTTGCCAGTCTGGTCGGTTGTCGACAGGCTGCGCCGATGTGCGCTTGTCTTGCGCGCCAGCATCGATGGCGGTTCTCACGCTAGCTGCTAGCTCCTGGAGTGTTGGTGCGGTGCTGCTCGCATCTTGAATGGTCGTCATAGCACTGATTTGCTCCGGGCTGGTTTTGCTGCTTGCTTTGAACGAGCTTTCGTCCAGCGATTTTGCTGGTGTTACTGGCGACTCGCTGTGCTCCTTCTTATGCGTGGTCAGTTCTTCGAGCGGCGTGTCGGCAGATGGGGCGTCGATATCGATTTGAACTGAAACGTGCTCATTGAAGTTTGTTAGTGGTGTAGCAAGCACTGAAGTGGAGTCGCTGTCTGCCTGATTTGCCGTCAAAGCATTTTTGAGTTTTTGTTCGGCTGAGGAGTTCTCCTCTGGGGTAACTGTCATGCCATTTTCTGGCGATTGACTAATTTCTCCACCTGCCTCATGCGGTTTCTCTCGCAGAGACTGTGCCTGTGTCCCTGAGGTGGCGTTGTGTTCCTGCTCCACGATCTGAGATGTATTAACTGTGGCCTTGGTGCTGGGCAAAGGGGCGGGCTTCGTCTGGCTGCGACGTATGAAAACTTTCTTGGCAGGAGTTTTTTTCTTTGGCATGTTTGCAGGAAGTGGCGGAAGTTGGTCGCGGACTTCTTTTTTTCTCGCCCTAGAAAGTCTATTAACTTTTTTTTGCTGCTCGGTATCTAGGGGGATAGTGATATCTACTTCGGCCTGGCTGAGTCTGAGTTTGTATTCGTGAAGTTCATCAAGAGCTTGGTCTAGCTGATGCTCAAAGATTGCCGCCCGCTTCTTGAAGACTCCTTCATCCTTCCTCTCGGCCTTGGATCTGTTCTCACGGGCAAGGCTGTCCGAAATTATCATTTCCAGGGTGTGAGTTTTTGTCTCGCCATAGTCAGCGGATAGCCTGCTCAGCTGTCTTCCTGCTTCCTCCGATAGATTAAAGTTGTGCGGCTTTTTGCCGGTTTGCTTATCCCTGGATTTCTGTTTCCTCCAAGCAGCTTGCATAGTTTCAAGCAGCTCTTTGAGCTTTTTGTCCGTGCTCCCCTTGAGCGTATGAATTTGGTGGAGTTGCTCATAAAGCTCCTTCGCAGGTGGGCTGTCAGGAACCCTGGCGCACCTGTGTTGTAGGTACGTCATGGCCCATGCGCTTACATCGGTTCGCGTTACCCAGGCGCGTTTATCTTTCGCCTTGATCATGCCGCCCCCTCGATTGTGGGTGATCACTTTTTAACCATTATAGCGGATGGAGCACTACCTGTGACGTAGTCACGGCTAAAATAAAATACAGGGTGTATTTATTGCGATATTATTACGACTTGATGATGACCTGCGGTGGAGAAATCATGCTCGTTCGTGCGTTGAGTTTCCCGCTTCCGAATGTCGGACCTGTGGCGAAATACTTCCTCGTCCGATTCGTTCAGGGCTTCGGGATCACGGACCCAGTTAGCTTGGGCGTGAAGGAGCTGGCGAAAAGGTTCGGATTGTCGGATCGACAGATTTCCGCGTCGTTGGAAGCTTTGCTTGGCGGAGGAGTACTAGCGTTGTCATCCACGCCTGGTGGAAGGGGGCGTCCGAAAAGATCGTACCGACTCCACGAGGTTTCCGTTGATAACTTCAACAAACCTCCCCAAATGCCACGTAAATCCTATGAGCCGCCGCCTTTTAATGAAATTCATAAGGAGGCAATTGGTAGGCTTCTTCGGCACGAGAATACGATAGCTGCCCAGCTGAACACGAAGTCCGAATCGAGGGGCGATGTTGCTAGCTTGTCGGCTCAAATGCGGGCTAGACGTCAGCCCGGTCGATTGTCCATCGTGAATCGATTATTGCTGGGTGTACTGCTTTGCTACGCAGACCATTTTGGCGTGGTCCGCGATCTTGGCTCTTCGGCGCTGCGAAAGGCGACCGGCCTCAATCAGGAGCGGTTAAAGAACCGGATAGATGAACTGATTGAACAGGGCCTGATAAGAGTCTATGTGCCGGGTGCTACCAGCTCAGTTTTTGCGAAAAAAGAGCACAGCACCTATTTCCTCAATTTGCACCACCCCGAGTTGTTCGAATGTGGGAGCGAAACGCTAGTCCTGATCAGTGAAACAGAGCACTCATCCAAAGATAATGAGCTGCAGTATGGTGATCAGGTCTCGCAGGGCGCCAGGGATGTCAGGCGTTTTCCTTCGGATTTTGACGGGATGGCTGTTGGCGGGTTTTTTCGCTATTTCATGGGGCAACAGGAATGCGTCTTTCGTTTGTTAGAGTTGAAGCTTGAGACCTATGCCGCAGATTTCCTTTCCTGGAACTGGATTGCGCTGGCTACCGGTGTTGAGATTGAAGACCCCAATCTCCGCAAGCGTATTCGCAACGAATTTGTAATTCCTGAGAGCCTCCGTGAAGCCTTAAGCACGGGCCCTGAAATCGCTCGATTACCGAGTCTTGTTGAGTCCATGCTCTATGGCCTTTCCATTGCGCTGGCTAAGCGGATTCAGAAAATGATCAGCGATGTGCCAGGTATTCCATTCGCGTCGATGGACTTCGTAGTTATTCCGCAAGCTAAGAATGTTGGCTATCGACGTTTTGTACTGCTTGCTCGTCTGAGATCCCCTGGCTCACAGCGTGGATGCCTCGTCTTGTGCATTGGCAATAACGGTGAGTCAGCTATCCAGGCTTTCACTACAGAGGCGGAGATTCCGGTAGCGGATCAATATCGTTTTGGCTTACGTGCGAAGCCACGCGCATAGCTCCAGGCCGATACAGGCCCCTCCGTACGTATTTTCTTACAAACTTCCCCAATCCTCTGAACGAATACGAGGAACCCGTTCATGAGGATCATCCGCCTGAAAGAAGTCATTGATTCAACCGGTCTGGCCCGGTCGACCATCTACAAGTACATGGCCGAGGGCACCTTCCCGAAGCCAGTTTCGCTGGGGGATCGATGCCGTGGCTGGTTGCTTAGCGAGGTCGAGGATTGGATCTTGGCCAGGGTCGAAGAGCGCGACTCGGCCGAAGAGAGGCGCAGTACGACTCCGGCCACTGGCTTGATTAGACCTGACGATTAGCCATGATGCGCCATGGTCGGCAGCGAGCCGACCATGGCGTTTATGCCGGCTGGGCGTAGCCGAAGCGGAACTCAGCTAACTCCCCCAGGCGACCTGGTAGATCTCTCGGCAGGCTTGGCAATGTTGCTCCCCATTGCTAGGCCTGTCGGAGCTCCAGGAAATCAGGTGCCTAGTTGGGCCAGTGCATGCGCTCGATAGTTTTTTGCCGGAGTGAGGGCGGAGACAAAAACACCGGCGTGGATGGAACATTCGGGACTACTTCCCCGAGCCAGTCGGGGAAGGCTTTCTCGGTGTGGGTAATATGCTTTTACTAGCACTTACCACCCGTAGGGTTGGGGTCGCTTCATCACGACAGCTACTGACCGATGGAGTCAGTAGAGGGTATCAGGCAGGTAAGACAGTACGAGGTAACGTTTAAAAAATACTCAATGGGCACAGGTTATGAACCTAAACCCAGGAGTAGTAACCATGCTTCGTCATCCCGAGAACCGTAACCTCCACCTGCACTACGACGATACCTTTGAAGGCCTACCAGTGATGGCCGAGAAAGGCCCCTTCGTCCGTGAGTACCTGTCTCGTTCGAAACGAACCATAGGCCTGACACTTGATCAGTATCCCAGGGTACTGGCCTTCAGAGCGGATCTGCGTCTTCCGCAGAATATCGATCTACCTGACCATGCCTATACGAACCAAGTCATCAGCAGGTTCATCGAGTCCTTCAAGGCGAAGATCGAGCACAACCGTGACCGGGCGCGTGAGCGAAACAAGTATGCCCATGACTGCAAGGTTCGTTACGTCTGGGCTAGAGAAGTGGGTTGGGGGCGGCGACCCCATTACCACCTACTGATCCTGCTTAACCGAGATGCCTACTACACGATCGGGCGTTTAGCTTCTAAGAGGGCCAACCATATCCGGCGTATAGAGGAGGCTTGGGCCACTGCGCTTGGGCTGACATACCGGCAAGTCAGAGGGCTGGTGCAGATCCCGGAGAATGCTGAATATCTAGTCAACCGTTATGTCCGTCGTGGTGACGTAGATGAGCTACCAGCGCTATTCCGTCGTGTCAGCTACCTGTGCAAGGCTGCTACGAAGTCGTATGGGGATCGCCAGCGTGGCTTTGATACCAGCAGAGGGTAGTGATCTTCATTCTGGCTAAGAAGCTCGTGCTTGGGGTGGAGCAGGCCAATCAGACTTCTGGCCGTAAGGCGAGCGTAGGCGCAGTTTTTATCGACATGTTTGGCTTTGCTGAACAGCGCATGCGCTTGTGAATCGTCGAAGCGATATCCGCAGGAACGCTGACAGATCGTACCTCGCTGCCGTCGGCTGTGCAGTAGAGACAGAACCTGGCGTCAGGCGGGCTCAATAGATGGCAGGCGGTACATTCCACCGCCTTCCCATCCCAGGCCCGCATTGCTTTCAACATAGTCGCCGCAATGAGGTCCGCCCGGCCTTGGACGGTAGCGTCCTGCTCAGTAGCTGGATATTGCTCTGCCATGTCAATTTGCATAGCGCGGTGTGTCTTCAGGGCCAAATCACGCTCGGCCTTCTCTTCCGCGAGGGCAAGCTGCCGAGCTTGTTCTTCGGCTTCACGCTCGGCCTGCTCTTGTAACCAAGTAGCGTTCAGCTCAGTCGCGTGCAATTGGAGCTTCTGCTCTGCGCTTGCCAGTAGCCTTTCGCCACGGATGCATCTGATCCAGAAGCGGGTCGACGGATCCTGCAGCACGGCATGCGCGAAACTGTCTGGGTCATTGATCTGCTCCAGTGTCAGGCGATGCAGGTCAATCTCCATGCTGGAATGTTCGAGAGCTTGAAGCTGACGGTAACGCTCATGCTCCATCCTGGAGGACATCTTGATGCGTACGATCAACTGTCGGCCAGATTGATGCAGGACTGCGTGGCCTCTTAATCCGTCGAGGTCAACGAATCGTTCCACGGAGTCTGCCGTGGCGGTTGCTGGCTTCAGTTCGACTTTATCTTCCAACAGCCGGCCGCTTACCGTGGATACTCTGGCCGTGCCGAGAAAGGCTGGGAGCAGGAGTTGTCTGTGCTGCACGATGAGCGCGACTGCAGCTCGTCTCACCCCTTCGCGGAATCCATCGGTGCAGTCATTCGACTGGGCATGGCGGAAATGAGGAATGACTTTTTCCCCGTTATTGGCCGCATTCAGCGGCTGCCTGCATCCTGGGCAGACGCAGCCGCAACGCAGTCCGTTCCCGACTTCATGCGCCCGGAATAGGGTGCCGTCTCGCTCTCCAAAGGGGATTTTTTTCTCGCGCATCGTCCATGCTCAAAGCGTCCACTGCCTGTGCGGATCATAGCCGGCGAACCCCCATTTGAACCAAACATCTGTTGCCCGCTGAGGGCGATCTGCCGACTCCAATTCCGTATGATCGCAACCCGGTTGACCGACCAGGAGGCCTCCGCCATGCTCATGTCTCTCTCGCCGAATGACTTTCTGTTGCTCGCAGTGCTGGTGCTGGTGGGGCTGGCCAGACTGGCCTACGGCGGGACGGATGAATAGGCACGAGGTAGGAGTCGTCTTGTGGCCCTAGCTCAGTGATACAGCCAGGGCTGCAGTTGATCCAGGTTCGCCACCACGATCTGCTGCGCCGTAGCCTTGGCATGCACCTTGGTCGGGTCGATCTGGTAGCGCTGCAGCACATACTGCACTAGGGCGCCTCGGGTCTGGATCCGCAGTTGTCCTTCCTGCATGCCGTAGTCGCTTTCGATGATTACCTTCTGTTCAGGCTTGAGGCGCGAGTCCGGCTCGATGACTACCTGTACCGGTGTATTCCAACCTGCATCCTGGTCCCGACCCTGCTCGGTGAAGTAATCCATCAGTTCAGGCACGCCACGGAAACGGCTCAGCACAAAGTCACGAAAGTCGCGGTTCTTCTCGCAGTAAGCACGCACATGCCAGCGCATGCCGGTGTAAACGAGTGTGTGCGGAGCGATCAGGCGGCTTTCGCCTTCCGGAGTGGTGAAGGACACATACTCGCATTCCAGGCGTAGCCCCTCTCGGCAGGCTTTGAGCAGCGGACGGAGCACTTCCGGCCTTACCGAGCGATCCGGCACAGCCAGAACTTCTGTGTGCGCATAGGCCAGCGCCAGGCCCTCAATGTGCGGTGCACGGTCGTGATTCTGGTTGAGCAGGTGCAGGTAGGCGCTGGCGCTGTCGTCGATGAACAGCGGTTTGAACTGCTTGCTCGGCACGTACCCCTTCACATGCTTGTCATATTCCAGGTTCTTCGGTGCGTGCTCGTTGATGTAGGTGTTGATGTCCTTCGACGCCTGCTGGCGGCTAATCCCAAAGCTCTGCATCAGGTGATTGGTAGTTAAACGCCCCTCCCACCAGGCTACCGTCTCGATCAGTCGGTAGCGCAGCGCCAAATCCCAGCGGACAGATTCGATCGATTGCGTGCGTTTCATTTCTTCTCCACCTGATTGAAAAGTTTACCTGTACGAGTAAACACCATGGATACGTCTACTTAGGCTACATATCCTGAATCCCGCACACAAGCCGGATTGATCCCGGCCAGACGCGGAATTCATTCTCAAGGAGTAGAAACATGGCATTGATCGATTGTGGCGAATGTGGCCGTATGGCAAGTGATCAGGCAGCGGCTTGTCCGCACTGTGGGGTGCCAATAGTGCAAATCTTTGCTAGTCCCCTGCCGGCTTCTAGAGCTCCCGCAGTCGCGCAGCGTTCGGTGGGTTTCTGGCTGGGGCTAGGCATCTTTCTGGTGCCGATGATTTTTGCCTGGTTCCTACTTAGGCTGGGACACAGCGCAACCAGCCGCATCATTGGCTTTGGCTGGTTGGTATTTGCGCTCTTTGCTGCCCTCGGGCATGAAGGTGAGGATGCTGTGTCCGGAGGTTCGACCTCATCCACCTCAGCGCGGAGTCAATCTGCAAAGGTTGCTCAACAGGTAGAGCCGCTGCATGAATACACAGCACAGCAAATGGCTGCTGAATATGAGCGCAACACCGTTGCTGCCGATCAGCACTTCAAGGGTAGGCGCTTCAAGGTCACCGGTGTGGTCGACTCGATCAATACCGATCTGTTCGGCAAGCCTTATGTCACGCTGCGTGGCGGGGTAAACCAGTTCATGGAACCGCAGTTCAAGCTCAGCGATGCTCATGCCAACTATGCCGCCGGACTCCAGCAGGGCATGCGCATCACCCTGATCTGTAAGGGGCGTGGAGACGTAGCTAAAACGCCGATGTCGGACGAGTGCATACCCGATAACTGACCATGCTGGCAAAAAAGCACTGTGCATGCCTTTACCCATGCACAGCCAGTGGATAAGGTGACAAACACCGCAACATGGCAGGCCGTGGTATCCCAGGGATGGCCGAGTTTCAGCGCTTATAGCCTTCAACGCTGTCGTTTCAGTTCTTTGTATCCCGCACCGTTGCCTACATGAATTTGAATTGTTGGCAGCCTTTCGGCTGCGCTGAGGATTTGCACATGAGTGGCATGACCCAGTTACCCCCAGGTTCAGGTGGCTATTGCCTCTGGTTATCCAGCGCCCGCTGCGCATTTAATGCCCTGACAAGGATTGCTTCATGCAACTGACCCAAGCCCCAGCTCCCGGTGCCCGCGCGCTGATCCGCGATGAAGAGTGGATCATCCAGAACGCCGACCAATGCAATCTCGGTGGCTGGCAGCTCTCCTGCATCGGTGTTTCGGAAACCGTGCGCAACCGCCATGCGCTGTTCCTCACTGAGCTTGATGGCGTCACCCTGATTGACCCGGCGAAAACCGAGCTGGTCTACGACGAGTCGCCCACATTTATTGCTTCGCGGCTGTTTATCGAAGCGCGTCTGCGTCAGTCAGCACTGCAAAACGAATCGGTTGTGATTGGCCAGCACGGGGTGATGGATGCGCTGCCATTCCAATTACAGCCCGCCCATCAGGTGTTGCAGCAACTGCGCCCGCGCCTGCTGATTGCCGACACCGTAGGCTTGGGTAAAACCCTTGAGGCCGGCATCCTCACCGCCGAGTTGATGCGCAGGGGGAAAGCCCGGCGCATCCTCGTGGTCACCACCAAAAGCATGATGCGCCAGTTCCAGCAGGAGTTCTGGAACCGCTTTACTATCCCGTTGACCCGCCTGGACTCAGCCGGTATTCAGCGCATCCGTCGTGATATCCCGGCCAACCATAACCCCTTCAACTACTACGACCGCACCATCATCTCGGTCGATACCTTGAAGCGCGACAGTGAGTACCGCCATTACCTGGAAAGTGCTTGGTGGGACCTGATCATTATCGACGAAGCCCACAACGTCTCCTACAAGGGCAACCGCACCCAGAGTAATCGCCTGGCCGAGTTGCTCTCGCAACGCTCGGATGCGCTGATCCTGCTTACGGCCACACCGCACAACGGCAAGAAGGACAGCTTCGCTAGCCTTGTGCACATGCTCGACCCAACAGTGCTGCCAGTAGGGGCCGACTACACCCGTGAGGATGTTGATCACCTCTTTGTTCGCCGCTTTAAGAAAGACGTACGCGAACAGATGAAGCAGGAATTCCCCGAGCGCGAAGTGTTCCGTCTGGCCTGCGCCGCAAGCCCTGCGGAAAACCTCGCCTTCTATGCCCTGGCCGAGCTCAAACTCAATAGTGACGGAGCCGGTGCCCGCGACGGTGCCATGCTGTTCCGCACCGTGCTGGAAAAAGCGCTGTTCTCATCCCCCGCAGCCTGTTTGCAAACGCTGAAAGAGCGCATCCGCAAGCTGGAAGCGAAAGACGCACACCATCCTGATCTTGAAGGCCTGCGTGACCTCCAAGGTCTGGTACAAGCCATCAGTGCCGACAAGTTCAGCAAACTGCAGCACCTCATCAGCCAGCTTAAACAAGGCCAGCACTGGCGGTGGGATGGCAAAGACCCAAGTGACCGCCTGGTGATCTTCACCGAGCGGGTGGAAACGCTGAAGTTTCTCCAGCAAGAGCTGCCCAAGGCCCTTGGTTTAAAAACCGATGCCGTAGCCATCCTGCACGGCCAATTGCCAGATCAGGACATCCAGCAGACGGTCGAAGATTTCGGCAAAACCCATTCGCCCCTGCGCCTGCTGATCGCCTCGGATGTGGCCTCTGAAGGTCTAAACCTGCACTACCAGGCCCATCGCCTGATCCACTTCGATATTTCCTGGTCGTTAATGGTGTTCCAGCAGCGCAACGGTCGCGTGGATCGCTACGGTCAGCTGCATGCGCCGAAAATCGGCTACCTGCTAACCGAACCACGCCACGAGCGTATTCGCGGTGACTTGCGCTACCTGGAAATTCTCATCGATAAAGACGAGCAGGCCGCCAAGAACATCGGCGATCCATCGGCCTTTATGGGGCTGTATGACGAGGAGCTGGAAACCGTCGAAGTGGCCAAGGCCATTGAAGGCAATAGTACGGTTGATGAGTTCGCTGCGCTCCTGGCCGGTGATGATATCGACCCCTTCGAAGCCCTGTGGGGCGCGAGCGTATCCAGCAACGATGGCCCTGCGCCCGCCAGCACAGCAGCGCTTGCGGCCCCCACTGCTGAACTCACCAGCCTGTTTAGTGACAGCTATATCTACCTGCGCGATGCCTTGCGCTGGCTGGCGCAACAGTCGCCGCGCGAACATGCTGAAATCAAAACGGATGACGCGCGTCGCACACTGAGCTTCCAACCCAGTCGCGACCTTGCCCAAGTGCTCAAGCGTGAGCTGGCCAGCGAAATGTGGCCGACCGATAACACCTTTGCTCTGAGCGCCGACAAAACTGTGGTGGAAGAGGCGATTAAACAGGCGCGCGATACCAACGCCTGGCCCCAGCTGCATTACCTCTGGGCGCTCAACCCCATTGCCCAATGGCTCGACTACAAACTCATGGCCCTGTTCCGTCGCCAGCGTGCACCGCTGCTACGCGTTGCCCAGGGGCTGGCCGCAGGCGAAGCCATCGTGCTGGTGCTGGCCCAGGTGCCCAACCGTCGTGGCCAGGCCGTACTGGCCGAGTGGCTCGGTGTACAGCTCAATGCTACCGGGCAGGTACAAGGCGTGCTCAGTCTGGCGGAAACACTGCAGCGCACAGGGCTCACCAGCACCGCAAAAGCCCAGGCCAACGATGGCCAGGTACCCGACAGCCGTACCCTGCAAAGTGCGCTACCCGCGGTTATCCAGGCGGCTGAGAAACACATCAAGCCGATCAAGCAGGCCTTCGATGCCAACTGCCGCCAGCGCCTGGAGCGTGAGTTGGCCAAGTTGCAAACCCTGCAACTCAAACACAACGAACAGCTGGAAATCGATTTCGCCAAAGGGATCGAACAGGTCGTCGCAGCCAAACGTAAGCAGAAAGAAAGCGCCACCGCAGACCTGTTCAGCAACTACCAACAATGGATACGCGACACCCTGCAACTGGATGACCGCGCTCAGTTCACCGTTGTTGCCGCGCTGATGGCTTAAGGAAGGAATACCCCATGAGTTTTGCCATCACCGGCCTCACCAATGCCAACGAGTTCTACAGCCAGCATTACCTGGACGAGATCCTCGAAAAAGACCTCAAACCGCTGTTTGACCAGTGGAAAGAGCAGGGCGCGCAAAGCCCCGTTGGCCGGCTGCGCACCGCCGCCGGGGCCAATGGCTATTTTCGTGCTCGTGAGCGCTTTCTGAATGAGCGCAAAGCCAGCGAGCGCGCCAGCCTGTTTATTGATCTGGTGCAACCGCTGCTCGCCGCCCTCGGTTACGAGCTGGCGCAGCAAAGTCTGGCACTGGCTGATGGCGAGTTACCGGTGCTCGCGGTGTACCGCGATGCCAAACACCAGCCGCTATTGGTTATTGCGGCAGCCATTGCAGGTGCGGAAGACGACGACAGCAGCCCGCTGCAATTGCTTGCGCCTGCTGCCAGTGAGCAAGGCAAGGGCAAGTATGCCTACAGCGACTGGGAAGAAACCCTCAGCAAGCGCCTGTTTGCCGACGACCACCCACCACGCTGGGTGTTGCTGCTGCACCATGAGGAATGGCTGCTGGTTGAACGCAGCAAATGGGGTCGCAAGGCGCTGCTGCGCTTTAATCTGCCGGAGCTGTTCGGCCCGCGTGACGACAAGCAATTCCGCGCCATGGCCGCGTTGCTGGGCAGCCAGTCGGTGCTGCCGGTGGAAGGCGGCGTGGCGCTGCTCGACAGCCTGGACGACAGCTCGCATAAGCATGCCTTTGAGGTGTCCACCGATCTTAAGTACGCCCTGCGTGAATGCATCGAGCTGATTGCCAACGAGGCCATCTGGTACAAACGCACGGTGGCGAAGGAGAAGGTGTTCGAGCGTAACGACACCGACCTGGCCGACCAGCTCAGCCGCGAAAGCCTGCGCTACATGTACCGTTTGCTGTTTATGTTCTACATCGAGGCGCGCCCCGAGTTGGGCTATGCGCCCATCGATGCCGAGGCCTACCTCAAGGGCTACAGCATCGAGCACCTGCGCGAGCTGGAACAAACCCCGCTGACCACCAGTGAAGCCCAGGAAGGCTTCTACTTCCACGACAGCCTCAAGCAACTCTTTGGCCTGATCTGGCAAGGCTATCCACGCCGTGATGCCACCGCGAGCCAGCTCGACTTGAGCGGCAGCCATGACGGCTTGCTCAATAACGGCTTTACCATTGCGCCGCTGCAAGGCCACCTGTTTGACCCCGCGCGTACGCCGCTGCTGGGCAGCATCAAGCTGCGCAACGCGGTACTGCAGAAAGTCATCGAACTGATGTCGCTATCCCGTGGCGGCGGTAAGAGCCGGCGAGGGCGCATCAGCTATGGCACCCTGGGTATCAACCAGCTCGGTGCGGTGTATGAATCCCTGCTGTCCTTCCGTGGTTTTTTCGCCGAAGAAGATCTCTACGAAGTACGCCCCGACCCCAAGGGTAAGAAGGCCGCCGCTGCTGATAGTGATGGTGACGAGAGCCAAGAAGACGATTCCAGCGAGAGCGATACCGACAACGAGGATGGCCTCGATACCCCCAGCGCTGCTGCGAAGAAAAAGGACGCCGAGGTTAACCCCCTGGATGCGGCCTACTTTGTGCCTGCCAGCAGCATCAGCCAGTACACCGACGCCGAGCGTCTGTTTGGCGGCAATACCAAGATTCACCCAAAAGGCACTTTTATCTATCGCCTAGCCGGGCGTGCCCGTGAGAAATCGGCGAGCTATTACACCCCGGAAGTGCTGACCAAATGCCTGGTCGAACATGCGCTAAAGGAGATTCTGCCCGGTAAGTCGGCGGATGAAATTCTCAAGCTCACCGTGTGCGAGCCAGCCATGGGCAGTGCGGCGTTCTTGAACGAGGCTGTCAGCCAATTGGCCGAAGCCTATCTGCAAGCCAAACAGAAAGAGCTGGGTCGCACCATCCCGCACGAGCAGTACACCGAAGAAAAACAGCGGGTGAAGATGTTTATTGCCGACAGCAATGTCTTTGGTGTGGACCTCAACCCCATTGCTGTGGAGCTGGCCGAGGTCTCGCTGTGGCTTAACGCCATTTTCAAAGGCAGCCATGTGCCCTGGTTCGGCCTGCAGCTCTACAACGGTAACTCCCTGGTGGGGGCGCGGCGCGAACTGTTTAGTACCGCCCAGCTCAGCCCGGGTAAAGGCGAGAACGGCCAGCCCGAGCGCGACTGGCGCGCCGCCGCGCCGCGTGCCTTGCCTCTCACGCAAGTGCCGGCTGCTACCGATGTATTCCACTTTTTGCTGCCTGCTGAAGGCATGGGCATGGTCAGCGACAAGGTGGTCAAGGCGCTGGAACCCGCCGCCTTCGAGCAATTTAAACAATGGCGCAAGGCCTTTACCGCACCGCTCAGCAAAGACGAAATCCGTCGCGTACAAGCCTTGAATCAGGCCACCGAACAGCTCTGGCAGCAGCACGCCCAGGAGCTGGCACGTGTACGTGCCGCCACCTGCGATGAACTGCACGTATGGCCTGATCCGGCGGCCAATCATGCGCCCACCAGCACCGCGCAGAAAGACGCTGCCTATCAGCGGGAGATGCTTAGCGAAGCGCAGAAAAATGCCAGCCCCTATCGCCGCCTCAAGCTGGTGATGGATGCCTGGTGCGCCCTGTGGTTCTGGCCGCTGGATAAAGCCAGTGAGTTGCCCAGCCGCGAACACTGGTGGTTTGTGTTGGAAACGGTGCTGCTCGGCAACGCCAGCCTGAGTAACGCCAATGATTTGTTCCCGGAAACCCAGTCGCAGCAAGGGCTGGACTTTGCCCCCGAGCGCGACCGCTACGGTCATGTCGATATCGCCGCACTGATCAACGCCCTGCCGCAACTGCAGGTGGCGCAGCAGGTGGCCAGCCAGCAGCACTTTATGCATTGGGCGCTGGAGTTTGCCGATGTCTTCAAGGCTCGTGGCGGTTTTGATGTGATCCTCGGTAATCCACCGTGGATCAAGGTGGAGTGGAACGAGCAGTCGCTGCTGTCGGACTTCGATCCGCGATTTGCCATTCGTAAGCTCAGCGCCAAGCAGACGGCGGATCAGCGCGAGGCGGTATTTGCGGCGTTACCACAGGCCAAAGCTGATTTTCTGGCTGAGTGTGTGGTCACTGAGGGTATGGGAGAGTTCCTCAATGCCCGGCAGAACTATTCGCTGCTGGAGGGGCAGAAGGCCAATCTCTACAAATGCTTTTTGCCGCTGGTGTGGCAGATCGGCAGTGGTGTGCAGGCCCTGCTGCATCCGGAAGGGGTGTATGACGACCCCAAGGGTGGTCAGCTGCGCGCGGCGCTTTATCCACGTTTGCGGGCGCATTATCAGTTTGCCAATGAGCGTTTGCTGTTTGCCGAGGTAGATAACCATACGCGCTACAGCATCAATATCTATGGAAGACAGCGTCCGGAGATTTGCTTCGTTACCGTGGCCAATTTGCTTGATCCCGTGTCGTTGAACCGCAGCTGGTCACATGCAGGTGGCGGCAAAATCCCCGGGATGAAAACTGAAGAAGGTAAGTGGGAGCTATCGGGTCATACCAACCGTCTGATTGAGGTTGAAGAGCCGTTGCTAGCCACCTTTGCCCAGTTGTACGACACACCCGGCACACCAGCAATGCAGGCGCGTCTGCCCGCCGTTCATAGCCGAGAGCTAGTTTCGGTGCTTGAGAAGTTCGCCCATGCCCCGCGTCGATTGGGCGATCTGGGTACTGATATCTACTGTACCCAGCATTGGAATGAGTCCATTGGTCAAAGCGACGGCACCATCCGACGTCGTAACACCGGCGAGCAGGGTTTTGCCAGTGAACCTGTAGAGTTCGTGCTATCTGGTCCGCATTTCTATGTGGGCATACCGCTCAACAAAACCCCCCGTAAGGTCTGCGACTCGAACAAGGCTTATGATCAGCTGGACCTTGAAACCTTGCCCGACGACTACCTGCCGCGCAGTAACTACCTGCCCGCCTGCGATGCCCCCGAGTACGCTCGCCGCGTACCCCGTGTAAGTTGGGTGGAAGAAGGCGAGCGCGAGGCGAGGACGGTGACGGGGTATTACCGTCATGTAAACCGCGAAATGATCAGTCCATCGGCTGAGCGGTCCTTGATTCCAGCGCTCGTGCCCCCGGGGCAAGGACATATCAATACCGTTCTCGCGAGCGCCTTCCGAGATCAACGACAGTTAGTGGATTATCACGCTCTGTGCCTGTCTGTGCCTGTGGACTATCGGGTTAAAAGTACGGGTATGGGGCACGCCAACACGACACTTATCAGTCAGTTGCCTCTGTTGCATGAGCATCCACTGAGTCGTGCGCTTAGGGCTCGTGCGCTGATCCTAAATAGTCTGACCAGCCAATACGCCGACCTCTGGCGCGAGTGCTGGCAACCAACCTTTCAGCAGGACAGTTGGGCCAGCAACGACCCACGCCTGCCGCAAAACTTCTTCGCGCAGCTTACCCCCGAATGGCATCGCAACTGTGCCCTGCGCAGCGACTACGCCCGCCGCCAGGCACTGGTGGAAATCGATGCGCTGGCCGCCCAGGCCCTCGGCCTGACTCTGGACGAGCTGCTGACAATCTATCGCGTGCAATTTCCGGTGATGCGCCAGTACGAGCGTGATACCTGGTACGACGCCAACGGTCGCATCATCTTTACTACCAGCAAAGGCTTGGCCGGCGTCGGCTTACCGCGCAAGGCCGGCAAACGCGATGCCGACTGCACCGTTTGCCTGCCCGATGGCAGTACTAAAACCGGCCGCCTCGGCTGGGAAGACGTGCAACCCACTCTTGACCCTAACGGCAGCAGCCAACCCCGAGTCCCCGACGGCACCATCATCGAGCGCCCCATCCTCGACGACACCCAACCCGGCGGCCCGATTCAACGCACCATCCAATACACCGCCCCCTTCACCCTGGCCGACCGCGAAGCCGACTACCGTGTGGCTTGGGCGCATTTTGAATCGGAGCAGACGAATGACTGAGGAATGTTCAATGGGCAATGCCAAGGGAGAGGGCTCCATGCAAAGCCATAGCGGCAATATCAAAAGTCCAATTGCCGCTGAGCTGCAAAGAATCGAAGAAGATTGCATCCACTCCGGAAAAGCACAGTTCAATGCCGCAGACCGATGGTCTCGCTACCACTACTGGTTAGGGGTTCCATCCGTTGCATTGAGCGCCGTGGCCGGTGCTGCCTTTATGAAAGAGTATGGCCAAGTAGCAGCGGGACTATCCGCCGTGATCACAGTGCTAACTGCACTGATGACATTTCTTAAGCCATCCGAGCGTGCTTCGGCACATAAAACCACTGGAGATCAGTATCTCGCGTTGCGTAACGACGCCCGGGTCTTTCGCGAGATCAAACTGCACCACACTTGCGACGAGCAGTCGGCCATTGATGGGCTTGATGAATTCACGACGCGTAGGAATGAGCTCAACAACGCGAGCCACCCGATAGCGCGAAGGGACTACGAAAAGGCGCGTGATGGCGTAGACCAAGGCGAAGCCACTCACCGCGTCGACAAGGAGAAGTGATGTCAGTTCTTTCGTATCTGGAGAAGCGTGCCAGCGCTGCGGTTCTTTCTGATGATGAGAAGCGCTCGATCAATACCTCGATCACAACGCTGCGCGCAAGGTTGACTAGTTACTTTGGGCAAGGCGTGTCTGAACAGTTTCAGTTCGGCTCATCCACTCGGGGCACTATCTTGCCAAGAAAGATGGATGAAGGCTCGGACATCGACTACATGATCGTCTTTTCGGAGTCTGGCTACACGCCTCAGACCTATCTTGATCGGGTGAAGCGGTTTGCCGAAACCTACTACTCCCGGTCAGAAATCAAGCAGTCATCGCCGACCATCGTTTTGGAGCTCAACCATATCAAGTTCGATCTGGTCCCAGCGCTCAAGTCCTATTCTGCCTACAAAATCGTAGGCCGCGATGGCGAGTGGCTTGAAACCAATCCGAATGACTTCAACGAGACGCTGACGGCAAAGAACAACCAGGAGCTATCCAAGATCAAGCCGACCATCCGCCTGGTCAAGTTCTGGAACGCTAAGAATGGTTACGTGTTTGACTCGTACAGCCTTGAGAAATGGATTGTTGGTCTATCGTACGGCGCATGTATCAATCAAACGCAGTATTTATTCAATGTATTTGACAACCTGAATCCCTACTCGATAGACACGCAGTGGCGTCGGGATAAAGTGGAACGGGCCCAAAAAAATATCGCAACGGTTCGCCAGTATGAGCAAGACAGTCTGCCGTACAGCGCCGAAGAAGAGGTTAAAAAGCTGATCCCTGAGTAACAGGGATGTCGGGCACTGCTGGCCACGCACCGGACGTGAGCTCTTAACGATTTGCCCGTATTCGGTGAAAGCACGCTAACGCTACAGCCCATCAGGGAAGACAAATTATGTCGTATGCAGGTATTTCCGTTCGTGAAGCACTGGACAAGCTGAACGCCCCCAACAGCGGGTGGTTTTTGCCTCAGGTGCAGCGGCAATACGTTTGGGGGGCACGCCACGAGTCAGAGGACTATGTGTGCCTGTTACTCGATTCACTTCTCAAGCGCTATCCGATAGGTGGCGTGGTGCTTTGGGAAACAGATCAGAAAGTTCCATATCGCTGCTTCGTGGGGGACTATGCCCCAGGGCAACATGCCCGCCAGGTAGATGAAGGGCTGTGGGGAGCACCCAAGGCTCTGGTATATGACGGTCAGCAACGCCTGCAGACCTTGTATTCAGTACTTCGTCACCGCTTCAATGGCCGGGTATTGCACTTCGATTTGTTGTTCGACCCTGCCTTTGCCGAGTCGGACGAAACTGGTTTTCTATTCCGCGATGCCAGTGCCATAGCGGAGGCTCGTTACCTGCGCATGACCGAATTGTCCTGTTTGCGTTGTAACGAGGATGAAAAGGTCGATCTTGAGGACCGTGTTCTGATGGCAGCAGGCGATGACAAAAACGTCAAACTGCGTATTCGCAGAAGCCTGAGTGCGCTGTGGGACATTTTCGTCGACACCAATCACAAGTCCATTGCCTACTTTTCGGTGAAAGCAGATACCCCATCAGAGGTCAATGAGGTCTTTCGGCGTCTTAACACTGGCGGTGTGGCACTGACCCAACTGGAGTTGGTGTTCGGCAAGATCAAGGCGGTTCACTCGGATTACGAGGAAAAGCTCTGGGCGTTGTCCGAGAGAATTGCCAAAAAAAGTGGTGGTATTGAGTTCTCGTCTACATCGATCCTGCAGTTCTTTCATTTGCTGATTAAGAACACCATTCGAATCGATGAGGGGCGTCTGGATGATAGCGATATCCAAGCTTTTCAGGATGCTCTAGAGAGTGACAGTGAGCCGTTAATCGAGGTGTTTAGTGGTTATTTGAAGGGCCTGCTAAACATCAATCATGCCTCCATCGTGCCTCGTTGGTTGGCCGTATTACCTATCGCGGCTTACCTGACTGAGCTTAAGCGCCATGGGCATGAATGGCGTATCCGTAACTGGGATGAGTCAGAGGTTCAACTGATTCACCAGTACTTCTTGCAGTCCCAGCTTTGCGACTGGAATACCCAGACCATGATCAATGCGTTTGGTCGCGAGTCCATGACTGCTGGCAAGGAGAATTGCTCATTTCCGCTTGAGCAGATTCGCCAGATTGCGATCGAGAAGAACCGTACTGGAGAGCTCAACGAGTACCAGCTGTTGAGTCAGACATGGTTGGCTACTAAAGTGCTTATGCCACACCGAAGCTATGTTTTTCACGAAAACAAACCACAGGTGGATCACATCTTCCCGATGAAACTTGTTGGGCAAGATGATACCTATCGGGAGGCTGTTGATGTGCTGTGGAATTTCCAGCCTATGCCAGCCGAGGTAAATAGGTACAAATCAAATCGTCACCCTAAAGAGTTTTTCCAAAGTCAGGACGGTAGTAAATATTGGCCTTCCTATGACTTCATCCCAGAATCTAAAGACCTGCTTTGGGACGACCATCTAGCATTTGTCGCTTCAAGAAAGCAGCAGATGCTGGATGCATTGAAGAGTCTTTATGGGCTAACGGTCGTCCCATCAGATGATGAGACGGTTTGACCATGCAGCCACTTATTGTCGCCCAGCAAGTCACTCAGGGTGTTGCGGACTTTCTCCGCACGGCCTTTCCATCTACCACTAACGGTTTTGAGGGCTTGCTGGAGCGCTTTCTGGCCGAGCGCAGCAATATCTTTAAAGGCCCGTACCTGACGCTGCCACTACCATTTCGTAAGCAGTTGAATGGTGGTGCACCGGCTTTTCCCTGGTTGCCGGCCAGCTTTGTGCCGCACGCGCATCAAGCCAAGGCGTTTGCGCGGCTGGCGGGCTCAGAGGCTCAATCCACGTTGGTGGCAACGGGTACTGGGTCAGGTAAGACCGAGTGCTTTCTATACCCGATCCTTGAGCATTGTCGTGTGGCGCGTGCCGAGGGGCGGCGTGGCATCAAGGCGATCATCCTCTATCCCATGAATGCCTTGGCCAGCGACCAATCTGGGCGCGTGGCCAAGGAAATCGTTAAGGCCGCTGGCCTTAGTGGGATTCGTGCAGGTCTGTATGTGGGTGATGCACCGGCTATCGAGTCGCAAACGGTCGCCCAATTGAGTGATGGCAGTTATTCGGTGATTACCGACCGCAATGCCCTGCGTGAAAATCCGCCGGATATTCTGCTGACCAACTACAAGATGCTGGACTTTCTGCTACTGCGTGCCGCAGATGCTCCTTTGTGGGCGCATCAGCAGCCGGACACGCTGCGGTATTTGGTGGTGGATGAGCTGCATACCTTCGATGGTGCGCAGGGTACTGATCTGGCCTGCTTGATTCGCCGTCTCAAGGGGCGGCTGAATGCACCACCGGACCAGTTGGTGTGCGTCGGTACTTCGGCAACGCTGGGAGACGATGGCGTTAGCGATTTGCTGGCCTTTGCCGGCGATGTGTTTGGTGAAGTGTTGGATGACAGCGCGGTTATCGCCGAGGACCGCGAGTCGGTTGGGGATTATCTCGCTGAAGCCTTGGTTGAGTTCACCCAAAGCCCGCAGCCCAGTGATCTGGATGTGTTGGCCCCCGAGAACTATGACGACCTGCATGCCTATCTGGCGGCCCAAGCACCCTTGTGGTTCGGTGAGCCTTGCTCGGTCACACAGGCCGAGGATTTTGCTTGGCGCTGTGGCTTGGGTAAGCACCTGAAGAGCCACTTTGCCTTCCAGAATCTTTTGCGTGATTTGGAGCGTCTTGGGCCAAAGTCCGTGTTGCTGGATGACCTGTTGGTACTGCTCAAGCGCCGTTTGCCGAGCTGCGACGATGAGCGCTTTGCGTTGCTTTGGTTGTCTAGCCTGCTGTCGCTGGTAGCGCATGCACGCCAGGATGCACATCAGGACTTCTTCTTGCAGGTTAAGGTGGAAATCTGGCTACGCGAGCTCCGCCGCATGGTGGCTGTGCTGGATGCTGAGCCGCAGCTTCGGCATTACGATGACTTACGTAAAGCCGATATGGAGCGGCTGCATCTGCCGGTGATCCACTGCCGCGAGTGCCACGCCACCGGCTGGGGTTCTACGCAACAAAAGATCAGCCCCAATCAACTGACCCATGACCTGCAGGCGTTTTACAGCGCGTTCTTCGCCGAGGATGTGAGCACCCGTTTTATCTTTCCTTCCAGTGCAGAGGTGAATCCTGCGGTGTTCGAGCGCAAGCAGGTATGCCCTGTCTGCGGCACCTTGCATCAGGCATCGCAAACCGAATGCACACACTGTGACGATCAGCCTTTGCTGGCCGTGGATATTGCCAGCAACCTGCGTGAAGGTACGCGCAATGGCGCGAAGTACACCAAGTCGCACCATGATTGTCCTTTCTGTGCTGGGTATAAAACGCTGACGATTGTCGGTTCGCAAGCGGCCAGCCTGGCGGCGGTGATGGTGGGGCAGTTGTTTGCAACGCGCTTCAACCCGGACAAGAAGCTGATTGCTTTCTCTGACTCCGTACAGGATGCGGCGCATCGTGCGGGCTTCCTTGCTGCGCGAACCTGGCGAATGAACTTGCGTTCGGCGTTGGCCCAGGTAATTGCTGATGCCTATGCCGCAGGGCAACCACTGACGTTATCAAGCTTGCCGACAGCTTTCGCGCAGCGTTGGCGCACGGCGCTAGGCGACGGTCATTATGTCGCTAACTTCCTGCCTCCTCAGATGCATTGGTTACGTGATTACGAAACCCTGATGGAAGAGGGGGCGCTGCCCGAGAACAGCAACCTACCTAGCGAGTTAGCTAGGCTGTTGCCGTGGGTGCTCAATGCAGAGTTCGGCCAGGATGCCCATATTGGGCGCACCCTGGTAGCGACTGGAACCGCTTGCGTGGTGCCACTTGCAGGCAAGTTAGACGAGGCCGCGCAATGGTTGTTGCCACGTCTACGTAACACGCTTGAACCGTTAGCCGCAGCACAGCTGGTCGAAATTGTTATTTTACTGCGTGGGCTGTTGGAAAACATGCAGCGCATAGGGGCGTGGCGCGATTCGGAGCTGGGGTTTTATGCGCGAATGGGTAGTAACCCTTGGGGGTACAAGAAAAAGAGCCTCAGCCAGTTCAAGCTTCTCACCAGCCCACGGCCACCGCGGTTTTTGACGCTGCCAGAGTTTGGCCGCTGCGTCAGTATCACTAAGAGCCATGCCCGTTTGTTTAGCGACTGGGCGTTCAAGGCATTGCCTGCTTTGCATGATCTGGCGCTGGGTGCGGATGCCTTGATTGCACCGCTTTATCGGCTTGCCCTTGAGGCGTTGGAAAGCGTTGGCTTAGCTGGTTTTGAGGAGGCCACCGAGAAGCCGGATATCCGTGTATGGGGGCTGGAACCGTCTGCTTTCCACGTTATCTTGGGGGGCAAGGTATGGCGGTGTGCCAGCTGCCACAGCACCACACTCTCTGGCCCAGAGGATGATTTTTCTGAGCAAGCGTGTCGCCGCGTCGATTGTCGGGGCGAGTTGCTGGCACTAGAGGTGCCCGGTGATTTTTATCGCAAGCTCTACCTGAATGCGGACATTCAGCGGGTAGTGGCGCATGAACATACAGGCTTGCTACCGCGCGAGACGCGTGAAGCGGTAGAGCGCAACTTTAAATCCAACAGTGATCGCCCCGGCGGCATCAATGTGCTCTCCGCGACACCTACGCTTGAGATGGGTATCGATATCGGCGACTTGTCCAGCGTGCTGCAATGTTCGGTTCCTCCACAGCAAGCCAACTACATTCAGCGAGCCGGCCGGGCAGGGCGCAGCACAGGTAATGCGTTGTTGATGAGCATGGCGACCAGCAAACCGCATGATCTGTATTTCTGGGACGACCCGAAAACCATGATTGCGGGCTCTGTGCAGGCCCCAGGGGTTTTCCTTAACGCCTCAGCGGTACTTGAGCGTCAGCTCACTGCATTTACTCTTGATTGCTGGGTGCATGAAAACGGGCGGGCGGCGCAGATTCCCCCGGAAATTCGTGGGGTGTTCACTGCGATCAATAATCAGACCAACAGCAAGTTTCCTTACCCTTGGTTGAGCTATGTGGAGCAGCATCAGGCATCGCTGCTTGAGCGGTTCTTGCATTTGTTCAATCAGGGGGAGTTGCGCCCTTTGAGCGAGGGTACGCGCCAATGGCTGGCTAATTTCATCCAGGGCAGCAACGGTGATAGCAGCCCGTTGGCGTACAAGATCGTCAACCGTTTGCAGGGTATTGCCAGTGATGTTGAAAGCATCAAGCGCAAGCGTGAGGCGGCAGCCAAGGAGATCGATAAGCTGCAGGCATTGACGGTGCGTGGTGAGGATCAGGATCTGGAGTTGGCACGACTGCTTCAGGATCGAACGGCGCTTTCGCGTTTGATTGGCAGCATTGAGGGTAAGGCCACGCTCAATGTGCTGACTGATGAGGGGTTGCTACCCAACTATGCATTCCCGGAGCAGGGTGTGCTGTTGCGTTCGATTATTGTGCGCGATCCAAAGCCTGGAACAACGGCTCCTGATCCACTGACCTTCGAATATGAGCGACCCGGATCAACGGCCATCACGGAGTTGGCACCGAACAACACCTTTTATGCCGAAGGCCGGCGGGTGGTGATCAATCAGGTCGACGTTTCGAAGATTAAGCCGGAGCACTGGCGTTTCTGTAGGCAGTGCTCCTATACCGAGCCGCTGTCCTCAGGTGATCAACACCCAAATTGCCCGCGCTGTGGCGATACGCTGTGGCGCGACAGTGGCCGCGTACACGAGATGCTGCGCTTGACCACGGTATTTGCCCGCACGCTGGATCGTGATAGCCGTATTGCGGACGACTCAGACGAGCGTCAACGCGGTTTTTATGTGCGTCAGGCGTTGGTTGATAGCCCGCCCGATGCAGTGCGCCAGGCCTTTGTAATTGACGAGCAGACATTTCCTTTCGGCTTCGAGTTTCTCGACCGGGTCACTTTTCGCGAGGTGAACTTTGGCGAGCAGTCAGCGGAAGGCATGCCGATGGAAATCGGCGGGAAGGAGCTTAGCCGACCTGGTTTCAGCATCTGCCCCGAGTGCGGGACTTTGCAGCGCAAGCGCAAGGCTGATGAGCTTTACCGCAATCATTCATCTTGGTGCTCGAAGCGCAAGAACCCGGAAGCGAGCACCCAGCAATGCGTGTTTCTCTATCGCGAGTTCACCAGTGAGGGTATCCGTCTTTTCTTGCCTGAGGTGGGTTTTGCGGACACTAATGAGGCTTTGCTGAGTTTTGTTTCGGCCCTGGAGTTGGGGCTGGCTCGGCGTTTCAGAGGGGCGGTGGACCATCTACGCATTGCTCTGGATATGCGCATGGCCGCAGGCTCAGACACTCCGCGCTGTTATTTGGTGATCTACGACAGCGTACCGGGAGGCACTGGCTACCTTAAAGAGCTGATGCGCGCCCCCGAGCCGTTGCTGGAAGTGTTCGATATTGCACTTCAGGCTCTCAATAGCTGCACCTGCAACCAGAATGCGGACACGGATGGCTGTTACCGCTGTGTGTACCGCTATCACAACAGCCATGATCGTAAATCCATCTCGCGGCGCACCGCGCAGAAGCTGTTGGGAGAGGTAGTGCAGTACAAGGGGGCACTGAAGCCAGTCACACATTTAGCTGACACCCAACCGGTCAACCAGTTGCTGGACAGCATGCTGGAGAAGCGATTTGTTGAGGCACTACGCCGCGAGCACCAGGGCGAAACGTTCAAGCTGAGCGAGTTGCTGTTCAAGGGCAAGGCGGGCTATCAGGTGCAGGCCGGCTCGCGCCGTTGGCGCATGGAGTTGCAAGTCAAACTGGGGGCTAGCGATGGCGTGCTGGTGCCGTGCAAGCCAGATTTTGTGTTCTGGCCAGACGATGCCGCCAACGATTTGCCGGTGGCGGTCTTTGTTGATGGCTGGCAGTACCACAAGGACATCATCGTCACTGATCTGGCCAAGCGCATGGCGGTGGCTAAGAGCTGTAAGTTTTCGGTTTGGACACTGACCTGGGATGACATCGAATGCGCCTTGCAGAACAAGGCACTGGCTACGCCATCCCCCTGGCCAACGCTGCTGAATGACGATCCACAACAGGTAGTGCAGAAACTCTGCACTGCACAAGGCATCGGGACACTTTCCAATTTCAAGTCACTTTCGCCATTTACCCAACTGCATCAGCGCTTAGCTCAAGGGCAACACCAGGCGCTTGGCAAGCTGGCTATCTCCCTAGCAGCGGGCATGCTGATGCCACCAGGGGATACCTCCGCGCTAAACACTCTGCACGAAGGGGCTTTCTGGCAGCGGCTGGATGAGCTGGGGCTGATTGCTGGTTTGCATGGTTATCGGCAGAGCGTACGCCAGCTTGGTACGGCCTTAACGTTAGCCACCGCCATGCATCCAGAGCAACTTAAGAAGGTGATGACCGGTAATGGCACGGCTGACTCTGAGCCTGTGTTGGTCGGCGAGTGGTGCGAATCCGACTTGCCAGACAGCGAGCGCCAGTTGCGTTGGCAGCAACTTTGGCAGGCACTGAACTTGTTGCTGCCATTGCGTCAGCTTTGGGTTGGAAGCGCTGAAATGCCGGGGCTGACTGCGCTGCAGGATTCTCCCGCACTCAAAGTGAAATCCGACGCGCTATCTGAGGCGTGGCAAGAGGCGCTGGACCTGGCCGCGCAGGAGGTGCAGGCCTGGCTCCTGGCTCTTGCTGGGCTGGGTGTGAGCGCTCCAAAACCAGGTTATGAGTTGATGAATGAGAAAGGCCGTGTAATAGCCGAGGCGGAATTAGCTTGGCCAGATGTTTGCGTTGCCGTTCTATTGCCTGATACCGCAGCAGAGGCAGCGCTGTTTGCTGGTCAAGGTTGGCACTTTTTTACGGCTGATGGTGGTGAGCTGCCCGATACGCTGAGAACCCTTTTGATGGAGACACTGGCATGACGCTGGCACTTAAGATTGCAATGTCCGATGACTTTCTAAAGTCGTTTGCGGCAGTTCCCCGCTCTCACCAGCAGGCAGTGCTGACCTTTGTCGCCAAGTTTCGTCAGAACCCGATGGCAAGCGGCATCAATTACGAACGCATTCGTGATGCTGCCGATCCGAACATGCGCTCGGTACGGATCAACGACAATATGCGCGGCATCGTGCTCAAGCCTGATGTGGGTAACGTGTATTGCCTGCTGTGGGTAGATCAACACGACGATGCCTATCAGTGGGCACGTCGCCATCGGGTCGCCATCCACCCGGATGTTGGCAGTATTCAGGTGTATGCGGTGCAGGAGACAGCTACCACGATGGCATCCGCCGCGCCGGCTGTAGTATGTGCGCCGGGCCTGTTCGATTCCCTCAAAGACCGTGAAATCCGCCGCTTGGGCGTACCCGATGACCGGCTGGAAGCGGTGCGTGCCGTGACCAACGATGAAGAACTGGATGCGTTGGAAGCGCAATTGCCCGATGAGGCATTCGAGGCGCTGTATCTGTTTGCTGCCGGCGAGCTTTTCGACAAGATCATCAGTGATCAGGCCGCGCCGGAGCAGGTTGACCCCGCAGATTTTGGTGCCGCGCTGGAGCGTGACAGCACTCGCCGCCATTTCGTAGTGCTGACAGATGACAGTGACCTGGACGCCTTGCTCGCTGCTCCGCTGGATCGCTGGCGGGTGTTCCTGCACCCTAGCCAGCGCAAGCTGGTGGAGCGTGACTGGAATGGGCCGGTGAAAGTAACCGGCGGCGCCGGTACAGGAAAAACAGTGGTGGCTATGCACCGCGCTGCACGTCTGGCACGACAGTACGCTGCCTTGCCCGGCCGCCCTGTGTTGTTCACCACCTTCACCAAAACGCTGGCCGAGGACATCCGGCAGCATTTGGCGCTGCTGTGCACGCCACAGGAGCTGGAGAAAATCCAGGTGGTGAATCTGGATCAGTGGGCCTCCAGCGTGCTGCGTCGCTTTGGCTATCCACATGACCTGCTATACAACGAAGGCGACCGTCGCCGCTTCTGGCAGGCAGCCCTGTCGGCCATGCCGGCATCGGTTGATCTGACCCCGCAGTTCATGCGTGCCGAATATGAGCGGGTGGTGCTGCCGCAAGCCTGCGAAACCGCCGAGGACTATATGCGTGCCAGCCGCGTGGGTCGCGGTGGCCAGCTTGGTCGTGCGGTGCGTAAGTCCATCTGGCCGGTGTTCGCCGAATACCGCGCCCAACTGCAAGCCGCCAACCTGCGTGAGCCAGAAGAAGCCTTTCGTGAGGCTTGCCAGCTGCTAAGAAAGGAGAAGCCAGCACTGGGGATTCGCGCCATGGTGGTGGACGAAGCTCAGGACATCAGTAACGCAGGCTTCGAGCTGATTCGTACGGCTGTGGATGCTGCCGAAAACGACCTGTTTATTGTTGGTGATGCTCACCAGCGCATCTATCGGCACAAGGTGGTGCTTAGCCGAGTGGGTGTTGAGGTGCGTGGTCGTAGCCGCAATCTGAAGGTGAATTACCGCACCACCGACGAAATTCGCCAATGGGCCTGCGCCCAGCTCGAAGGCTGTGCTGTCGATGATCTGGACGGCAATGCAGACTCTCTACGTGGTTACCACTCCCTGACCCACGGTGATGCGCCGGATGTCATCGAGTCGTCCTCCCTGCAGGAGGATATGTCGCATATCCAGGCGATCCTGAAGCAACTGCAGGACGACGGCATGGAGCCTCGCCAGGTCTGCATCACTGCGCGCGCCAATGACGATCTGGACGGTATTGCTCGGGCCTTGCAGCAAGCCGGTACTGTCTACCTGAAACTGGACAACTCAACCTCTGACGACTCGGCACTGCCAGGCGTTCGTCTGGCTACCATGCATCGCATCAAGGGGCTTGAGTTCAGCGTGGTGATTGTTGCCGCCTACAGAGGAGCCACTAGCTATGCTGAGCAATTTAGCCGTGATGAAGATGCCGGCGTAACTGAAGACACAGAAACCTCCGAGCGATGCCTACTGCACGTTGCGGCTACTCGAGCAAAGCGAAATTTGTTTCTTATAGTTCGCTCGCGCGATTGAGTCGGAGGCTAAGCTGAGCATGAAATCGGAAAGGTTGATTTGCCAAGGTAGGTAGTTCAGGAGTCGACATGTTGAGTCCAGGCGACAAGGTCAGACTGAAAGCTAATCCGGCTCGGGTTGGCATCTTGGGTAATGAAACCGACGGGCCTGCACACCGGCAGCGGCTGTTGGTCATGTACCTCGATGGCAGCGAAGATTTCGTTCTGCCCTCGACGCTTGAAAAAGTAGAGAACAAGTCTTTGCGCCCCTACGAATGCATTGAGCAGGGGAGGTTCAGTGGCGAGGATGACCTGCGGGCAGCGATTACCTTTCACCGCCTGAGTGGCAAGCTGGCCAACCTGATCTACAGCCTCAACACAACCAATACCCAGTTTCTGGCTTATCAGTTCAAGCCGGTATTGCAGTTTCTGGACTCCCCGTGCAACGGCATCCTGATCGCGGATGAAGTGGGCCTGGGTAAAACAATTGAGGCGGGCTTGATCTGGACTGAGCTGCGCGCTCGATTGGATGCAAAGCGTTTGTTAATCGTTTGCCCGGCCATGTTGCGCGAGAAGTGGCGCGATGAGCTGGCCAACCGCTTTGGCGTGCAGGCGGAGATGGTCGATGCGGGGGAGTTGTTGAAGAAGCTCCAGGCAGTGCGGGAGCGACCACAGGATGGCTTCGCGGTAATCGCCAGCATACAAGGGTTGCGTCCGCCTAGGGGATTCAATCAGCCGGATCGGATCAGTCAGAGTTCGGCAGCCAAGTTGGCCAGGTTTCTCGAAGATGCCGAGGTAGACGAGCCGCTGCTGGATATGGTCGTGGTCGATGAGGCGCACTACCTGCGTAACAAGGGCACTCAAACCAATCTGCTGGGGCGGTTACTCCGCCCGGTTGCCTCTAGTCTGGTCATGCTTTCGGCCACGCCGATCCAACTACGCAGTTCGGACTTGTTCAACCTGCTCAATCTGATCGATGAGGACGCTTTCCCCTATGAGGAGAGCTTTCGATACAGCCTTGAGGCTAATGCCCCTATCGTAAGGTTGCGCGATCGCGTGTTGGCTGGGCCGATAACCCGAGCGGATTTCATCGAAGGACTGGATGAGGCGCTTGATGCGCGCTTTTTCGAGGATAACGAGCAGATCACCTACCTGCGAGAGCATGCCCCCAGCAACAAGCGGTTGGCCGATCCCAAAGGGCGGGCAGAGCTGGCTGACCAGCTAGACCGAATCAACCCGCTCAGTAAAGTGGTGACCCGTACCTTGAAGCGGGATGTGGACGAAGGACGGGTAGTGCGTGCACCTTACGCGATTCGCGCAACCATGAGCGGTAGTGAGTCGGTGTTTTACGAGCAGGTGACTGAGGCGATTCGTGGGTATTGCGTCATGCATGCTGTATCCACTGGCTTCATGCTGACTATCCCGCAGCGACAGATGTCCAGCTGCATGGCGGCAGCCTGCCGAGCCTGGCAGAAAAAACATGCTGCTCTGGAGCAGGACGAACTTGAGGAGACCTTGTACGACTTACAGGGTGATCTGCTGGAAGAGGAAGCTCCTCAGCCTGACGATATGGGGTCGCTGCTCTCGGCGTTGGTGGATATAGCTCGCGAGGTGGGCGATTACGAAACGCTGAGGCGCAACGATAGTAAGTACACTGAGCTGCTGAAGAATCTGCGCAGCTATTGGGCTGACAATCCAGGCAGGAAGGTCGTCTTGTTTGCGTTCTACCGGCAGACCCTGGCCTACCTTGCCGAACGTTTGCGTGAGGATGGCTATGCCTCCGTGTTAGTCCAGGGGGGCATGGATAAACAGGAGGCTTTGAAGCGTTTTCGCGAACCTCAGGGCCCGAGCATTCTGTTGTCTTCCGAAGTGGCTTCCGAGGGGGTCGACTTACAGTTCTCCAGCCTGGTTATCAACTACGACCTGCCTTGGAACCCGATGCGCATTGAGCAGCGGATAGGTCGTATTGACCGTATCGGCCAGGAAGCTGAGCGGATCATGATCTGGAACTTTATGTACGCCGACACCATCGACGAACGAGTCTATGACCGCCTGCTGGATAGGCTGCCTGAATTCATAGAATAAGTGCAACGCTTGAAACGAGAGGCAGAGAGCCAGCCACCGGTAGAATCCAGGCTCTCACACCGAAGGATTCAAGCGCAGATGACTACGCCTTACCGGCAGCTGACTCAGGGCCAACGTTACCAGATTGAGGCCGGCTTAGCCGCTGGGGAAAGCCAGGCCAGCATTGCTAAACAGCTTGGCGTGCATCCCGCGACGATCAGTCGCGAGGTTCGCCGCAACAGCACCCAGAAGATCTACAAGGCTGTTTCGGCGACCAAGACAAGTGATGCCCGCCGAGCGGATGCACGCAAGTACTGCAAGCCAGTTACGTGGTTCAGCCATTACCTTCCGCTCTGGCTCAAGCACGGTATGAGCCCGGAACAGATAGCCCATCGACTGAAGCAAGAGCGGCCGGATCAAGCGGTAAGCCATGAGTGGATTTATCGGTTCATTGCCGCCGACCAGCGCGGTGGCGGCGAGCTTTACACGTATCTGCGGCATCGCCGAAAGCGGTACCGAAAACGGTATGGAAGCCACGACCGGCGCGGGCAACTGCGTAATCGCGTGTCGATCAGTGAGCGCCCTGTCGAGGTCGAAAACCGCGAGCGTCTGGGCGATTGGGAGGGTGATACGGTGCACGGACTGGGCGGCAATCTGGTCACACTGGTTGATCGAAAAAGCGGCTACCTGAACGCCTATCCGGTCAGGCGCAGGACGCGCCGGCAGGTGACGCGCGCGATCAACCTGTTGCTCCAAGGTCATGCAGCGCACACGCTGACGCTGGACAACGGAAGGGAGTTTGCTGGGCATGAGCGCATCGCATTTCGGAGCCAGTGCCAGGTCTTTTTTGCAGACCCGTATTCATCGTGGCAGCGCGGCACCAATGAAAATACCAACGGACTGCTTCGGCAGTATTTCCCCAAGGGCAGCGACTTCAGCAAGTTGACCGTTGAAGCGGTAAATCGGGCGGTAGCGAAGATCAATTTACGCCCGCGCAAACGCTTGGGCTGGAAGACACCGTACGAGGTGCATTCAGGGGTGAGCGTTGCACTTATGTGTTGAATTCAGGCTGCATATCTTCACGCGCGCTTTGGGCAGCATGGAGGGGATTCTCGGAGAGCAGATTCGTGAGCTAACTAAAGATCTGCTAACCCATAAGCTGACTCCGGAAGAAGAGACTCAGCGTATCAATCAGGCCAGCCTCGCGATCGAGAACACCAATCGGCAGCAAGAGGAACTCGAGGCCCAGGCAACTCAGTTGATCGCGCATAGCGACTTCATCCAGAACAAGGTTCGGGCTGCCAAGGAGTTGGGTCGGTACATCCGTGGGGAGGATTTGCTCAGTTATGCACGCGACTTTCTGACCGAGAACTATCCCGGTTCGCGCCTTGTGCCGACTGATCGCGATCCGATGGAGTATGAGCTTGAGCTTTCGGTGCAGGCCCGAGTCGAGTTCGCTGAGTTCGTAGACCTGTATCGCTTGCAGGGGCGAAGCCAACTGTTGAGTCAACGTGCTAAACCGTTGTTCTTTGAGAACCGCCAGGGAAATCCGTCAAATGCATTTGAGCGAGTAACGCAGGATCATCCACTGATTCGATTTGTCACCGAGCGTCTGCGCCAAGTGGGCAAAAGCCCGGCAAAGTTCCCGGTTTCAGCGATCGATCTTGCCGCCTTTGAGTTGCGCGGTTTTGAGCCTGGGGTATATGTCTTTGGCGTCTACCGCTGGACCGTTTCCGGTACCCGCGACATCGAACGGTTGGAATATGTTGTTCGGCCTTTTCTGAGTGACTGTTTCGTCGAGGGGGAGCAGGCAGAGCACCTTGTTAACACGGCAGCGCTCTGTGGGAACCAATGGTTGGGTGTGGCCAACGAGTTGGACACTGAAGCTGCGGCCGCTTATTTCGATGCTTGCCGTGACCAGCTGGATGAGCGTTTTGATGACTTTCAAAGTGCCCAAGGCCGGGAGGATCGTGACCGGCTAAAGATGATGAAAAAGGCCCTTCAGTCACATTTGGACAAGCAGGTAGAACGACTCATAACGACAATCCAGTCACACCGATCCTCCGGTGAGGAACGACGTATGCGCATGATTCCAGCGGCTGAGGGGAAGCTAAAAAAATTGCGCAACAGAATTCAAGAGCGCATTGCTGAGCTTGAGCTGAAGAGTGGCGGAAGCTCTGACAAAAACTTCGTGACGGGTGGTGTCATTCGGCTGCTTTGATCTCAAGGGACTGGCATATGCGCGAGACGTTAGAAGAAAAACTCAAAGAAGCCTTCGCCAAGGTAGGGCAAGAATTGCCTGCTCGACCTCTAACTATTCAATCGTCGGGGCATAAGCCTGAGCGTGATGGAAGGCACCAGCAGGTAGAAAACAAACCCTCGTGGGTCAAGGCACCGGCAGGCGTAACAGCAGAACAGGCACCAGTGCCTCGACCAAGAATCGCGGAAAAAAAGAAAAAAGCAGCGAAGGCCCGACCACCTCTGTCGTCAAAGCGACCAAATGCAGCAGCTCAGCAAATGAGCGTTGACCTAAGTGTTTACCGCCAAGGCGTCAATCCTCGAGAGACGAGAGCAGTCAGCACAGGCCCTGATTCTCATTATGAAATTTCACTTGGTACTGATTCTGCACCGAGCTGGGATCACTCTGATGGAACGTCCGCACTGGAGTTGCTGGAACTCGAGCTAACGGGGCAACAGGTTCATCCGACGCCGAAAGAGGGGGTGACTGCTCGGGAAGATCGAGCTTTGGTCCTCGGACTGGACTTTGGTAGCTCCAGTGTGAAGGTCGTTGTTGGTGACAGTGCTTTGGAAAAAGCATTTGCTGTGCCATTTCGAAAAGCTCCTGGGTTGCCGAGCTTTTTGCTGCCGTGCCGGCTTTACAAAGAGGGAGGAGCGTTTTCGCTTGAGGCCGGGGGCAGAGCATTGGCTGATCTCAAGTTGGCTTTCCTTGCCCATCCCTCGGTCGTTACGTACCAGCGGCGAGTCGTGGCGTTTCTCGCTCTAGTTATTCGAAGAGCACGTGCCTGGCTATTTAGCGAAAAGGAAGCGGTTTACCGTTCAAGCAATATTGTCTGGCGGATGGCATTGGGATTCCCTACAGCCAACCACTTGGATCCTGAACAAACGAAGGGATTTAGACTATTGGGTGCAGCCGCCTGGATTCTGGCCGGAAGCGCGGAAGTAAAGATCGACGATATCGGGGTTACCGCTGCCTTACATCGTGCAGAGGCGCTTGAGGCGGGAGAGTTCCCTTCCGAGCAAGAGGATGTGGAGCTTTCTGTCATCCCAGAGATCGCTGCACAGGTATACGGCTATGTCGCCTCGGAGCGATTCGATCACCGGGCAGCCAACAACTTCATGATGGTTGACGTAGGGGCGGGGACCGTAGATGCATCGCTTTTTCACGTCAAGCGCGGGCGCGGTAAATGGGACTTTGAGTTTTATACCGCAACAGTCGAACCACTCGGCGCTGTCAATCTGCATCGAAGTCGTCTGAATTGGTGGGCTAGTGCCATTCAGGAGCAAGCATCCGATCGCGAAGACCTTCTTGAGGCGATTACAGTTGCAAAAAAGGTGACTGATGCCGAGGTAGGCATGCCAGAGAGGCTTGAAGCCTATTTCTCAGCGGTCGCTGTCAAATTTTCCGATCCTCGCCAGCATTCTGATCAGCAGTTTTACGCGAAGGTGTTTAAGCAGGTGGGGCACGAAACCTACTGGAAGACATCACGAGGTCATCTGACGCGGGAGCAGCTGACCGATATCCCAGTCTATCTGTGTGGTGGTGGGAGCCGCATGCCGTTCTATGGTCGGTTGAGAGAGACGCTGAACAACCATCCCAGCCTGTACGAATGGATGAGAGTGAAAGTCAGACCACTAGCTCTGCCCAAGAGACTCGAGGCTCCTGGACTTGCGAGAAATGATTTCGACCGTTTGTCTGTGGCATATGGCTTGAGTTTCCTTAACCTCGGACAGGTTTTGAGGTCGGTACCTAAGTCAGTGATTCCGGTGACCATTTCAGACGCGTGGCGCGATAATTACGTTGATAAATAGGCGTTAGCTATACAGAGCTCGACTCTGTATGAGTTCACCTCGGTGCCTTGAGCGATCCTGGTGTCGACCGAAAAAAAGAAAATGCGTGAGTATCTAAACCGGCGTGAGCAGCCTTTGAGCTGCTCACGCCGGTTTATGCCGGCTTCGACAGATAAGGGTCAGTTGATGGAGATGTGTCTGAGCACCCCGTAAAACAGTGCGCATGCGATGACCAGCATGATTAAGATCGGTGGGAATCGCAGCATCAAGGAGCGGGTGCAGCAACTGATTGGCGACTGGCAAACAAGGCTTGGCGTAACCCCCAGTTTCTGGGCGTGAAGAAAATGAAAACTAAATGGGGCAGCTGTCATACCCAGGCCAAACGTATCTGGTTAAACCTTGAACTCGCTAAAAAGCCCCCCGAGTGCTTGGAGTTCATCCTGGTACATGAACTGGTGCATCTTTTGGAGCGACACCACAACCAGCGGTTTGTGAGATTGATCGATGAGCATCTGCCGCACTGGCGGGAGAGTAAGGCGCGGTTGAACTCATCACCGCTGGCGCATGATGAGTGGGGATATTGAGGGCCTGGGATTGGCCAATAGTTGTCATTTACCTTTTGATAGAGCGACAAAAAAGCAACCAGTCAGGCCCCATCGGTTCCGACGTCTACTGCAGTGCTAGAAGACGATGCGCGGATATACTGCCAATGCCGTTACAATGTGGCCGTACGTACGAAACGGAATACATTGAGCAATTTACATCCGGTAAATGTTGCCGTTCGTGACTTGTCAGACGAGTCACTTGATGTACCAAGCTCAAAATGTCAGGGAGGCATGAGCTGCTATGGCGCGAAGGAAATCTGCTATGCCTGGACTTGGAGTGCCGGGGCAGGCTCAGGGGCGTGCAACTCTTCAGAGCGACCGTGGGGACGAAACGCAGGCACTGTTCATGTACCAATGGGCGGCAGGCGTTGTCTTACTGGCTGGTGCGCTCGCCTCGCTGAATGAGTATGTGGCCATTTGGTGTGAACACCACGATGACCTGTTGGCGGAACTTCCAACAGGTGGATTCCACGCCATACAGGTCAAGACTGTCTCGGCCCAGGGTGCTAGCTGGACCTGCAGTGACTCAGGTTTCGTGGATGCCGTGCGGAAATTTGCAGAGCACGAGGCCAAGTATTCGTCTCAGCTTCAGCAGTACATCTTCTTTTCGAACGCAAAGCCGTACATCCCGGGAGCGACGGCCAAGGCTGCAACGAAACTGGCTAGCAGTCCGTTCAGAGTTCGTGACGAGTGCCGAATAGCTGCAGATGAAGGATGTATCCCCGCGCCCTATAAGGCGTCTTTTGACGCACTGGTGAAAGCCTCGGGCACTGCTCCTGCTACGGTCTTCAAGGTACTGCGTAAGCTAGAGTTCCAGGTCGGCCCCCCGCTGGAGGGCTTCCGAGAGCATCTTAGCTCGGTCATCGGCGGTGTTCCCGTCTGCAAGCAATTCACTCTTGAGTGGCTTGAAAAGCTGCGCGACGAGCTACTACTGCTCGTCGGCAAGGCCAGTTCGCTTGACGTTCCTTCCCTTGATTTCTACGCCTCAATTCTTCAGCAGGATGGTCGGCCTGAGGCAGCTGTGCGTGGCAAACGCATTTCTGTAGAGGACTTCGAAATTGCCCTGAAACAGCACCCGTCGGGTGGGTTTCGCTACGCCGAGGTAGGCGGCCACCTGCGACTGGGCAAAGCCTCCGGACAAATGGAGGTCCTTCGCCAGAAGATGAACGCAGGCTTCGTCGGAGCCTACTTCGATTCCGTATGGCTGCAGGCCATGGCTGCGGAGCGACGCCTGATGGAGCGCGCGCATGAGGACCCCGATGCGGCCTTGCGTATTACCAATCAGCTCGAGGGCGTGATGTTGGTCGAGTGCCAGAATGCTGAAGCTGAGGCAGCCCTAGAAGTCGATGAGCGTCGTCGGGGGCTGCTGATTTACCAGCGAATCTTGCAGCGCACTGATGAACTAACTCGCCACGACAGAGCTAGTGTTGAGAACGAAAGGGCCGAGACTTTGAGAGGCGTAGCCGGTCTTCTATCCGGCAGTTGTAAGTTTGCCTGGGGCGTTCCCCCTGATACGGGAGGTGGTGATGGCGCTTGAACTCGTTCAGGCTCTGGCCAGGACCGAGCTAGATGACCACCTGCACATGGCTCGCCTGCTGATGTTGCTTAATGCCCATGCAGGAAAGACAAACAAGCCAGTTGAGGGGGTGACCAAACTGGCAAAGCTTGATTTCCTTTTACGTTACCCGAACTGCCTTGAGCGTGCCCTAGTTGCTAAGGGTAAGCCGACGGCTCCTGCGTGCATTCAGGATTTCGAGCGCACGACCATTGAGTCCAAGATGGTCCGATTCAGGTACGGTCCGTGGGACCACCGATACCGCCGATGGATTGCACTGCTTGTGGGGAAAGGTCTGTTGCATGCGAGAGTAGACGGCAGAACAGTCAAGCTGTGGCTGACAGAAGTAGGGCACTCGGCTGCCCATGCATTGGAGGACGCCCCAGACCTCGAATACCTCTCGGCCCGAGCCGGGTTGGTCGCAAGGACGTTCGGCACGATGAGCGGCACGGCACTCAAGAATTTCGTCTACGCCACCTTCCCCGAAATTATCACTATGAGGTGGGGTGACCCAATCACCATATGAAGATTGTTCTGAAGTTCCTGGAGCTGCATTTTCGCAGGTCGGTCGAAACTATCGAGTTCGAGCGCGTCAACTTTTTCTGGGGCAAGATTGGGGCTGGAAAGTCCAGTATCGCCCGGCTGGTCGACTACTGTCTGGGTGCGGAGATCAATCTCACTCCAGCTCTTCAGCTTGAGTTTGCCCAGGCGGTGTTGAGCCTTGAAGTTGAGGGCCGAAGGCTAACAATTTACCGGGAGCGGGAATCCAGCAACGTTGTAGCAGCATGGAAGGAAGGTAACGACTCGTTAGAGGTGCTCATCCCTGCGCGAAGGGCTGATGGCGTTGTGGTGCCTGGCACTTCAATTGAAGTGCTTTCGGACTTGATTTTCCATCTCGCCGACTTGCCTGTGCCCAAGGTACGCAAGGGGCGTCGCACCGCCGACCCTAGCATGGTGCGGCTCAGTCTTCGTGACCTTATACGTTTCTGCTACATCGACCAGGATGAGATTGACAGCGACTTCTTCCGGTTGGACCTCGAGGGTGACTGGGCTCGTAGGGCGAAGAGCGTCGATGCGATGCGCTTTATCTTGGGCTACCACCAGGAGCGAGTCGCTGCGCTTGAGGCTGAGCTACAAGCTCTTCATGAGCAAAAGATGGCTGCCAAGGCCGCAGCGGAGGCGCTGACGAAGGTTCTAGAGGAGTCTGGCTTCTCCAATCCTGTTGAAATCGAAGCGCGCATCGAGGCGCTAAATGCTCAGCGCGATAAGGTTCGCGTGGCTGCAGTAGCCGCGAGGGAAAAGAGGGGAGATGGTGGAGGGCATGCTGTCGACATTCTGCGGCAGAGGGGCCGGGCGCTTAGCGCGGACCTCCAAGGCCTTGAAGACATGCAGCAGGCCGTGCGGCAACGTGGGGAAGATACTGAACGCCACCTCAACGAACTGAGAATGCTGTCGGTCCGTTTCAGCCGAACAAAGTCGGCTCGGACAATATTGGCCGCCGTCGATTTCGCTGAATGTCCTCGCTGCACACAATTATTGCCAGGCAGGGCAGACTCCCTATGTTCGGTTTGTGGGCAGCCCGAATACCAACAGCCTCATGAGCATTTAAGCAATGAGGTTGTCGAGGCTGATCTGAAATCACGGCTTGGGGAGCTCCAAGAGACGCTGCTGGGCCTCAAGCAGCAAGAGAAACGCGTCACGCGGCAGTTGGAGCGAGCGCAAGTGGAGAAGGCGTTGGTCGACCAGAGTTTGGACCAGCGGCTGAAAGACTACGATTCGGCATTCTTGTCCCAGGCGCTTGAGTTTGAGCGAGAAGCAACGGTTCTGGAGCAACAGGTCGGTTCGCTAATCTCCTACCGGAAATTGCCGGAGCGATTGGCGGAGTTATTATCAACTGCCGATTCTCTCCAGGGGCAGGAAAGCGAGTTGCGTGCCAGGCTGCTTCGGGAGCGAGAAAGTGCTTTCAAGGACCGCACCAACCTTGATGACCTTGAGATGTTGTTCTTGGACTGCTTGGTCCGCTCATCCTTCCCTGGTATCAATGAGACCTTCAAGGTTTCTATTGACCCTAAGAGTTTCGTTCCAGAGGTCTTCCCGGTCGATGCAACGGAGTTTGCAGTGACTTCGTTTGCAAACATGGGCAGCGGCGGAATGAAGACTATCTTCAAGGCCTGCTACGCATTAGCACTTCATCGCCTCGCGGCGCAGACTGGCGCTGCGCTGCCGTCTTTGTTGGTGATGGACTCGGCTATGAAGAACGTCAGCGAACGGGAGAATCAAGAACTGTTCCAAGCCTTCTATAGCCTAATGTACGAACTTGCTGCTGGTGAACTAAAGGACACACAGTTCATCCTTATTGACAAGGAGATGTTCCCAGTGCCAGAAGGCGTTGGTGTGAGGGTTCGTTCTCGTCACATGGCTCCAGGTAGCCGTGAGAACCCTCCGCTGGTGCCGTACTACAACGTGCCAGAGGCCGAGCAGCAGTTGTCAGAGCCAGTGGAGCCTGATGATGACGATGAACTTTAAACCTTCGGGGCACGGACATCGTCCAGAGGCTGGTATGGGGCGATAGCAGCAGTTCGTCAGTGATATTTCCCACGCAGGTTGATATCACTGACTGTGTGTCATTGAGCAGAGTCAATGCTTATGAGAACTGCTGCTTTCTTGAGAAGCCACCAGAACACCGTACAGGTCAATACTGCGATGATCAGCGCTGGCAAAAAGCGCAGCATGACGATCCCTATCAAGACGGCCACTGCACAGCCGACCAGTACGCCAATGAAGGCGAACAGCAAAACGATAAAGCGCACCACACTCACGGCAATCTCCTATTCGTTGATGCAAGCGAACATGAACTGTTTCTCGGACTGGTCATGCTCGGTGATTGACTTAAGGTCAGAGCTCTAGTTGTCGTTACTGATTTGCGGTTTTGCAGCATGCAAGGTTGTAGCAGCTCCCTGTTTCCAAACATACGACGAGTCTGACGCAGCATAAAAAAAACACCGGCGCGGGGCCGGTGTCAGGTGATTTTTATCAATGTACAGTCGGTACTAAAACTCTAATTACATAACCGATCATTCGTTCTCCGCATCCCAGGCTTCACCACCGGGAGCCACCGGCGCACCACCTTTTTCCGACGCCCACGGGTTACCCACCGGATCTTCTTTGAACTTCGGACCACGGCCGGCGGCATAGGCCACCGCATTGCCGTTGTAATCTTCGTCGATGTAGAAGCGGTAGGTCAGGACATATTCGCCCCACGGACCGTTGCCGGCGAAGAAGCCACGCTCGTAGGTCTCAGAACCGACCGACGAGCACACCCGCGATTGGCTGCATTCGACCAGGAACTTGCCACCGATTTCGCGCACCATCTGCGATCCGTTATCGGCGGTGTAGACTTCGCTGTAGGTGGCTTTGGTGGTGGGAATGCTGCAGTCCCAACGCTTGGACACATCGCTACCCGAAACAGCAAGGGTGAATTTTTCTTCGCAGGGCTGGTAGTCACGTCCGAGGACGTACTCGGCCGCGTAGGTGGGGAGGGCGACAACAGCTAGAGTGGTCAGAAAAGCCAGTTTGATCATTTTCAAGTTGGTATACCTATTGGGGATGAATCACTTCTTGAATTTGACGACGATCCGGTTATCGATCGGGTATTTCTCGATCTCGTAGTCCGGGTTGAATGTCGCGATGTTGTGGAGAGCAATGCTGGCGGCAGAGAGCGCACCCACAGCCCCGGTGATGCCGCCAAAGAGGCTCCAAGCCGCAGTTGCGATGCGTCCTGCGGTGTAGACACGGCAGGTCATGCCGTTCGCTTCAATCTTGTTCTCCACCATGTTCACCGCGCTCATCAGGCGACCGCCAAGACCAATGACCTCGAAGGTTTCCTTGCGATTGATCAGTTGGGTCAGGGTGGAAGTGGAGAGCTCTTCGTATTGAATCCGTTTCATTTGCTATGGGTCTCGACATGCATGGTGTGGGGCTCTGGAGGTACTCGAAACTTTCAACAAGTCATCGCGTGCAGACGAAATACAACCTTGTGGGTTGGATAACAACCTCTGAAGCCCTTCATGTCAAGAGGATGGCACTCGACCATCCAAGTTGACTTGGAGGGGCCATGCAGAAGACCGATACGAAACATCTGGCGGGTTTGGTTGGCCGAGCGATTGCCCGCCAGCGCAATCGGTGTGGACTGACTCAGGAGGAAGTTGCCGAGCGTTTGGGTGTTGGCAACGAAGCGGTGTCGCGCATTGAGCGCGGCGTCGTGATGCCCAATGTCGAGCGCCTCATGGAGTTGGCCTCCATTTTTGGTTGCGAGACGGCCGATCTGCTGACCGAGGCCAGCCATCGCCCTGAGGATCAGGCCAGCCGCATCCAGTACCTGTTGTCGACCTTGGATCAGGCGGACCGGCAATTGGTCATGGGACTGGTCGAGAGCCTGGCGGAGCGCCTGCAGCGCAGCTGATTAGCCTGTATCACCTGACGACCTCTCCTCTGGTTGTTCATTAAAGGTGGCGCCACAGCGCAGACAAAGGCAGTTGTGGCTGCCAAACCAGAACTTCGCCACGTCCTGACTTACCAGCAGGCCAACCTGATTGCCAGCCAGTGCACCGGCAGCGCCGCAGAGCGTGGCCTCGAACAGCTCACCCAGCGCGGATCCTGGCCCTGAGTCGGTCGTAGGGGTGGGCATGCCAGGCTGGCGGATGCCATGCAGCACGCCATCCAGTACTCCAATCAATAGGGCGATACCCAAGGCAGCATCCTTGGGCAGTACGGCAATCGAGTCGCAGATCAAACAGTGTCTGCTCATGAGCATTTCCTCGCATGAAAGAAAAACCCGCCGTGACGGCGGGTTGTGGGAGCTGTGATGTAACCTGGGGGCGGCAGGCAGTGTCGGCTTCGCATTACCAGCCGTCGTCGTGCGGGGCTCCGGCCGAGTTCGCGATTCCGGCCCTGCTCAGCACACCGACGAAGAGTCCGCACGCCAGCAATACTGCGAGCAGGACGAGCGGAAAGCGCAGCAGCAATGCGAAGGCCAATATGAACGCCCCCGCTGCGGCCATCGTCCCAATGAAGACGAACACGCAGAATATGAAACGAAGCAGCGTCATGGTGAGACTCCAGGTGAGGGGCTTTCTGTAGCCAGCGATTCCAGCTTGTCCGCCAACGTGGGTTTGTTCGGTGCCGAGGAATCCGCCTCGGTTTTTTTCGGATCAGGAAGCGGGAAAAACTCCTCGACGATGGTGCCGCTGTCTTCTTCGTTGTCCTCGAAGGCGCCATTGCCCAGTCCCTGCCGCGCTGCGTTATCCAAAGCAGCCTGATCGAAACCGGCGACCTGGCGCGCCTCATCCACCTCCTTGGCGGCGAGCAGGGCCTCCTCCATGCGCATGCCGCTGCGCACTGTGATGTCGGCATAGAAAATCGGCGTGCCGTGACTCTGCCGGGTCGACTTGCCGCGCAGACGCAGCTCTAAGGGCAGGCAGGCCAGCCGATGGCCGGAGATGGCCTGGAGGTACTGCAAGCGTGCGGCGAGGGTACGGATGCTGTTGAAGCCGGTGGTGCGGAAGACAAAACTGCCGAGCGGATCGTCGTCGCCAATCACCACGTTCAGCCGCCCGTAGGGTTTGCAGACGCCACCCTTAGCCAGCGGACAGGCATCCGGCGACGGGCAGGGCAGCGTCTTGATCCCGTCCTCACCCTGTCGTTTGCACGTTTCGCCATTCCCGACGCAGAGGGGGCGCCCCGTGTTGCGATCGAACAGGGTGTAGTCGGCGCGGAAATTCAGCTCCGGCTCATTAAACAACAGGCGTATCGGGATGCTGCGCAGCTTGCCCTCTTGGGCTTGGCGCAGCTCGTCGTTGAGCGGATGCAGCAGCCAGCCGTCCCGTCCTTGCACCTGAGAGGTGATGGTGAACTGATCGTCCTTCTCCGGCAGGCGCTTGCCGTTCTTCTCGATGACCTTGCCGATGGAGATGCGCCCGAGTACGGGCGGGGTGAGAGCGAGACCTTTCAGCATGGTGGTTCTCCTGGAAATGAAAAAAGGCCATCCGGGCAACAGGTGTCGCCGGGATGACCAAGGGGGAAGTGACGAAGGAGGGGATCAGTTGATCAGGAAGCGGCGGCTGCCTTCCTTGAGCTTGGTGTAGCGCACCTGCAGGTAGGGCTTGTCCTGGAGCATCCGATCCACATCGAGCACGGTGCTGTCCTTGGCTTTCTTCCAGCTGATATAGCCGTTGCTGAACTCCGCTCGGGTGGCCTCGCCCATGGCCTGCTGCAACAACTGCTTTAGCTTGGCCTCGCGCGTTTCCTTCTCGGCCATCGACTGGCGCACGGCTTTGAGCTCCAGGTACGCCGCCGCCAGTCCGGCATGGCCGCTGAAGTCCAGCGTCTGGCCGTTGTCCTCCGGATAGAGACAGCGCAAAGCCGCCTCGGCCGACGCGCTACCGTCGGCGGGTGGTGGGGTGTCGGTTTCCACGTAGGTCCAGAACTTGCGCTCCAGTTCGATCAGGCGGGCGATCATTTGCTCGTCTCGCTCGATGCGGTGGATCTCCAGCGATTGACCGCCGAGCAGCACTGCTACATCGGCCGCCTGCTTGCCGGTGACGGCGAGCTGGTGCATCACCTGCAACTGCACATACTCGGGTACGCCTTCCTTCCAGAGGCGTGCCCCGTTTATACCGGCGGTCTTGCATTCGAGGATCTGCACGTCGTCGGCCCCGATTACCTCGCGGTCGATGTTGGCGAGCATCCAGGACAACTCGGGATGCGGATGCTGCAGCACGGCGTTGATGCGCCGGACCTTGTTCTTGGTGCGTTTGCTGTAATGCCAGGCCACGATGGGCTCCAACACGTTGCCCCAGTAGGCAGGGCTTTCCTCATCCTGAGGATCGGCTTTCGGCAGTGCCGCGTCGCGGCCGGTTTTCTCTAGCCACAACTCCAGTTGCGACTTGTACGGATTGAGGCCAACGGCGGCGGCTGCATCCGAGCTGCCGATGCCCTGCTTGCGTACGGTGAGCCAGTCTTCGCGAGGCAATTCCTTGGTGCTGATCAGGCGCAGCGCCGGGCGTGCCTTGCCCTTGCTGCTCAATGGAGTCGCTTTCATTGCGTTCACCTTGTGGGCATAAAAACGCCCGATCAGCGCGAGGCTGACCGGGCGTCATAGGGTGGAAGAGGTAAGTGGTCAGGCGACCAGTTGCAGGGCGGTGTCCAGGGCGCGTTGCTTGATCTGCGCGCCCTGGCCGAACCAGGCCGAGTCCATGCGGTACTCGTTGCTGCGGGCACGGCGCTCGTGATCGACGAACTCGGTCACGGAGTTGAGCAGGCCCCAGGCGGTGCCGCGTGCCGAGTCCAGTTGGCTGCCCCGACCGCGGCCTTCGTACAGCTCCTGGACCTTGCGCAGGGCGCGCTCGTTGGGCAGCACCTCCGGTAGAGCACCGGTCGGATTGGTTTCACACAGCACGTTCATGAAGAAGCCCAGCGCCTCATGCCACTGCACCTTGCGTTCGGCCAGTGCACGCATGCGGTACATGAAGTCGTCCCATTGCGAGACGGCGATGCCGAGTTGCTTCTTCACTGCCTTGGGATCGAAGCGGGTGTTGTGCGGCACCTTGATCGCCCGACTGGTGCCGTCCAGGGCGATGGTCAGGGTGTTGTTGCAGACCACCCGCACCGTGGTCGGTGTTGCGGTTGTTGCCAGGGTGCCATCGCAGGAGGTGGCCAGCAGCAGGTAGCCGTTGACCTGGTCGTTGCCCTTCAGGGCAGCACCTTGACCGGTACGCGCCAGCGCCCAGAACTTGCGGCCACCTTTGAGCACGCCGGCCGTTTCCAGCTCGTAGCCGGAGACCTCGGTGAGGTCGCGGTAGAACTCCAGCACCTCACGCGGCTGTACGGTGTGGTAGCGGTTGGAGACCACCGACAGCGGGGCCTTGGTATCCGAGCGGAACAGTACTTTCTGCTCAGGGAACGAGTGGATAGCGCCCAGGTGGCCGACGGCATCCGATTTGAAATGCACGGGGCTTTCCTGGATCTGCCAGTCCATGCCGGCCTCACGTTGCCAGATTTCGATGGGTTGTTTTTGCGTGAGCTGATTGCCAAGACCATGCCACGGAGTAGCGCCAGCGTAAGCCATTGTTTCGACGAGATGAGCCATGGTTGAGATTCCTTTGGGTACAGGCCGGCATAAGCGCTGCGCGAGGCGCAGCACTGACCGGACGATTGAAATGAAGGATGGGTGTGCCGGAATCAGGCCGGCAGGTTGAAGCGATGACCGCAGAGCAGACAGAGGTTGTTGGCGAGCACGTGGCGGTCGAGCGTATCACCCAGTTGAGCGCCGAGTGCGCAGCCACCTACACCGCCGGCCAGGCCGCCGAGGATGGCGCCCGACACGGTTCCGAGGGTGATGCCGACAGGCCCGGCGATAGCGCCGAGAGCTGCGCCAGCCTGACCACCAGCGAGGGCAGCGCTGACGCCACGCGCAACACCGCCCACGGTGCCGATGGCCGCACCGACTTTCATGGCGTGATGGAAGGAAGCGACTTTGGGGGAGTGACAGCGAGGGCACTGCAATGACATGGGGCGAACCTCCTTGGTGGTGATGTCATGGCAGTTATGTAGGGCTGAAATTTTTTTGAGTTGACACTGATGAGTATGTTTCATGCTTAACAGCGTCCCCAGCTTCTAGCATTATGAGTCACCTGTGTCTTTGTCCAGTGATCCATAGCGCTCCATAAATCGGGCCTTTCGGCCAATCTTAGCCCTCGTAACCCCACGTTTATCCAGAAAAAAGCCCTGATGCAGTCACCAGTTTTTGAAGTAGAAAATTGCCTGAAAAACGCTCTCCCAGGGGCGTTTGAAAAGGCCTGAAAGCCGCAAAAAACCTAGACGCGACAGCCACTTGTGCCTAGTATTCACGCCATATTCCGTCCCCGTCACTCGTCACGATTTTGGGTGTAGGAGGCACGCATACTCGTTAGGGATTCCCTCATGGCCAAGCGCTTTAAAAAGCCGATTGCTCTGGATTTGTTCTGTGGTTCGGGGGCAGTGTCCCTGGGGCTCAAGCAAGCCGGCTTTGACGTCGTGGGGGCGGTCGATTTTGATGCCGGGGCCTGTCGTACCTATCGGGCGAACCATCCTGAGGTGCGTCTTTTACAAAAGGACATTCGGCTGGCTGATCCCAACGACTTCGCTGACCTCGTCCCAGGTAAACTCGACCTGCTGGTGGTCTGCGCTCCGTGTCAACCATTCAGCAGCCAGAACCGCCACAAAAGCAAAGATGACGCCCGTAACAACCTGGTCGAAGAGTCCAAAAAGTTCATCGAGCGCTTCAGCCCTTCGCTGGTTTTTCTGGAGAACGTTCCTGGGCTGGCGTCCACTGACATCTTTGGTGGTTTCACCACCTGGCTGAGGGAAGTAGCGGGTTACGACGTAGCCGAGCCTATGCGTGTGGACGCAGCTGAGTTAGGGGTTCCCCAGCGCCGCACACGCATGATCCTGGTGGCTGCCAAAGGCGTTTCCCTTGCAGAGGCGACCAAAATAGCCCGTACGAGTAAGCGGACGGTCGGCCAAACCATCGGAAACCTTCCTGTTCCCCCCGTGGGGAGGGCCGACGCCGGTGCAGATGCGCTGCACTACGCTCGGAAGCACTCACCCCTGAACATCGAGCGTCTGCGGCACATACCAGTGGACGGTGGTGGCCGTGAGTCACTGCCTCCGCATCTGCAGCTCGCTTGCCACCGTAATGCAAAGAAGAGCTCCTTCTCGGATACTTACGGCCGGATGAAGTTGGGTGATGTCGCGCCGACCCTCACCACCGGTTGTACTGACATAACCCGGGGCCGCTTCGCTCATCCCGTTCAGAACAGAGCCATTACGCTGCGTGAGGCTGCCCGGCTTCAATCTTTCCCGGATGAGTACATCTTCTGGGGTAACGCCAGCCAGGTGGCTACCCAAATCGGCAACGCTGTACCGCCAGAGATGATGCGTACCATTGCCCAAAGCCTGAAGGCCGCACTCAGGTCTGGTAAGTCCGAGGCTGTGTGACCAACAACGCCTCATCTCGCCCCGCACCATCCTCCCCGATGGTGTCTGCGGCGATGAAGCGGGTTCGCAGCAAAAACACCGGCCCCGAGCTGGCTATTCGCAAAATTCTCTTCTCTTCCGGCCTTCGCTACAGGGTTCACTACAAACCCAGGGCAGTTGCCATCGGCCGGGCCAATATCGACATCGCTTTCCCAGGTATCAAGCTCGCTGTATTCATCGACGGTTGTTTTTGGCATGGTTGCCCGGATCACGGTACGATTCCAAAAGCTAATGGGGAATGGTGGGCTGAAAAGCTCAGTAGCAACCAAGCCCGGGATGAGCGGGTAACAGCTGCACTCCGTGATGAGGGATGGACAGTGCTCCGCTTCTGGACACACGAAACACCGGAGTGCATAGCGGTCGCTGTAATGCAGGTGCTAGAACTGCTAAAAAACCAAAAAGAACCAGCTACTCCTTAAAGACCTAGGAGTCTTCATGACACAGCTCAGGGTACGAGCTAGAGCCGTCGACATGCTCGGCCGGCAACAAATTGCGGGGATTCCCACCGCGATCCACGAACTCTTCAAAAACGCACATGATGCCTACGCTGAACGGGTTGAAGTTGACTTCTTCCGGCGTAACCGTGTGCTCGTCCTTCGGGATGATGGCTATGGGATGACCCGGGATGACGTCGAAAATCGTTGGCTAACGTTGGGTACTGAGTCCCGGGTAAATGCCAACCGCGAAAAAATTGAGAAAGAGAAAAAGGAAGAGTGGCGAGGCCCGAAGAACCTCCCGAAACGGGTCATCATGGGGGAAAAGGGTATCGGTCGTTTGGCCATTGCCGTTATAGCCCCCATCACCATTCTGATGACTCGGGCCGTCCGTCCCGATGGCTTACAGGATCTTGTAGTCGCGCTGGTGCATTGGGGGCTTTTCGAGCAGCCTGGGCTGGATATCAGTGCCATCGATATTCCCGTTGAAGAGTTCCCCGGCGGAACGTTGCCAACCCGAGAAGACATCGGCCGTTTAGTGGATCGGGTCGCCAACAACTTGAAAAGCCTTGAACCGGACATCGATCCGAATGCCTTTAAGCAACTTAATGATGATCTTGAACGAGCCCGGGCTATAGGGCCTGACAATCTGGACAAGGCCCTGAATAAGGATCGAGAAAATCCCTTGAGCCTGTCTGGGGAAGGCTATGGCACACATTTCATCGTGCTACCCGTGGCACCTGAGTTGGATGATGACATCGACGGCGGGGCGGACAAAGAGTCCTCCAAGTTGGAGCGGAATCTACTCGGCTTCTCCAACAGTATGGTTACGGATGAGCCTGTGATTAAGACCGAGTTCAGGGATCATCACCTCGGAGCTATTGAAGGCCGTATCGGACCTAAAAGTTTTTTTACGGTGGATGACTTCACGACAACTGACCAGCTTTTTGAGGGCGATTTTAATGAATTCGGTCAGTTTGTTGGCACAGTTACGATTTACGGAAAGCCAAGGCCATTTGTTTGCAACTGGGCTGATGGTAAGGGGCGACAAACCCGATGTGGGAAGTTTTCTTTCCGTTATGGATATGTTCAGGGTGATCAAAAAGAAACAGGTTTGTCCTCAAGTGATTGGACATCAATAATTGAAAAAACCAATAGGCTTGGCGGTGTTTATATCTATAGGGATGGGATAAGGATATTGCCCTATGGAAATTCTGATTATGATTTCCTTGAGATAGAAAAGCGTAGGACAAAATCAGCCCAAGACTGGTTTTTTTCGTACAGACGAGGCTTTGGCTACGTATCTATTTCTCACGCTGAAAATGGTGCGTTAACTGAAAAAGCCGGGCGAGAGGGATTTCGAGAGAATCAGGCTTATCGTGACTTTCGTGCCATATTGATAAATTTCTTCCAACAATTGGCTCTTGAGTTTTTCCGAAGAACGTCTCCTCAAGGAGATGACTATTGGGAGGGGAAAGAGACGTATGCCCTCCAGGCCGAACTGCTAAAGAAGCAGAAGAAAAAGGCTGATGCCCGTAGAGGTGTTCTTGAGGCTGAGTTGGAGCAGTTTTCCTCGCGATATGAGAGTGGTTTTTTTGAGTCGGAGTCGGAGAGAATCTCTGCGCATCTGGAGGAAAAGCTAGAGTGCTTTGTTACGGAGCTTGACCTCGGGGATTTTGCATCACGAATTCGATTGCTTGAATTGGATGTGCGGCAGCAATTCAAGACGCTCTTTAATACAACGATAATTCTGTTGCCTCGTGGATTAGCACTTAACGGGAGTTTGAAAAAACAATGGCCTGTTTATGAGCAGATGTCTGCTCAGATACGGGGCTCGGTGCTAGAGCCACTCCGTCAGCGGATTGATGATGAGCTGCGTCAAGCAACTGAAGGGCGAATCGGAGATGTTGAACGTCGGGCGGTGGCGCTACAGGATATCGAGCGTGAGCGCGACTCTACAGTTAAAGAACTTATAGGTCTGCGTCGTGAGACCTCTCAAGCGTCTGACGAGATGCAGAAGTCTCTGAGGGAGGTACTTCAAGAAGAGTTTTCCAAACTTCGTGCCGATATCGAAGCGCTTGTTGCTGAATTCACTAAGCGTTCGGCAGAGAAGCCGGAAGAGCTTGATCATGTTAGGCATGAAATCGAACAGCGGATTGCCGAGCTGCGTCAGCGAGAGGCTGAGCTTTTCGATTCTTTCAAGCGGCAGATGATTGAGCTAGCTGAAGGGGTGAGGAGTCGGGAGACAATGGATGATCGATTTTCCGCTCTGGAGTCCCGAAACCAGATCCTTGAAGAGCAGATAGAGTTCTATTCTGATTTTGCTCAAATGGGAATGTCCGTCGGTATTCTTCAACATGAGTTCGAGAGCGCAGCTCGAGGTATTCGTGCGGCCATGGCTGAATTGAAACCTTGGGCAGATAGAAATCCTCCCCTTGCCTCCATAAATATAAAGCTACGTGAGCATATTGAACACCTTGATGGCTATTTGAAGGTGCTCGATCCCCTTGGCCGAAGAATGCATAGGTCCACTATTGAAGTATCGGGCGATGAGATTCTTAACGTTCTGCGTAGGGTGTTCAATGAACCACTTGAGTCGTCGTCTATAAAGCTGGAACCGACATATGCCTTCCGAGGTTTGATCGTGAGGTGTAAGTCATCAGCTCTGCTGGGCGCATTCATTAATATTGTGGATAACGCCATTTACTGGCTTAACAGTCGTGCTGAAGATGAAAAGAAAATAATTTTTGACGCCGATGATAAAGGATTCCTGATATCGAATAGCGGCCCAGGAATAGAGGAGAGGATGCGCAATCGCATATTCGACTTCGGTGAAACCCAGAAGCCTGGTGGCCGGGGCATGGGGCTGGCGATTAGCCGAGAAACATTGCGGCGCGAAGGGTTCGATATCGAACTGGTTAAAGCTGGGCTGGATGTGAGTCCGCAATTTCGGATTTCGCCCATGGATGAGCAAGGGGAGTAAGAATGAGTAGTTCTCAGCAAGTAGTAGCTCAAACTCCACAAGAAAGCTGGCTCTACCACATGCAGCGAGCTGTTAGGAGTTTTATTAAAACTGCTGTGGTCATTGATAATGAACCGTGGGTGGATTTGAAAGGGGCGCATGAGCAAGAGCTCACCGCATTCCCGGCGGAAGATTCGGGTCTCGGTGATGCTGTTGGTCCTCTAATTTCTCCCGCGCCTGAAGGTAAAGTGGATGTTGGATTAAATTTTCTGGATATCAGAAAAGTATCAGATACCTTTGCTGAGCAAGGGGTTGCTTGCGCATTCGTATTGCCTGAAGATAAAGATACTGAGATTAACCGAATAAAGTATCGAGTTGTTTGTGCTGCTAAGTCTGCCGATGTCGTCGTTATTGATTGGTATTTGCGCCCAAAAAACTCTTCTTTGACGCTTCAGCTCTTGAGGGAAATTGCAGAGTCTGATTCAAGTGAAAATGGAAGGATGCGATTAATCTGTATTTATACAGGGGAGCCGCTTGATAAAGCCATTTTGGATCAGGCTAAGGAGCAGCTCGCAATCAATGGCGTTGTTTTTGAGGATGCTGATGGGATTGCGCACTTTCCTTTTTGTTCAAAAAGCAGTCACTGCTTGATTGCTCTTGCGAACAAAGACGAAACTAAAGCTGATGTGTTGCCTGGCAGGCTTATTGACTTGTTCTCTCATCTTGCGGATGGGTTAATTCCCGCCTTTGCTTTGGCCGCAATTGGTGCCATCAGAAAAAACACTCATCATATGCTAACCCGATTTAGTAGCTCCCTTGATTCCGCTTATATTGCTAATAGGTTGATTACGAATCCTCCGGGGGATGTTGCAGAGTTAATGCGAGAGCTCCTTGTTGCAGAGTGTGACAACGCTCTTGGCCTTGACAGTGTTGCTGATGATTATCTGGAGCGAGAGTCGATATCTAAATGGCTTGATGTGAAGGAAACAGAATTTTCTCCGACTCAATATAAAGGTAAAGTGAATGGAGCGAATCAGAATATAGATATTAATAAAGCGTTTGTTAATGAGCTCTTATGTTCAGGTGTCGGGGATAGAGAATTTACGGATGGTGCGGGAAGAAAAATAGAGTTTTCTGAGTTTTCAAGGAATAAGGTCTCTGAAGTTTTGGCAGGAGGGCAGGCTCATGCACGTATTGCTGAAAATGAGTTCTCTCGTTTGGTTGCGTTTCGTAGGGAGGCTTTTGGTTCCTCGACATCTCTACTTAATCCAAGTTGGAGACCATCTTTAACAACTGGAACGGTGCTCAGATTCTTGGATGGGGAAAATACTCGATATTTGATGTGCTTTACACCGGCTTGTGATGCTTTGCGAATAGAAGAGCCCAGGCCTTTTGTTTTTCTGGAGGGTAGGGAGTGTACCAAGCCATACAACTTGGTGGTGAAGGAGGACGACGGTCGTTCAGTTGGTCTGTATTTTGATAAAAAATATCCTAGTGTTCTTACTTTCTTATTTTCAGCTGACCAGGAAACGCAGCGTGTGAGAGGCATTAAAAAAGCCTTCGAGGGTGATGGAGTTAACTTTGTTTTTAACTCTGCAGGAGAACTGTCTAAGGAATTTACATGGCTTGGCGAAATTCGTTACAGCCGAGCGGCGAGTGAAATGGCAAGTCTTGCCAATGTTTGGATGCGAATCGGGATAGTTGATTCTGAGTATCTGCGTTTGGCTGGTAAAGGGCGTTTTGACTTTGGCTAAATTTGAAAGGGGACCCTATCTGTGTAGGGTCCCCTTATTTTTATATCCTTCTGCGGGCATACCATCGCCTAGTCACCTCCTTGCTGATCGCTATCCCGCGTTTTGACGGGTCAAGTTTCGGTTGGCTGCATCGTAGTCTGGGCTGGTCTGGCCCATCTTAGGTGCGGCTTCGCCGCTGGCGATCCACCAGCGGTATTGGAGTAGGGGTTATTACGCTCTTTTAACTCAATCCTACTGACTCGAGCCTCTTTGCTGCAAGGCACTGTTTTCCATCGATTCGACCCAGTCGAGGTTTTCCTGAACAAGCTGATCTATGCCTGCCATAGATGCAGTGGTTCTAACACGACTCTAATCTGCACATTTTCGATTAGTACTACAGTGTGTTTTCTGTCCTATCGACAACGGTCAGAGACGCTAAATGTTGTCCAAGAACATGCCAAGATTCAGCCGTCTCTCGGGAATAGCTGTGTCTTTGGTAAATGCACTTAACCTTATTTTCTTCGGTGTGGTTAAGGTATCGCTCGGCAATTTCGGGTAGTACTCCTAGTGCCGTCATCATTGTGGCGCCAGTCCTGCGTAGGTCGTATGGCGTCCATTTACCGCCCAGGAGCAGCAGGGCCTGCGCTTTGGCGCTTCTGTTGCTCATGATCCCTTTGCCAGGTTCCTGCTGGCGATCGCCGAGCTGTTTAGTAACGGTCTTGGAGCAAACAGGGCCTGAGTCGTCCGTATTCGGATAGCACCAAGTGGATTTTCCATTTATCTGCTTGAGACGGTTGTCCGTCACCTTCTGACCTCTAGAAGCAGTGGCACGACGTTACTGGAATTCAGGATCGCCTCGACGCGCTCACCCAATAGCCTCCAGGCTTCGGTTTTCTCTTTTGCATAGTCGTGGTGCAGATAGTGCCGGCGCACCTTGGAACCGCCCAGTAGGTGGTTCTGGCAGCGGTCGATGATCTCCAGGGTGACACCCAGCTCCTGCATCATCGTCGCGCCAGTGCGACGTAGATCGTGCGGTGTCCACTCTCCCTTTGCGCCTTTGCCCAGTACAAGCGAGTCGTCATGATGGCGGCCAGTTAGGGGCTTGCTGCGATTTTTGAAGCAGCACTGTCGATCGCCTATAAGTTTGCTCACGGTCTTGGTGTCGACGTGGCTGCGCTCGTCCTTGCCAGGGAAACAGAAGGCTGTGTGCCCGGTTTCTGCGTGCAGCCGTTTGAATTGCGCCAGCGCGAACGGTGAGAGGAAAACGTGGTGGTCCTGGCGCTTGCCCTTATGCCCCTTGGTCGCTTCAGCCGGGATAAACCAGGTGCCTTTGTCCAGGTCCACATGGCGCCACTCGGCTTTGAGCAGTTCGCCGATGCGACAGAGGGTGCTCAGGCAGATCCACACGGCGCACTGTACGCGCGGGTTGACCGGACGGATGCCGGAGTATTTCTGGCCGGCGGGCAGGGCGTCATAGTCGCTCTCCAAGCGGGCGAATATGTCGCGCAATTCGCGGATTTCGTCAGGGGAGAGCAGGCGGTCGCGCTGTTCTTGGTAGTCGTGGTCGAGCAGTTTCTTCACGTCTACCAGGTCGGCTGGGTTTCCGTCGGCCATCAGGGTGCGCCATGGCTTGCGCTTTTCAGCCCAGCGCAGCATCTGGCCGATGTCTTTGCTGCGGATGACCATAGCGCGGTTCAGTCCACGGGATTTGACAGAGCGAAGGACCGCCAACAGGTCTTTCTCGGTCAGGTTGCGCAGAGGCTTCTTGCCGATGTGAGGCAGGACGTCCTTGGTGAAGCTGCGGCGCAGTTCGGCATTGCCATCTTGGCGCGATACGCCGTCTTGCAGCCACTCTTCGAATAGGTCGGACACTGTCTTGTTTTCTACCGCCTGGCGTTCGGCTTCGGCAATGGTGGCGGCGATGGCGGCTTGAGCCTCGATCTTGGCGGCTTTTCGAGCTGCGGTTGGATCGATGCCTTTGGATGCGGTTGCCTTCACTTCGTCACGTTCGGCACGTATCTGGGCCAGCGATTTCTTGGGCCAGGTGCCTAGTCGTTGGTCGCGCTTGATCCCGTCCAACTTGAACTCATAGCGAAATTGCACCGTGACACCACGAACACCCGCTCGGACTTTGGCAACAATTCCACCATCCTCACGCAGTGTTTTGCCGTCATCGGCAGAGGTGAGCGCTTCCAGTTGCTTTGCGGTTAGCTTCGCCACTTCCTACCCCTTGCATCGTCTGGGTCATCAGAATTTTGCCCCCACTTTTGCCCCACCGAATCGCTTGGCTGTCGGTAGACGCTGGTGGATCGTGTTGGAGGCTAAAATAGCCTGAAAGCCTCGTATTTACTAGGATGTAGGTGTTCCATTGGCGTCCGTGAGAGTCTATGGGAATCCATGAAATAAGCGCATGGGGTGCTAGGGGTCGAGTGTTCGAATCACTCCGTCCCGACCATATTTTTCAATGACTTAGCCCGGTTCGGCAACGACCGGGCTTTGTTGTTTCTGGGGTTTGGTGTTTTTGGTAGTGAATTGGTAGTGAATTGAGATTGGCTGGCGCAGCTACTCCTGATTGTTCAGATCTGCGGTCAGAAGCTGCTCATTCCTTTCTCGGGAATCTATTGGGTGTGCTAAGTGCTTCTGGCTTACAGCGGTAATCCCCACCCAGCTACGAGTCTATGTCGTGCAACAAGCGCCTCAGCTCCGCCAGGGTAAATCGCCAGCCATGGCGGCGGGCCTGTGCATCTTCTTGGGATTCGCCCTTGAGTTGGATGGGGTAGACGTTATATGGCAAGTCTCCCCTGTGGTCCTTGCTCTGGCAGGGGATGGCTGAATTGCGTGAATTTGCGTACCCGGTTTTGTCAGCCTGCCTCTATCTGATTGCCGGGCTTCCGGTTCGGCTATTGATAGTACAGGTTGGGGCGATTCTAGGTGCCTCTCACAGGTCTTGGGTTACCCCAGTACCAGCTTGCGTAATTGCACTAACTTGACCACCCGTTTGCACACCAACTGACCAGTCATTTGCATTCACGCTGACCAGCTGTTTGCAGTTGATCAGTGTCAGCGGGTGCCACTCAGGGGGAGTGCGTCAGCCAGGCACTGAAGGGCAGCAACCGACCCATAGCTGCCGCTCGCCTCTGGCCGCAACCAGCCAGAAACAGACTATTCCTTATCTCGCAGGATCAAGAGTCGCTTTTTCTCTAACTCCTGCTTTTTCAAGCATTTCTATAAGTGATTCTGGCCAAACTGTTTCCCTCGTTGCTTTCAGCGCACAGATAGACCACCAGCGATAATCGGCCATTACCTCGTTTTCGTGTGGTGTCCATTCCAAGCGGGATACTTTTTGACTGCCCGCTCGCACTATGAAATACCGTTCGATGGACATCACCATTTCACCGGAAGGCAAACGCATCGCGAACTCTCGATCTGCTATAGGCTCGCCTACTGAGGAGACAGTTATGCCTGTTTCTTCGCGCAGCTCACGTATCGCAGCGCATTGAAATGTTTCTCCATCTTCGAGTCCCCCACCAGGCGTTGCCCAGTATTCCTCACCCGCTAGCGCTCCATTTCTATGGCTGAACTTGAAAAGAAGCACTTTTTCAGAGGCACTAATAATCAGTAGTCTTGATGACCTTCGCTCGCGCACTTTATATATCCGAGAGGAAACGGGGCGGCATCATATCATCACGACCTTTGCCTGCCGTTAGGAAGCGTCTCGCCTTAAAAGGCTGCGTCCGGCAATAGACTGCTAAAAGAGCCAAAGCTCAGCCAAGTGCCCGGCCTCCCTGCGCACGTAGCAGCCGCGTGTGGGAGGCGCTAACATTCCACTTCGCATAAAGGTTGCCTCGAAGCACCTGTAGCGCGGACGCACAACATCTGCATCTCCGATGCCAAGCCAACGGTACATGGAGCAAGCACCATGGCGCTAACTAGCAAAATCTTGCCCTATGACAGTAGTTGGCCGGCACGCTTCCTTGCTGCCAAGCAGCAGATCGCCATAGCATTTGGCGCTGAGCTTATCGGCATCCACCATGTCGGAAGCACTGCCGTTCCAGGACTCGCAGCCAAACCAGAGATCGACATATTAGTCGAGGTTTCAGAGCACCTAAACGAACCCTCTCGCCAAAATGTCATGGGTGGACTCGGTTACGTACGCGGAAGCGATCTGTCGGAAGGACACCATTTTTATCGTCGAGATGTTGATGGCGTGCGAACACATAAGATCCACATCTGCATCACCGGCCACAGTCAGATCGGAAGAATGCTGCGCTTTCGTGAGCGGCTTAGGAGAGACCCAGCAATCCGCCAGCGTTATCAAGAGTTGAAACTTGAACTGGAAACAAGCAATACCGGCGGCATCGGCGAATACCTCGCTCGTAAGGCCCCTTTCATTGATGAGGTTATGGCGGAATCGACATCAAGCCCCTGAGATGGAGTCGCATTGGCGGTGGTTTTGGATCGTTGATTGAACGCCAAAGGTTCACAGTCAACCCACAAATCCGAAGACTCCCAAGGACTGACTTGATCCGAACGCTGTCGTTAGACAGCGCAGTCAGTCTGCGATTTAAATTGACCCCATGTTTCCAGGATGATCTTCCAAAATGATTGAATACTTTCAGGGCAGCTGCCTTTGCGGTGCCGTCAAATATGAAATCCGATCTCGCCCCAAAGCGCTGAGCCACTGCCATTGCAGCCAATGCCGTAAAGGTCATGGAGCCGCATTCGCCAGCTATGGCAGTGTATTGCGTAGTGACCTACACCTGGTTCAGGGCGCGGATGACGTCAAGTCCTACTCTTCCTCGGCAGCAGTGCTTCGCCAGTTCTGCGCCCACTGTGGGTCGTCGCTGTTTTGGTCTAAAAACCAAGGTGAATACGCCGACTGGATCTCGATAGCGCTCGGTACGCTGGACACTCCATTCGCGACGGAGAAGCAGAGGCACATTCAGGTGAGATCCAAGGCGCCATGGTATGAAATTCAGGATTCTTGGCCACAGTCCGACTGAACGCGCTGGGGCGAAAGCGGGAATGAAACGTCGTAGCCGAAGCGCTTCAGCCTATCGGGATAATCTTCAGGTTCGGCCAGGTTGCGAGCCAGTTCTTTGAGCGAAGGCGGTTCAGATAGATCTGTCGCTTATCTGCCTGGAACTTCGCCGTAGGTCGGACGACAAGGTTAAAGAGATCGTCTAGGCCGAGTGGTGCCGCGACCTCGATCATACCCTCTATTCCAAGCCGTACAGCTACGGCGGTGGCCGTTTCCGGCCAGTGGGTCATGGCATCGACCGCCGAGGTATAAGGTAGGTCAGCGTTGCGGAGGTGCATGCGCGCCTGGTTTTTTACAGACCAGTTGAGAGTACTGTCCATGCCCCGCAGAGTTGCTTCAATCTCAGCATCTACTTTTGCCGTAGCACGCTCGTTATCGAACCAAATGACATCGACATCCGGCGGTAGCGGTGAAGCGTTTCGCTGATGCAGGTGATCCCATATCGCGCTGCGCACGAAGCCCGCAGCAATCCAGCAATCGGGAAGCTCTAGCTCTTGCACCAGACGGAGTATCCGCCAACGTACCGGATCGGCAGCGATGATGGTCTGTACCTGCGAGAGCTGGATCATCGGCGTGGGCCTATATGTTCAAAGTCGGAACGAGAGACTACCAATCCGGCTGCGTTAATGTCCGCTTCTGGCCGTTTTCTGCCCGTTACCGACCCAAAGGGCCTGTGGAATTCGGCTGAAACCGGCCAGAAACAGTCATTGAATATCTACAAGTTTAGGGGCGACTCACACCTCAGTATGTCGTTCAGAAAAAACAGGTCGTCACCCGTTCGCGTTGATTCAACTCACGCCGGTAAACATTCAGTTATTGAAAGGTGGGGCAGGGCTGGCAACCAGTCCTTGATCTGTTTGGCAAGCAAAAGGCGATCTCTTATGGCGGTTTCTCCCATAAGTGCAAAGCCATGAAGCTCACCCCCCGTTGACCGATATTCACCACGCCAGCCATCGGGCAGCGTTTTGTTCAGCCATTGGCCATCGATACCTGAGGCTGGTGGACAGATAACGGTGGGGCAGGCGGGTGTTTTGACGGTCACTGGAAACGCCGGATAGTGCACAGGCGTGGGCTGGCCGCTGAGCGTGGCCGCGAGAGCGCGAGCCTGAGCCATCAGCGGCAACACAAACGGCAGCACCCAACCGTCAATTTGCACAACGTCACCGAGGGCATAAATGTCCGGGTGTGAGGTTTGCAGCATTTGATCGGTGACGATGCCGCGCTGCACTGCAAGGCCAGCAGCGGTGGCGAGTTCAGCCCTCGGCATCAGCCCGACAGCAGACAACACCATGTCAGCGTCCAGGACGCTGGCGTCATCGAGTGTGAGTTTCAATGAAGCTGCGCTTCGGTCGACGCGAGCGATGCTGCTGCCGAAACGAAAGCGCACCCCCGCTTGTTCAAGTTGTTTCTGCAAGGCGGCCCCACCCTCAACCGGGAGCAGGCGCCCCAGAGGGTGGGGCGCACAGTCGACCACCGTCACCGCAAAACCATGTCCCGCCAAATCGTTGGCAAACTCACAGCCGATCAGTCCGGCGCCCAGCAACACAACGCTTCGCTTGCCGATCAGAGCTTCTCTGAACGAGGCATAATCGAGTCTGTTGTTGACCGAGAGCACTTGATCGACAGCATCGCCAGCAAGAGGCAGGCGAACCGGATTTGCTCCGCAGGCCAGGACCAGTTTGCTCCAGGCAAGCGTCTGGCCATCGACCAACAGGGTGTTCGCCTGCGGATCGATCATGGACACACAAACGCCAGTGAGAATGGTTGCATTGAGCTGTTTGGCCATCTCATCGGCCGGCATTTGCAGCAGTTGATCGGCTGACTTGCCGTCCTTAAAGGCGTTCGACAGGCGAGGCTTGGAATAGAACGCGCCATCGTCGTCGGTCAGCAATACCAAAGGCGCATTCGGTTCACGTTTGCGGTACTCGCGCGCCAGGGTATAGCCCGCTAGCCCTGTACCAACAATTATCAGTGGCTTCATCTCAGATTTGCTCCGTACCCATTGTTGGAATGCACTTGGATGCCCTTCACTGATGGGAACTCAGGACTCACAGAAGGACGAAATCGCTTTTGGTGACGCCACAATCCGGGCATACCCAACTGTCCGGCACGTCCTCCCAGCGGGTCCCAGGCGCAATACCCTCTTGTGGCGCGCCCAGCGCTTCGTCATAGATGTGGCCGCAGATTTCACAGAGGTATTGGCGAAACATCAGGACGACTCCGTGGTGCGCAATTGGGCGTCTTCGCTTTCGACGTTGCGTCGGCTGAAAATACCGATCATGGGCGTACCGTGGGCACGCATGGCCGGCTCGATCCGGCGATGCAATGCGTGGTAGCGATAGAACGGCACCCGCGGGAACAGGTGGTGCACGGAGTGCAGGTTCTGGCCGAGCCAGAACCACTCCAACGGTTTCATCCACGTAGGCATGATCATGCTGTTGGTGTTCCGGTAACGAGTGGAGTCCTTGTACGGCAGGTGAGGACGATATGCGAACCAGTACGCGACGAAGAATGCACCGGCCAAGTAGCCGAATACCAGCAGCGCCCAGGTATGTTCTCGCGCAATCAGCGTAATGAACGCGACCCGCCAGCCGATCGCGAACAGCACTTCCGCAATGTAGGCTGCCTTTGCCCGCAGCGGAGCGGTCGGCCAATAGTCGCGGAACAGGAAGGTGTTCTGGATCCACAGAAAACGAAATCCGCAAACCAAGAAGGCGAAAAAACCACCGCGCATGCCGATAAGGACGTAGTCCGGATCCTTGTCTGGCTGGTTGGTGTAGCGATGGTGCGTGAAATGTTCAACCTTGTGAGTAGAGAACGGCACCATGATCAAAGGTGCCACTAGGTACCCGCAGAGATCATTGAGCCACTGCAGTCGATCGTGATCGCCATGAATGTTGCCATGCACGGCCTCATGCAGGGGTGTATAGGACATGTAGGTGACGACGGCATAGATCAGTATTGCAGGTATCAGCGACAACTGGCCTATCGCGAACAGGTAAAAGTCCACGATAAGCGATGCCCACACCAGTAGCACCAGTGCCATTGTCGGCCAGGCTAGCTCACTGGTGTATTCGCGTGCCGTGGCGATGGCCTGTTTATTCAGCTCGTTGAGGTCCGGATGCATGGTCGTCCTCCCGGGACGTTCTTGTTGTTTGTTGGTCGGTTGCGCAACCTTAGCGGGTAGTCGTGTACCCTTAGAAGGATATGGGAGGCCTTTTGCCATGCATTTCTGGCCAGGTCGTATCGCACCGTTGTTTCAGAAGATTTCGGCATGGGCATAGCAAAGCACGCGAGCTTCCAGCACCCCGTCGCCATCAGTCAGGTGATGGTGAACTTCGCTGCGCGCTACGGCGTCGATGTGCAGACCTGCCTGCTAGGTACCGGCATCCTCGAAGCGCAGCTGCGGGATGCGGATGCCCTGATCGCACGCGAGCAGGAGATGCGCCTGATTGAAAACCTGATGCTCGCCTTGCCGGATGTTCCCGCACTGGGCTTCGAGCTTGGCCTGCGCTACAACGTGGCGACCTTCGGCATCTGGGGGTTTGCGCTGCGAACCAGTCGTAACTTGCGCGAGGCCATTCAGTACGCGCTGCGCTATCTGCCGCTGAGCACGGCGTACTGCCGATTGGCGATATTCTGCGATCAGCACGAATACGGCACTAGCCTCGACGCCTCGGCGATCCCGCATCACCTGCGACAGTTCCTACTGGAGCGAGATATGGCGACAAGCATCCGTCTGTTCGACGAGCTTGCGCTGTCGGGACTGCACGTGCTGCGGCTCGAATTCCAGGGCAAGCCGCCGGCGCACGCGGACCGGATCGAAGCACTCAGCGGAATCGCGCCACACTACGAATGTTCGCGCAACGCCATCGTGCTGCGTCGGCAGGATGCGGAGTTGCCTCTGCCGATGTACGACGTACATCTGGTCCGGCTACTGGAAGAGCAGTGCCGCGCGCAACTGGAGAGACGGCAGGTCGGCGGCATCACCGGCCAGGTCCGACAGCTTCTCCTTGGGGCGACGGGACTGGCGGCCCCCTTCGAAGAGGTTGCGAGTCAGCTAGCGATGGCACCGCGCAGCCTGCATCGTAGGCTAACGGAGGAAGGCACCAGCTTCCGCAATCTCGTCGACGCGGAGCGTAAACAACTCGCGGGGCAACTGTTGGAAAACACTGAGATGAAACAGGAAGAGATGGCGTTTCAGCTTGGCTACGGTGATCCTACAGCTTTCGCGCGTGCGTTCCGGCGCTGGTTCGGACAGTCGCCGAGCGAGTATCGGAAAGTCTCAAGGCGGTGAGCGCACACCGTTTCACTGACCATCGAACTGGTTGCGCCGATGCAATGCAGCTCGCTTGCACATTGTTCAATCAGCTCGATCGAATTCAAGTGCAAGAGCCAGAAGGCATCACACCCGACTCTTTGCCTTCACGTTATAGTGACTATTGTCTTTGTGGGTCACTTGTTGTGCCGATTTCCAACTGGCAGTAAGCTGCCGCTCATGAACAAAACACTAACCCCAGCTGTTCCCGTACGCGGCCCCGCAGACCATGACGTGCGCGATCAGATCGTCGTCGCCGCTAAAGAGCATTTCAGCCTGTATGGCTACGAGAAGACCACCGTATCGGACTTGGCCAAAGCCATCGGTTTTTCCAAGGCCTATATCTACAAATTCTTCGAATCCAAGCAGGCCATCGGCGAAATAATCTGCGCCAATTGTCTAAGCCAAATCGAGGCTGAAGTTAGGGCTGCCGTTGCCGAGGTGGACCAGCCGCCAGAGCAGCTGAGGCGCCTGTTCAAGGTCATTGCCGTGGCCAGCCTTCGTTTGTTTTCCGATGACCGCAAGCTTTACGAAATCGCATCTTCAGCGTCCACCGAGCGCTGGCAGGCAACGCTGGCGTATGAAGAACGTATCCGTGAGTTGATCAAAACCATCCTACAAGCAGGGCGACAGAACGGTGACTTTGAGCGCAAAACGCCGCTCGATGAAACCGTGATGGCGATCTATCTGGTTCTCCGCCCGTTCCTTAATCCGCTGCTGTTGCAGCACGGCTTCGACTATATCGATGAGGCGCCGACGCACCTCTCTGGGTTGGTATTGCGTAGCCTCTCGCCTTAACAAAACCGCATTTGTGACTATTGACTAAATTGGTCACTCGATTCAGAGTGTGAGTCCTGATCCTTTCGTGATGAGACTCTCATGCTCTGGCGTCGCCTCGTTTTACCTGCCGTTTTCTGCGTAATGCCCTTTGTGCTCGTCGCGTGCGGCGAACCAACGCCAGCCGATCCACGTAGCGCTGCGCCGTTGGTACGTGTCGCTACTGTGAAAGCGGCGACCACGGCGCCCCGTGCTTTCACCGGAACGGTGGCGGCCCGTGTCGAAAGTGACCTGGGCTTTCGTGTCGCCGGCAAGGTGCTTGAGCGACTGGTAGACACCGGGCAAACCGTCAAACGTGGTCAGGCCCTTATGCGCCTTGACCCTGTCGATCTAAAGCTGGCTGCCAATGCTCAGCGCGAGGCCGTGACCGCTGCGCGAGCACGGGCGCAGCAAGCGGGTGACGATGAAGCCCGTTACCGTAGGTTGCGCGGAACCGGGGCGATATCGGCCTCGGCCTACGACCAGTACAAGGCAGCTGCCGATGCGGCCAAGGCCCAGCTCAGCGCGGCCCGGGCGCAGGCGGAAGTAGCGGTCAATGCCACGACTTACACCGAATTGCTGGCTGACGCCGATGGCGTTGTCATGGACACCCTGGTCGAGCCAGGCCAAGTCGTTAGCGCAGGCCAAGTGGTGGTGCGGGTGGCGCACGCCGGGCCGCGTGAAGCAGTTATTCAATTGCCGGAAACCCTGCGTCCGGTGCTCGGGTCTGCGGCCCAGGCCACGCTTTTTGGTTCACCTGGCGTTGGCGTTGCCACCCAGCTTAGGCAGCTCTCCGATGTGGCCGATCGGCAAACCAGGACGTTCGAAGCGCGCTATGTGCTGGAAGGCGAGCTGGCAAACGCACCGCTGGGCAGCACCATCACCTTGCAGATTGCAGACACGCTTTCGCGGGTGCCAGCAGGCAGCCTGTACGTGCCCATCGGTGCGCTGTACGACGCTGGCAACGGCCCAGGCGTTTGGGTGGTGAGCGGCGAGCCTGCGCAAGTTCATTGGCAAGCGGTGGTGGTGGAGCATCTAGATGATGCCGGCGCGAGCGTGAGTAGCCCGCTGAAGACCGGCGAGCGCATCGTCGCGCTGGGTGCGCACCTGCTGCGTGAAGGTCAGCAGGTGCGCGTGCCCGCTCCAGGTGATATCGCCGCGGTTGCGGGAGCCCGTCCATGAGCGAGGGTCGTTTCAACCTGTCAGCCCTCGCGGTTCGCGAGCACTCGGTCACCCTGTTTATGGTCCTGCTGATTTCACTGGCTGGGCTCATCGCCTTCTTCAAGCTGGGGCGTGCGGAAGACCCCGCCTTTACCGTCAAGGTCATGACCATCGTTACTGCCTGGCCTGGCGCGACGCCGCAGGAGATGCAGGATCAGGTCGCGGAGAAAATCGAGAAACGTCTGCAGGAGCTGCGCTGGTACGACCGCAGCGAAACCTATACCCGCCCTGGCCTGGCCTTCACCACCTTATCTCTGCTCGACACTACGCCGCCTTCGCAAGTGCCGGAGGAGTTCTATCAGGCGCGTAAAAAAGTCGCTGATGAAGCCAAGGAACTGCCGGCCGGCGTGATCGGGCCAATGGTCAACGACGAGTATTCGGATGTCACCTTCGCCCTGTTCGCGCTCAAGGCCAAAGGTGAGCCGCAGCGTGTCCTGGTGCGTGATGCGGAAACCCTGCGGCAACGCTTGCTGCATGTGCCGGGTGTGAAGAAGGTCAACATCATTGGTGAGCAACCTGAGCGCATCTATGTCGAGTTTTCCCATGAGCGCTTGGCCACCCTGGGCATTGGCCCACAAGAGGTGTTCGCCGCACTCAACGGACAAAACGCGCTGACCCCGGCGGGCTCGGTGGAAACCAAAGGCTCGCAGGTGTTCCTGCGACTGGACGGCGCGTTCGATCAACTCGAGAAAATCCGCGATACGCCTATCGTGGCGCAAGGCCGCACGTTGAAGCTGTCGGATGTCGCCACGGTCACCCGTGGCTATGAAGACCCGGCGACCTTTTTGATCCGCAATGGCGGCGAACCCACGCTACTGCTCGGCATCGTTATGCGTGACGGCTGGAACGGTCTGGACCTGGGTAAGGCGCTGGACGGCGAGGTCGGGGCAATCAATAGCGAGCTGCCGCTAGGCATGAACTTGACCAAGGTCACCGATCAGGCGGTCAACATCAGCTCGGCGGTGGACGAGTTCATGGTCAAGTTCTTCGTCGCGCTGCTGGTGGTCATGCTGGTGAGTTTTCTCAGCATGGGCTGGCGCGTGGGTGTGGTAGTCGCGGCGGCGGTGCCACTGACACTGGCAATCGTGTTTGTGGTGATGGCCGCGAGCGGTAAAAACTTCGACCGCATCACCTTGGGCTCGCTGATCTTGGCGCTGGGCTTACTGGTGGATGACGCGATCATCGCCATCGAGATGATGGTGGTGAAAATGGAGGAAGGCTACAGCCGCATCGCCGCGTCGGCTTATGCCTGGAGCCATACTGCCGCACCGATGTTGTCGGGCACTTTAGTGACCGCGGTCGGCTTTATGCCCAACGGCTTTGCCCGTTCCACAGCCGGTGAATACACCAGCAATATGTTCTGGATTGTCGGCACTGCTTTGATTGCCTCATGGTTGGTGGCTGTGGTGTTTACGCCGTATTTCGGCGTCAAGTTGCTGCCCAACGTCAAACCCGTGGAGGGCGGCCACGACACGCTGTACGACACACAGCGCTACAACCGTTTCCGTCATGTGCTGACGCGCATCATCGCTAACAAGTGGCTGGTGGCAGGGGCTGTAATTGGACTGTTTGTGGCAGCCATCGTTGGCATGGGATTCGTCAAAAAACAGTTTTTCCCCATCTCCGATCGCCCCGAAGTGTTGGTCGAAGTGCAGATGCCCTATGGCACCTCAATTGCCCAAACCAGCGCCGCGGCGGAAAAAGTGGAAGCCTGGCTGGCTAAGCAAGACGAAGCCAAGATTGTCACGGCTTATATCGGTCAGGGCGCCCCGCGTTTTTACATGGCAATGAGCCCGGAACTGCCGGACCCATCTTTCGCCAAAATTGTGATCCGCACTGGCAACGAAGCTGAACGCGAAACGCTGAAACACCGGCTACGCCAGGCAATTGCCGAGGGTCTGGCCGGTGAGGCACGTGTGCGAGTCACCCAGCTGGTGTTCGGCCCGTACTCGCCATTCCCGGTCGCCTATCGAGTGGCTGGCCCAGACCAGGACACGCTGCGTGGTATAGCTGACCAGGTGCAGAAGGTGATGGAGGCCAGCCCGATGATGCGCACGGTGAACACCGACTGGGGCTCGCGCACACCCACACTGCACTTCACCTTGCAGCAGGACCGGCTCCAGGCCGTGGGCCTGAGTTCTAGTGCCGTTGCGCAGCAGTTGCAGTTTCTCTTGAGCGGTGTGCCCATTACCGCCGTACGCGAGGACATCCGCACCGTTCAGGTGATTGCGCGTTCAGCCGGAGCCACACGCTTCGATCCTGCCAAGGTCATGGACTTCACCTTGGCAGGCGCCAACGGTCAGCGCATTTCGCTGTCGCAGGTTGGCGAGGTCGACGTGCGCATGGAAGAGCCGATCATGCGCCGGCGCGACCGGGTGCCGACCATTACCGTACGTGGAGACATCGCCGAGGGACTGCAACCGCCAGACGTATCAGCGGCAATCACCCAGAAGTTGCAGCCCCTCATGGAAAAATTGCCGAGCGGCTATCGCATCCAGGAGGCCGGCTCCATCGAAGAGTCCGGCAAGGCGATGGTGGCGATGTTGCCGTTGTTTCCGATCATGCTGGCGCTCACCCTGGTCATCCTGATTTTGCAGGTGCGCTCGATCTCGGCGATGGTCATGGTGTTTCTCACCAGCCCACTTGGGTTGATCGGCGTGGTGCCCACGCTGATTCTTTTCCAGCAGCCATTTGGCATCAACGCATTGGTCGGTCTGATCGCGCTGTCGGGCATCTTGATGCGCAATACGCTGATCTTGATTGGGCAAATACACCATAACGAACAAGCAGGATTGGAGCCGTTTCGGGCGGTGGTCGAAGCCACCGTTCAGCGTGCCAGACCGGTGGTTCTCACTGCATTGGCAGCCATCCTGGCGTTTATCCCGCTGACTCATTCGGTGTTCTGGGGAACGCTCGCTTACACGCTAATCGGCGGCACCTTGGCCGGCACTGTACTGACGCTGGTGTTCCTGCCAGCCATGTACTCCATCTGGTTCAAGATCAAGCCCGATAACCACCGCGCCCAAGAGGCGCAGCCTGCATAACTGGATAGTGCGGCGAAACTATTTCGCCCACTTCACTACAGCCATATCGAGAGAAACCGCTATGTCAAATCGGACAGTTGTTGTGGTCACTGGTGTGTCATCGGGTAGCGGCCACGCCGAAACGTCGCCATTGACGGGTAAGGTCATAGCACTGCTGGCTTGCCTGTCGGCCATCAGTATCCTGTCCACTAACATTATTCTTCCGGCGTTTCCGGCCATTGCAGCCCAGCTCGGTGTGACTTCTCGCGAGCTGGGTCTGACTTTTTCCAGTTTTTTCATTACCTTCGCACTCGCTCAATTGGTAGTTGGGCCTCTGGCAGATAGCTACGGGCGAAAGAAGCTTGTGCTGGGGGGGCTGTCGATATTTGTGGTGGGCACATTCGTGAGTGGTCTCGCCCACTCATTCGAAATGCTGATTACCGGGCGAGTCATACAGGCCTTAGGCATCTGCGCACCGGCCGTCCTAGCTCGCGCTATTGCGCGAGATTTATTTGAAGGCGAAGCGTTAGGACGTGCCTTGTCGCTGATTATGGTTGCCACCGCCGCTGCACCCGGTTTCTCGCCATTGCTTGGCAGTGTTTTGGCGATGACGTTGGGCTGGCGAGCGATATTCGCACTGGTAGCAATGGCCGCCATCGCTGTTGCCGTTTTTTATGTCCAGGGGCTAGGTGAAACCCACCCGGCCTCCCGCCGAGTCTCGCGCTCGGTTGCCGAAGTACTGCGGGCCTATGGCAAGCTGCTGCGGGATCGTCGATTCATCTTGCCCGGGCTGTCGATGAGCCTGCTGATGAGTGGTTTGTTTGCGTCGTTCGGTGCTGCGCCTGCCATTTTGATGAGTGGGATAGGCTTGTCTGCGCTCCAGGCTGGACTGTACTTCGCGGCAACGGTGTTCGTTGTGTTCATGGCCGGCATAGCAGCGCCTAAGCTTGCTCATCGCTTTGGGCCTAGGAGCATCACATTGGCAGGCCTCGGTATCGCGTTACTTGGCGGCAGCGTGTTGCTGTTGGGGCCAGTAGCTCCAGGCTTGGGGTGGTACACCCTGTCAATGGTAGTTTTCCTTCTGGGGATGGGCTTGGCCAATCCGTTGGGGACAGCAATAACCATGGGGCCTTATGGCTCAGAGGCTGGACTGGCCTCGGCAATGCTCGGTTTTCTCACCATGGGTGCGGCAGCAATCACAACGTGGCTAGGAACGGCACTGACGTTCCCCGAAGTCACAACGCTGGGCGGTATTCAGGTAACGGCATGCATCATCGCGCTAGGTCTTTTCATTTTAAGTCGAGAGGGCCGACGAGTTTGATTCATCAATTCAAATCTCAAGTCCGAACTGTATGTTCTGCTTGTAGTGTTGCAGGCCACTTTCGGTAGAGCTGTTGATACTTTTTCCGCGCAGTATATTGATTCAAACCAGCGACCTGTATGCCGACCTGCCCCACAAGGGGTTCATTCTGGTTCGTCGGAGCTGGCCGATAGCGGTAGTCCACGACCGGTTGAATCCACAGCCAAAAGCGGGCACTCAGAAACCACGTCTGGAAACGGACTTCGCAGCAGGAGTAGGTACTAGGCCGTCTGATCTTCGGTGTGTTGCAGGTACCGTTTGGGCGTGGTGTCTGCCCACTCTCAGAATGCCTTCACGAAGTTCGATGCATCGTTGAATACTGTTCGCCTAGCCTGTGCGCAGCTAGGCGGCTCCTGGCGCTATCAAGCTTCGAACCTTGGCGGTACGAGTTTCTCGCCATTGCGCCACTCTTCCGACAAGACCACACCATCAATCCCATCCCAGACCTCACTACCAGCATGGTCGAGGACAATGATTTGCAGGCAGCCCTTCGACCCGTTGACTGCCCTTGCAAGAACGTTGAAGACCTTCCGAACAGCGTCGCGATTTTCGTCGTCCAGGCTAGGCTCTTTTTTCCCATCGGCTTCATCCTCAGCGGTTTGTCTCGTCGCGCGCTTGATTGGAAAGTAAACCTGGCTAGGTTGGTCAAAAATCAGAAGGTGCGGTACCGCATGACTCTCGGACTTCAGGAAATAGAGCTGTAGAGCCAGAAGCATTGCAATGTGATACGCCAGCCAGTTCGCGCCGCTTCCGACTTCCCAAAGGAAATCATCTCTCCCATCGTGGCGAACCTTGATAGCCAGATCTTGAATTGAGAGTGCTATCTGGGCGTCTTCCCACTCAGCGTCCAGATGAATAGCACCTAGTTTTATAGACACATCCGAGCGGCGCCAGTACCCGTCACTACCTGGACATGCTTGGGCAGATACGCGGCGTCCCGGTGCGCGACGAGGAAATCGAGCCACGCACGCGCATCATCCTGCGCCACAAGGGTAACGTCAGCGGCGCCCAATACGCGGCGGCGGTAGAGTGGATCCACGCCCTCGGCCGACGCCTGGCGCTGTTCCTGCAAGATTACGACCTGATCCTCACCCCGACCCTCGCACGCCCACCGGTACCAATCGGCGAGCTCGATCTGCGCGACGACAGCCTGAGCCTCGATGAACTGTTGGAGAGCTACCACAGCTACTCGCCGTTCACCGCGCCGTTCAACGCCAGCGGCCAACCAGCGATGTCCGTGCCGCTGTACTGGAGCACCGACGGCCTGCCCATCGGCGCTCACTTCGTCGCTCGCTTTGGTGGGGAGAGCACACTGCTGGCGCTGGCCGCGCAACTGGAGCGCGCCCAGCCCTGGGCCAGCCGGGTGCCGCCGGTGAGTGCGCGCCGCCGCGCCTGAGCGATTGATCTCTTGCCCTTAGCCATGCTCCGGCGCGGGGCTTTTTTTGCAGTACTCAAGCTTCTGGTCGATAGGCGCCTCCTGGTGTAACGGCGGCCATCGATGCGCTTTCCACCGCAGGGATTTCTTTCCATGAGCACACAAATCGACTGGATCACCGTCGGCGCCCTGGCCGAGGGCTTCGCCCCGCAGCTTTAAGCTTGCCGAGCCTCGCCTATGGGGCATGGGAGTGGTTGGATGAACGTACGATTCGACTTCGGCGGCCGCACCGTGCTGGTCACTTCCTCGGTCACCGGGCCGCGAGTAGCCTACCCGGGGCTGAGCGACTACGCGGCCGCCAAGCTGGGGTCAACGGCTTCATTCGCGGCGCCGCGCTGGAGTTGGCGCGCCACGCTAACGCGCTGATGCAGCATGGAATGCGGCCGACGGGGTGGCGCAGGGCGGCCGGTCGATAGGCCGCCGGGCAAGCTGGCGAGGGTCGGCCCGAGCAGATGCGCCCGCAGATCGCCACCGTACCTAACAGCAGCGTGTGGTCGCCGGGACCATCGACGACAGCGTTGCCAACGTCCGCGTGCTAGCCATGCGCTGCTGCGAGGCGACCACCAGGCAGCCGCTGTCAGCGTCGAGCTGGCTGGCCTTGGTGCGCGCTTGCAAGCCGCAGTCGAGCGCTGCCGCGTCGGTAGCTTGTGCCAGTGGCTTCGTTTGAACACGCCCTGCTGGCATCCCGGAGGTCCTAAATAGCGCTGCGATGGCTGCCTGTCAGCTCGGGCAGGCGACGTCATAGGAGGCAAGGTTAAAAAGATGACGTTTGTTAATCGTTCTGCCTGAGGTTCGGTGCGTCCACGAGACATTGAACGCCAAGATTTGCTCTTTTGTTTTCAATTTTATAGGAAAAGTCCGGCTTATCACGTTCACTGAGCTGCTGGCTTGTCTTCCTTGGAAGGTTTTAAATATAAAAATAGTTAATTGACATAACTAGTTTGTCGGAATAGCTTTGTCTTACCGCAACACACAACAGACTGAGGGTGGGACATGAGCAGCTACGAAGGCCGTTGGCAAACCGTGAAAGTGGAAATCGAGGGCGGTATCGCCTGGGTCATCCTGAATCGTCCGGAAAAGCGCAACGCGATGAGCCCGACGCTCAATCGCGAGATGGTCGACGTACTTGAGACCCTGGAGCAGGATCCGGACGCCCGGGTGCTGGTATTGACCGGTGCCGGCGAGTCCTGGACCGCAGGCATGGACTTGAAAGAGTATTTCCGCGAAGTCGATGCCGGCCCAGAGATCCTGCAGGAGAAGATCCGCCGCGAGGCTTCGCAGTGGCAGTGGAAACTGCTGCGCATGTACACCAAGCCGACCATCGCCATGGTCAATGGCTGGTGCTTCGGTGGCGGCTTCAGCCCGCTGGTGGCCTGCGACCTGGCCATTTGCGCCGACGAGGCGACCTTCGGCCTGTCGGAAATCAACTGGGGCATCCCGCCGGGCAACCTGGTGAGCAAGGCCATGGCCGATACCGTGGGGCATCGCCAGTCGCTGTATTACATCATGACCGGTAAGACCTTCGGCGGTCAGAAAGCCGCCGAGATGGGCCTGGTCAATGAGAGCGTGCCGCTGGCGCAGCTGCGCGAGGTCACCCTCGAACTGGCCGAGAACCTGCTGGAGAAGAACCCGGTGGTGCTGCGTGCCGCGAAGATCGGCTTCAAGCGTTGCCGCGAGCTGACCTGGGAGCAGAACGAGGATTACCTGTACGCCAAGCTCGACCAGTCGCGTTTGCTCGATACGGAAGGTGGGCGTGAGCAAGGCATGAAGCAGTTCCTCGACGACAAAAGCATCAAGCCCGGCCTGCAGGCGTACAAGCGCTGAAGCCAGAAGGTTGGGGTGGCGACTGTTGTCGCCTACGGCCCCGACTGGACTGACCGCAATTCTAGAACAAGCACAATAACGAGGAATTTCCCATGTTCGACGTGCCCTTGCTGATTGGCGGTCAGTCGCGACCGGCTGCCGATGGTCGAGTTTTCGAGCGGCGCAACCCGCTGACCGGTGAAGTCGTCTCGCGGGTCGCCGCCGCTACCCTGGAGGACGCCGATGCTGCCGTGGCTGCGGCGCAAGCGGCGTTTCCCGCCTGGGCCGCGCTGGCACCCAGCGAACGGCGGGCTCGGTTGTTCAAGGCGGCCGAGTTGCTGGAGGATCGCTCTGCCGAGTTCATGACGGCGGCCGGCGAGACAGGCGCGGCAGCCAACTGGTATGGCTTCAATGTCCATCTGGCCTCCGGCATGCTGCGTGAAGCTGCGGCCATGACCACGCAGATCTACGGTGAAGTGATTCCCTCCGATCTGCCGGGCAGTTTCGCCATGGCCCTGCGCCAGCCCTGCGGCGTGGTGCTCGGGATCGCGCCGTGGAACGCGCCGGTGATTCTCGGTGTGCGTGCGCTGGCCATGCCGCTGGCCTGCGGCAATACCGTGGTGCTCAAGTCCTCCGAACTGAGCCCTGCGACCCATCGGCTGATCGGTCAGGTGTTGCAGGACGCCGGTCTCGGTGACGGGGTGGTCAACGTCATCAGCAATGCCCCGCAAGACGCCCCGGCCATAGTCGAACGGCTGATCGCCAACCCGGCGGTGCGCCGGGTCAACTTCACCGGTTCGACCCACGTCGGGCGCATCGTCGGCGAACTGGCGGCGCGGCACCTGAAGCCAGCAGTGCTGGAGTTGGGTGGCAAGGCGCCGTTGCTGGTACTGGACGACGCCGACCTGGACGCGGCGGTGGAGGCGGCGGCCTTCGGCGCCTACTTCAACCAGGGCCAGATCTGCATGTCCACCGAGCGCCTGATCGTCGATGCCAAGGTGGCCGATGCCTTCGTCGACAAACTGGCGAAGAAGGTGGCCAGCCTGCGTGCCGGCGACCCGAACGACGCCGCTTCGGTGCTCGGCTCCTTGATCGATGTTTCGGCGGGGCAGCGGATCAAGGCGCTGGTGGACGACGCGTTGGCCAAGGGCGCGCGCCTGATGGCGGGCGGCCAAGTGGAGGGCAGTATCATGCAGGCCACCCTGCTCGATGGCGTCGATGAATCGATGCGCCTGTACCGCGAGGAGTCCTTCGGCCCGGTGGCCGTGGTGGTGCGCGGCGAGGGTGACGAGGCGCTGCTGCGCCTGGCCAACGACTCCGAGTTTGGTCTGTCGGCGGCGATCTTCAGTCGCGACGTGTCGCGGGCCTTGCTGCTGGCGCAGCGGGTCGAGTCGGGCATCTGCCACATCAACGGCCCGACCGTGCACGACGAGGCGCAGATGCCCTTCGGCGGGGTCAAGGCCAGCGGCTATGGCAGTTTCGGCAGCAAGGCCTCGATCGAGCACTTCACCCAACTGCGCTGGGTGACCATCCAGAATGGGCCGCGCCACTACCCGATCTGAGAACGTGTTCAGGATCTGCTGCGCGTCGGCCATACGGCGTTGAAATTGGACTCGGACTGCTTATGTACAGCTGGTAAATTCCGCGTCCTCGCCCAATTTCGCCTTGTCTGGCTCTAGCTCACGAGATCCTGGCGCAAAACAGCAGTATAAGAACAATCGGCTCGGGCTCGCCCGCGCACCCTGGGGTGGGCGGCCGGAAGGCCCGGGAGCGCTTTGCGGAGGAGTTTCCGAAGTGAATAGTCAATCTCGCAGCCGAGTCAGTCCGGGCTATCGCCAGGTCTCGATCGGCATGCCGGCGGTGCAACTGCGCCGCGCCGGGCAGGCGCTGTATATGGAGGTGTTGGAGCCTCTGCAGGCCTATCCACAACGTCTGCTCGAACGCCTGGTGCGGTGGGCCGACGAGCGCCCCGCGCAGACCTTCATCGCGCGGCGGGGCAAGGATGGTGAGTGGCAGCGCATCGGTTATGCCGAGATGCTGCAGCGGGTGCGCTGTATCGCCCAGCGCCTGATGGATTTCGACCTGTCAGTTGAGCGTCCGCTGTTGATTCTCTCGGGTAACGATCTGGAGCATATGCAATTGGCCTGCGCCGCCATGTATGCGGGGATCCCCTATTGTCCGGTGTCGCCGGCCTATTCGTTGATCGCGCGGGACTACGACAAACTGCAGCACATCTGCACGTTGTTGCAGCCGGGGCTGGTTTTCGCCGCCGATGGCGAAGCCTTCGGGCGCGCCATCGAGGCCGTGGTGCCCAGTACCACGCCACTGGTGCTGACCCGGGGCGAGCTGGCGGGGCGGGAGACGCTATCCTTCGCCAGTCTGTTGTGTGCGGAGGCCTGCGACGAGGCGGATGCGGCCTTCGCGGCTACCGGCCCGGAGAGCATCGCCAAATTCCTCTTCACCAGCGGCTCGACCAAGCTGCCCAAGGCGGTGATCACCACCCAGCGCATGCTCTGCGCCAACCAGCAGATGCTGCTGCAGACCTTCCCGGTGTTCGCCGAGGCGCCGCCGGTGCTGGTCGATTGGCTGCCGTGGAACCACACCTTCGGTGGCAGCCACAACGTCGGCATCGTCCTGTACAACGGCGGCACTCTGTACCTCGACGACGGCAAGCCAACCCCACAGTATTTCGCCGAGACCCTGCGCAACCTGCGGGAGATTTCGCCGACCGCTTACCTCACCGTGCCCAAGGGTTGGGAAGACCTGGTCGCCGCCTTGGAGGTCGATGGCGAGCTGCGCGAAACCTTCTTCGCGCAGATGAAGCTGTTCTTCTTCGCCGGTGCCGGGCTGTCGCAGGCGGTCTGGGATCGTCTCGATGCGGTCGCCGAGGCGCACTGCGGCGAACGCATCCGCATGATGGCGGGGATCGGCATGACCGAGACCTCGCCGTCCTGCACCTTCACCACCGGACCGCTGTCCATGGCTGGCTACGTCGGCCTGCCGGCACCGGGCTGCGAGGTCAAGCTGGTGCCGGTGGACGGCAAGTTCGAGGGGCGCTTTCGCGGCCCGCATGTGATGCCGGGCTATTGGCGTTCACCCGAGCAGAGCGCTGCGGCCTTCGACGAAGAGGGTTATTACTGCTCCGGCGATGCCTTGAAGCTGGCCGATCCCGAGTGCCCGGAGCTGGGCCTGATGTTCGATGGGCGCATCGCCGAGGACTTCAAGCTCAACACCGGGGTATTCGTCAGCGTCGGCCCACTGCGCGCGCGGGTGATCATGGCGGGTGCGCCCTATATCCAGGATGTGGTGGTGACCGCGCCAAACCGCGAGTGCATCGGTTTGCTGGTGTTCCCGCAATTGGCGGCATGCCGCGAGCTGGCCGGGCTGGGGGGCGATGCTGCACCTGAGCAGGTGCTGGCCTCGGCGAAGGTGCGTGACTGGCTGGGCGAGTTGCTCGAGCGGCTCAACCTGCAGGCCACTGGCAGTGCCTCGCGCTTGGCCTGGGCCTGCCTGATGAGCGAGCCGCCGTCGCTGGACAAGGGCGAGGTCACGGACAAGGGCTCGCTCAATCAGCGGGCGATTCTGACCTGCCGCGCCGAGCGGATCGATGCCTTGTACCGTGGCGACGATCCGCAACGGGTGGTGGGGCACTGAGCATGGTCAGCGGTCTCTATTCGGCATTCGACGATGTACTGATCCTCGAGGCCGTGCGCACGCCCTGGTGCGATTATGGCGGGGCCTTGGGCCTGGTGTCGCCGACCGATCTGGGGATCAAGGTCGGCCGCGAAGTGCTGCGCCGCGCCGCCATCGACCCGACGGCCGTGGATTCGGTATTGGCCGGCTGCATGGCCCAGGCGAGTTTCGACGCCTACATGCTGCCGCGGCATATCGGCCTCTACAGCGGCGTGCCGCAGGTGGTGCCGGCGCTTGCGGTGCAGCGCATCTGCGGCACCGGTTTCGAGTTGTTGCGCCAGGCTGGCGAGCAGATCGCTGCGGGGCGTGTCGAGCTGGCGTTGTGCGTGGGCAGCGAGTCGATGTCGCGCAACCCGATCGCCGCCTACACCCATCGCGGCGGTTTCCGGCTCGGTGCGCCGGTGGAGTTCAAGGATTTCCTCTGGGAAGCGCTGTACGACCCGGCTCCCGACGTCGACATGATCGGCACCGCGGAGAACCTGGCGCGGCGCCATGGCATCGGCCGTGAAGAGGTCGATGCCTATGCCTTGCGCAGCTTCCAGTGCGCGCTCGAGGCGCAGCGGCAAGGCGCGTTCGCGGGGGAGATCGTCGCCCTGTGCGATGAAACCTTCGAGCTGGACGGCTATCGGCCGCGCGGCATTGCCTTACCGCGCGGGTTGACCCAGCTCGAGCAGGACAGCCACCCGCGTCCGACCAGCCTCCAGGCCCTGTCACGCTTGCGGGCCATCCATGCCGGTGGCGTGCAGACCGCCGGCAACAGCTGTGCAGTGGTCGACGGTGCGGCGGCGGCCTTGGTCGCGTCCGCTGGCATGCAGTCCGATCGCCCAGCGTTGGCGCGTCTGCTGGCGGCTTCGGCGGTGGGCGTGGCGCCCGAGCTGATGGGTATCGGTCCGGCGCCGGCGATTCGCTTGCTGCTGGCGCGCAGCGGCCTGAGGTTGGATGACATCGACCGTTTCGAGATCAACGAGGCCCAGGCGGCGCAAGTGCTCGCGGTGCAGCGAGAGCTGCAACTCGAGCCGCACCGTCTGAACCAGCAGGGCGGCTCCATCGCGCTTGGTCATCCGCTGGCCGCCACCGGGCTGCGCTTGACCCTGACCCTGGCCCGGCAACTGCGTGCGGCCAACCAGCGCTATGGCATCGCCGCAGCCTGTATCGGCGGCGGTCAGGGCATGGCGCTGCTGATCGAGAACCCTGCATTCCAACCGGGCTGAGCAGGCTGTGCGCCGTCCGGCTTGCTGCCACTCGCCAGGCGATCCAGCGACGCAGTGTGTTGGGGTGGTAGCCCATGAGGCCGAGGAGGCGGGAGAGGGCGCCAGGCCGATCAGCCTGTGGCTTGATCGTCCCGCCGGTAGATTTTGTGCAGCAACTGGAGCAACTGTTGCCGTTCGCCGTCGCTGAGCGCGGCAGTGGCGTCGCGATCGCTGGCAGCGGCGATTTCCTTGAGCTGCTTGAGCAGGGTTTCCCCCGCCTTGCTGAGGAAGATGCCGTAGGAGCGCTTGTCCGGTTTGCAGCGCACGCGCACGGCGAGGCCGAGCTTTTCCAGCTTGTTCAGCAGGGTCACCACCTGCGGCGGCTCGATGGCGAGGATGCCCGCCAGGTCGGTCTGCATCAGCCCGGGGCTGGCCTCGATGATCAGCAGGGCGGAGAACTGCGCGGGGCGCAGATCGAACGGGTTCAGCTGCTCGACCAGGTTCTGCGCGACTTTCAGCTGGGCGCGACGCAGGGCGTAGCCGATCAACTGGCTCAGCAGGGTGTCGTTCGGCTCTGTGGCCGGGCTGTTTGCTTCTGTGGGGGGGGGATTCTTCTTGGCCATTCGCTGGGACCGGGGGCGCTCGCTAAGGGGTTGCCGAGATGACGGGATAACGATCCGTTCTCGCCGCGGGTTCGGGGCGATCCAGGGTCGACAGGATACTGCTTAATTAGCCTAATCAGTTTCGCATCAATGGCTAGGCTTTGGCCAGTTCATTGGCTCCTGGGTGGTGCCCCTTACTGGGTATTTATCCTGCTGGGAGTCTTGCTCGTTTATCCGAAGAGGCGCTCGTTATGGGCGGATAGAGCCTCCCGTCAGAAACTGAATAATAAGGAAACTACATGGTTTCTTTTGTGTGGATTTTCGGCATACTCAGACCATGAGTCGGTACGGGTGCCTGCTCGTCTAGCACTTAGTGCTACCTAATAACAATTCAATCAACCTAGCAGGAAGTCACGCCATGAGCATTCTCGGTAACAACGGTGCCGCGGTCGCCCCCGAACAACTCGCTGCCGCCCTCGCGCGGATGAAGCAGGCCCACCTGGCGGAGGGGCCGGCCAGCCTGGAACTGCGCCGCGACCGCCTCGACCGGGCGATCGCCCTGTTGTTGGACAACCGCGAGGCGATCGTCGCGGCGGTGTCCGCGGACTTCGGCAACCGCAGCCGCGAGCAGACGCTGTTGTCCGATATCGCCGGTTCGGTGGCGAGCCTGAAGCACTGCCGCGAGCACCTGAGCGAGTGGATGCGGCCCGAGTTGCATCCGGCGCCTTTCCCCGGTTGCGAAGCGCGCGTCGACTATCAGCCGCTGGGCGTGGTCGGCGTGATCAGCCCATGGAACTTCCCGATCGTGCTGGCCTTCGGTCCGCTGGCGAGCATTCTCGCGGCCGGTAACCGGGCCATGCTCAAGCCCTCGGAATTGACCCCGCGCACCTCGGCGCTGATCGCCGAGTTGATCGCCCGGCACTTCGACGAGACCGAATTGACCACGGTGCTGGGCAGCGCCGAGGTCGGCGCGCAGTTCAGTGCGCAGCCGTTCGATCACCTGATCTTCACCGGTGGCACTGCGGTGGCGAAGCACATCATGCGTGCGGCTGCGGACAATCTGGTGCCGGTCACCCTGGAGTTGGGCGGCAAGTCGCCGGTGATCGTTTCGCGCAGCGCCGATCTTGCCACCGCCGTGCAGCGGGTGCTGACGGTGAAGACCTTCAACGCCGGGCAGATCTGCCTGGCGCCGGACTATGTGTTGCTGCCGGAGGAGTCGCTGGCGGACTTCGTCGCCGAAGCCGTGCGCTTCGTCGGCGCGATGTATCCCACGCTACGCAGCAACCCCGATTACACCTCGATCATCAACCCGCGCAACTTCGACCGCCTGCAGGGTTACCTCGCCGATGCCCACGACAAGGGTGCGCGCCTGGTCGAGATCAACCCGGCAGAGGAAGATCTGAGCGACCGCGAGATCCGCAAGATCGCCCCGACCCTGGTGCTCGATGCCAGCGCCGAGATGCAGGTGCTGCGCGAGGAGATCTTCGGGCCGCTGTTACCGATCAAGACTTACCGCGACTTCAGCGCGGCGATCGACTACGTCAATAGCCAGCCGCGGCCCCTGGCGGCTTATTACTTCGGCGAGGACGCCGGCGAGCGGCAGCAGGTGCTGGAGCGCACGACCTCGGGCGCGGTGGTGGTGAATGACACCATGACCCATGTGTTGTTCGAGGAGCTGCCGTTTGGCGGCGTCGGCCACTCCGGCATGGGCGCCTACCATGGCATCTATGGCTTCCGCACCTTCAGCCACGCCAAGGCGGTGGTGGTGCAGAGCCCGATCGGCGAGTCCAACCTGGCGATGCGCGCGCCTTACGGCGAGATGATCCACGGTCTGCTGGAACATCTGCTGACTGCCTGCTAATTCTTTCTGGAGCCTGACACATGAACCTGTGGCAAAAACTGACGGCCAAGCTGCTGCGCGCCTTCGCCAAGCGCATGAAGGCGAAGTTCACCTACGATGCTGCGCAGTTTCCGTTGCGCGCCGTCGCCGAGGAAAGCATCCCGACCCCTTGGGGGGCTGCGCGGGCGCTGCTGTACTGGCCCAATCTGCAGACCCCGGTGAAGCTGCCGGTGTATCTGAACCTGCATGGCGGCGGCTTCGTCGCCGGGGTGCCTGAGCACGACGACAGCTATTGCCGCCGGCTGGCCCACAACCTGGGTTGCCTGGTGGTCAACCTGGATTATGCGTTGGCGCCGGAGCAGCCGTTTCCCGCCGGCCTGCGGCAATCCTTCGCGGTGCTCGAATGGCTGGCCGACCAAGCCACGGCGCTGGGCATCGACCCACAGCGGATCGCCGTCGGCGGGCACAGCGCCGGCGGCAACCTGGCCACCGCGGTGGCCAGTCTGGCGCGTGGGCATCAGCGGCTGCGGGTGGTGCATCAACTGATCGACTATGCCGCGCTGGACTTGGCCCAGGATCCCGGCGCGAAGTCATCGACCATCGACAAACCATTGCTCGGTGCAGGCCTGGGGCGCTTCTTCAACCGCTGCTACCTGAGCGATCCGGCCCAGGCCCGCGATCCGCTGGCCTCGCCGTTGCTGGCGACGGTCGACGAGTTGCGCGGCATGCCGGCGGCCACCCTGATCACCGCCGAGTACGATGTCCTGCGCGCTGAAGGCGAAGCCTACGCCAGCAAGCTGCGCCAGGCCGGAGTGCCGGTGAGCGAGCGGATGTTCGCCGGCTGCGACCATATGTTCACCCACCTGGGGCCGGACGACTCGGCAGAGGAGGCCTGGCAGTTGATGGAGGATTCCCTGCGCGAAGCCTTTCAGGTCGCAGGGGAGGCAGATGACGGCGCTCGGGCTCAACGAGGTTAGGGTAGGCGTTCTTGCGCAAGCCTCTGTAAGCTAGGCGCCCCCTAGGACGACAGCGCTATGCCAATCAGCAGGTTCCAGCATGCTTGAAGCTACCCCGCAGCCGCCCAAACGCGGCCGTCCGCCCGTGCGCAGTCGGCAGGAGCAAATGAGCCTGCTGCTGGATGCCGCGGCGGCCGAACTCGGCAGCGGTAATTTCGCCAACTTCACCATGGACGCCATCGCGCGCTCCGCCGGCATCTCGAAGAAGACCCTGTACCTGCTGGTGGCGAGCAAGGAGGAGCTGGTCTCGCAACTGGTGGCCCGCGACCTGTCTACCCTCGAACTGTTGCTGGAAAGCGGCATCGACTGCGCCGAGGACCTGCTCAGCGAGTTGCGCATGTACCTGACGCTGTGGGCGCGCCTGACCCTTTCGCCGTTGGCCCTGGGCATCTACCTGATGGCCGCGCAGGGCCGCGAGAGCGCGCCGGGCATCGCCCGGATCTGGTACCGGGAGGGCGCCGAGCGCTGCCTCAACCTGCTGCGCAGCTGGCTGAGCAAGGCTGCGGCCAAGGGGCTGCTGGCGCATGAGGATGTCGAGCCGGCGGTCGAGCTGATCGATGCGCTGCTGATCTCGCAGCCGCTCAAGCTGTTCACCCTGGGGGTGCAGCAGAGCTGGTCCGACGAGCAGATCGGCCAGCGGGTCGAGGTGGCCCTGGGCCTGTTCGGCAGGTGTTTCATCCGTCGCGTGCCCGCGTCTTGATCGCGCCCTGGCTACGTTATGATGGCCCCATCAGTCCGATGGGGGAGCGCTATGAGTAAGCCGGGTCAGCGCGTCTTGATCGCGCTGCGCAAGATGATCGCCTCCGGGGAGCTGGCGGCGGGCGAGCGGATCGCCGAGATTCCCACCGCGGAGCTGCTCCAGGTGTCGCGTACGCCGGTGCGTATCGCCTTTCGCACGCTGGAGCAGGAAGGCCTGCTGGCCAAGTGCGCCGGTCGTGGCTACACGGTGCGCGCGGTCAGCCCGGTGGAGATCGCCGGCGCGGTCGAGGTGCGCGGGGTGCTCGAGGGCCTGGCCGCGCGCCAGGCGGCGGAGCGGGGAGTCGACTCCGAGGCGCGTCAGGCCCTGCTCGAATGCCTGGAGCAGGGCGATCGGCTGTTCGACAAGGGCTATGTGCGGGAGGAGGACCTGGAGGCCTACCACGACCTGAACATGCGCTTTCATCAGTTAATCATCGAAGCCAGCGGCAACCCGGCCATCGCCGAGGCCCTGGCGCGCAACGACCACCTGCCGTTCGCCTCGGTCAGCTCGCTGGCGGTCGACCTCAACGACATGGTCCGCGAATACCGGCGCTTCAATTTCGCCCACATGCAGCACCATGCGGTGTTCGACGCCCTGGTCAACGGCCAGGGCGCGCGCGCTGAGGCGATCATGCGCGAGCACGCCAATGCGACCCTGCGCTACGCGGAGATCTTCGGTCCGGCCGAGGTCGCCAGCGAAGGGCTCAAGGTGATTCACAAGGGGGCGGCAGAGGAGCGGTCGTAGGCGCGGGGGCGACGCCTAGTCCCATGCCCGCGAAACGGGCAAGGCAAGAGCATCGCGGGCATGGCCCGCTCCTGCAGGTTCTGCGTTCTTGTGCAGCGGCCAACTCAGGCAGGGCTTGCCTGCCCCCCCCTAAAGATCCAGCACCAGCAGCGCACTTTTCGCCCGCGAACAGCAGGGTGTGAACTGGTCGTTGCGCGCCTGTTCGGCCTCACTCAGGTACAGGTCGCGGTGCTCCGGCTCGCCGGCCAGCACCCCGGTCAGGCAAGTGCCGCAGATGCCTTGTTCGCAGGACAGCGGGATCTGGATGCCGCAGGCTTCCAGCGCCTGAGCCACGCTCCGGTCGGCGGGGATCTGGATGATCTGGCCGCTGCTGTTGAGCTGCACGGCGAAGCTGCCGTCGTCCTCGCGAGCGGTTGGCGCGGCGGCGAAATACTCGCGGTGCGCACGCTGGTCGGCCCAGCCCTGGGCCTTGGCCGTGTCCAGTACATGCGCCATGAAGCCGCCCGGCCCGCAGACATACAGGTGCGTGCCGGCGTCGGGATCGGCCAGCAGGGCGGCGGCATCCAGCCGTTGCGCGGCGGGACCGTCGTCGCAGTGCAGCTGCACCCGTGTGGCGAAAGGCGCGGCCTGCAGCCGTTCGACGAAGGCCGCGCGCTCGCTGGAACGGGCGCAATAGTGCAGCTCGAAATCGGCGCCGAGCTGGCTCAGGCGTTCGGCCATGCACAGGATCGGCGTGATGCCGATGCCGCCGGCGAACAGCAGGCTGCGTCGGGCGTCTTCGGCCAGGGGGAACAGGTTGCGTGGTGCGCTTATCTGTAGGCGCTGGCCCACCGTCACCTGTTCGTGCAGGGCTCGGGAGCCGCCGCGCGAGGCGGGATCCTTGAGCACGCCGATCAGGTAGTGCTGGCGCTCCTGGGGGTGGTTGCACAGCGAGTACTGGCGGATCAGGCCGCCGGGCAGGTGCAGGTCAATATGGGCACCGGCGTCGAACGCCGGCAGCGGCGCGCCGTCGGCGCGGGCCAGCTCGAAGCTGCAGATGTCGGTGGCTTCGTTGTGGCGTGCGAGGACTATGACTTCGATCACGGGACGCTCCTTGCTGAGCGGGCAATGGGGGAGGGCGGGCGCGCGGCCCGCACTGGCGTTCAGGTGCTGGCGATCAGCTCGGGCGTCGCGGCGGGCGCGCGTTCCCGGGCGATCAGCCGTTCGAGGATGCGCCGTGACTGCACGCCGCCGGCATCGATATTCAGCTTCAGTAACTGGCGTTGCGGATGGGCCAGCAGGTTGGCCTGCTGCTGTTCGAGCATCTGCAGGTCCTCGCTGAAAATCTTGCCCTGGCCTTCGCGGATGGTTGCGGTGAGCTCCTGGTCCTCAGGCTTGAAGCTGCGCGCCATGCCCCAGAAATACCAGATCGAGGTCTCGGTCTCGGGGGTGATGAAATCGACCACGATGCTCGCGGCCTTGTCGGCCGGGGCGGAGTGGTAATCGCCCTTGCCGGCGTGGGCCACGCCCACCTCGATCAGCACATGGCTAGGCGGGCTGAAACGGCAGATCTGCCAGCGGTCCACCGGCACGTCGTCGGCCAGGTTGTTGCCGCGCAGAGCCATGCGCCAGAACGGCGGGGCCATGATGTTTTCCATATGGCGGCTGGTGACCACGCTGTCGCCCTCGACGGTGGTCACCGGTGCGACCTCGTCGATCTCCTTCTGGCCGATGCTGGAGGCATGCACATAGGTCTCGTGGGTCAGGTCCATCAGGTTGTCGATCATCAGGCGGTAGTCGCACTCGATGTGGAACAGCCCGCCGCCGTAGGCCCAGTCCGGGCTGTCGGCCCATTCGAGGTGATGGATCAGCGCCGGGTCGGCCTGCTGCGCATCGCCCGGCCAGACCCAGATGAAGCCGTAACGCTCCTCCACCGGATAGCTGCGGATGCAGGGAAAGCCGCGCACGCGCTGCCCCGGCATATCGGCGGTCTTGCCGTCGGCACCCATCACCAGGCCGTGATAGCCACAGACCAGTTGGCCGTCCTGGACAAAACCCAGGGACAGCGGAGCACCCCGGTGCGGGCAGAAATCCTCCACCGCCGCGACCTTGCCTTGCGGGCCGCGATAAAAGGCGATTCTCTCCCCGCAGATCTGCCGGCCGAGCGGTTTCTCGGCGATCTCATCCGGCGTGCAGGCTACATACCAAGCATTTTTCGGAAACATGAGGCTCTCCTGATAGGCCTTTGTTTGTTTTTATTGGATCCAATAATTCCTGTGAGCTGGCTTGGTGTCAATTTAAAAAATCCGCGAAAGCGATTTTTATGCCGCTGTCAGGGCGGCGATTTACTGGTGTTTAAGGTTGTTAGTGCCAGATTTAGAGGGTTTTTCCGCTGTAAAGCGGCCCCTGCGCAGTGCTAAGGGGTGGGTTGGCGGTGGCGGGATGTGTTGTTCTGATAATGCGGCTTTTTGTTTAATGGATCCAAATTTGTTAAACGGGTGACGCGCAGAGCCCATTGCGAGCAAGGCCCGCGCCTTTCGTCTTACTCGTTCGATGGGCGTCGCGACAGTCGATAGGACAGCTGTGCACGGGTCAGCCCCAGGCGACGGGCCGCCTCGGAGACATTGCCCTTCACCTCGGCCAGGCTGTGGTCGATCATCGCGTCCTCGATCTCCTGCAGCGACAGCCGACTCGGGTCCTTGCCGCCGAACAGGGTGTGGATCGCTTCGCTCGGCGCGGTTGGCGCCTCGGTCGTCGCGCCGGCGGGCGGCTGGTCGTCCGATGTCGTGGCCAGCACGCCGCGGGTGCCGATGGAGAACATCGGCTGGGCCAGGCGCTCGCCGCTGGTGAACAGGTGCGCCAGGTCGATGGCGCCGCCATCCGGTGCGCTGATCACCCCGCGTTCCACCAGATTCTGCAGCTCGCGGATATTGCCCGGGAAGTCGTAGCCCAGCAGGGTGTCCGCGGTGCGCGGGGTGAAGCCGCTGAGCTGTCTGCCGTGGCGTTGGGTGAAGCGGTGGAGGAAGTGGGTCATCAACAGCGGGATGTCCTCCTTGCGTTCGCGTAGCGGTGGCAGGTGGATCGGGAAGACGTTCAGGCGGAAGAACAGGTCCTCGCGGAACTCCCCGCGCCGCGCGGCTTCGCGCAGGTCGACGTTGGTCGCGGCGACCACTCGCACATCGACCTTCAGTGTCCGGCTGCCGCCGACCCGCTCGATCTCGCCCTCCTGCAGGGCGCGCAGCAGCTTGCCCTGGGCGACCAGGCTGAGGGTGGCGATCTCGTCGAGGAACAGGGTGCCGCCATCGGCGCGCTCGAAGCGTCCGGCGCGCGATTGGGTGGCGCCGGTGAAGGCGCCGCGTTCGACGCCGAACAGTTCGGACTCCATCAGTGTTTCCGGGATGGCGGCGCAGTTGATGGCGACGAAGGGGGCGTCGTGTCGCGGGCTAATGCGGTGCAGCATGCGTGCGAACATTTCCTTGCCCACCCCGGATTCGCCGGTGAACAGCACGGTCGCCTGGGTCGGCGCGACCCGCCGCAACATGTGGCAGGCGGCATTGAAGGATGACGATATGCCGACCATGTCGCTGTCTTGCGACGGCGCCGGATCGGGTTGCGGCGTGCTCGGCAGGGCGCCTTTGTCGCCGCTGTTGCGGGCTGTCGTGCTGCGGGGGCTGCTGCCGACGAAGGGTTCGGCGTTGAGGTCGGCCAGGTCCTCTTCCGCATCGTCCCATTCTTCCGCGGGTTTGCCGATCAGTCGGCAGATATTGGCGCCCATCGAGCGGCATTCGACCTCGCGATAGAGGATCAGCCGGCCGACCATCGCCGAGGTGTAGCCGGTCGCATAGCCGGTCTGCATCCAGCAGGCCGCCTCGGTGCCGATGCCGTATTGGGCGATGTGCTCGTCATCCTCGCTGGAGTGGTGCCAGAGGAATTCGCCGTAGTAGGTGCCCAGGTTCATGTCGAATTCGAAGTGCACCGGTTCGACCTTCACCGCGCCTTCGAGGGCATGGATGATCGGGCCGGCGGCGAACAGCGCCAGGGTGTCGGCCTCGGGGAAGCGTTCCTTGACCAGCGCGGCGTCCCGCGCGCCGCAGTGATAGCCGGTGCGCAGCATGATGCCGCGGGCGCGCGCCAGGCCCATGCTCTCGATCAGTTCGCGGCGCAGTGCGCCAAGGCCACTGCTGTGCATCAGCAGCATGCGCGCGCCGTTCAGCCAGATGCGCCCGTCGCCGGGGCTGAACAGCAGGCATTCGGTCAGATCCTGCAGGGTCGGGGCGGCACCGGGCGGCAATTGCTCGCTGGCGCCGCGGGCGAGGGTTTTCTGCGTGGTGCGGGAGAGCTCGGCCAGGGAGATCAGTTTGTTCGCCATCGGGAAAACCCTTAATCGGATTAATCATATTCCGCATAGTGCAGGATGAAATTGCTGAAATCATCACTTTTATCGAGCCGTTCGTCTCTTCCGTCCGAGGCGCTGCGCTTCCTTTCTCCGCGCTAACCCGCATGTTTGCTGGCTTTCGCTGTTGTTGGCTGGGTATGGCATATCGCTTGCTATAACTAGTTACCGACTTTAACTAATTCGGCAATAACAACATGGCTTGACTGCCCCACAGCGCTCGCGCCGGACAGCACAAGCAAGACTGAATCAGGAAACCTGCATGAACCTGACTAACAAGACGATCGTCGTGACCGGGGTCTCCTCGGGCATCGGCGCCGAAACTGCCCGAATCCTCCGCGTTCACGGCGCCACTGTGATCGGCGTGGACCGCAACGAGCCGAGCCTGACCCTGGATGCCTTCGTCCAGGCCGACCTGAGCCATCCGGATGCCATCGATGCCGCCGTGCAGCAACTGCCGGAGCAGTTCGACGGCCTGTGCAATATCGCCGGGGTGCCCGGCACGGCCGATCCGCAACTGGTGGCGCGGGTCAACTACCTGGGCCTGCGTCATCTGAGCGCGGCGCTGCTGCCGCGCATCCGCGCCGGCGGCGCCATCGTCAACGTCTCCTCGGTACTCGGCGCCGAATGGCCGCAGCGCCTGGCCCTGCATCGCGCCCTGGGCGCGGTCGAGGGTTTCGCCGAGGGCGAGGCCTGGTTGCAGGCGCATCCGGTGGCGGCAGAGACCTGCTACCAGTACTTCAAGGAGGCGCTGATCGTCTGGACCCAGATGCAGGCGCAGCCCTGGTTTCTGCAGACCTCGGTGCGGATGAACTGCGTGGCGCCCGGGCCGGTGTTCACCCCCATCCTCAACGAATTCGTGGCCATGCTCGGCGCGGAGCGGGCGCAGGCCGATGCCCATCGCATGAAGCGTCCGGCCTATGCCGACGAGATCGCCCCGGTGATCGCCTTCCTCTGCGCCGACGAGTCGCGCTGGATCAACGGCGTGAACATTCCGGTGGATGGCGGCCTGGCCTCCACCTATCTCTGACCCGAGCTCCTTAGCCCGTTCGCAACAAGCGTCTGAAGTGTGCCGGAGCTGGTCTGGATTTTATCAAGCAGGCGAACTTTGGGAGACCGAATCAAGCGTTTAAAGAGCTGAGTAAGTCCGTTTCGAATGATCTGAGTTGAACACATCAAGTCTCGGCGGCCGCTTGGCTTGCCGGCATATTTGATAATAAAAACAATGAGGAAGAATATGAAAAACAGTAGAGGTGTTGCCACCTTCAAACGCGCCGTGCTAGCCGCCGCTATTTATGCGGCGCTGCCCCAGTCGAGCGCGAGTGCCATGCAGTTCGACCTGGGCGATTCGGAGTGGAAGGTGCGCTGGGACAATACGCTGAAGTACAGCCTGGCCTATCGCTTGAATGAACAGGATAGCGAGATCACCGACTCGCCGACCGCCGGCGGGCTGTATCCGAATATTCAGAGCCAGGGCGACAACAACTTCGATCGCGGCCTGGTATCCAATCGTCTGGATGTGTTCTCCGAGTTCGATCTCAGCACGCAAAACTATGGCCTGCGCCTCAGTGGCGCCGGCTGGTATGACGATGTTTACAACAAGAACACCGACAGCAGCCTGCAGGAAGACTTCCTCGACGAGACCCGCGAGTTGCACGGGCGCGATGCCGAGGTGCTGGATGCCTTCGTGTTCCTGCGCGGCAACGTCGGCGAGTCGAGCCAAGGCACTCTGCGCCTGGGCCAGCACAGCCTGATCTATGGGGAAAGCCTGTTCTTCGGCGGCAACGGTATCGCCAACGCGCAGGGGCCGATCGACGTGGTCAAGCTGCTCAGCGTGCCGGGCACCCAGTTCAAGGAAATCCTGCGCCCGGTGAATCAGCTTTCCGGCCAGTTGCAGATCAATCCGCAACTGTCGGTCGGGGCCTATTACCAGTTCGAGTGGGACCGCTCGAATGTGCCGGGGGCCGGCAGCTACCTGAGCGACGTCGACGCCATCGGCCACGGTTCGGGCGATCTGCAGCAGGTGTTCGGCAATGCCACCGTTAACGGTGGGGATATGAGCGCCAAGGACTCCGGGCAGGGTGGCATGCAACTGCGCTACAAGCCGGAAGACACCGAGCTGGAACTCGGCTTCTATGCCGCCAAGTACCACGACAAGGCGCCCAGTGCCCTCTATGCCTACCTGGACGGCGCAGCTTTTGCCGCTACCGGGCTGCCGATCCTGAGTTCCTACCGGCAGGTCTACGCGGAAGACATCAAGACCGTCGGCGCCAGTTTCTCCACCGCCTATGGCCCGTTCAACTTCGCCGGTGAGGCCTCCTATCGCTGGGATGCGCCGCTGGTCAGCAACCTGCAGGTGGTCTTGCCCGGCGTCGACGCGGACAACAGCGACGAGGCGCTCTATGCCAAGGGCAAGACCGCCCATATCAACCTGTCGACCATCTACCTGCTCTCGCCTAATGAACTCTGGGATGGTGGCTCGGTCGTCGCCGAACTGGCCTGGAACCGCACCCTGAGCATCACCGATAACCGCACGGCGCTCGATCCCAATACCACCCGCGATGCCACGGCCTTCCGCGTCTTGATGGAGCCGGCCTACTTCCAGGTGGCCGACGGCCTCGATCTGAGCGTGCCAGTGGGTCTGGGCGTGGTGCTCGACGGACGTTCCTCGGCGGTGAGCAAGGCCGGTTTCGGCAACTCCCATGCCGGCGATTGGAGTGTCGGGGTCAAGGCGACTTATTTGCAGACCTGGGACTTCGGCGTCAACTACGTGAACTTCTTCGGCAAGAAGGGCGCGGGGCTGCGCGAGGACGGCGACTTCAGTTACGCGCAGTCGCTGGCCGACCGCGACTTCGTCTCCGTCTACGTTAAAACCACATTCTAATAAAAGGTGTCATTTGCCATGAAAAGCAAACTCTCGCTGCATATCTCGGCCTTGACTATTGCCTTGTTGAGTATCGGCCTGGCGCAGGCGGCGGTCTCTCCAGAAGAAGCCGCGCGACTGAAAACCGACCTCACGCCTCTGGGTGGCGAGCGCGCCGGCAATGCCGACGGCAGTATCCCGGAATGGACCGGCGGCTATACCCAGGTCCCTGCAGGCTACAAGAATGGCGCTAAACGCGCGGATCCTTTCGCCGGCGATAAGCCGCTGTTTTCGGTCAGCGCGAGCAATATGGAGCAGTACGCCGAGCAGTTGGCCGAGGGCACCAAGGCCTTGCTGAAGAAGTATCCGGACTATCGCCTGGATGTGTATCCGACCCAACGTTCCGCCGCGGCGCCGCAGTGGGTGTACGACAACACTCTGCAGAACGCCACGCGCGCCACCCTGGAGGAGGCCAGCGAGAAAGTCAGTGGCGCCTACGGCGGGATTCCCTTCCCGCTGCCTAAGAACGGTGCCGAGGTGCTGTGGAACCAACGCCTGTCCTGGCAGGGCGGCGACACCTTCTACGCGCCGTTCGACACCTGGCTGATGACCGCTGGCGGCAAAAAGTTGCAGGCCACCCGCGCGCGCTTCTGGTATCAAAGCCCTTACTACTTCAAGGAAGGCAGCCTGGAGACCTATGGCGGCAAGTTTCTGATCGGCAAGCTGGCCACCGAACAGCCGTCGTCCAAGGCCGGCGAGGGCCTGATGACCCACTGGGATATGGATCCTGGCAAGCGCGCCGCCTGGCAGTATCTGGTCGGCCAGCGCCGGGTGCGCCGCGCGCCGAATATCGCCTACGACACCCCGGACTTCGTCACCTCAGGCGTCGGCTTCTTCGACGAGGCCTTTATGATTTTCGGCCCGACCGACCGGCACAACCTGAAGATCGTTGGCAAGAAGGAGCTGCTGGTGCCTTACAACAACAACCGGGCGGCCGCGGCGAAGAGCGACGATCTGGTCCAAGCCAAGTTCCTCAATCCGGATCTGGTGCGCTGGGAGAAACACCGCGTCTGGGTAGTGGAGGCCACGCTTAAGGCCGGCAAGCGCCATGTAGTGCCAAAACGCACCTACTACGTGGATGAGGACTCCTGGCAGGTGCTGCTGGTCGATGGCTATGACGCTCAAGGCAAGCTTGGCCGGCATAACTACTCGCTGACCCTGCTCGCGCCGGAAATGCCGGTGCTGACCAACCAAGTCATGTGGGGCAGCTACAACCTGGAAACCGGCGCCTACTTCCTCAACGCCTCGGCCAACGACCTGCAGGTGCAGTACCAGGCCTATCCGCGTCCGTCGGCGTCGTTCTTCACCCCCGATGCCATGGCCAGCGACAGCATGCGCTGAGGGATTGCGCAGCGCGCCGATGCCCTGGCGTTGGCGTGCTGCGCGATCACTGTCTGGATAATTCTTATGCAGTGGTTGGAGCGGACATGATCGGTAATTTTTCAGTCACCCGGGCGATTCCGGTGGGCCTGGTGCTAGCCCTGCTGTTGGCTCCGACTTGGGCAACGGCAGCGCCGGCGGCTACGCCACAGATTCCGCTGCTGAACCAGGCGGCGATGCAGACCGCCAAGGCGCAGCGTTCGGTGCTGCTGGCGGTGACCCGGGCCGGCGAACGGCTGGTGGCGGTCGGCGAGCGCGGCATCATCCTGCTCTCGGACGACTCCGGGGAGACCTGGCGCCAGGCCCGAGTGCCGGTCAGTGTCAGCCTCACGGCGGTGCAGTTTGTGGATGCCGAGCAGGGATGGGCGGTAGGGCATCTGGGCGTCGTCCTGCACAGCGAGGACGGCGGCGAGACCTGGGCCAAACAATTGGATGGCGTCCGCGCCGCGCAGCTGGCGCTCGAGTCGGCCCAGCGCAGCGGTGACGCCAAGCGGCTGAAAGACGCCGAGTGGCTGGTCGCCGACGGCCCGGACAAGCCCTTTCTCGACCTCTATTTCAGCGACCGCCAGCACGGCTATATCGTCGGTGCCTACAACCTGATCCTGCGCACCGCGGATGGCGGCAAGACCTGGCTGCCGTGGATGCAGCAGCTGCAGAACCCCGAGAACCTCAACCTGTACAGCATTCGCGCGGCGGGCGGCTTCCTCTATATCGCCGGCGAGCGCGGTTTGCTGCTGCGCTCCGCCGACGGCGGGCAGAGTTTCCAGGCGCTCGACTCCCCCTATGACGGCAGTTTCTTCGGCCTGCTGAGCAGCGCCACGGGCGAACTGGTCGCCTTCGGCCTGCGCGGTAACGGCTATTGGTCCGGCGACCAGGGCGACAGCTGGAGCCGCATCGAAACCGGCGTCGAGGTGGCCTTTTCCGCCGGCACTCAATTGGCCGACGGCTCCCTGGTCTTGGCCAGCCAGGCCGGCGAACTGCTGATCAGCCACGACCAAGGCCGAACCTTCCAGCAACTGGCGGGGCAGGCCGACGCCTCGATCGCCGGCCTGGTGGCCGCGCCCGACGGCAGCTTGACCAGCGTCGGCCTGAGCGGGTTAGCCCGGCAACCGCGCGGTTTTTCCACGACACAACGCTGAAAAAACTTGGCCAGGCGTCGAGGGCCCATGGCTCTCCATAGCCGGATTCGGAGTCAGATGTGAACAACAATAATTCCTCTCTCGAACAGCAAGTGGTGATCGGCAGGCTGGAAGATTTCGACCAGCGCTCCGGCAATCTGGGTGAACGGGCGATCTTCAACCACCGCCCCTGGGTGATCCTGCTCTGCTTGCTGGTCACCCTGGTGCTGGGCTACCAGGCCAGCAAGATCGGGCTGAACGCCAGCTTCGAGAAGACCATTCCCACCTCCCATCCCTACGTCGCCAACTTCCTCGAACACCGCAGCGAGCTGAGCGGCCTGGGCAACGCGATCCGTATCGCGGTGGAGGCCAAGGACGGCAGCATCTTCGCTAAGGACTATCTGGACACCCTGGCCAAGCTCAACGACGAGATCTACCTGCTGCCGGGCGTCGACAAGCCCTACATGAAGTCCCTGTGGACGCCGACCACGCGCTGGACCGCGGTGACCGAGGAGGGCCTGGACGGCGGCACGGTGATCCCGGATAGCTACGACGGCTCGCCGGCCAGCCTGGAGGAGGTCCGCCGGAACGTCGCCCGTTCCGGCGAGATCGGCCAACTGGTGGCCGGCAACTTCAAGTCCAGCGTGATTTTCGTGCCGCTGCTGGAGATCAACCCGGAGACCGGCAAGGCGCTGGACTACGGCGATTTCTCGCGCCGCTTGGAAACCCTGCGCGGCAAATATCAGAACGAGCGGATCCAGATCCATATCACCGGCTTCACCAAGATCATCGGCGACCTGATCGAGGGGCTGGTGCAGGTCATGCTGTTCTTCGTGGTCGCCGTGCTGGTGACCGTGGTGGTGCTCTACTGGTACACCCGCTGTGTGCGCAGCACCTCGCTGGTGGTGATCTGCTCGCTGGTGGCGGTGCTCTGGCAGATCGGCCTGCTCGCCAGCCTAGGCTACGATCTCGATCCCTACTCGGCGCTGGTGCCTTTCCTGATCTTCGCCATCGGCATGAGCCATGGCGCGCAGAAGATGAACGGCATCATGCAGGACGTCGGCCGCGGCACCCACCGTGTGGTCGCCGCGCGCTACACCTTCCGCCGCCTGTTTGCCGCCGGCATGACCGCGCTGCTGTGCGACGCCGTGGGCTTTGCCGTGCTGATGATGATCGAAATCCGGGTGATCCAGGATCTGGCGATCACCGCCAGCATCGGGGTGGCGGTGTTGATCTTCACCAACCTGATCCTGCTGCCGATCCTGCTCAGCTATATCGGCGTCAGCCCCAAGGCGGCCGAGCGCAGCCTGCGCGCGGAAACCGACGAGCTGACCGCCAACGCCAAGCACCCGTTCTGGAGTTTTCTCGACCTCTTCACTCGCCGTTCCTGGGCGATTGCCGCCTGCCTCGCCGGGCTGGCTCTGGCGGCCTTCGGCTTCGCCGTCAGCCTGCAGCTGAAGGTCGGCGACCTCGACCCCGGCGCCCCCGAGCTTCGCCCGGACTCGCGCTACAACCGCGACGCGGCCTTTATGACGCAGAACTACGCGGCCAGCTCGGACATCTTCGTGGTCATGGTGAAAACCCCGGAAGACCAGTGCACCCGCTACACGACCCTGGCCGCGGTCGATGCCCTGGCCTGGCAGCTGGAGCAACTGCCGGGCGTCGAGTCCACCAACTCCATGGCCGCCCTGAGCAAGATCGCCACGGCCGGCTACAACGAGGGCAACTTCAAGTGGTACGAGCTGGTCCCCAACGACGGCGCCCTCGGCGCGGTGCAGACCCGGGCACCGCGCGAGCTGTTCAACCAGGGCTGCTCCATGCTCTCGCTCTACGTCTACCTGGCCGACCACAAGGCCGACACCCTGGCGCGGGTGGTGGACACCAGCGAAGCCTTTATCGCCCGACAGCAACTGCCGGAGGTGAAGTTCATGCTGGCGGCCGGCAGCGCCGGGATCGAGGCCGCGACCAATATCGTGGTGAAGAAGGCCATGCGCGAGATGCTGTTCTGGGTCTACGGCGCGGTGATCCTGCTCTGCTGGGTGACCTTCCGCTCGTGGCGTGCGGTGCTCGCCGCGGTGCTGCCGCTGGTGCTCACCTCGATCCTCTGCGAGGCCCTGATGGTCGGGCTGGGGATGGGCGTCAAGGTCGCGACCCTGCCGGTGATCGCCCTCGGCGTGGGCATCGGCATCGACTACGCGCTCTATGTGCTGAGCGTGATCCTGGCGCGCATGCGCGCGGGGGATTCGCTGTCCGAGGCCTATTACCGCGCGCTGCTGTTCACCGGCAAGGTGGTGATGCTGACGGGCATCACCCTGGCCATAGCCGTGGCGACCTGGGCCTTCTCGCCGATCAAGTTCCAGGCCGACATGGGCATCCTGCTGGCCTTTATGTTCCTGGTGAACATGCTCGGCGCGCTGATCCTGCTGCCGGCCCTGGCCTACTTCCTGTTGCCGCAGAAGGTCTTCGCCAAAAAGCCTGAAGCGGCCCTGCGCCTGGAACTGGTCTGATCATCGTTTTGCCCGGAATGCCGGCTTAAGGTGGCCGGCGTTCCGGGTCTTTTACTGTCGCCATGGCGAAGTGCGCCATGGGTTGTCGAGAATAAAAATAAAATTCGTAGCACAGGGAGAGTTCCATGCGGTATTTGCCGATGGCGCTGATCGCGCTGAGCCTACTGGTTTCCAGCCTGGTCGCCGCGAGCGAAAGAGCGCAGCGCTACCACGAGTTGCAGAGCCAGGCCTATCTGCTCTGCGCCAATGCGCTGATGTATTTCGAAGCGCAAGGGGGGCCGCCCGATCCGGGCCATCTGGCGGCCTATCAGGGCGCGCTGAGCCGTTTGGATGGGCTGACCCGCCAACTGGGCCAGCCGCCCGAGCTGAGCCAGCCGCTCGACGAAATCTCAGCCCTGCTGAGCGAGCTGGAACAGCTGCCGCGCAGCGAGGCGCCACTCTATCCGGCGCGTTTGATCGCCTTGCTCGGCGCCCATGAGCAACTCGAGTCGCGGGCGGCCCAGCACTATCGCCAGCTAGAGCCGGAGGTTCCGGCGCGCGTGCGGTTGTTGCACCGGCAAAGCCAGGCGCTGGGGCGCTTGCTCCTGCAGGCCCAGGCCCGCAGCGCGCGAGTGCTGGGGGTCTATTCGGTGGCCTTGAGCGCCGCTGAATTCGCCGCCATGGACGAGGGCATCAACCAAGGCTTCGCCAGCTTGCTAGCAGAGCTGCCGGAACACGCGGAGCGCCTGCAGAAGCAGCAACGCAGCTTCCGTTTCGTACGCGGGCAATTGCTCAGCAGCGACTTCGGAAAATCCATCGCCAGCGCGGAACCCTACGTTGCCCGTAGCATGCTGGAGCTCGATCAACTGGCGGCGCAGAGGCGCTGAGACGGGAAATATTGACGGCGCTGTGACGTATGGACGCGTTGAAGATGATTAGGTTGGGGCTGGTTTTTCAAGTGGAAGGCGACTTCCAAAGCGCAATCTAATCGGGCGTACGGCAGTAGTCCGGCTGACGCAGCAGGGATTGATGGACGCTGTGGCCTTGTAGGCTGCAGCGTTTACAGCACGGACTCCGTTGCCTGGAGTTGCCGGCCCGGAGCACGTGAGGGGCATGCTGACTGTCGATCAATCGCGCTAGGCAAACAGAGTTCGCTTAGCGCCCGTTGACTGACTCCCCAGTACTGCCATGGGCATAGAAAGCTCCCGGGGCAATCCTGGTTCCGGGAGCAGAAGGACACTCACTCGATCGGCTCGTAGGGCAGACCGACGCAGGGTGGGTTAACGACAGGACTGTCACTTAGTTGGGCAGAATGGGCGGTGTTGTGCTGACTGCCACTAGGGCGCTGGTGGTAGTTCGCATCGATGCTGCGCGTACCGCTCATTCATGGTTGTCAGGGTCGGCGCTGCAGGGTGCACTTTGGCTGCTCGTTGAATAGCTTCCGGTAGGCCTCGGAAAAACGCCCTAGGTGCCAGAACGACCAGTGCATGGCGACTTCTGCCACTGTGGTTTCTTCCGGCGATGCTCGTTGCAGGTCGCGATGTGCCGCGTTCAAGCGGCGTAGACGCAGCCATGCGGTCGGCGCTAGGCCGGTGAACTGGGTAAAGGACTGCTGCAACTGGCGGACGGATACACCAGCAACCTTGGCGAGCTGGAGGACGTTGAAGTTGTCTTCGGGGTAAGCGTTGGCCAGTTCGAATACCCGGCCGACGATTTTCCTATCTTGAGTTAGTCGCTTCTGTCGCAAGCGATCCTCTGAGCGCGTCGAGCATTCGAGAACGAAGAGGCAATCTTCGACCAGTTGATGCGGCAGGTGGAGCTCTTGCGAGTGCTCTGGCGACTCGGCGAGTTTCCCAAGCAGATTGCTCAGCCATGAGCCGAACAGTTGGCTTTGCTGCGATCTCAATGGAGTGAGGGTCAGTCCTTCCAGTGAATCGGCGTGGCAGTCCTCACCAAGCAGATCGAGATCGACCACTACTGCAACCTCGCGGTAGTTCTCCGGTGTGACCCAGGTGTTCTGGCTTTTGCTGTCGAGTAGATAGAGGGCACCGTCAGCCATGTCGAAACTGAACACCAGGGCATTGTCGGGAGCGTGAAAATGCTGCTCGACGCGGGTGTTCATGCGCTCTTCATAGGCCTCCACGGCGCCGAACTCGGCATGCACGATCCTGCCGTGAAAGCGTCCTGCTGACATCTGCGCGTACTGCTGCTCCCAGCCCGCGATAGCCGTTCGCTGCTGCTCCACATCCGAGGTATCAAGAACCTTGATCGACATAGGGCTAGCTCCCGATTCTGCGTACTTGTTTATATAGTTAATGCTAGTAACTAAATGCACCATATCAGGGCGCTATCGGCTGCGCAAGGTGGATAGAGTCTGGTAGGTAAATCGGATGATGATGGCGGTAGGTGGGGATTCATGATCGCTTTATTGGCCTCATGTACAGATTCCGCATCGAGATATTGATAATAGTGATAACAAAAATTGTAAGAACAGCTTTTCTGCCATTCCAATGATAAAAACGGAGCGGAACCGCATGAGAAAGAGTGGATTATGTTTAGCTGGTGGGCTGCTGCTGAGCCTTGCGCTGCCAGCCAGCGCCATCGACCTGAATGAAAATTTTGCCCTGAACGTCACGCTGACGGCATTGAGTGACTACCGCACGGGCGGCAAGTTCGGCCCGGAGGAGGGCATGGGCAAGAGTGCCGATGGCCATCGCATCAATTATCCGATCGTCGGCGGTACTTTCACCGGCAGGGCACTGTCATTCCTGGTGGGACGGACATGTCGGTAGCGCGCAACAATCAATGACGTGACGATGCTACTACCGCAGAAGGTCTCGCCAAGCAGGCGAAGGGTGTCGAGTTGGTGGAGAGCGATTGCTACGGCCGTACAGTCCCTTCATTCAAGACCCAGCCGGGGAAACACGCCTGGCGAAGTGACTACATTTTCGTCGGCACCATCGACGACGTGAGTTCGGATGAGGTGCTGATCGGCGTCTACAAGGTGGACGGTAATTAGCTGCTGATCTCGGAATCGCAACCGGTCGCCTCTGTTAAGTCGTGGCGTCTTGTCACGGTGTTCGGATCTTCTGTCTTTGCGTTTTGCTTTACGACTACAAGAACAATAACCGAGGTTCATATGTCCAGTTCATCAGCCCCTCAGCGCAATTCGCTGCGCACGATAGGGCTCTGTTTTTTCGTTGCACTGCTTGAAGGCTTGGATCTTCAGGCCACTGGTATTGCCGCGCCATACATATCGAGAGAGTTTGCCCTGACCCCGGCCACGCTCGGCTGGGTGTTCAGCGCTGGCCTCATCGGCCTATTGCCGGGTGCAGTGGTTGGTGGTTGGCTGGCGGATCGCTTCGGTCGCAAGTTCGTCCTGATCACAGCAACTATCCTGTTTGGTCTGTTCTCGCTGCTCACTGCGCACAGTGCCACTTACGAAGACCTGCTGGTGGCCAGGTTGGTGACCGGCCTTGGCCTGGGAGCTGCGCTGCCGATTCTGATCGCCCTTTCCTCTGAAGCCGCTGATGACCATTTACGCAATACGGCGGTGAGTCTGACCTACTGCGGGGTGCCGCTGGGCGGTGCGATAGCTGCGTTGATAGGCATGCTTTCGGTGTCTGGTGACTGGCGCTTGGTGTTCTACGTTGGCGGTATTACCCCGCTGCTGATTGCGCTATTGCTTGCCCTCTGGTTGCCGGAGTCCCGCGTCTATCAGGGACGATCCGCTGCCGGCTCTTCGATTCATCTGCGCAATGCGGCGGGTTCCCTGTTCAGTCAGAGGCGCGGGCGGGGCACTCTTCTGCTCTGGTCTAGCTGCTTTTTCACCCTGACGATTCTCTACATGCTGTTGAACTGGCTACCGTCCTTACTGCTTGAGCGAGGCCTGGGCCGCCTTGACGTAGCGGTAATCCAGGTACTGTTCAATGTCGGGGGTGTTGCTGGGTCGCTGTTGGCAGGGCAGCTGATGGATCGGCATAGACCTCTTCTGGCGGTAGTTCTCGCCTATCTGGGTATGCTCGTTTCATTGGCAGCGCTAGGAACGGTTGATCAATTGCACTGGCTATTGCTGGCGGGATTGGCGGCTGGGGGCTGTGCCGTAGGTGGGCAGCTGATTCTCTACGCTCTAGCGCCACGAATGTATCCGGCCGATATCCGCGCCACTGGTGTGGGCGTTGCAGTCGCCGTGGGGCGACTTGGCTCGATGGCTGGGCCTCTGATAGCAGGCCAGTTGTTGGCAGCGGGCACTGGTGTCGGCGGCCTGCTGCTTGCTGCTTCCCCAGTAGTGGTGCTCGCTGCGGTTACTGCCGCCGGACTCATCAATCGCAATGCAGATGAGCTCGAAGTCGGTGCCCTGCCAAAGTCTTAAACAGGGTGTATGTCCATTTTCATTCCTTGTTTGCTCCGGGATGAGAATGTCTTTTCCGCGTAACTGTTGCTGCCACGGGGAGTGCAGCGGCAGTTACGCGGACTCCCTATGGGACGTGCATGAATTCCCCATCTCCGCTCAGAGGAGGCGCCGAGATTGGGTAAAGCGCCATAGGAGACGGTTCAGGTGGTGCAGTGAGGCCTAGGAAAGAGAGTTTAATCTGCGCCCACTGAGCCTCACGGCCGGTCCGTCTGCTGTAAAAACTCCCAGGGCAGTCCTGCCGCCGGGAGCCGGAGAAACTATTCAATTGGCTCGTAGGGCAGGCCGACGTAGTTTTCGGCGATGGTCTTGCGCCCGGCTTCCGAGCCGACGAAGTAGTCCAGTTCGGTCTGCTGCATGCGTTGGCTGAAGGCATCGGTGTCCGGGAAGCGGTGCAGCACCGAGGTCATCCACCAGGAGAAGCGCTCGGCTTTCCAGATGCGCCGCAGGCAGATTGCCGAATACTTCTCCAGCAACTCGTGGCGGCCTTCGCGGTAGACCTTGAGCAGGATGCGGAACAGCGTGTTGACGTCGCTGGCGGCCAGGTTCAGCCCTTTGGCGCCGGTGGGCGGGACTATGTGGGCGGCGTCGCCGAGGAGGAACAGGCGGCCGTACTGCATGGGTTCCACCACGAAGCTGCGCAGCGGGGCGATGCTCTTCTCGATGGCGGGACCGGTCACCAGCCGGGCTGCGACCTCGGCAGGCAGGCGGCTCTTGAGTTCTTCCCAGAAGCGTTCATCCGACCAGTCTTCGACTTGCTCCTCGGCGCCCACCTGCACGTAGTAGCGGGTGCGGGTGGCGGAACGCATGCTGCACAGGGCAAAGCCGCGCTCGTGGTTGGCATAGATCAGTTCGTCGTTGACCGGCGGGGTGTCGGCCAGCACGCCCAGCCAGCCGAACGGATAGACCCGCTCGAACTCGGTGAGCACGCCCTGCGGAATCGACTTGCGCGCCACCCCATGGAAGCCGTCGCAGCCGGCGATGTGGTCGCAGTCCAGGCGCACGGTCTCGCCGTTGAGGGTGAAGGTCAGGTAGGGTTTCTCGCCCTTGAATTCGTGCAGTTGCACGTCCGGCACGCTGTACAAGGTGGTGGCGCCGCTGGTTTGGCGGGCCTCCATCAGGTCGCGAGTGACCTCGGTCTGGCCGTAGACCATCACAGTCTTGCCGCCGGTCAGCCCCTTCAGGTCGATATGTTCGCAGCGCCCGTCGAAAGCCAGTTCGAAACCGTCATGCACCAGACCCTCACGGTCCATGCGCTGACTGGCATCCGCCTCGCGCAGCAGGTCGACCATGCCCTGTTCCAGCACGCCGGCACGGATACGGCCCAGCACGTATTCGGGGCTCTGGCGTTCGACGATGATGTTGTCGATGCCGGCGTTGTGCAGCAGCTGGCCGAGCAGCAGTCCCGAGGGGCCGGCGCCGATGATGGCGACTTGAGTCTTCATTGTTGTTGTCCTCGATAATGGGCTGCTGAGGATGGGGAGGTAGTCCGGCTCAGCAGCCTGGTTGGCTCTCTTGTATTTTTTGTGGATAGCTGCGCGCTTTGAAGGCAATATCCAACAAGTTTCATGGACTTTTCGCGGGTTTGTCTGTTTGGGAGGACGCATGCTCAAGTCGGCTGGAACCCCGGTTCCGGTGTTCAAACTCTATGGCGAGACCGCGGCCTGGCCGACGCCGGACCTGATTCATTGCGAGTCGATTCCCGAGCGTAGCCGCCTGCATGAGTGGGAGATCAAGCCCCATCGCCACGGTGATCTGGTGCAACTGCTGTATGTGCAGGCGGGCAAGGCGGTGCTGGAAGTGGAGGGGGTGGTGAACCGGGTCGAGTCGCCCTCGCTGCAGGTGGTTCCCGCCCTCAGCGTGCATGGTTTCAGGTTCTCCGAGGACATCGAAGGCCATGTGCTGAGCCTGGCCTTGCCCCTGGTGGAACGGCTCAGCGGCCCGCTGGACAGCCAGGTGCTAATGAACGCCGGGTGTTATCTGGTCGGTAGCGAGCGGCGTCATCTCGATGCGCTGTTCGAGTCGATCAGCCAGGAGTACAGCCACCAGGAGCCGGGGCGCGATCTGATGTTGCAGTCGCTGATCAGCGTGCTGCTGGTCTGGATCAGCCGCCGCTCGCTGGCGCTCGCCATGTCCGAAGCCCAGCAGCGCGACCGTGGGCGGGAGCATCTGCAGGAGTTCACCCGGCTGCTGGAACTGCAATTTCGCCAGCACCTGCCCATCGAGCGTTATGCCGCCAGCCTGGGTATCAGTGCCGCGCACCTGAATGCGCTGTGCCGGCGTCTCGCCGGGCAGTCGGCGTTGCAGATGATCAACCAGAGATTGCTGCTGGAAGCCAAGCGCTGCCTGGTCTACACCGCCATGACCATCAATCAGGTGTCGGACAGCCTGGGCTTTTCCGAGCCGGCCTATTTTTCCCGGTTCTTCAAGCGCGGCACTGGCCAATCGCCGAAGCAATTCCGCATACAGCGCTAGCTGTGTCCGGCAACGCACGCAAAGGAAATCCGGTGAACATCGATACCCGTATCAAATTCCGCCACCTCGTGTGTTTTCTCGAAGTGGCGCGGCAGGGGACTCTGGCGAAGGCGGCGGACAAGCTGGCGGTGAGTCAGCCGGCGATCTCGAAGACCCTCAAGGAGCTGGAGGAGCTTCTCGCTGCCAGCCTGTTCGAGCGCAGCAAGAGTGGCGTCAGCCTGACCGAGGCCGGGGTGGCCTTCCTGCGTTATGCCGGGCCCTGCGTGCAGGCGCTGCGCGATGGGGTCAACAGCCTGCGGGCGGGCGAGTACGAGTCGGGTGTGGTCAGGCTCGGGGTGCTGTCCACGGTGGAAAGCCTGCTGGTGCCGGAGGTCGTGCGCCGCCTGCACGAGCGCCACCCGGCGCTGGTCGTCAGCGTGGTGACCGGGCCGAGCGCGTACCTGCTCTCGCAGTTGCGCGTGGGCGATCTCGATCTGGTGGCAGGCCGCATGACCGATAGCCCGCAGATCCAGGGGCTGACTTTCGAACACCTGTACAGCGAATCCATGACCCTGGTGGTACGCGCCGGTCACCCGCTGCTGGCCGGGCCGCTCGATCGCAGCCGGCTGGAAGACTTCCCGCTGGTTCTGCCGCTGGCCGGCACCACCATTCGCAAGTTCGCCGACAGCCTGATCGTGCAGTGCGGTATCAGCCCGCCACGGCAACGCCTGGAGACGCTGTCCGTGGCCCTCAGCCGGCGTTATGTGCTGTGCAGCGATGCGATTTGGATCGCCCCGTTCGATGCGGTTCGTCTGGATCTGCGCCGGGGCGAGCTGGCTGAAATCGAGCTTGGCATCCAGGAGCCGGGTGGGTCGGTGGGCATTTGCAGTAACGCCACGCTGCCGCTCTCGCTCGCGGCGCACTGGTGCCTCGAGGTGCTGCGCGAGGTGGGGCAGGACTACCGAGAGGGGATCTATCCATAACCATTTGGTTATGTTTGACGGGCATTTTTTCAGTTTTCGCCCTCCGACTGTTGTTCGAGACTGCAGACCCAGGCCGTTGCTCAGGCCACTCGATCAATCAAACAAGAGGAGACCGATATGTCTGATGCGGACCACAGCCGCTTCGTCATTCGTGACCGCAACTGGCACCCCAAAGCCTTCACACCCGACTACAAGACCTCGGTCGCGCGTTCGCCGCGCCAGGCTCTGGTGAGCATTCCGCAGTCGGTTTCCGAAACCAGCGGTCCGGACTTCTCGCACCTGAAGATGGGCCAGTACGACAACGACCTGCTGCTGAACTTCAACAACGGCGGCCTGCCGGTAGGCGAGCGGATCATCGTTTCCGGTCGAGTCTTCGATCAGTACGGCAAGCCGATCCCGCACACCTTGGTGGAGATGTGGCAGGCCAACGCCGGCGGCCGCTACCGCCACAAGAACGACCGCTACCTGGCGCCGCTGGACCCGAACTTCGCTGGCGTCGGCCGTGCCCTCACCGACAGCGAGGGTAACTACAGCTTCCGTACCATCAAGCCCGGCCCCTATCCCTGGCGCAACGGCCCGAACGACTGGCGTCCGGCGCATATCCACTTCTCCATTAGCGGGCCGTCGATCTCTACCCGCCTGATCACCCAGTTGTATTTCGAAGGCGATCCGCTGATCCCGATGTGCCCGATCGTCAAGTCGATCGCCAACCCGGATGCGGTGCAGAGCCTGATCGCCAGGCTCGATATGAGCATGGCCAATCCGATGGATTGCCTGGCCTACCGCTTCGACATCGTCCTGCGCGGCCAGCGCAAGACTCACTTCGAAAACTGCTGAGGAGGCGTGAGTATGCCTATCGAACTGCTGCCGGAAACCCCTTCGCAAACCGCCGGCCCCTACGTGCATATCGGTCTGGCCCTGGCAGCCGCCGGCAACCCGAGCCGCGACCAGGAAATCTGGAACGAAATGGCCAAGCCTGGCGCGCCCGGCGAACACCTGATCCTGATCGGCAATGTCTACGACGGTAACGGTCATCTGGTGCGCGACTCTTTCCTGGAGTTCTGGCAGGCCAACCATGAGGGTGTCTATGACGACGCCTTCGATCTGGAGAAACCCTTCAACGGCTTCGGCCGTACCGCCACCAACTTCGATGCCGGTAGCGAGTGGACCATCCACACCGTCAAGCCGGGCGTGGTGCAAAACGCAGCCGGCGTGCCGATGGCGCCGCATATCAATGTCAGCCTGTTCGCCCGCGGCATCAATATCCACCTGCAGACCCGCCTGTACTTCGACGACGAAGCCGAGGCCAACGGCAGGGATCCGGTGCTCAACCTGATCGAGCAGCCGCAACGTCGCGAGACCCTGGTGGCCAAGCGTTGCGAGGTGGACGGCAAGCCGGCCTACCGCTTCGATATCCGCATCCAGGGAGAAGGGGAAACGGTTTTCTTTGACTTCTGAACTACGGGAACCTGATTGGGACAAGCTCGCCGAACCGGTCGCCGACCGCGTTCGGCGACATTTCAATCAGGTGCTGGAGGCTCGCGGTTATCGGGCCGACGGCGCGCAACAGACCGCCATCGAGCTGCTCGGCGGCTGGCTGGGCGAGCACCTGGCCGGCCGCAAGGGCTGGCTGCCTGGGTTTACCTCTGGGGTGGTGTGGGGCGCGGCAAGAGTTTCGTCATGGACGCCTTCTTCGCCGCCGCGCCCGTGGCGGCCAAGCGGCGGGTGCATTTTCATGCCTTCCTGCAGGAACTGCAGGAGCGGATGCTCTCTTTCAGCGCTCCTTGGTCGCCAGCTCAAGGCACTGGAGGAGGGCGTGGGGCTGGATTTCAGCGAGATGTTCGAGCGACCGCGATCGGCCAGCGACTACCTGTGGTTGATCGAGCGTTTCCCGCGCATGGCTGTGGGTGGGCTGGGCCGACTTGGCGGCTATCCGGCGGATGTGAGCCAGCGTTTTCTCAAGTTCATCGACATCGCCTATGACAGCCGCCTGCGCCTGCAACTGTTCTGCGCCGTACCGCCGAAGCAGCTTGCCGAGGGCGGTGCTGCGGTGGATTTTGCGCGCAGCTTGAGTCGCTTGCGGCAATTGCGTCTGCTGCGATTGCCGGGCTGAAAAACCAGTCCCGAACGTGCTTATGGCACGCCGGGAGTCTGGCACCTGACGTGGGGGGCGTGCGGTTTCACCTCGTGAGCGAAGCCGAGCCGGGCGCCCCTTGAATACCTGACCAGTGGCTTGAGCATGGGGCGCCAGAGGCAGCGCCAAGGTAGAAGCCCTGTCAGCCGAGGTCAATTGCGATTATCGAACTTTGGTTCGATAATCGACCGACACTTCGGCTCCATTGCCTGCCAGGACAAGAACAATGAGCGACGACTCCCGCGTAAGCCTGCCACCACTAGCGCCTCCGATCATTGCCTCGCCGGCCAAGCGCATCGAGGCATTCGCCGGTGATCCGAACTTCATGACCTCCCTGGCCAGGGGGCTCGCCGTCATCCACGCGTTTCAGGAGCGCAAGCGCCACCTGACCATCGCGCAGATCAGCCACCGTACCGAGATTCCCCGCGCGGCGGTGCGCCGCTGCCTGTATACCCTGATGAAGCTGGGTTACGTCACCACCGACGGGCGCACCTACTCGCTGCTGCCCAAGGTGTTGACCCTGGGCCACGCCTACCTGTCCTCGACCCCGCTGGCGGTCACCGCCCAGCCGATCCTCGACCGCCTCAGCGAGCAACTGCACGAAGCCTGCTCCATCGCCACCCTGGAGGGCGACGAGATTCTCTATCTGGCGCGCTCGGCCACGCCGCAGCGGTTGATCTCGGTCGATCTGAGTGTCGGCAGTCGCCTGCCGGCCTATTGCACGTCCATGGGGCGGATTCTGCTCGCGGCCCTGGATGACGCGGCACTGAGCGACTACCTCGGACATGCCGATCTGCAGGTGAAGACCTCGCGCACCGTACACACCCCCGAAGCACTGCGGGCCAGCATCGAGGAGATCCGCCGGCAGGGCTGGGTGGTGATCGACCAGGAGCTTGAGGTCGGCCTGCGTTCGGTGGCGGTGCCGGTCAGGGATTCGGCCGGGCAGGTGCTGGCGGCCCTCAACGTCGGCACCCATGCCGGTCGAGTGACCCGCAAGGAGCTGGAGTCGCGCTTTCTGCCGGCGTTGCTGGAGGCCAGCAAGGAACTCAGTGCGCGGTTATTCCCTTAGCCGGTTAGCCGCTATTTGCCGGTAAAGCCGTTCGATTATCGGCTGGTAGGTCGATGATCGAATTGTGCGGGTGGGCAGCACGCCTTACTGTTCAGCTTGCAGCACTCCATCTGGCGTGCGCCCAGATGAAAACAATGAGACGTTGCCGTGGCTATGCTTTTGTAGGAGCGAGCTCCTACATGTACGGGCTCGCCCGCCGGTCAGTTGTCTGACAATCTGCGGTAGGGAATCCAGTAGATTAGCGGTAGCACTTGGCGTGGATGCCTGTGCCGCGAGAGCCGAGTAATGACATTAAGAGCGTCTTGCGTATGAATAGCCGCCTGCTGAGTGAACGCAGCATGGTGTTTGAGCGTGGCGACCCCTACGAGGTGTCTGGCTACGTCAATCAGCATGTGGGCACCCATTGCATTCGCCTGCCCGCTACCGGCCATCCGCTGTCCAGCCTCAGCCACCGCAAGTTCGCCAGCCTGGATCTTTGCCAGATCAGCTATGGCGGCAAAGTGCGGGTTACTTCCCCGGCCCTGGAGAGCATCTTTCACCTGCAGATCCTGTTGAAGGGGCATTGCCTGTGGAAGGGCCGCGAGCAGGAAAAATTCCTCGCTCCCGGCGAGCTGTTGCTGATCAATCCGGATGATCCGGTCGATCTGACCTACTCGGACGATTGCGAAAAATTCATCCTCAAGCTGCCGGTGTCGCTGCTCGAAACCACCTGCAACGAGCAACGCTGGCTGAAGCCCAGCGAAGGCGTGCGTTTCACCCAGAACCGCTACCGCCTGCAGGAGCTCGAAGGCTTTGTCGGCTTGCTCGGCCTGGTTTGTCAGGAGGCCGAGTCCGACCTGATCCTGCCGAGGATCAGTGAGCACTACTCGCAGATCATCGCCAGCAAGTTGCTGACCCTGCTCAAGACCAACGTCAGCCGCGAGGAGCTGTGTGCGCAGGCGGCTTCGTTCGAGCGGATTGCCCATTACATCGACAGCAATCTCAAGCAGGACATCTGCGTCGAGCAATTGGCCAGCCAGGCGCATATCAGCCTGCGCTCGCTGTATGCCTTGTTCGAGCGGTATGCCGGCAGCACGCCGAAGAGCTACATCCGCGGCAAGAAGCTGGAACAGATCAAGGCCTGCCTGAGCGATCCCAGTTGTAGCGTGCGCAATGTCACCGAGATCGCGCTGGATTACGGCTTCCTGCACCTCGGACGCTTTTCCGAGAGCTACAAGCTCGCCTTCGGCGAGCTGCCTTCGGACACCCTCAAGCGTCGCGGCTGAAAAGCTGCGGCTTAGCACCGCATTGTCGTTTCCCGGTTAAACGCATCTGCGCAACTGCCAGTAAGCCCTGGTGATAGCAGGGGCGAGCTATTCCTCTCTCGGCCTGTCCTGGGCTTCTTGTCTATTCGCTTTCTGCGCCTTGCATAAAACGGATAAAGGTCTGCGCAAAGCGGATATTGCACTCCCTCCCGCGTCCCTAATCTTGGCCTGTCAGTACAAAAACAATGGAGGCCCTGGCCATGTCCCTGGGATTCGACTTTATTAATTCCCTGCTTGAAGAAGATAAGGAGAAGGGCATCTACCGCTGTAAGCGTGAGATGTTCACCGATCCCCGGCTGTTCGAGCTGGAGATGACCCACATCTTCGAGGGTAACTGGTTGTATCTCGCCCATGAGAGCCAGATCCCCGAGAAGAACGACTACTACACCACCACCATGGGGCGTCAGCCGATTTTTATCGCGCGCAACAAGGACGGTGTGCTCAACGCCTTCATCAACGCCTGCAGCCACCGTGGTGCCATGCTTTGCCGTTTCAAGAGCGGCAACAAGGCCACCTACACCTGTCCGTTCCATGGCTGGACCTTCAACAACTCGGGCAAGCTGCTCAAGGTCAAGGATCCAGCTGAAGCCGGCTACCCGGACAGCTTCAACTGCGATGGCTCCCACGACCTGAAGAAGGTCGCGCGCTTCGAGTCCTACCGTGGCTTCCTGTTCGGCAGCCTGAAAGAGGACGTGGCGCCGCTGGAAGACTTCCTCGGCGAGTCGAAGAAGATCATCGACATGATCGTCGACCAGTCCGCCGATGGCCTGGAAGTGCTGCGCGGTGCCTCCACCTATGTCTACGAAGGCAACTGGAAGCTGCAGGCCGAGAATGGTGCCGACGGCTACCACGTCACCGCCGTGCACTGGAACTACGCCGCCACCCAGCAGCAGCGCAAGCTGAAAGAAGCCGGTGACGATATCCGCGCCATGAGCGCCGGCGGCTGGGGCAAGAAGGGCGGTGGTTTTTACTCCTTCGAGAACGGCCACCTGCTGCTGTGGACCCGCTGGGACAACCCGGAAGACCGTCCGCTGTTCGCCCTGCGCGACAAGCTCGCCGGCGAGTTCGGCGAGGCGCGTGCCGACTGGATGATTGGCAACTCGCGCAACCTCTGCCTGTACCCGAACCTGTACCTGATGGATCAGTTCGGCTCGCAGCTGCGCATCGCCCGGCCGCTGTCGGTGGACAAGACCGAAGTCACCATCTATTGCATCGCGCCCAAGGGTGAGAGCGCCGAGGCGCGTACCCGGCGCATTCGTCAGTACGAGGACTTCTTCAACGTCAGCGGCATGGCCACTCCTGACGATCTGGAAGAGTTCCGTGCCTGCCAGCAGGGCTTCGCCGGTCGCGCCATGGAGTGGAACGATATGTCCCGCGGTGCCGAGCACTGGGTGGAAGGTGCTGATGAAGCCGCGCAAGAAATTGATCTCAAACCCAAGCTCAGCGGCGTGCGCACCGAAGACGAAGGCCTGTTCGTGTTGCAGCACCATTACTGGCAGCAGCAGATGATCGAGGCGCTGAAAAAACAGCAGGAACAGCTGATCCATGTGGAGGGCGCGTAAATGAGCATGACTTACGACGCCGTGCGCGACTTCCTCTACCGTGAAGCGCGCTACCTGGACGACAAGCAGTGGGACGAGTGGCTGGAGTTGTATGCCGGCGACGCGACCTTCTGGATGCCGGCCTGGGATGACCGCGACCAGTTGGTGGAAAACCCGCAGACCGAAATCTCGCTGATCTGGTACGGCAACCGCAGCGGTCTGGAAGACCGCGTATTCCGCATCCGTACCGAGCGTTCGAGTGCCACCATCCCGGATACGCGTACTTCGCACAACATCAACAACATCGAGATCCTCGAGCAGGCCGATGGTGTGTGCAAGCTGCGTTTCAACTGGCACACCATGAGCTTTCGCTACAAGGTCGTCGATCACTTCTATGGCACCAGCTTCTACACCCTCGATACCAGCGGCCCGAACCCGCTGATCAAGGCCAAGAAGGTGGTGTTGAAGAACGACTACGTGCGCCAAGTCATCGACGTTTATCACCTCTGAACACGGCCTGAAGCCCCGCGTCGGCTCGGGCCCTATTTGCACCGCCGCCAGCAGCACGCACTCCTTGCGCGTGAGCGCTGCACGGCTGGCTGCAAGGGTCAGAGCGGCGCATGGGCCACCTGCCAGGGTGTAACCACTGCTTAAAGCGAGGTGTGCCATGAGCCACAAGATCGCACTGAATTTCGAAGACGGGGTCACCCGTTTCATTGACGCCAATGTCGGCGAAACCGTCGCCGATGCCGCCTATCGTCAGGGCATCAACATTCCCTTGGATTGCCGTGACGGTGCTTGCGGTACCTGTAAGTGCTTCGCCGAAGCCGGCCAGTACGATCAGGGCCAGGACTACATCGAAGATGCCCTGAGCGAAGACGAAGCCGAGCAGGGCTTCGTGCTGACCTGCCAGATGCGTGCCGAGAGCGATTGCGTGATCCGCGTGCCGGCCTCTTCGGATGTCTGCAAGACCCAGCAGCACAGCTTCGAGGCGGCGATCAGCGCGGTGCGCCAACTGTCCGACAGCACCATTGCCTTGTCGATCAAGGGCGAGTCGCTGAGCAAACTGGCGTTCCTCCCTGGCCAGTACGTCAACCTCAAGGTCCCGGGCAGCGAGCAAACCCGCGCTTACTCGTTCAGCACCCTGCAGAAAGACGGCGAAGTCAGCTTCCTGATTCGCAACGTGCCGGGCGGGCTGATGAGCAGCTTCCTCACCGGGCGGGCCTTGGCCGGCGACAGCATGACCCTGGCCGGGCCTCTGGGCAGCTTCTACCTGCGCGAGATCAAGCGGCCGCTGTTGCTGCTGGCCGGCGGTACTGGCCTGGCACCCTTCACCGCGATGTTGGAAAAGATCGCCGAGCAGGGTAGCGCGCATCCGCTGCACCTGATCTATGGGGTGACCAACGATTTCGACCTGGTCGAGATGGACAAGCTCGAGGCCCTGGCGGCGCGGATTCCCAACTTCACCTTTAGTGCCTGCGTGGCCAGCCCGGACAGCAGCTACCCGCAGAAGGGTTACGTGACCCAGCACATCGCGCCCAGGCACCTCAATGACGGTGATGTCGATGTCTATCTGTGTGGCCCGCCACCCATGGTCGAGGCCGTCAGCCACTACATCCGCGAGCAGGGCATCCAGCCAGCGAACTTCTATTACGAGAAGTTCGCCGCCAGCGCCTAAATGCTCCTTTGGTTCGCTTACTGCGTAAGCGGGCCGGTTTTATTCGGGTAGATGAGTATGAACAAGCGTTTTCAAGACAAGGTTGCAGTGATCACCGGTGCCGCACAGGGCATTGGTCGCCGCGTGGCCGAGCGCATGGCTGCCGAAGGTGCTCGCCTGGTGCTGGTCGACCGCTCCGAGCTGGTGCATGAGCTGGCCGAACAACTGGCTGGTGTTAGCGAGGTGCTGACCCTGACCGCCGACCTTGAGCAGGCTGTCGAGTGTCAGCGGGTGATGGCTGCAGCAGTCGAGCGTTTTGCGCGCCTGGACATCCTGATCAATAACGTCGGCGGCACCCTCTGGGCCAAGCCGTTCGAGCACTACCAGGCGAACGAGATCGAGGCCGAAGTGCGTCGCTCGCTGTTCCCCACCCTGTGGTGCTGCCACGCCGCGCTGCCGCAGATGCTCGAGCAGGGCCGTGGTGCCATCGTCAACGTTTCCTCGATCGCCACCCGCGGCGTCAACCGTGTGCCCTACGGCGCGGCCAAGGGCGGTGTTAACGCCCTGACCGCCTGCCTGGCGTTCGAGACCGCCGAGCGTGGCATTCGCGTCAACGCCACTGCGCCGGGCGGCACCGAAGCGCCGCCGCGGCGTATCCCGCGCAACAGTGCCGAGCCGAGCGCGCAGGAGAAGGTCTGGTACCAGCAGATCGTCGACCAGACCCTCGACAGCAGCCTGATGAAACGCTACGGCAGCATCGACGAGCAGGCCGGCGCGATTCTCTTTCTGGCCTCCGACGACGCGGCCTACATCACCGGTGTCACCTTGCCAGTGGGCGGGGGTGACCTGGGTTGAGTCCGTTCGCTCAGCCGCCTCAGGGATAGCCACGCCAGGACGCATCAGCACTACAACAACAAGAGTCCTATGCCATGCGCAAGACCGACGTACACCACATCATCGACAACGCACGCTTCAACCGCTTCCACTGGATGGTGCTGTTCTGGTGTGCCCTGATCATCATCTTCGACGGCTATGACCTGGTCATCTACGGCGTGGTATTGCCGCTGATCATGAAAGAGTGGGGCCTGACCCCGCTGGAAGCCGGTGCCCTGGGCAGCTATGCGCTGTTCGGCATGATGTTCGGCGCGCTGTTCTTCGGCCCGCTGGCCGACAAGATCGGCCGCAAGAAGGCCATCACCCTCTGCGTGGTGCTGTTCAGCGGCTTCACCGTGCTCAACGGCTTCGCCGACAGCCCCACGGAGTTCGGTATCTGCCGCTTTATCGCCGGCCTCGGCATCGGCGGGGTGATGCCCAACGTGGTGGCGCTGATGAACGAATACGCGCCGAAGAAGATTCGCAGCACCCTGGTGGCCATCATGTTCAGCGGCTACTCGGTGGGCGGCATGCTCTCCGCCGGCCTGGGTATGGTGCTGATTCCGCAGTTCGGCTGGCAGGCGGTGTTCTTCGTCGCCGGTATTCCGTTGTTGCTGCTGCCGCTGGTGGTTTATCTGCTGCCGGAATCGGTCGGTTTCATGCTGCGCAAGGGCCGCACCGAAGAGGCCCGTCAGGTACTCAAGCGGGTCGATCCGGCCTATGACCTGCGCGCCGACGACCAACTGCAAATGGCCGCGGTGAAATCGACCGGCACGCCGGTACTGCAACTGTTCAGTGATGGTCGCGCACTGCGCACCCTGATGCTCTGGCTGGCGTTCTTCTGCTGCCTACTGATGGTTTATGCGTTGAGCTCCTGGTTGCCGAAACTGATGGCCAACGCCGGCTACAGTCTGGGTTCCAGCCTGTCGTTCCTGCTGGTACTGAACTTCGGCGCGATCTTCGGCGCCATCGGCGGCGGGGTGATGGGCGACAAGCTCAACCTGCCGCGGGTGCTCGCGGTGTTCTTCGTCATCGCCGCGGTGTCGATCACTCTGCTCGGGATCAAGAGCCCGACCCCGGTGCTGTACCTGCTAATCGCCATCGCCGGCGCCACCACCATCGGCTCGCAGATCTTACTGTACGCCTGCGCCGCGCAGTTCTACTCGATGAATATCCGCTCCACCGGCCTCGGCTGGGCTTCGGGCATCGGCCGTAACGGCGCCATCGTCGGCCCGTTGCTCGGCGGCGCACTGCTGGGGATCAGTCTGCCACTGCAATACAACTTCATGGCCTTCGCCCTGCCGGGTGCGGTTGCCGCCATCGCCATGTCCGTGTTCGCCATCAGCAGCCAGCGCAGCAGCCGTGCCGCGCAGGCGTCTGTGGCCGCGGCTTCCTGACCACAACCTGCGGAATCTGAAATGAGCCACTCCCTGATCGAAAGCATCGAGGCGATCATCGTCGATCTGCCGACCATCCGCCCGCACAAGCTGGCGATGCACACCATGCAGCAGCAGACCCTGGTGGTGATCCGCCTGCGTTGCTCCGACGGCAGCGAAGGCCTGGGCGAGTCGACCACCATCGGTGGCCTGGCCTACGGCAACGAAAGCCCGGAGAGCATCAAGCAGAACATCGACAGCCACCTGGCGCCGCTGCTGCTCGGTCAGGACGCGGCCAATATCAACGCGGCCATGCTGCGCCTGGACAAGGCGGCCAAGGGCAACACCTTCGCCAAGTCCGGCCTGGAAAGCGCGCTGCTCGATGCCCAGGGCAAGCGCCTCGGCCTGCCGGTCAGCGAGTTGCTCGGCGGCCGCGTGCGCGACAGCCTGGAAGTGGCCTGGACCCTGGCCAGCGGCGACACCGCCAAGGACATCGCCGAAGCCGAGCACATGCTCGACATCCGCCGCCACCGCATCTTCAAGCTGAAGATCGGCGCCAACGAGGTCAACCAGGACCTCAAGCACGTCATCGCGATCAAGCGGGCCCTGGGTGACCAGGCCAGCGTGCGCGTCGACGTCAACCAGTACTGGGATGAGTCACAGGCCCTGCGCGCCTGCCAGGTGCTCGGCGAAAACGGCATCGACCTGATCGAGCAACCGATCTCGCGGATCAACCGCAGCGGTCAGGTGCGCCTGAACCAGCGCAGCCCGGCGCCGATCATGGCCGACGAGTCGATCGAGAGCGTCGAGGACGCCTTCAGCCTGGCCGCCGACGGCGCCGCCAGCATCTTCGCCCTGAAGATCGCCAAGAACGGCGGCCCGCGCGCCGTGCTGCGCACTGCGGCAATCGCCGAGGCCGCCGGCATCGCCCTGTATGGCGGGACCATGCTGGAAGGCGCCATCGGCACACTGGCCTCGGCCCACGCCTTCGTCACCCTCAGGCAACTGACCTGGGGCACCGAACTGTTCGGCCCGCTGCTGCTGACCGAGGAAATTGTCACCGAGGCCCCGGTGTACCGCGACTTTCAGCTGCATGTACCGCGGACCCCAGGCCTCGGCCTGACGCTCGACGAAGAGCGCCTGGCGTTCTTCCGCCGTCCATGAGGTTACAAGCAATGGCCTGCCAGCCGAGGAGATGAACCCATGCTGTTCCACGTAAAGATGACCGTAAAGCTGCCGGTGGATATGGACCCGGCCAAGGCCGCCCGGATCAAGGCAGACGAGAAAGAACTGGCCCAGCGCCTGATGCGCGAGGGCAAGTGGCGCCACCTGTGGCGCATCGCCGGGCAGTACGCCAACTACAGCGTATTCGACCTGGACAGCGTGCAGGAACTGCACGACACCCTGATGCAGCTGCCGCTGTTTCCCTACATGGATATCGAGATCAACGCCCTGTGCCGCCACCCCTCGTCCATCCGTGAAGACGACCGTTGATTTCCAGCCATAACAACAATGCGAGGTAACCCCCAATGACCCTGAACATTTCCCAAACTGCCGAGGTACAGCAATTCTTCGAAGAAGCCAGCGGCTTCCTCAACGACCAGGGCAGCCCGCGGCTCAAGGCTGTGGTACGGCGCATCCTGCAAGACACCGCGAAAATCATCGAAGACCTCGAAGTGACGCCCGACGAGTTCTGGAAGGCCGTGGACTACCTCAACCGCCTGGGTGGCCGCAATGAAGCCGGCTTGCTGGTCGCAGGCCTGGGCCTGGAGCACTACCTCGACCTGTTGCAGGATGCCCAGGACGAGCAGGCCGGCCTGACCGGTGGCACCCCGCGCACCATCGAAGGCCCGCTGTACGTGGCCGGCGCACCGATCGCCCAAGGCGAAACGCGGATGGATGACGGCAGCGAAGCGGGCACGGTGATGTTCCTTCAGGGCGTGGTGCGCGACACCGAAGGCAAGCCAGTTGCCAATGCCGTCGTCGACCTGTGGCATGCCAACACCCAGGGCAACTACTCCTACTTCGACAAGAGCCAGTCCGAGTACAACCTGCGCCGGCGCATCATCACCGATGCCGAAGGCCGCTACCGCGCGCGCAGCATCGTACCGTCCGGCTACGGCTGCGCGCCGGATGGCCCGACCCAGGAAGTGCTCGACCAGCTCGGCCGCCACGGTCAGCGTCCGGCGCATATCCACTTCTTCATCTCCGCCCCGGGCTACCGCCACCTGACCACCCAGATCAACCTGGCCGGTGACAAGTACCTGTGGGACGACTTCGCCTACGCCACCCGCGAAGGTCTGGTCGGCGATATCCGCTTCGTCGAGGACGCCGAAGCCGCGCGTGCCCGTGGCGTGGACGGGCGCTTCGCCGAGGTCGACTTCGACTTCCAACTGCAGAACGCACCGGCTCCGGCCGCCGAGCAGCGCAGCAACCGTCCGCGCGCGTTGCAGCAAGCCTGAGTTACCCAGCTCGACGGGAACCCGAGGGTTCCTGTCGCGCTGCATCGCCTGCGTCAGCCACAACAAGAGCGATCCGGACCCTGCGTCACGGATGGCCAGATGCGTCTTGCGACGAGGTCTTATGAAAGCCTTGGTCAACGATTTTTCCCTGTCCGCCGTGGTGGCCGGGTTCATTGCCACCGTGATTTCCTACGCCGGTCCCCTGGTGATCATCTTCCAGGCGGCCGAAAGCGCCGGCATGTCCCACGCCGTGCTGTCGTCCTGGGTCTGGGCCATCTCCATCGGCAGCGCCGTGCTCGGCATAGTCCTCAGCCTGCGCTATCGCGTGCCCATCGTCATCGCCTGGTCGGCTCCGGGCTCGGCGTTGCTGGTTTCGCTATTGCCGCAGATCAGCCTGGGCGAGGCGGTCGGCGCCTACATCGTGGCCAGCCTGATCATCTTCCTGGTCGGCATCTCCGGCGCCTTCGACCGCATCATCGGCAAACTGCCGGCGGCGATCTCCGCCGGCATGCTGGCCGGCATCCTGTTCGGCTTCGGCACCGGCCTGTTTGTCTCGCTGCAAGCAAAACCCTTCCTGGTGCTGGCGATGTTCGCCACCTACCTGCTGGTCAAGCGCCTGTCGCCGCGTTATGCGGTGATGGCGGTGCTGATTGTTGGCTGCTTGATTGCGCTAGTTAACGGTGAGCTGCGCCAGGAAGTGCTGGTGATCGGCTTGGCCACGCCGGTGTGGATCGGCCCCGAGTTTACCCTGTCGGCCAGCCTGAATATCGCCTTGCCGCTGGTGATGGTGGCGCTCACCGGACAGTTCGTGCCGGGCATGGCGGTGTTGCGCAATGCCGGCTACCAGACGCCAGCCCGCCCGATCATCAGCAGCAGTGCGCTGGGCTCGCTGCTGCTGGCCCCCTTCGGTTGCCATGGTCTCAATTTGGCGGCGATCACCGCGGCCATCTGTACCGGTCGCGAAGCCCACGAAGACCCGTCCAAGCGCTATGTCGCCGGCGTGGTCGGTGGCCTGGCTTACCTGTTGCTGGGCCTGTTTGGCGCCACCCTGGTGTCGCTGTTCGGCGCCTTCCCCAAAGAGTTGATTGCCGCCCTGGCTGGCCTGGCGTTGTTCGCCGCCATCGCCGGTTCGCTGGCCGCTGCCATGGCCGTGCCAGATGACCGTGAGGCGGCACTGATCACCTTTCTGGTGACCGCTTCGGGCATGTCCTTTATGGGGCTGTCGGCGGCCTTTTGGGGGCTGGTGTTCGGCATCGCCGCCCATCTGCTGCTGAGTGCGCGGCGCACACCGGCAATAGCGCAGCCGCCGCTGCAGGCGACGGCCTTGGCCAAGGAGGCGGCGCGCTAAGCGTACCCAGCCCCCCGAGTATTGCCGCCGCGTCTGCTGCGTGCCGGACGAGGCGGTAGTCACACCACCCACTTGTGTTGCCCGGCGTGTGCCCGGCAAGGGTGAAGCAACAGCACTATTTCAATAACAACAAAGAGCTAAACGATGAATCACTATCCGAATGTAAAGCCTGTCCTGCTCTCCGTCGCCGTTGCCCTCAGCTTGCCAGCCCTGGTGCAGGCGGCCGAAAGCGGCTTTATCGAAGACACCAGCGCCACCCTGCAAGCGCGCAATTACTATTTCAGCCGCGACTTTTCCGACATCGTCGGGCCCAACCGGCAGTCCAAGGCGGAGGAGTGGGCCCAGGGCTTTATCCTCAACCTCAAGTCCGGCTACACCCCCGGCACCGTCGGCTTCGGCGTGGATGCCATCGGCCTGCTCGGCCTCAAGCTCGACAGCAGCCGCGACCGGGTCAACACCGGTTTGCTACCGACCCTGGAAAGCGGCGAGGCCGCCGATGACTACAGCCGCCTGGGTGCGGCGCTGAAGGTAAAAGTCTCGAAGACTGAGCTGAAGGTCGGCGAGTTGCAGCCCAACCTGCCGGTGTTGACCTTCTCCGATATCCGCCTGCTGCCGCCCAGCTACCAGGGCGCCAGCATCGTCTCCAATGAGATCGCCGGGCTGACCCTGCAGGGCGGGCAACTGCACTCCACCAGCCTGCGTAACGAGGCGGGCGACGACAAGATGATGGCCATGCTCGGCCACTTGCCGCAACGCGCTGGCAGCAGCGACCGCTTCAACTATGCCGGCGCCGATTACGCCTTCAATACCAACCGCACCTCGGTCGGGACCTGGTATGCGCAGCTGGAGGACCTCTACAACCAGCGCTTTGTCAGCCTCAAGCACAGTGAGCCGCTGGGCAACTGGGTGCTGGGTGCCAACCTCGGCTTTTATGACTCCAACGAGGACGGCAAGCAGCTGATCGGCAAGATCGACAACCAGGCGTTCTTCTCCCTGCTGTCGGCCAAGCATGGCGGCCATACCTTCTATCTTGGCTACCAGGCGATATTCGGCGACCAGGCCTTCCCGCGGGTATTCGCCAACGTCAGCCCGCTGGGCAACGAGGTACCGACCTTCGAGTTCGCCTCGGCCGACGAGCGTTCCTGGCAGGTGCGCTACGACTACGACTTCAGCGCCATGGGCGTACCGGGTCTGATCGCCGGCGTGCGTTACCTCAAGGGCGATAACGTCGATGCACAGGCCACCAATCGCGGTGGTCCGCGCTACGAGGGCAAGGACTTCGAGCGCGATCTGGATATCGGCTACACGGTGCAGAGCGGCCCGCTGAAGAACCTCGGCGTGCGCGTGCGTAACGTCACCGCCCGTTCCAACTACCGCACCGACATCGACGAGAACCGCCTGATCTTCAACTACACCTGGAACCTGCTCTGACCCATAGCTAAGCGTGCAACGACCTACTGGCCGTGACGCCGGTAGGCCGCAGAAAAAACGGCCATTAAAGATGGTTTTCCCTGAATGCTTCGCCGCAGAGCGGAGCTGGAGACAACAATGAACAAGAATAACAAGATGCCTTGCACAACCCGTTTCAGCTTTACCGCCGGCGCCCTGGCGCTGGCGCTCGGTGCGTCCCTGGCCACCGCGGTACAGGCGGCCGAGCCGCTGAAGATCGGCCTGTTGCTGCCCTATACCGGCACCTTCGCCGCCCTCGGCGAAGCCACCACCAATGGCTTGAAACTGGCCATCGAGCAGCACGACAACAGCCTCGGCGGACGCCCGGTCGAGTATGTGGTGGTCGACAGCGAGGCCAATCCGGCCAAGGCCGTGCCGAACATGCAGAAGCTGATCGCCGGCGCCAACGTCGATGTGGTGGTCGGTCCGGTGCATTCTGGGGTCGGCATGGGCGCGGTCAAGGTCGCCCGCGAGACCGGCGTGCCGCTGATCATCCCCAACGCCGGCTTCAACGCGGCCACCGGGGCCCTGTGCGCGCCGAACATCTTCCGGACCTCCTTCACCTCTTGGCAGACCGCCTACCCGATGGGCCAGGTGGCGGCAGACAAGGGTTACAAGAACATCGTCACCCTGGCCTGGCGCTACGGCTTCGGCACCGAGTCGGTGGAGGGCTTCAAGGAGGGTTTCGAGAAGGCCGGTGGCAAGGTCAGCAAGGAAATCTACGTGCCGTTCCCGGACGTGGAGTTCCAGTCGCAGCTGACCGAGATCGCCGCGCTTAAGCCGGACGCGGTGTTCGTCTTCTTCGCCGGCGGCGGCGCGGCCAAGTTCGTGCAGGATTACGCCGCTGCCGGCCTGCAGGGCAAGATCCCGCTGCTCGGCTCGGGCTTCCTCACCGAGGGCACCCTGGCCGCCCAAGGGCAGGCCGCCACCGGCCTGCTGACCACCCTGCATTACGCCGACTTCCTGGGTACGCCGGAGAACCTGCGCTTTCGCGAGGACTACCGGCAGAAGTTCGGCAAGGAGGCCGACGTCTACGCGGTGCAGGGCTACGACACCGGTCTGCTGCTGGCCCAGTCGCTTAAGACGGTAGCCGGCAATACCCGGGACCGTGCGGCCTGGATCGCCGCCATGGCCCAGGCGCGGATCCCCAGTCCGCGTGGCGAGTGGACCTTCTCCAAGGCCCATAACCCGGTGCAGAACATCTACCTGCGCGAAGTCCGCGACGGCGTCAATGTGGTGGTCAGCACGGCCGCCACCGCCCTGGCCGACCCCGCGCCAGGCTGCAAGATGCAGTAAGCACCGCCGCCCCCGCACCCCGGTTGCCGTCTAGCGGCCGGGGTGCGGGCCCGTGCCATTCTTTGCCTTGGTATGCACGATGGAACTTTCCACTCTTCTCATCCAGACCATGAACGGTCTGCAGTACGGGCTGTTGCTGTTTCTTATCGCCAGCGGCCTGACCCTGATCTTCGGCATCATGCACATCATCAACCTGGCCCATGGCGCGCTCTATATGGTCGGCGCCTACCTGGTGTACTGGTTGACCGGCCTGGTCGGCGATCTGTTTCTCGCCATCCTCCTGGCGCTGCCCTTGGCGGCCGCCATCGGCGTGCTCATCGAGCGCTTCCTGATCCAGGCGCTGTACCAGCGCGACCACCTGGACCAGGTGCTGATGACGTTCGGCCTGATCATGGTGATCGATTCGCTGCGCAGCATCATCTGGGGCAACGACGTGCACAGCGTGGCCATCCCGGCACTGCTCAGCGGCTCGATCCAGCTGACCGAAACCCTCGACTACCCGGTGTATCGCCTGTTCATTTCCGCGGTCTGCGCCCTGATCGCGCTGGCCATGTACCTGATCCTGCAACGCACCCGGCTGGGCATGATCATCCGCGGCGGCTCCAGCAACCGCGAAATGGTGCAGGGCTTGGGCATCAATATCCGCGTCATCTACACCCTGGTGTTCGCCGCCGGCGCGGCGCTCACGGCGTTCGCCGGGATGATCGCGGCGCCGGTGTCTTCGGTCTATCCCGGCATGGGCAACCAGATCCTGATCATCGCCTTCGTGGTGGTGGTCATCGGCGGTCTGGGCTCGATCCGCGGAGCTTTTCTCGGTGCCTTGCTGGTGGGCCTGACTGCCACCTGGGGCGCCGTTCTGGTGCCGCAATACGCCGGCATGGCCGTGTATGTGCTGATGGCCGTGGTGCTCTTATTCAAGCCACGTGGCCTGTTCGCCTAGCAGACTGTTGAAAACTGATAATTTTCGGGGACTTTCTTATGCACGCATTACCTCGCCCGATCCAGCTTCTGCTTGTTGTGTTACTGCTGCTGATGGCTGCCTACCCGTTTTTCGGGGCAAGCCTGGCCGGTGAAAAACATGACTTCTTCCTGCAGCAACTGACCAGCATCATGATCCTGGCCATAGTCGCCCTGAGCCTCGACCTGCTGGTCGGTGTCAGCGGCATGGTCAGCCTGGCCCAGGCGGCGTTCTTCGGCCTGGCCGGTTACTTCCTGGTGCTGTTCGCCCCTGAGTACGAAGCTGTGAGTATCTGGATCGCCCTGCCGGTCTGCCTTGGCCTGACCGCCCTGGCTGCGCTGCTGATGGGCGCTCTGATCATTCGTACCTCCGGCATCTTCTTCATCATGGTGACCATCGCCTTTTCGCAGATGCTGTTCTATCTGCTCCACGATGCCGCCTTCGCCGGCGGCTCGGACGGGGCCTACCTGTTTATGAAGCCCGAGGTCGCCATCGGTGGCCTGCAACTGCTCGATCTGGAAAACCGCACCACGCTGTTCTATGTGGTGCTGGCCTCGTTGGGGCTGCTGTTCATCCTGTTGCGTACCTTTATGCGCGCGCCTTTTGGCCGGGTATTGCTGGGCCTCAAGGAGAACGAGCAGCGGGTGCGCGCCATGGGCTACAACCCGCTGTTCTACAAACTGGTGGCGTTCGTCATCGCCGGCACCATCGCCGGTTATGCCGGCATGTTGTCGGCCACCCAGTATGGTTTCGTCAGCCCCAGCCAGCTGGGCTGGCAGATGTCGGCCCATGTGCTGGTGATGGTGATCCTCGGCGGCATGGGCACCCTGTTCGGGCCGATTCTCGGCGCCTTCGCCTTCGAGGGCTTGCATCACTGGTTCGCCAGCCTGACCCCGCATTGGGAGCTGCCGATGGGCATCGTGGTGATCTGCATGGTGCTGTTGCTGCCGCGCGGTATCGCCGGCCTGCTGTTGCAGCTGACGCAGCGCAAACGTGGCAAGGCAACGCAGACGCCAGCGGCCGGCGCGGTCAACAAGGAGGCCGAACAATGAGCGCGATCATTCTGGAAACCCGTGGCCTGACCAAGACCTTCGGGGGCCTGACAGCGGTCAACGACATCAGCCTGCAGGTGGCCGCGCGTGAGATTCACGCCATCATCGGCCCCAATGGCGCGGGCAAGAGCACCATGGTCAACCTGTTGTCCGGTCACCTGCGCCCCAGCAGCGGGCAGGTCATCTTCAATGGCCAGGACATCACCGGGCTGGCGCCCAACCGGGTCTCGCACCTGGGCGTGGGGCGCAGCTTCCAGCGGACCAACATCTTCCCCAGTTTCAGCTGCCTGGAGAACTGCATGCTGGCGGCGCAGTCGCGAATGAAGAACTCGTTCCGCTTCTTCCGCCGCAGCGAGAGCTACCGCGCGGTGTGCGAGCGCGCCGAGAAGGCCCTGGAGCTGTGCGGCCTGAGCCACAGGCGCGAGCGCATCGCCGGTTCCATGAGCTATGGCGAGCAGCGCCAGTTGGAGATCGGCATGGTGCTGGCCACCGAGCCGAGCTTTCTGCTGCTGGACGAGCCGATGGCCGGCATGGGCAAGGAGGAGTCGAGCCGGGTGGTCGAGCTGCTCGCCGAGCTGTCGCGGGAGTACTCCATGGTGCTGGTCGAGCACGACATGGACGCGGTGTTCAGCATCGCCAAGACCCTGACCGTGATGGTCAACGGACAAATGCTGGCAAGCGGCCCGCTGGATCGGGTGCGTAACGATCCGGCGGTACAGGAGGCCTATCTGGGCGACGGCGAGGAGCAATTCTGATGAACACTGCAACCACAGAGCAAACCCCGCTGGTCGAGGTGCGTGGCCTGCACACCTATTACGGCAACAGCCACATCCTGCATGGCGTCGATCTGCACATCGCGCCGGGGGAAACCCTGGCGCTGATGGGGCGCAATGGCATGGGCAAGAGCACCACCATTCGCTCGTTGCTCGGCCTCACTCCGCCGCGCCGTGGCGAGGTGTGGATCAAGGGGGAAAACCTCACCGGCAGCCCGACGCATAAGGTGATCCGCCGTGGCATCGGCTATGTGCCGGAAGGCCGCGGCATGTTCCCCAACCTGAGCGTGCGCGAAAGCCTGGTGATGGCTGCTCGTCCCGGTGTCGACGGCCGCCGCGACTGGACCCTGGAGCGGGTGCTGGAAACCTTCCCGCGTCTGGCCGAACGCTACAGCCACCTCACCGGCAACCTGTCGGGCGGTGAGCAGCAGATGGTGGCCATCGGTCGGGCGCTGATGACCAACCCCGACCTGATGATTCTCGACGAGGCCACCGAAGGCCTGGCGCCGTTGATTCGGCGGGAAATCTGGCAGGTGATCCGCCTGGTCAAGGCCTCCGGTATCGCCACCCTGGTGGTGGACAAGAACGTCAATGTGCTGCTCGACCTCACCGACCGCAGCATGATCATGGTCAAGGGCCGCGTGGTGTATGACGGTCCCAGCCAGGCGTTGAAGGGCCAGCCGGAAATCCTGCAGACACATATCGGTCTGTGAACGGTCGCGACAACGCCAATAACAGAGATGCCGGCTGGCGCCCTCCGTCTGCACGGAGGAGGGCGCCGCAGTCCCGGCCTTGCACTGCGCCGGATCATCGAAGAGCGCATTGATGAACCTGGATCAACCGGCGGTGCACCCCGCGCGCGGCAGCGAAATCTGGCCGCACACCTGCTGCTCGGCAACCTGCTGGCCGATATCGCCCGGCGCAGCAGTCGGGCGAGAAGGTGCTGTCGAGCGCCGACAGCATCCAGGCGAGCAGCCAATCGATCCTCGAACTGGTCGAGGAACTGGGCTGTCTGCTCGAGCAGATTGAATAAGGCTGTGTTCGATTATCGAACGATAAGTCGATAATCGGATTGTTTGCCGGCGCCGCCCGGCCTACTGTTGACTCACCCGCCACCTTCACCCGGTGGCATCGTCAACCGAGCGAGAGCAGCACCGATGGCCGAACTCATTTCCCTTGGCGAAGCCGTACAGCGCTTCGTCAACGACGGCGACACCGTCGCCCTCGAAGGTTTCACCCACTTGATCCCGACCGCGGCATCCCACGAGATCATCCGTCAGGGCAAGCAAGACCTGACTCTGGTGCGCATGACCCCCGATCTGGTCTATGACCTGCTGATCGGCGCCGGTTGCGCCAAGAAGCTGATCTTCTCCTGGGGCGGCAACCCCGGTGTCGGCTCGCTGCACCGCCTGCGCGACGCCGTCGAGAAGGACTGGCCGCATGCGCTGGAGATCGAGGAGCACAGCCACGCCGACCTGGCCAACTCCTACATCGCCGGTGCCTCCGGCCTGCCGTTCGCGGTGCTGCGCGCCTATGCCGGTTCCGACCTGCCGAAGGTCAACCCGCTGATCAAGTCCGTGACCTGCCCGTTCACCGGCGAAGTGCTGGCCGCCGTGCCGGCGGTACGCCCGGACGTCACCGTGATCCACGCGCAGAAGGCCGACCGCAAGGGCAACGTGCTGCTCTGGGGCATCCTCGGCGTGCAGAAGGAAGCGGCCTTGGCGGCCAAGCGCTGCATCGTCACAGTCGAAGAAATCGTCGACGACCTGAATGCGCCGATGAACGCCTGCGTGCTGCCGACCTGGGCGCTGACGGCGGTTTGCCACGTACCGGGCGGTGCTCACCCGTCCTACGCCCACGGCTACTACGAACGCGATAACCGCTTCTACCAGGCCTGGGACCCGATCGCCCGCGACCGCGAAAGCTTCAGCGCCTGGATCGACGAATATATCCGTGGCACTGCCGACTTCAACGAGTTCAAGGCCAAGCTGGCCGCACAGCAGGAGGCCAAGTGATGAGCGCCTACACCACCAATGAAATGATGACCGTGGCCGCCGCCCGCCGCCTGCAGAACGGCGCGGTCTGCTTCGTCGGCATCGGCCTGCCATCCAAGGCCGCCAACCTGGCGCGCCTGACCTCGTCGCCGGACGTGGTGCTGATCTACGAATCCGGCCCGATTGGTGCCAAACCGAGCGTGCTGCCGCTGTCCATCGGTGACGGCGAACTGGCCGAAACCGCCGACACCGTGGTGCCCACCGGCGAAATCTTCCGCTACTGGCTGCAAGGCGGGCGTATCGACATGGGTTTCCTCGGCGCCGCCCAGGTCGACAAGTACGGCAATATCAACACCACCGTGATCGGCGATTACCACCGGCCGAAAGTGCGCCTGCCGGGCGCCGGTGGCGCCCCGGAGATCGCCGGTTCGGCCAAGCAGGTGCTGATCATCCTCAAGCAGTCGCACCGTACCTTCGTCGACAAGCTGGCGTTCATCACCTCGGTCGGCCATGGCGAGGGCGGCGATTCGCGCAAACGCCTCGGCCTGCCGGGCGCCGGGCCGGTGGGGATTATCACCGACCTGTGCATCATGGAGCCGGAGGAGGGTAGCAACGAGTTCATCGTCACTGCGCTGCACCCGGGCGTGAGCCGCGAGCAGGTGATCGAAGCCACCGGCTGGCAGATCCGCTTCGCCGATGTAGTGGCGGTCAGCGAAGCACCCAGCGAGCTCGAACTGGCTGCGCTGCGTGCGCTGGAAGCCCGTACTGCTGCCGCCCACGGACAACTGGGTGGTGAAGAATGAGCCGCGAGGTCTTTATCTGCGACGCCATCCGCACGCCCATCGGCCGCTTCGGCGGTGGCCTGGCGCCGGTACGCGCCGACGATCTGGCCGCCGTGCCGATCAAGGCGCTGATCGAGCGCAACCCGCAGCTCGATCCGGCGGCCATCGAGGAAGTCTTCATGGGCTGCGCCAACCAGGCCGGCGAGGACAACCGCAACGTGGCGCGCATGGCGCTGCTGCTGGCCGGCCTGCCGGAGAGCATTCCGGGCGTGACCCTCAACCGCCTGTGCGCCTCGGGCATGGATGCGGTCGGTACCGCCTTCCGCGCCATCGCCAGTGGCGAGATGGAGCTGGCCATCGCCGGTGGCGTCGAGTCCATGTCCCGCGCGCCCTATGTGCTGGGCAAGGCCGACAGCGCCTTCGGCCGCAACCAGAAGATCGAGGACACCACCATCGGCTGGCGCTTCATCAACCCGTTGATGAAGGCCGAGTACGGCGTCGATGCCATGCCGCAGACCGCCGACAACGTTGCCGACGACTACAACGTCAGCCGCGAGGACCAGGACGCCTTCGCCCTGCGCAGCCAACAACGCGCCGGTCGTGCCCAGGCGCAAGGCTTCTTCGCCGAAGAGATAGTGCCGGTAGTGATCAAGGGCAAGAAGGGCGACACCGTCATCGAGCAGGACGAACACCTGCGCCCGGACACCACGCTAGAAACCCTGACCAAGCTCAAGCCGGTCAATGGTGCGGACAAGACCGTCACCGCCGGCAACGCCTCGGGCGTCAATGACGGCGCAGTCGCGCTGATCCTGGCCTCGGCCGAAGCGCTGAAGAAACACGGCCTGACCCCGCGCGCCAAGGTGCTGGGCATGGCCAGCGCCGGCGTGGCGCCACGGGTGATGGGCATAGGCCCGGTGCCGGCGGTGCGCAAGCTGCTGGAACGCTTGAACCTGACGATCAGCGACTTCGACACCATCGAACTGAACGAAGCCTTCGCCGCCCAGGGCCTGGCCGTGATGCGGGAACTCGGCCTGGCCGACGACAGCGACAAGGTCAACCCCAACGGCGGCGCCATCGCCCTCGGCCACCCGCTGGGCGCCAGTGGCGCGCGGCTGATCCAGACCGCTCTGCATCAGTTGGAGAAGACTGGCGGCCGCAAAGGTCTGGCGACCATGTGCGTGGGCGTCGGTCAGGGCTTGGCGCTGGCCATCGAGCGAGTCTGACCGGCGTTTATATTCGTAGGGTGGGTTAGCCGCGAAGCGACGTAACCCACCGTTGGCGCAGTTGGCGGGTTACGCCATCGGCTAACCCGCCCTACGAGACTAAGGTTTTTTGCATGGCAGGCTCGTCTGCGATCATCAGGGTCTCGGAAACCCGATCGGCAGGCGCGCTTGCTCCTGCAAACCTGTTCCTGCAAAAAGCAGGGCTGGCCGCACGTGCCATGTTGCATCTATAACAGAACCCACCTTCTTGATTTCTGGAGCACTGGCTTGAACAGGCCAAGCAACCAACTCTTCGATGCTTATTTCACCCAGCCTGCCATGCGCGCGATCTTTTCCGACCATGGCCGGGTGCAGGGCATGCTCGATTTCGAAGCTGCTCTGGCTCGCGCCGAAGCGCGTGTGGGGCTGATTCCGCAGAACGCCGTGCCGGCCATCGAAGCCGCCTGCAAGGCCGAACTGTATGACTTCGCGGCGCTGGCCGGGGCGATCACCAGTGCCGGTAACTCCGCCATTCCGCTGGTCAAGGCGCTGGGCCGGCAGGTCGCCGCTCGCAGTGCCGAGGCCGAGCGCTTCGTGCATCTCGGCGCTACCAGTCAGGACGCCATGGACAGTGGCCTGGTGCTCCAGCTGCGGGCGGCCATCGTGCTGTTGGAAAGCGATCTTGCCAGCCTCGCCGATGCCCTGGCCGCACAGGCTCAGCGCCACGCCGACACGCCCCTGGCCGGGCGCACCTGGCTGCAACACGCCACGCCTGTGACCCTCGGCATGAAGATCGCAGGCGTGCTGGGCGCCGTCACCCGTCACCGCCAGCGCCTCATGGAACTCAAGCCGCGCCTGCTGTGTCTGCAGTTCGGCGGTGCGTCCGGCAGCCTTGCTGCGCTCGGCGACCAGGCTTTTCCGGTGGCCGAAGCCCTGGCGCAAGAACTGCAACTGACCCTGCCCGAGCAGCCCTGGCATACCCAGCGCGACCGCCTGGTGGAGTTCGCCAGCCTGCTGGGCATGATCGCCGGCAGCCTGGGCAAGTTGGGTCGCGATCTCAGCCTGCTGATGCAGACCGAGGCCGGCGAAGTGTTCGAACCCGGCGCGCCGGGCAAGGGTGGTTCCTCGACCATGCCGCACAAGCGCAACCCGGTGAGCGCCGCCGTACTGATCGGCGCCGCCACCCGTGCGCCGGGGCTGGTGTCGACCATGTTCAGCGCCATGCCGCAGGAACACGAGCGCAGCCTCGGCCTCTGGCATGCCGAATGGGAAACCCTACCCGCGCTGTGCTGCCTGGTATCCGGTGCCTTGCAGCAGGCGCTGCTGGTGGTGCCAGGGCTGGAGGTGGATGCCGAGCGCATGCGCGCCAACCTCGACCTGACCCAGGGGCTGGTGCTGGCCGAGGCGGTGAGCATCGTGCTGGCCCAGCGTATCGGCCGCGATGCCGCTCACCATCTGCTCGAACAATGCTGCCGCCGGGCGGTGCAGGAGGGCGTCCATTTGCGCCTGGTGCTCGGTGAGGAGCCGCAAGTCAGCGCCGAACTTTCAGCCGCCGAGCTGGATCGTCTGCTCGATCCGGCCCAATACCTTGGCCAGGCCCGTCGCTGGGTCGAACGCGCTCTGGCCGATCATCAAGCTTTCTCGCGTTAGGAGATTCCCGTGCCCGTCGTACAACTCGCCGATGGCGAACTGAACTACCTGCTCGAAGGCCCGGACGATGCGCCGGTGCTGCTGTTGTCCAACTCCCTGGGCACCGACCTCTATATGTGGGATGAACAGATCCCGACTTTTACCCGGCATTTCCGCGTGCTGCGCTACGACACCCGTGGCCATGGAAAATCGCTGGTGACCGAGGGGCCTTACAGCATCGAACAGTTGGGCCGTGATGTGCTGGCCCTACTGGATGCGCTGGATATCCCGCGTGCCAGCTACTGTGGCCTGTCCATGGGCGGGTTGATCGGCCAGTGGCTGGCGATCAATGCCCCCGAGCGCCTGCAGCGTGTGGTGCTGTGCAACACGGCAGCGAAGATCGCCGGCCCCGAGGTGTGGAACCCGCGGATCGAAACCGTGCTGCGCGACGGCCAGGCGGCCATGCTGGCGCTGCGCGATGCCTCCATTGCGCGCTGGTTCACTGCGGAATTCGCCGTGGCCGAACCGGCCAAGGTCAAGGCGGTCACCGACATGCTGGCGGCCACCTCGCCGCAGGGCTATGCGGCGAACTGCGCGGCGGTGCGTGATGCGGATTTCCGTGAACAACTCGCCGCCATCCAGGTGCCGACCCTGATCGTCTGCGGCACCCAGGATGCGGTGACCACGCCGGTGGATGGCCGTTTCATGCTCGAACGCATTCGTGGCGCCGAACTGGTCGAGTTCCACGCGGCGCACCTGTCCAACGTCGAAGCCGGCGCGGCCTTTACCAGGGCGGTGCTGGCGTTCTTGCAGCAGTGATTGCCTCGGTGCGCACGGCGCACCCTACGAAGCGTCGCGCTTCGCCCGTAGGGTGCGCCGTGCGCACCACCTCTTAATTACCCGGAGCTCGAAATGGACGAGAAACAACGCTACGAAGCCGGCATGCAGGTGCGCCGCGCGGTGCTCGGCGATGCTCATGTGGAGCGCAGCCTGGAGCACCTGACGCCGTTCAATAGCGAGTTCCAGGAAATGATCACCCGCCATGCCTGGGGCGATATCTGGACCCGTGCAGGCCTGCCGCGGCACACCCGCAGCCTGATCACCATCGCCATGCTGATCGGCATGAACCGCGAAGGCGAGCTGAAGCTGCACCTCAAGGCGGCCAAGAACAACGGCGTGACCCGCGACGAGATCAAGGAAGTGCTGATGCAGAGCGCGATCTATTGCGGCATCCCGGCGGCCAACGCCACCTTCCACCTGGCCGAGGAGGTCTGGGATGAGCTGGGCGTAGAGTCGATCAGCGCAGACAGAGGCTAGCTTCTGGAGTTCCGGGGCGACGTCAAAGCTCAAGTTCACGGACTCGAGAGAGTCGAGGAAACAGGAGAAATACAACCTCATGAAATTTGGTAATTCGTAGGCATTCTGTCGAGAAATGAGCGGTCCGATACGCATCAGGCTGATCAGCAAGAAAGACAGATCCCCGGTGCTGGTGGTGCTGGCCGATGCCGGGAACATCAGCCGGGCCGCCGAACGGGTTGGCATCACCCAATCTGGGGCCAGCCAGGCCATCGCGCAGTTGGAAGCGCTGCCGGGCGTCCAGGTGTTCGCGCGCGATGCCGCTGATTCCGTCGATTCATCGTGAGTTCGGGTTGGTCTGCTCACCAGCAAGTTCATCTTCTCTTGCTGTTCGTGTCCTTGTGGATCAGCTATGAGCACAGCGGTGCTGCGAGTGGTGGAGATGTGGCGAGGTAGCGGCCCCGATTGCTTCGCAGACGTCGGGCGAGTGGCACATCCCGTTCCTGGTGCAGATAAACATGCCTGCCAGGGGCCGTGTCGGGTCATTCATCCGCGCTCCCATCGTCGGTAGGGGCTTCATAGTCACTTTTTCCGTCCTGAAGCGGTTACTCGCCTGGCAGGGGAACTACTCGCGGTACCGGTTCGAATTCGAGCGGCAGCGCAGCGGTTTTGGCGAGACTTCCTTCGATTTGTCCAGATATGGAATAGACCCCTGCCAGCACCCCGGTGGCGGGGTTGTGCATCAGATCAAGCCACTCTTCGTCAAAGTCGGCGTTCAGGTTTTGTCGAAGCTGCGCTTCCATTTCCGGCCGTGCGTTCTCGCGCGCGATGGCGGTGAAACCCGCCACTCCCAGGGAAATCATCGTGCCGGCCACCCGGGGGAGCACCGCTGAGGCAGCGCTTGCGGCACCGCTGGTGACGAGCTCGGCCGCCAGTTTTTCGCTGGTCCGTTTCGCCACTGACGAGATACCTGTGTCCGATAACCCGGCTCCCGCGCCCCCAGAGGCAATGCGGATCCGATCGACCAGGGCCACATAGGCCGGCAGCCTGTCGAGCGGATCGGTGTGGACAATCTGGTAGAGCGAAGCGCTGTGGGCTGCTGGAGGCGCCAGCGCGATCGCTGGAATGTCTTTGAGTCGCCGGTCGAATTGATCTAGAGGTACAGCGTAGCGCGGCGGGATGCCCTGGAGTTGCTCGCCGAGGCGCTGGACATAGAGTTTCGTCGTCTGCTGCATGACCAGGTCGGGATCGATCTCCTTGGCGACTGGATCCAGCACGCGATCCTGGTATTGCTCCTGCAGATAGCTAGCCAGTCGATTTGCGGTCGGGTCTGTCTCTCCCCCTGTGCTCAGCTTGTACCAGGCCACCTTCATGGTCAGCCATTGCTGGGTCCAGTAGCTGGTAAACCACGGAATAAAGTCTGCATCGGTGCGCTGGTAGACGAGGTCCATCCAGCTCTCCATGGAGCCGCGTGCGTAGTTTTTGGCCTGTCCTGTTGCGGCGAGCGACGCGGCGACTATGTCCCTATCGACCTGCCGCCAGGTACTCTCCGCGATCACAATCGGCGGAGTCAGGTCGGGGGCGCGATCTGGAGTGGCGCACCCCGCCAGCGCCACCATCAAGGCGACGATCAGGGAGCGCAGATTCAACATCGCCGTCCCCTGAAACAGATTCGACAGCGGTAACCCACCCGCCATCGGATAGGTTGCAACCGAGCACTTCACACGGCTCATACGGGTTTAATTGCTCCGCAGACCTCAATGGCCTGCTCTCTTCCTCCTAACAAGCTGCATGTGGTGCTTTTGCAGTTTTGCCAGCCCCCTCTCCAACGGAACGTCCAGCACGTCCGACCACGGTGTTTTGAGTATAGGTGGCGAAAACGGGATCAAGAAAATCCGGCGAGAAGGTAGGGTTTCGGGGTAATCCCCCCATTTTAATGCTCGCCAGACGTAGAGGTCAGGCCACGAGGGCCAACTTCTGTTTGGGGGTGATGCCTCCCAGGGTCATGTTTGGCCGTTCGTGATTGTATGTCCACAGCCAGCGTGCTGCGTACTCTTGCACCTCTGCGATCGACTCGAACAAGTAATGCCCCAGCCAGTCATAGCGTACCGTGCGGTTGTAGCGCTCGACGTAAGCATCCTGCTGTGGATGTCCCGTAGGGCCAGGCGGCTTCCACCGCCTCACGGCGCATAAACGGGGTCATCCGGGTTTTGCTGCTCCAGTTCAGCCTGCAACACCTGAACCTTCTGCATCTGTCCGGCCTCATGCCAGTAGCTGATCAGCGCCAGGCGCGCGTTGCGGTTGGTCGGCTGGCGTTTGAGCAGCGCCTCCAACTCTTTGCGGGCGGCCTCCTGTTGGCCGCTGTCGTGCAGTGCAATGGCTAACACATAGCTGAACTGTGCATTCTCGGGGGCCAGTTGGGCGGCTTTGTGCAGCGCGTTCAGTGCCTTGTCACGCTCGCCTCGGCGAACCAGGGCGAGGCCTTGGGCGTGTTGCAGCAAGGCGGCGTCTGGATGCCGGGCAAGGTTTTCTTCCAGCAGTTGACGCGCCTCGTTCGCACGGCCCTGAGCGTCCAGCAATTGGACCAGGGTAATGACCGCGGGCAAGAAGTCCGGGTTACGCTGCAGAGCCTCACGCAGCGCAGGCTCGACCAACGCAGCACGACCGCTGTTTTGATACAGCATGGCCAGATTGAGGTTGGCCTCTGCACGTTCTTTCAGGCTGTTTTGCACCTCTTCATATTCGCGGATAGCCGGCTGCCAGAGCTTGGCAATCGGCGCACGGGCCGGCTCCGGAAGTTGCGCGAGTTGCCAGGCGGCGGCGATGCGGACTGCGCGGACCGGGTCGCTAAGCCGCGGCGTGAGCAGCCCTATTTGCTGCTGTGCAGGGCTAAGGGCGCCAACCACATCAATCGCGGCCTCACGAACCTGCGGTGCCGCGTTGTTCAGCGCGATCGCCGCCAGCGCAAGGGCGCGCTGGCTGGGATAGTTAGGTAACTCGGCTAGCAAAGTGGCACGCCGAATAGCCGGTAGATCACTGCGCTCCAACTGCTGCTTAAGCACGCGCGCCGCACCGGGCAAGCCATTACGGGCTTGGTGCAAGGCGTCGGCATAGCCGCCATCCTTAACCGCTGTCTCGCCGTACCAGAGCTTGAACTGTTGTGCGACCGTGCTGCTGGAGGTTTCACGATGGCAACCGAGACAGGCATCGGTGCTGCCGAGCTGCAACGCGTGAGCCGGGTTAGGAATGCTGAAACTGTGGTCGTGGCGATAGTCATTGACCATGTACAGCTTGCCCGGCATGTGGCAATCGATGCATTGCGAGCCGGCCTGGCCGGCCTTGTGTTGGTGGTGCTCGGGCGAGTCATAGTTCTTGGCGTGCAAACCAGGGCCATCGATCCCCTCGCGCGAAGGCTTGCCAGAAGGGTTGTGGCATTGCAGGCAAACGCCGTTGCCTGGCGTTTTCAGCTGGTTGCTGTGGGGATTGTGACAGTCGTTGCAAGCCACCCCCTTGGCGAACATCTTGCTCTGGGTGAAGGAGCCGTACTCGAACACTTCTTCCTTGATCTTGCCGTCGACCTCATAGAGTTCAGGGGTGAGAGCGCTGGGCAGGTAGTCGTCCATCAGCCGGTTTTTGTGCTGGAAACCATCGCCCAGCGGCGCGCGGCGCGCATGGCAGCGGGCGCAGGTTTCCACTTGGGTGGTGGCATCGGTCTTAAGCAGTGACAGGTCGAAGCCTTTAGCGGCTTCCTGGTTTTTTGCCGGCTTGGCCGCAGCACTCCATTGCAGGTGTTTGGACGCCGGGCCGTGGCAGCTCTGGCAGCCCACGCCAAGACTCTGCCAGTGGCTGGCGAAGCTGTTGTTCTTGGCCTCGAAGTTACGTTTGAAGTCGGTGGTATGGCATTCAACGCACATGAAGTTGGCGTTCTGGGTCGGTTTGCTCCAGTGCAAGTCGTCTTTGAAGTCGATCTTCTGCCCTGGATAGAGCTCGAACCACTGCCCCTTTTGCGTATCCCAGGCAACGCCCGAAGCCTGTAAACGCCCGCCTGGCATCTCGATCAGGTATTGCTGCAGGGGCTCGATGCCGAAGGTGTAGGCGACTTTGAAGTCGGCCGCTTGGCCATCTGGGCCCGGGGTGTTGATCCAGTACGCGCCATCGTGCTGAGTGAAGCGAGTCGTTTCTGCTTCGCCTTTGAAGGTCACGGCGTTGAAGTTGCCGAGCACGTTAGGGCTGCTGGCCGGGAGCATGGCCATCTGGTGGTGTGAGCCCTGCCAATCCTTGACTTGCTCGCGGTGGCAGGCTTGGCACTGGGCCTCATCGACAAAACTTGCCGGCGTCGCGATGGGCGTTACCGTCTGCTCTGTGGCCACGCTGGCGGAGGGGATCACAGCCTGCGGCGTGCAGCGCTGGAGGAACAACCAAATTGCCAGCGTCAGCAGCAACAGGCCGGCAAGAATCGGGTAGAGGTGACTGAAAGAGCGTTTAGTGGATGTTGTCAGAGGTACGCTTAGAGCGTTTTTCTTATGCTTCGACATGCAGACATCCGATGTTCTGACGAGCGAATTTCACGGTTAGGTGCAGCTTCAGCGAGGTGCGCCGAGCTGTCAAATAGCGCATATAAGGGCGGCCTCATCCGCGCCTTGGCTAGTAGAGCCGTGTCGGTCGAGCGCCTTCGCCTTTCCAGCCTGAGCGAACCCGAGGGCAGAGCATCTATCGCTATGCAGCGCTGCTGGCGCAAGTCGATGTGGACGGCATGTCGCTGATTGCGGGTATCACTCTGCGCCATCGGCAAACCGGGCATAACCACGCCGTCACCCTGCATGCCGGCAAGGCAATCCTTACTGGAAAGTTCTGTATACAGGCCTAGTCTTCGTGGGGGAGTCTGTATTTCTTCGGGTGGACAGGTAGTGAGCGCTCCTCGAGATATTCACGAAAGTGTGGAGGAGCGGAAACATGAAACAGAGAATTCTGGCCACTGTGTTTGCCGCGACAGCCATGCTGTCCGCGGTTGTTGCGCCGGGGCTGGTGCAGGCTGCCGATAAGCCGAACATTGTCGTGATCATGGGGGACGATATTGGCTGGTTCAATATCGGTGCCTACCACCAGGGCATGATGGCCGGCAAGACGCCGAACCTCGACTCCCTCGCCGCCGAGGGCATGCGTTTCACCGACTACTACGCCGAGGCCAGCTGTACCGCCGGCCGCGCCAACTTCATCACCGGCGAGTTGCCGATCCGCACCGGCATGACTACGGTCGGCCAGGCCGGCTCGCCGGTCGGTATTCCCGCGCAGGCTGTGACCATCGCCACCACGTTGAAATCGATGGGCTACGCCACCGGCCAGTTCGGCAAGAACCACCTGGGTGACCTGAACGAATTCCTGCCCACCGTGCATGGCTTCGACGAGTTCTTCGGCTACCTCTATCACCTCGACGCGATGGAAGACCCGGCCCACCCCAACTATCCGCAGGATCTGTTAGACAAGGTCGGCCCGCGCAACATGGTGCACAGCTGGGCGACCGACAAGGATGACCCAACGGTGATGCCGCGCTGGGGCAAGGTCGGCAAGCAGAAGATCGAAGACGCCGGCACGCTCTATCCGGAGCGGATGAAAACCGTGGATGACGAGATTCGCGATAAGGCCTTCAGCTTCATCGACCAGGCGAAGAAGGACGACAAACCGTTCTTCCTCTGGCTCAACCCGACACGCATGCACATCGTCACCCACCTCTCGGACAAGTATGAAGGGCTGCGCAACTCGGAGAACGGCTGGTCCATCCATGAAGCAGGGATGGCGCAGCTCGACGACATCGTTGGCGAGCTGATGAAGAAGCTCAAGGACATGGGTGTTGACGACAACACCATAGTTGTATTCACCACCGATAACGGCACCGAGAACTTCACCTGGCCGGATGGCGGTCAGACCCCGTTCGCCGGTGGCAAGGGCACCGCGCTGGAGGGCGGCTTCCGCGTGCCGGCGATCCTGCGCTGGCCTGGCAAGGTGCCGGCCGGCAAGGTCGAGAACGGCATCATGTCGGGTATGGACTGGTTCCCGACCTTCGTCGCAGCAGCCGGCAACCCGAACATCGCCGCCGAGTTGCTCAAGGGCAAGCAGTTGGGCGCGCAGAACTACAAGGTCCATCTGGATGGTTACGACCAGACCGCGATGATCACCGGCAAGGGCCCGTCGGCTCGTCATGAGATTCTCTACTTCACCGAGGGGACGCTCTCGGCAGTGCGCGTCGATGACTATAAGTACCGCTTCACCGATCAGCCTAGCGGCTGGTTCGGCGGCACGGTCAAGGTCGACGTCCCGATCCTGGTGAACCTGCGTCTCGATCCGTTCGAACGCACCGGCTTGAATGGATCGCTTCAAGCCTTCGACTGGTTCAAGTTCGAGTTCTGGCGCTTCCAGTTCGTGCAGAAGGAAGTCGCCAAGGTCGCCATGACCGCGATCGAGTACCCGCCGATGCAAAAAGGCGCGAGCTTCAACCTCGATGCGGTCAAGGAGCAGATCCAGAAAGCCATTGCAGGCCACGCCGGCAAGTAACTGATGTAACAGGTAAAGGGGCGGCCCAGATGGACCGCCCGCACAAGGGCAATTATCGCGCTTCCCCCGAAGTGGGAGGCCGATCCGCAGTGGATTGGGGCTGGCAAATGCGACAGTGGAGTAGACACATGGAAAATATGGGTTCGTGGGCAAAACTCCGGTGGTGCCGCGAAGTTGCCCACTTCTCTGTTGTCTGACCGGTAGTGATGATCCGCCCCAGCCAAGGAGCACCCTATGCAGTCGAAACTACATGCGCTGCCGATCTCCGCTCTGACCCTGCTGACGCTCTGCTGTAGCCAGCAGAGTCAGGCAGGCGGGATCATGCTCTACGAGTACGCTACCGACAACGTCGGCCTGGCCAATGCCGGCGCCGCAGCGCGGGCGCAGGGGCCGTCGACCATCGCCAGTAACCCGGCGGGCTTGAGCTATCTGGACGGCACTCAGATCAGCGCCGGTGCCCAGGTGCTCTACGGCAACCTGAGCTTCGACCGGGACTCTGCAACCACCGGCACGGGCAGCGGCAGCGGCAAGGTGCTGGAGCCGACGCCGGGCGCCAGCTTCTTCATCAGCCATCAACTGGATGAGCAGTGGAGCGTCGGTTTTGGCTCTTATGGCGACTTCGGCCTGGCGGCTAACTACGACAATGGCTGGTCCGGGCGTTACTTCGTGCAAGACGACAGTCTGCTGGGTTTGTCGCTGGTGCCGAGTCTGGCCTATCGCGTCAACGATGAGTGGTCGCTGGGTGTCGGGCTGAAGGTCATGTACGCCATGCTGCAAGAGCAGACGGCGATCAACCGAGCGCCATTCGGTTTGACCGATCGTGCCGACGGCCAATTCAAATATGAGGACAACACCTGGGGTTATGGCGCCAACCTGGGGGTGATCTATGCGCCGCAGCCCGGTACGCGGATTGGCCTGACCTACACCAGCAAGGTCGATCTGGACTTCGAGGATCGCCTGGACGTCAAAGGAGACGGCCCGTTGCTGGATCGACTGAACGGCCTGAACACCAAGCTCGACATGCAGGTGCCACAAACCGCCACCCTCAGTCTGTATCAGCAACTCGACCGGCAATGGGCGCTGCTGGCCACGCTCAACTGGCAAGACTGGTCGCAGTTCGGTGAGATCTCTGTCGATGTGGACACCTCTAGCACCGATGCGCAGTCGACCACCGTCGATGCGCAGTACAAGGATACCTATCAGTTGGCCCTAGGCGCGCAATACCAGGCCACGCCGCAGCTGCTCTGGAATCTCGGGGTTGCCTATGACAGCACGGCGGTATCTGACGCTAACCGGACCTTTACTGTTCCGATGGGCGCTTCTTGGCGTCTGGCGACCGGGGCCACCTATGCGCTGGATCGAGACACCGACCTGAACCTCAGCTGGGTCATGGTCTGGCTGGGTGACATGCCGATCGATCAGAGCAAATCCTTATCCGGCGATCGCACCTCTGGGCAGTTCGACAATGCCTGGATTCAAGCCCTGACGGGCAATATGACCTGGCGTTTCTAACGCCCGGCAATCGCGTAGAAAGTTCCAACCCAAGGAGTACAAAGTCTCATGAGCATGTCGCGTAAATGGCTGGTTGGCGTTGCATTGGGCAGCCTGCTGCTCGGTGGTTGTGTCTCGAAAGTGACGGAGAAGGAGCAGTATTCGGGTTTTCTGCCCAGTTACGATGGGCTGCAGGAAGTCACGACACCGAGCGGTCAGAAGGCCATGCGCTGGGTGGCCCCGGGCTTCACGCCTGGCGCTTATTCCACTGTGGTGTTCAACCAGTTGGAGCTGTATCCCGCACCTAAGCCGAACGAGCGGGTCAACCTGCAGACTTTGCAGGAGTTGCAGGCGTTCACCAGCACTAGCGCGAAGAGCGTACTGGCGCAGAAGTACCAGGTAGTCCCAACTCTTCAGGCGGCGCCAGCCGGCTCTCGCACCCTGATTCTGCGCGCAGCGATCACCGGCGTCAGTGCCTCCAACGAAGGCATGAAATGGTATGAGGTGGTACCGGTGGCCGCGGTGGTGGGGGCGGCTTCCGCAGCCTCCGGCCATCGCGATCAGACTACCGAGCTGTACATCGAGGCCGACTTTGTCGATGCGGCCTCCGGTTTGCCGGTGGCGAAAGTCATGCGCAAGGTGTTCGGCAAAACTCTGGAAAATGAAAGCCAGGAGATCACCGCCGATGACTTCAAGGCGGCGATCGAGGGCATGACCGGCGATATGCAGGCGCTCCTCAAGTAACTGGGAGATGTGGTCCGTTCAGCCTGCCGGGTTGTGCCGGGGACAGGGATGTCCCCGGCAACCTGTAGTTAGCGGGTCAGACCATCACCCACGCCCAGGGCGCTCGCTATTTCCCAGCGGCCGCAGCGCCCGGCGGAGCGAATCCGGGCGGCACCTTGAGCCACGGGAAGCCCTGCAACGCCAAGTCATAACCGGTGGCGTAGAGCTTGCGCATGTATTGGTTGTCGAACTCTTCCTTGTGGGGCGCGTTGAAGCTCGACGGTATGAACCCGAGGTTGAAGTCCACGCCGTCGCGTTGGGCGATGGCATAGATCCGGTAGAGGTCGCCGATGCCTTGGCTGTGGATCAACGAGGCGACCGAGCGCCCCGCGATGCTCATAGTGCTGCGCTCGACCTGCGCCCAGTCCGGATCGAGCCGCGCGTTGCGTATCACGTAGAGCCTGCGTTCGCGGCTGACTCCGGCGGCTGCCGCCACCTCTTTGATGCGGATCCCAGCCGGATAAGCGAATACCTGCGCCATGATGCCGCCGTCCACGTGCATTTCCTGGTAGGCCTTGCCGTCGACTTCCACATCGAACATCGTCGGCGGAAAGCCTCCCGGAATCGCGGCGGATGCGATCATGATTCTCACGAACAGGTCCAATGCCTTGGGACCGCCGTAGCTCGCGATTTTTCCCATGTCCCAGATGATGGGGCGGCGCGCATCGAGGTCGGCGGTGGCGATCAACAGAAAGCGGCCCTTCGCGTACTCGGCGGCGATCGCCTTGAGCATGTCCTCGTCCACCGATTTGCGCGTCAGCTTCAACAACGGTGCGTTGTCCGCCATTGCATCACCCAAAACACCCGCGAGGAAGCTGCGCGGCTCGAGGACGTCTTTCGGGGATATGGTGGTATAGACCTTCTTCAGCGTTGCGTCGTACTTCGGCCCGAGAAAGACGAAAGGCGCAATCAGCGCGCCGGTGCTGATGCCGGTAACGAGTTTGAATTCAGGCCGCGTTCCTGTGGCCGTCCAGCCATTCATCAAGCCCGAGGTGAAGGCGCCATTGTCACCGCCGCCCGAAATCGCCAGATAAACCGCCGGCGGGAGCGCCCCCTGGTGTCCCTGCTTCGCGAGGTAAGCCTGCTCCCGCCGCAGCGCTTCAGACCCGACTCGAATCAACTCTGTCATGTCGCCACCCGCGACATAACGCACCCCGGCCATGCCCGGAATTTCCGCTCTCGCCGTCAACTCGGGCGGCACCGCCGGCAGGCGCGGCGGCGCCATTGCACAGCCCTGCATCAGCACTAACACGGCCACAATCAGGCTGGTGGTTTTCATCATCATTTATCTCTCTTTCTATGCCGTGTTGAACTCGATGAGTGGGTGGCCGGCTAACGTCGGGCTTCAGGACTTGCCGAATCACGGCCGGCACCAGAGGCACAAGGTAATGTCATCGTGCATTTGCTCTTGGAGGTTTCCTAAAACACCACCCCCACCAGCATTTTCAGCAGTTCTTCCAGCGGCATCATGGTCAGTACCAGCGGCACGATCGGCGCCAGTGTGGCGACCACGATTTGGAGGATGGCGTCCTTGGTAACAGGCGCGAGGCGCATGCTCCGTACCACCTCGTAACTATTGCCCAGATCGGCGAGGGACTGGATGTCGGCGCTCCCCACGAACGGCTCATCGGCAGGCGCGCCGCCACGCAGCCACTTGGTATCGAACTCGCGCACGTAACGCTCCGCCAGCGTGCCAAATTCGCTCCGGCCCGTGCGCTTCGCCTGAGCAAGCTGAGACGTAAACACCAGGAGTGGGCCGAAGACCAGGCACAGCAGAACAATGACCACCACGGCGATTTCGACCTTGAACTCGGTCAGTGCTGCGCCCGCATAGAAAATGCGGCTGGCGAGCTGCCCGGCAAGCAGCGCGCCGTGCGCTACCGCGAGCAGGGCGAAGGCGTGGGCTGTATTGGAGAGAAATCCCAGGCCGCCGAGGCGATCAGGATGCGAGGGAACCAGGCTCAACTCGATGCGTGACACCTGCCAGAGGAAGCGCGCCCAGATGAAGAGTCGGAAATACCAGCGGCACAGCAGGAACTGGAAGATCGGCAAGCTCACGTAGCCATACCACATCCCGGCGAACGAGAGCTTCGAGCCGTCAACGGACGGAGTCGCGTACCACGTGGCTGCGTCGAGCGCCACGTATTGGCGCCAGATGATCAGGACACCGACGAGATACACGAAGGCGATCAGCAGTACCTCGGCGGACACCGAGTTGCGCAGCCGAAATGCCGACGCAATGGCGGCATCGAACCGCGGCATGGCGCTTTCGGGAATCAAATGGCGCTCCAGGAATACCTTCACCACGGAACGCATGCGCCGGTGCACCACAAGCTCGGCAGCGATCAACAGCGGCATCGCCACCAGGAAGCGGACGTGGGCTTCCACGTCCAACAGGAAGGGCACGGCCACACTCCCGCCGAGCAGCTGCCCTTCCAGAGTTGAGAGCACCAAGAGCGGCAGCCATACAAGCAGCGAGATCAGGATGATGCGTTGGCGCACCAGCATCAGCGTATCGTCGGACAGGTGCGCCCGAATCAGCAGCTGGAAGAGCGGCCCGCCGAGGACGAGCGAGAAGTCTTGCGCCGCCGGGAACGAACCCAAACCGTCGCTGGGTTCCGATGTTCGGGATTTCATTTCAGTCCCTCCGCATCGAGGCAAAGCGCATGGCGCTCAGCAGGATGGACGAGCGCGCTGGGCAGAAAAAGCCAGATGAGTACTCATCCAGAGTTCCTCCAGAACGGCAAACGCCTGAGTTAAGGGCATGCGGGCGGCACGCCCGTGCCCTTGAGCGCTTAGTGAGGAGTCACTCACGCCCATTTCTTTCCGAGCTCTTCCAAGCCAGCCTTTTGTAAGTCTTCCGGGCTCATCAAGATGCGGAACTTGCAGTTGGCCTGGAAGTTAAGAAAGAAGGGCTCAGCAAAGGCAGGTAAATCAGACGGATCTTGTACGTTAATCACAAAGATACCGCCGCGTTTTCCGTCTTGCTCCGTGAAGTAGGCAGTCTCCGGCTTGATTGATTCAAGAATGCGCCCAATGATCTCGCCCACCTTTCCGCTTCTGACTAACGAGTTGAATGGTTCAAGTGGAAACTCGGCCGTGAGTAGCATTTTCATTTGTGAGCTCCCCTTTGTTGCGGCAATCAAAGGCGGTGCCGCTGGCGCCAAACTACAGATTAGGCGACATTTTTGTCGCACACCTCGTGGGGTGCCGGATGAGGGTTCTTGTCGCCCCGTAGATCCTGGTTTTGCATGAAGCGGGTCACTGTGAACGCGGATCTATCGTTGTCTCTATTGGTTAAGGAGAGCGCTATGAAAAAGATCCTCGGTATCTACAGCAGCCCCAAACAGCATTGGGTCGGCGATGGCTTCCCGGTGCGCACGCTGTTTTCCTACGACAGTTTGGGTAAACACACCAGCCCATTCCTGATGCTGGACTACGCCGGCCCGGCCGACTTCACCCCGACACAACGCCCGCGCGGCGTCGGGCAGCACCCGCATCGCGGTTTCGAAACTGTGACCATCGTCTACCAGGGCGAGTTGGAGCACCGTGACTCCACCGGCAGCGGTGGGCGCATCGGCCCCGGCGATGTGCAGTGGATGACCGCGGCCTCGGGCATCCTGCATGAAGAGTTCCACTCCGATGAATTCACCCGCAGCGGCGGCACCCTGGAAATGGTGCAGCTGTGGGTGAACCTGCCGGCCAAGGACAAGCTGGCCGAGCCGGGCTACCAGACCCTTCTCGATCGGGACATTCCGCTCGTGCGGCTGCCGGACGCCGCCGGCAGTCTGCGCCTGATCGCCGGGGAGTACGCCGGCCACAAGGGCCCGGCGCGCACCTTCACGCCGATGGATGTCTGGGATATTCGCCTGAATGCCGGCAAGAGCGTCGCGCTCAATCTGCCGCACTGATCGTGCTGCGTGGCAGCGTGCTGGTCAACGGTACTCAGGTGGCGCGGGAGGCGCAGATGGTCTTGCTCGATCGTACCGGCGACGAACTGGCGTTGGAGGCCAACAACGAGGCCATGGTGCTGCTGCTGGATGGCGAACCCATAGACGAACCTATAGTCGGTTACGGGCCCTTCGTGATGAACAGCCGGGAGGAAATCGAGCAGGCGATACAGGACTTCAATAACGGCAGTTTCGGACGAATGCACAACTGATGGCCGCATCCGCGACCTGGCAGCTGACTAGTCTGGATAGACCCGCTTGCACCGGGAGGGCGCCCCATCGATAGCCCCGTCCTGCCCGGCTGGGCGGCCCCAACAACATCAACTTCCGCAGCAGTCGATGGGCTCCGTCTCATCCGTAGCACGACCCCGCACAGCCTGGTTGCCATAACGCAATCCGGCTGGCGGATTTCCCTGAAAAAGATGCAAGGGGACTGATCATGACCACTCCCTACAAACGCCTCGACAAAACCCAGGCTGCGGTACTGCTGGTGGATCACCAGGCGGGCCTGCTGTCGCTGGTGCGCGACTTGGATCCGGACAGGTTCAAGAACAACGTGCTGGCTTTGGCCGACCTGGCCAAGTACTTCAAGTTGCCGACCATTCTTACCACCAGTTTCGAGGATGGCCCCAACGGCCCGCTGGTTCCCGAGCTGAAGGCACTGTTTCCGGAGGCGCCCTACATTGCCCGTCCCGGCCAGATCAACGCCTGGGACAACGAAGACTTCGTCAAGGCCGTGAAGGCCACCGGCAAGAAGCAACTGATTATTGCCGGCGTGGTCACCGAAGTCTGCGTGGCTTTCCCGGCGCTCTCGGCGATTGAGGCAGGTTACGACGTGTTCGTGGTTACCGATGCCTCGGGCACCTTCAACGAAGTTACCCGTCACTCGGCCTGGAACCGCATGTCTTCAGCCGGCGCACAGCTGATGACCTGGTTCGGTCTGGCCTGCGAGCTGCATCGGGATTGGCGCAACGATGTCGAAGGGCTGGGCACGCTGTTCTCCAACCATATCCCCGACTACCGCAACCTGATCACCAGCTACACCACCCTCAAGGCCGGCAAGTAACGACTTTGGGCGAGCTAGCTAGCCTGGATGCCCATGGTGGAAAACCGTTTTGCCAATCAATGTTTAGCGTTGCAATAACCAAGCATAGATAAAATTAGATTTAACGCCGCTTAACTCTTGTGTGATTCTGCCCGCCACACGCTTGCCTTGGCACCTTCGCCTCAAGCAGCTTGGCTACAGGGATATCGCCTCAAGCGTTCCTTTGTTGCCCGCTGCTTTCAGCAACCATAAGCCACCGCAAACTGTTGAGCAGAGCGATTCCAATTGAGTACCTCCCTTCCTCTTGAATTAGCGTTTTGGGCATTGTGGCACTGCCGCCATGCGCGGCCGCCTGACGCTCCGGCCCTCTGACAGGCAACTCGCCCTGTCCGCTACCTGAACCTGCGCCTGCACAACAGCAGCGCCGTTTCCCGCGTGCATTCTCCGGCAGCCCGGTAACCCGATCTCCTTGCATGGGCAGATCCGGCCTGCGCGTACCCGCAGGTTATGCACCGTGAACGTCAAGACGACGCGATAACAAGAGAGTCCCCATGAGCTTTGCCACACCGCAAGAAGCCCTGAACTTCCTCGAACAGAACCCCGATATCGAGGCTTTTGAGCTGTTTATCCTCGACAACAACGGTGTGCCACGCGGCAAGTTGCTGCATCGCGATGAGTTGTTGGCGGTTTATGAAACGGGGCGGCCGTTGCCAAGCACCATTCTTGGGCTGACGGTCAATGGCGAGGATGTCGAGAACTCCGGTTTGGTCTGGGATGTCGGTGATATCGACTGCCGCGCCTATCCGCTGTCCGGTAGCCTGACCCGCCTGCCTTGGCGGCTGATGCCGACCGCGGCGGTGCAGGTCAGCATGCACCCGCAACAGGGCATGCCGGCTGCGGTGGCTGACCCGCGGCGGCTACTGGCCAAGGTCATCGACGAACTCAAGGCCGATGGTTATTACCCGATCATGGCGGCCGAGCTGGAGTTCTACTTGCTCGACCAGAAACGCGACAGCAATGGCCGACCACAGCCGGCGCTGGATGCCGATGGCGGCCGCCCCCACAGCACGCAAGTCTATGGTTTGCGCGAACTCGAGCAGATCGAACCGTTCCTCGCGGACCTGTATGCCGCGTGCAAGGCGCAAGGTATACCCGCACGTACTGCGATCTCCGAATATGCCCCCGGTCAGGTGGAAATCACCCTGGAGCATCGTGCCGATGCCCTGCAGGCGATGGACGAAGCCGTACGCTACAAGCGCCTGGTCAAAGGCGTGGCGCACAAGCACGGGATGATTGCCTGTTTCATGGCCAAACCCTTCGATCATATCGCCGGCACGGGCATGCACATGCACGTCAGCCTGGCGGATGAGCTGGGTAACAATCTGTTCGCCAGCGAGGCGCCGGAGGGTACGCCGCTGCTCAAGCAGGCGATTGGCGGCATGCTTGCCACGCTACTCGATTCGCTGCTGTTCTTTTGCCCCAACGCCAACTCCTACCGCCGCTTCCAGGCCAACAGCTACGCGCCGCTGGCGCCGACCTGGGGCGTGGACAATCGCACCGTGAGCCTGCGTGTGCCGGGTGGCCCGGCGAACAGCCGGCACATCGAGCACCGCATTTGCGGCGCCGATGCCAACCCTTATCTGGCCGCCGCCGCGATCCTTGCCGGTATCCACCGCGGCATCCGCGAACAGCTCGACCCCGGCGCGCCTATCGAGGGCAACGGTTACGCCCAGGCCAAGGAGGTTTTACCGACGGACTGGCTGACCACCTTGCGCGCGCTGGAAAACTCCGCCTGGGCCCGCGATGCCCTGGGTGACGAGTTTCTGCGGGTCTACCTCGCGGTCAAACGTGCCGAGTACCGGCAGTTTATGGGCGAGGTAGGCGAGCAAGACTGGCGCTGGTATCTGCAGCAGGCGTGATAGGCGCTGGTTGGTTGTCGAGTGCTGAGCGGGGCAGGTGACTATGCCCCGGTCTGCTCCCAGGCGATGGCCTACGAGCCGGCTCTTTGAGCCGAGAAGCTAAATCAATCAGGAGCCTGAATTCGGCTGGCCTTTGCAGCACTGCTCTGGCGCCGTTTCAGGCTTTGTATCAGCGACAATAGAAGTGGGAACCTGAGTGCTATGACTACTACACAGCGCTGCAACTCTTACTACACGGCCACCCTCAATGAGGAAACCAGCTACCCGCGCCTGGAAGGCGAGCAGCGGGTCGATGTGGCGATCATCGGCGGTGGTTTTACCGGTGTTTCGACGGCGGTCGAGCTGGCCGAGCGCGGCCTGAAAGTGGCGATCATCGAAGCCAAGAAGATTGGCTGGGGCGCCACCGGTCGCAATGGCGGCCAAGTCACGGGCAGCCTGTCCGGTGACGAGGCGATGCGCAAACAGATGCGCGCCAAGCTGGGTGGCGAGGTCGACGACTTCATCTGGAACCTGCGCTGGCGTGGGCACGAAATCATCAAGAAGCGCGTGGCCAAGTACGGCATCCAGTGCGACCTCAAGCACGGTCACCTGCACGCCGCCTACAAACCGAGCCACATGGAAGGCCTGCAGGCCAACTATGACGAGGCGGTACGCCGCGGCATGGGCGACGAAGTGCGCATGATCAGTGCCAGTGAGATGCCGAATTACCTGGAAACCGATGTCTACCATGGTGCCCTGCATAACAAGCGCAACATGCATCTGCACTCGCTGAACCTGTGTATCGGTGAAGCCAAGGCCGCCGCCAGCTTGGGCACACTGATTTTCGAAAATTCGCCGGTCGTGGAGATTATCCACAACGATCTGCCGGTGGTGGTGACCGAGCATGGGCGGATCACCGCCAACTCGGTGATCCTCGCCGGCAACGCCTACCATAAGCTCGAACAGCGGAAGATGGGTGGGATGATCTTTCCGGCCTCGGGTGGCATCGTCACCACCAAGCCGCTGGGCGAAGAGGTCGCGGCCATCCTAAATCCTCACGACCTGGCCGTTTACGACTGTCGTTTCGTACTCGATTATTACCGCATGACGGCCGACAAGCGCCTGCTGTTCGGCGGCGGTGCCAACTATTCCGGCCGTGATTCGCGCGACATCGAAGCCGAACTGCGCCCGGCGATCGAACATACGTTCCCCAGGCTCAAGGGGGTCGAGATCGAGTTCCAGTGGAGCGGCATGATGGGCATCGTGATCAACCGGATTCCGCAGCTAGGCAAACTTTCAAAGAATGTCTGGTACGCCCAGGGCTACTCGGGGCACGGGGTGGCCACCACCCATATCGTCGGCGAAATCATGGCCAATGCCGTTACCGGATCGATGGAGAAGTTCGATACCTTTGCCGGTGTCAGCCATATCCGCCTGCCGGTTGGCGCCTGGCTGGGCAATCAGATGATGGCCGTGGGCATGTGGTACTACCAGATGCTTGAGCGGTTGCGCTGAGTCCGCGGCTTCCTGGCTTGATCTGCTCTGTGGGGGTTGCTTGGCCACCATCGAGGCTCGTTCAGGTCAGGCATTCACCCAGCGTTGCCGTCCCCAGCTACTCAAGGCATCCACGCCCAGCACCAGGAGCAACATGGCCAGGATCACCGTGCTGGCCTGTGCTTCCTGGAACAGGCTGAGGCTCATATAGAGCATCTGCCCGAGGCCGCCAGCGCCGACGAAACCGAGCACGCTGGCCATGCGGATATTGTTTTCCCAGCGATACAGGCTGTAGGCCAATAGTTGTGGCCAGACGCCCGGCAGGGTGCCGTAACAGAAGGCTGCAACCTGACTGCCGCCGTTCAGGCGAATGGCTTCGGCAGGCCCGGGCGGGGCGTTTTCCAGTGCCTCGGCAAACAGCCGGCCGAGTACGCCCGAGGTGTGCAGCGCCAGCGCCAGGGTGCCGGCATTCGGCCCCAGCCCTGCGGCCAGTACCATCAAGGTGGCCCAGACCAATTCGGGTATGGCGCGCAAGGCATTGAGCAGCAGCCGCGCGGCGCTCTGGGCCAGCCAGCCGAAGCGCTTGGCGGCGGGTAGTGCCAGGAGCAAGCCGAGCAGCGCCGCCAGCAGTGTGCCGAGTGCCGACATGGCCAGGGTTTCCAGGGCGCCGCGAGCGATAGCGCTGAGATGCGCGCGGCTAAGGTCCGGCTCAAGGAAGCGCCGGGCATAGCCGGCCATTTGCTGCAGGCTGTCGCCACCAAACAGGGCGCTGAGATCGATGTCGAGATAGCGGAAGGCTGCCAGCATGGCGCTGCCGATCGCCAACAGCAGCAGAAGATTGAGCGCGCGGTTCATGTCAGCCTTACCCGCAACAGCCGGCTGAGTTGATCGGCCAGCAAGACCAGGCCGAGAAAGGTCAGCAGCAGGCTGGCCACTTCGCCGCCGGCAAACATGCGCAGGGATAAATCGATCTGCTGGCCAAGCCCGCCGGCCCCGACGAAGCCCATCACCACCGACGCGCGGATCGCGCACTCCCAGCGATAGATGGTGTAGGACAGCATTTCCGCTGCGGCGTTGGGCAGGATGCCGTAGAGGAAGGCGTCCAGACGGCTGCTGCCGGCGATCATCAGCGCTCGCGCCGGGCGTTGGTCGACCGACTCGAAAATCTCGGCGTAGACCTTGCCGAGCATGCCGCCGTAGGTGATGGCAATGGCCAGTACCCCGGCGGTTGGGCCGAGGCCTACGGCCCGCACGAAGAGCAGGGCCCAGACGATTTCCGGCACGCTGCGCAGGAAGATCAGCACGCCGCGTGGCGGCCAGCGCAGGAGTCGGGCCGGCCAACTGGGATTGCCGCCCCGAGGCACGGCCGAGAGTGACAGGGCGCGACTGGCCAATAGGGCTGCCGGCAAAGCGATCAACAAGGCCAGGCACATACCGGCGGTGGCGATAGCCAGGGTTTGCAGGGTGGCCGGCCAGAGCAGTTGCAGAAACTCGGTGTCATGCGCCGGTGGCCAGAAGGCCGCGACGAACTGGCCCATGTTGTGGGCGTTAGCGCTGTCGAACAGCACCAGGGGGTTCAATTCGCTGAGCCGAATCCCGGGCCACAGCAGCGCGACGGCCAACAGCGTCAGCAGTAGCCGTGGCAGGCCGGCCGGGTCGCGAGTAGCCGAACTCAGCATCGCGGAATAGGCAGGGTAATGGGGGGCGGTGCTGGCGAGGCCGGCAAGGGGTTCAGTTGCTCGTTGGCATACAACGCATCGAGCTGGGCCGGGGTGACCTCCTTGGCCGCGCGGTCGAAGACAATCCGCCCGTCGCGTATGCCGATGATCCGCGGGAAGTGGGCCAGTGCCAGGTCGACCGCATGCAAGCTGGCGAGCAAGGTGACCTTGTCTGCGGCGGCATGCTGGCAGAGCACGCCGAGGGTATGTTCGGCCAGCACCGGGTCCATGGCCGAGACGGGTTCGTCGGCGAGCATCAATTGCGGAGCCTGGTAGAGCACACGGGCAACCCCGACGCGTTGCAACTGGCCACCGGAAAGCTCGGCGCAGCGCTGGAACAGCTTATCCGCCAGATCCAGTCGGCCGAGCGTGGCCCGCGCACCGCCGATGTCCAGCGGGTGGAGCAGGTTGAGCAGGCCTTTGAGCAGCCCCCACTGACCGAGTTTGCCGGCCAGTACCGCCGTCACCACCCGTTGCCGGGGGGGCAGGGGTGGTGCTTGATGAATCAGGCCTATGTGCCTGCGCAGTCTTTGCCGCGCCGCGCCGGACAACGCCCAGGGCGACTCGCCGAACAGTTCGAGTTGCCCGGTGGAGGGCCGCGCGGCCGTGGCCAGCAGGTGCAGCAAACTGGTTTTGCCGGCACCGGATGGCCCGATAACGGCAACTCGTTCGCCATGCTCGACGTTCAGGTCTATCCCGTTCAGGGCCACCTGGCCGTTGGTGTGGCGCAGGGTTGCCGCGCTCAGGCGAATGATCACTTCAACAGGCCGGCGGCGCGGGCTGCTTCCTCGATGCCTTGGTAGTTTTCCGGCTTGGTGGCGATGAAGCGGCTGGCGGCCTGCAGATCGAGAATCGCCTTTTGCTCTGGATTAGCTGGGTCCAAGGCGAGGAAGGCGGTTTTGATCTTCTCGGCCAGTGCCGGGTCGAGGCTGCCGCGTACCGTCCAGTTGTAATCGTAGTAAGGCGGGGTGGTGGCGAAGACTTTGACTTTTTGCGTGTCGACCTTGCCGCTGGCGACCAATTTGTCCCAGACCGAGGCGTTGAGCACGCCGCCATCGACCTTGTCTGCTTGCACCCAGGCTACGGTGGCATCATGGGCGCCGGAATAGGCCACGCGGCTGAAGAACTCTTCCGGGTTGATCCCATCTTTAAGCATGAAATAGCGCGGCATCAGGCTGCCGGAGGTGGAGGAGACCGAACCGAAGGCGAAGGTTTTGCCCTTCAGGTCTTGCAGGCTTTTGATCTGCGGATCTGCGCTGATGAACTTGCTGGTGAATTTCTCGTCCTGTTCACGCTGCACCAGCGGAACGGCATTGCCAGTCTTCAGCCGCGTCTGGACGAAGGTGAAACCGCCCAGCCAGGCCATGTCGATGCGGTCGGCGGCCAGCGCTTCGACCACGGCGGCATAGTCGGATACCGGGACAAACTCGACCTGCATGCCGAGCTGCTGTTCCAGGTAGGCACCCAGAGGTTTGAACTTGCGCAGCAGTTCGGTCGGCGCTTCGTCGGGTATGGCCGAGACTTTCAGGGTCTCAGCGGCAAAACTGGATACGGCGGACAGGGTCAGGGCAAAGCCGGCGGCGAGCGCCAAGGTACGTTTGAACATGGGGGTTCTCCGGTTAAATAGCGGAAAAAGCCGGCGATTATAGGGGGCAGTGGGCCTGCGCGGGCAATCTTCCGTACGCTAAGGCTTAGCCCTTGTACTTTGCTAGAATCCGCCCCCTGTTGCCTGTAGCGAGAAAATCCCCGATGAGCGAACCGATCCGCTTGACCCAGTACAGCCACGGCGCCGGCTGTGGCTGCAAGATATCGCCCAAGGTGCTGGACGTGATACTGGCCGGCAGCGGTGCGCAGAATCTCGACCCGAAGCTCTGGGTCGGCAACGCATCGCGTGACGATGCGGCGGTTTATGCCCTGGATGACGAGCGCGGGGTGGTATCCACCACTGACTTCTTTATGCCGATAGTCGATGATCCCTTTGATTTCGGCCGTATCGCGGCCACCAATGCGATCAGCGATATCTACGCCATGGGCGGCGAGCCGTTGATGGCGATTGCCATCCTCGGCTGGCCGGTCAACGTGCTGGCGCCCGAGGTGGCGCGTGAGGTTATCGCCGGTGGCCGCGCCGCCTGTGAGGCCGCAGGCATTCCGCTGGCCGGCGGGCACTCGATCGACGCGCCCGAGCCGATCTTCGGCCTGGCGGTCACCGGGGTGGTGGAAAAGCGCCATATGAAGCGCAATAACACCGCGACGGTGGGCTGCAAACTCTACCTGAGCAAACCTCTGGGCATCGGCATCCTCACCACGGCCGAGAAAAAGGCCAAACTGCGGGCCGAGGATGTGGGGCTGGCCCGTGACTGGATGTGCACCCTGAACAAGCCCGGCAGCCGTTTCGGCAAGCTCGCCGGCGTGCAGGCCATGACCGACGTCACCGGCTTTGGCCTGCTCGGCCATCTACTCGAAATGGCCGACGGCAGTGCGCTGACCGCTCGACTTGAATTCGCCGCGGTGCCACGCATACCTGGTGTCGAGTATTACTTGGGCGAAGGTTGCGTACCGGGTGGTACTCATCGCAACTTCGAAAGCTATGGCGAGAAGATCGCTCCGCTGCCCGAGGCGCAGAAACTCTTGCTGTGCGATCCGCAAACCAGCGGCGGGCTGCTGGTCGCGGTCACGCCGGAAGGCGAAGCCGAGTTCTTGGCGGTAGCCGCTGAGCTGGGGCTGACGCTTGCGCCGATTGGCCAGATGCTTGAGCGACAGCGCTACGCGGTCGAGGTGTGCTGATGCGCGAGAACACGTCGAATTACCGCGAACTCTTCCTCAATGACACGCCGATGATGGACGCCCGTGCCCCGGTGGAGTTCCACAAGGGCGCGTTCCCTGGGGTGCTCAACCTGCCGTTGATGAATGACATGGAACGGCAAAAGGTCGGCACCTGCTACAAGCAGCACGGCCAGCAAGCCGCCATCGAACTGGGGCACCAACTGGTCGCCGGCCAGCTCAAGGCCGAGCGGGTCGAAGCCTGGGTCGCGTTCGCCCGCGCCAATCCCGAGGGTTACCTGTACTGCTTTCGCGGCGGCCTGCGCTCGCAAATCGTCCAGCAATGGTTGAAGAGCGAGGCGGGCATCGACTACCCACGGGTGATCGGCGGTTACAAAGCCATGCGGACCTTCCTGCTGGAGATCACTGAGCAGGCCGTGGCGCAGTGCGATTTCGTCCTGATCGGTGGCCTCACCGGCACCGGCAAGACCGAGGCGCTGAGCCAACTGGCCAATGGCCTGGATCTGGAAGGCCACGCCAATCATCGTGGTTCCAGCTTCGGCAAACGGGTAACTGGGCAGCCGGCGCAGATCGACTTCGAGAACCGCCTGGCGGTGGATATTCTGAAAAAGCGGGCGGCCGGGATAGAGCGGTTCGTGTTGGAGGACGAAGGCCGTACGGTGGGCAGCTGCTCGCAACCGCTGGAACTGTATCAGGGCATGCAGCACTACCCGATGGTGTGGCTGGAGGACAGCCTCGAAGGCCGCGTCGAACGCATTCTGCGCGACTATGTGATCGACCTGTGCGCCGAATTCATCGCTGAGCATGGTGACGAACAGGGTTTCGTGCGCTTTGCCGAGCGTCTGCAGCAGAGTCTGGCAAACATCCTCAAGCGCTTGGGCGGCGAGCGCTACCAACGGCTGGCGACGATCATGCAGGAAGCCCTGCTTGAACAGCAACGCAGTGGTGCGGTCGAGCTGCATCGCGGCTGGATCGAGGTGCTGTTGAAGGAGTACTACGACCCCATGTACGCCTTCCAGCGCGAAAGCAAGAGCGGCCGAATCGAGTTTTCCGGTGAGCAAGCTGAGGTAGTGGCCTACCTGCAAGAGCGGGCAAAGCGTCAGTAAATGGCGCTCCGGCCGATCTGGGCAGAAGCAGGGCGCTCAGTGCGCTCAGCTACAGCGTCGCCACGGCTAGTGCAAAGCCTGTTTTGAATGCATGGCTCTTCTCTATATATAGAGGAGCTTGGAGTTGCTTAGCAGTAGCTTCTCCCGAGGGAGTGCCGAGTCACGCTAATATTCGGTTTTGGATGGAAAGGCTTTCAATAAGTGCTTGACGGTTAATTTGCTGGGCCTATAATGCGCACCACTTCCGGCGCAGACCTCTCAGAAAACTTCTTAGATAACAAGAAGTTAGCTTTAAAAGAGGGGTTGCAAAGCAGCGAAAGCTGTGTAGAATGCGCCGGGCTGACAAGGCGGTGTTTGGGTCTTGTTGGTCGGTCTGCTGGAGCGATCGAAAGCGGTTGAATGAGGTGGTTGACAGCGGTTTGAAACGCTGTAGAATTCGCCTCCCGCTGACGAGAAGCCCAAGGGTGATCGGAAGCGCAAGCGGTTGAAGTAGAAA
>NZ_SCMP01000013.1 GCF_005502935.1 Pseudomonas sp. 2FG
GTTATTACCGCGGTGAGCAGGCTTTCGATCCTGCTCGCCGCTGCAAAGAGGGTATCGAGCGCTGAGCCGCTTTATTCCGGCATGTTCCAGGGTTGTAGGTCGTAACCCTGTTGACTGAGCTCATCGCGGGACTTTTTCAGTACGCTGGCCAGTTGTTCTGGATCGGTATAGATGCTGCGGGACAGTTGTGTACGGCCAAGCAGGCGAGTACTGGTACGGTCGATGACGCTAAGGCTCAGTTCGCCAGTGCCGTCTTGTGGAGCCCAGGCGACGCATTGGAATGGTTGAAACGCGCGGCTGGCGATCAACAGTGCTTCGTTAAAACGGAGCGGGGTGTTCATGGGGTCGGTTTCTCCGAGTAGATCCCAATACAGTAAGCGGCCGCCGGCGCTAGACATACGCTGCTGGCCTGTCATGGGTGTTGATGATCAGAACTGATCTGCAAGTCACATTGGGTCGCAGAATTGATGGACTATGTCGCGAAAATGATAGGTTTTCAGGGTGTTGAGGATGATTTAGGGCGTTTGGCGGCATTTTGAGCTGAAGATGCCCTCTAAGGCGACGCAGCGAACGTGCTTTCTGAGCAGCAAATGGCAGTGCCCTGACCTGATTTTTGAACTCGAAGGAGGACATTTTTGTCGCTGAGCAGCTTCCGCACACCCAATTTGACCCATGGGATTCAGAAGAAAAGACAAAAAATTCGACAGGGCTTTCGTCGGCACGCGAATGGCCGAAGAGCCAGTAATGGTGCCGGTTCGGCTGTCGCTTCTGGCCTTGAGCGACTGCTCGTGGCGGGTTTTAGTCACTGCCGTTGGTCGGCAAAACTGCTCAAAAAATGAACGGATCCAGATTTTTCCGTTCAGAATAGCCAGTAGGTGACATGGGCCCAGATCCTCACCTACCCCCCAAAAGCGGAAGTGAAACCTCATATGCACGAAGTGCGAATGGGGGTTTTTATTACCTGAAAATGGAGATAACCGGATGATTGAAAGTTCGTTCGCTAGGCTCACTTTTTATCTCGATAGTGTAATGCCGCAAGATTAATTAATATAAATTGCTGGATTTTAATTGCAGTCGGTAATTAAAGAGTCCAGTTAAATCATACTGAATCGCTTGTTGATTCATTATTAGAATAAAGAGGTAACCATGGAACTCAATATAATTGCTTCGTTGTTAGAGCAAAAAGCGACCGTGGAGTTTTTGCGCTTAGGCGTTGTTTATTTTCACCTGATTGCCTGTTGTGTGGCGATTGGACTTGTTTTGACCAGTGACATTGCAATGGTCAAACAACTCCTTAAGGGGGATGCGTCAGGTCAGCACGATGATGCGCATATGGAAAGCCTGCAAAAAACAGTAGTGCTTGCTCTTGTAGCGCTCTGGATTACGGGCATTGCTATAGTCGGGATAGATTACGCCGGCAAGGGGATGGAGTATTTCCTCAACCCAAAGTTACAAGCCAAAGTTACTATAGTTATGCTGCTGACCTTTAACGGCGTCCTGTTGCATCGGGCTGTATTGCCTGCTCTGCAAAAAGCGGGTTCGTTGCTGAAGCTCTCCTTCAACCTGCGCATGCTGGCACTTTTCTCGGGAGCGTTGTCGGGCGTGTCGTGGTTCTATGCCACCCTGATGGGTGTTGGCCGCCCGCTGGCTTGGAAGTACTCGCTGGTGGAATTGCTGGCGGCCTATCCGGTCCTCATCGTCGGTGGATTCCTGGCGATGGTACTACTCACCAACTGGGCAAAAAGCAGAGACAGTGCAGGGCGCATGGAGCAAGGCACCTCGGCAGTAAGAAACACTGCTCTTGCTGCATGGTGAGGCCAAGCTGAACAAGGACGTTCAGTCTTAGCAAATAACCCCATTGTTAGGTGTTATATGACATGGCGGTCTCAGGCTTCAAATGCAACACCCGGGCAGGGTGCTGCTAGAAGTTTGAGATCGCCATGTTTATTTTAGGCGCTTGCTAGGTCTTTAATTCGAGCTGTTGCGCTCATGTCGATAAACACTCACCGCTTCATAAACCGCTTTGCGCAAGCGATTTATCCCCCCGATCGGTCGATGTTCCGGCAGCGAATGCCAGGGATTAAACGATAGATTGTCGCAAAATAGATTCTGCTCGGTGCTATCAAAGTCTTGGGCCGGCAGTTTAATGGTCGCGACTGTCTCGAACGCTGCTACCGACTCATCCCACTCGACGCTGGTGTCCTCAATGGGCATGTAGTGTTCGGGGTTTTGCCGTTGTACTTGCAAGGCAAAGCAGGCCGGAACGCGGTCGAGGGAGAGTTGTTGATAAAGCGCGTTACGTAGGAAGTTGGGTAAGTCATGGTTTTGCTTGGATAACTCGTAGTTCGGGCAATTCTCCGGGGTTGGGATGACGCGGTATTTGATGTTGTTTGGCCCGAGCTTGAACGGGGCGATGGAGTTGTAAGTCGTTGCCACCGGGCTTTCCGGTGCGGGGGCCAGCGTTTTCAGGGCGATGATCAGGTGACGCAATTCCCAACTGCGTGGGTCCCAGTTGGGAAAGAAGGCCAAGACTTTTTTGCCGCTGGCTTGGGCGGCGAAGTTGCTTTTGTACTCGGCGACGTCGCGGACGAAGAACGAGGGATGGTTGAACATCACGAAGTCTTGGTCGCCGGCGGTGCTCTGATTGGCCATCAGCTTCGCGCCGGGCACATCGAGCAGTTTGATCGCCATGCCACGAGCGTCGCGGGCACGGTCGAATTGTGGATAGGCGTTGCCGTTGGACAGGCGCATCCAGGCTTGCCAGGTTTTGCCCGGTTCGCTGAACACACCTTGACGCAAGGCTGGGTCGAGTTCCGCTAGCACGGTGAATTCGGCTTTCACGCAGCCGTGGGCTTTGGCATGGGCGTCACGCAGTACGCGGGTGTTGTCGCGGTGCTGTTCGACGACGCGGATGGCATCTTCGATGATGCCTTGGGTGAGGGCGGCTTCACCCGGCGGGATCCGTTCTTCGGCAGACACCGGGCCGGAAAATTTCCAGGCGTAGTAGAGGGAGCCAATGCCCCAGCCGCCGAGGCCGACGACCAGCAGAAGCACTATGAGTTTACCGAGCAAGTGGCCAAGCCAAAGCCAGCAGCGTTTGAGCATGGGGCGAGTCCTTGTTTGTTATGGGGTTTTCCGTGGAGGGATGTTTTCCCCTCACCCGAGTCCTCTCCCCAGCAGGGAGAGGGGATTGCTAGCCCTGACAACTGGGGCCTGGAGTCCAGGGTTTGGCTGCTATGGGTTTTAGTTGGCCTTCCAACTTGGCATTGCCCAGGGTCTTCAGGTACTCAAGCAGCGCCCAGCGTTCTTCGGGCTGTAGGGCGCGGCCGATAACGCCATCCTGACGGCAGCCATCGCGGAATTCGTGACCGCGATTACTGTTACCGGTGACGGTGGTTTTGAAGAGGAAACCGCCGTCGAACTTCTCGCTGTTAAAACCGACGCGCTGCGGGTCGTACTCGTGGTTGCCGACCCAGAACTGCTTCTCGCGTTCGGCGACGGGCGAGAGCAGTTGGAACAGCGTAGGCACCGAGCCGTTGTGTAGGAATGGCGGGGTGGCCCAGATGCCATCGAGTGGGCGAGCCTTGTAGCCACGCTTTTCCTGTACGCCGATGGGCAGGCCGTAGCCGTCCATGTTCCAGCGCTCCTCGGCTTGGATGCCGGCATCCTTATAGGCGCGGTTTTCCACGTAGGCGGTGACGTAGGCCAGGCCTTTAGCGCTGGAGATGCGGGCAAAGTCGACTTTCTCCGGGTTGCCGTCGAGCAATTTGACCCCGAGCTTGCCCAGTTCGGCCTTGTTCCAGCCGAGCTTAGTGATATCGAAACGGTGATCGGCGATGTTGTCGGCGGCGGTGGGGTCGGTACCCACGATGCGCGTCGGCACAATGCGCATCCGCCATTCTGGATCGCGGGCTGGCGCCAGGCGTTCGTCCGGCGCTTTAGGGTTTGCGGCGTGGCAATAGGCGCAATTTTCAGTGAACAGCGCGCGGCCTCGACTGGCCAGTTCGAGGTCGACCTTGCCGAGCACGTCTTCTGGCCAGGTCGGCGGCTTCAGTTGCTTGAGGGTTTCCTCCAGGGTGTAGAGGTCGCGCAGGCGCACGCTGGAGGCATAGCGCTCGGCTTCCGGCACGGCATGGCCGTTGGTTTCGAATAGGCGCAGGGTGGCGCCGACGCCAAGGGCTTCGCCGATATTGCGCGCCATTGGCTGCATGGCCGAGCCGTTCCACTGGACCCAGTCGAACTTCCAGATGTCCCAGACTTGCGGGTAGCTGACCGGGGCATTGCCGACGCGGTAGTTGCTGGGGTCAATCGCATCGCCGAACACGCTGTTGGCGATGCGGCCGAAGGCATCGGTGCGACCGAAGCCTTCTTCTGTGGGGTAGAGACCGCGATGGGTGTCGTTCCAGGCCTGGCCGAGGAGGCGGTTCAGTACGACTTTGAAGTCGTTGCGCAATTGGTCGCGACCCTTAGGGTACTGATGACCGAGCACCGTTTTGGCGAAGCGTTTGAACTTCAGCGGGTTGTAGTAGGTAAACGCCATGCTCATGCCGAGCGCTTGCCCAAAGCTGCCACCGCGCAGGGTCGGCACCGTGGAGGCCAGGGAGTGCAGGGCGGGGCCACCATCGATGCGCAGCGCATGGCCTTTATAACGCAACTCGCCGGTGTGGCAGGCGGCGCAACTGATGTCCAGGTATTGAGCGCCGGATTCGGCATCCTGATGGCGGGCGAAACCGACCGGCAGGTTCCCGGGATTAAGTGGCGTGGGTTGCTGCTGTGGCTCAGTCAGAAAGCCGAAGCGCGCGAGGTAATCGGGACTGGCGAATTTGTCTTGGCCGAAAGGTTGTTCCAGTGCGACGAACCAGTCGTAGCGCAGACCTTTCACTTGTGTGCCTTGCGGGGTGTAGTAGTAAGTCTGCCGCGCTGCTGGGCTCCACTGTTCAAGGTAGTGGAGCTGTTCAGGTTGCTGATAGCTCGGGAGGTTAGGGTTGGCAATGTAATAGAGCACCACGGCCAAGCCCGCCAATAGGGCAAACAGCAGCACAAGCAAGGAGCGGCGGAGGATTTGCATCGGATACTTCCTTGTAGCTTTCTTATGTACCTGACGTTATGCCAAGCAATTCGGCTATTGGCAAGATGCTATTACTGCGTCGGAGAAGTGCCTGCCTAGTAGCTCGCTGAGGCATCGCGCTTTGCTTACGACTCGACATCGACTTGGGCCAGTTCGGTGCGAAGATCCTCATGTGCGCTAAGCGGAATAGGCTTTATAGAGAAACGATCCAAACTGCGTCAAAGATGTTGCTAGCGTTACAGGTACGCGCGCCAAACTATTGTTTTTAATAAGTTTACAAAAAATGGCGCCAAGGATTGAGCATGCTTGAGGACGTCATACCTGCGCCTCGCCGCCTCTTGGTGGTGGATCCCTGCCATGAATGTGCGCGCCTTCTTTCGTACCTGCGTGCAGGAGGCTGGAGGGTGGAAAGCTGTGCCCTGGAAAAAGCCGCTGAGAGGGACTGCGATGTTGGCCTACTGCGCCTGCAAGCACTCAGTTTCCGTCCGCAGCAGATCAAGGAGTTGATTCGCAGCAGTGCTGCAGCATGGATCATCGCGTTGACTCCCAATGAACTGAACCTGCACGGCATTGGTGATTTTGTCGGTGAGTGGTTTTTTGACGTTCACACCTTGCCCTTTGACGTTGCTCGTCTGAAGGTTGCCCTTGGACGCGCCTGCATGGCGCGCCTACATGAGTTGGGTAGCAGCAGAAATCCGGCTTCTGAATACGAATTACTGGGTAACAGCCGGCGCATGAAGGAGCTGCGCAAGCTGTTGATCAAGCTGGGGCCAATCGCTTTACCGGTGCTTATCCGCGGCGAAAGTGGAACCGGTAAAGAACTAGTGGCCCGCACCCTGCATGCTCACTCGCGACGCCCATCGGGGCCATTTGTAGGGCTCAACTGTGCCGCGATCTCCGAGCCTCTGCTGCAGTCCAAGTTATTTGGTCACGAGGAGGGCGCCTTTACGGAGGGTTTTCGACGCACAATCGGCGGCATCGAGTCTGCGGATGGCGGGACTTTGTTTCTTGACGAGATCGACAGCCTTTCTTTGAAATTACAGGCCAATCTATTGCGCTTTTTGCAGGGGATGCAAAGCGGAGGTATCGGCGCTACTCAGTCCTTTTCTGTCAATGTTCGGCTGCTTGCGGCGACCGACCTCGATCTGGAACACGCCATTCGGCAGAAGCGTTTCCGTGAGGATCTTTACTACCAATTCAATGTGTTGCATGTGCAAACCGCTCCATTGCGCGAGCGGAGGATGGATATCCCGTTTCTGGCGGATCACTTAGCCTCGCTCCATTCGGTAGAAGTCGGCCGTTGTCTGCGACACTTCAGCGAGGCGGCACTCGAGGCGATGCTTAAGCATCCCTGGCCGGGGAATGTTCGCGAACTGTCCAACCGAGTGCGTCGCGCTTTGGTGCTGGCCGAAGGGCGGCAGATTGAGGCGCTGGATCTCGGACTGGAAAAAGAGCAGAACCTGGAACCTGCCATCGGCACCCTGAACGAATACATCTTCCGGGCTGAGCGCTTGGCGCTTAACGATGTGTTAACCCGCTATTCCGGCAATATGAGCGAAGCGGCGCGCGTGCTAGGGATATCCCGTCCAACGTTCTACCGCTTGTTGCACAAACACCAGATACGTTAAGCCAACACAACTAATTGCGGCTCGGGTTAGCCTGGCTATAAGAAATGAGCTGACTGCAAAGCTGCGGACAGCAGCACAGGGACTCGCTCTCCTTGACCTTTGAAACACCTGGTCTTTAAAACAACAGTTCCGGGCCGAGATAGGCATTGGCCTGATCGATGTCGTCATCGCCCAGCGCGCCGATGGCGGAGGCTAGTCGCAACTTGGAGAGCAGATACTTCAGTTTCGCTTCGAACAGGTTACGCCGAGCGGTGAACACCAGCTCCTCGGCGTTGAGAATATCGACGTTGGTGCTGCTGCCTGCGAGAAAGCCTTTTTTCGATGAATCGAGTGACTTTTCACTGGAACTCACCGCTTTTTCCAGCGCCCTGACTCGGGCCTCACCACTTTGCACACCGCGAAATTCACGCGTTGTGCCGGAGATGATCTCTTCGCGAGCGGCATTCAATTCTTCTTCAGCCTGGTCTCTGCTCGCCACCGTCTGACGAGCCCGTGCACTGACGTAGCCACCGCTGAACAGCGGGATATTCATCTCTACCCCGACCGAGCCGTAGCGGTTGCGTTGGTTCAGGGTGGACACCGACTCGCTTTCCCCAGAGGTGTAACCCAGCACGAAATCCAGTGTGGGCCAGTGCCCGGCTTTGGCTTTGTTCACTTCTTCTTCTGCTGCATTCACGCTGTAACGCCGAGCTTGTAGCACCGGGTTATCGCTCTGTGCCTTGATAATCCAATCCGGCAGGCTGCCGGGCTCCAGTGGAGGGGTCGGGAAACCTTCGCGCAGAGTGGCGAGCTGCTCGGGCACCTCACCGAGGTACTCCTGTAATAGGCGTCTAGCCACCAGCAGGCTGTCCTGCGCCTCGATCAGCTCGGCCAGTGCCAGGTCTCGCCGCGCAGTCGCTTCATCGACATCGGTGATGGTGCCGTCGCCAAGGTCAAAGCGCCGTTGTGCCGAGGCTACCTGCTGCTCGAAGGCCTTGAGCTTGGCTTTAGCCAATTCAATGGTCTTGTGCGCTAACAAAACGTCGAAATAACGTCCAGCAAGACGCACAGCAGCATCCTGGGTCTTGGCATCGAACACCGCCACGCTGTAGTCAGCCTGTTGCTTGCCCTGGCGATACTCGGCCATCTTTTGCTTGTTGAAGAGGGCTTGGCGCAGTTGCACCGTTCCACCCTTGGACTCGTAGTGGAGATCGTTCTCGACAGTGCGCCCTAAGGCGTTTGGTTCTTCCTGGGTGCCGTTGACGTGGTGATCGTATGCGCTGGCGTTGATCTGCGGCAGCAGGCCGGCCTGGCCAAGTGCGCGGTTTTCTTCACCCGCTTCCTTTTCATGTACGGCAGCCAGGTAGGTTGGTCCCTGATACTGCAGAAGGTGCCAGGCTTCTCGGAGGTCCAGTGCCTGCACCGGAAGGGCGATACAGGCGAGGCCCACGAGTATGAGGCGAGGAGCCATCTCACTGCTCCTTGAAGGAACTGTCGACCCGGTCGAGCAGGGGCTTCATCAGGTAACTCATCAGGCTGCGCTCCCCCGTCTTGATGGTGACGGTAGCTGGCATGCCTGCGCGGATTCGGTTGGCCCCGAGCATGGACATGCCGGCGGGGGTCACTTCGATCTGTGCGAGGTAGAAGGGCTGCTTGTTTTCCTCGTCGATCAGCCGGTCGGCCGAGACGGTCAGCACCGTGCCTGGAATGTTAGGGGTCTGCGCATGGTTGAAGGCGGGGAAGGCAATGTCTACCTGCAGCCCTGGCACCATTTTGTCAATCGCTTGAACTGGGATCATGGCGTCGACCTGTAAGGGTTCATTGGCCGGCACAATGTCCATGATTTTGAAACCTGGCTGAATCACTCCGCCGATGGTCGAGATGCTGAGCCCTTGCACCATGCCATCAATCGGCGAGCGAATTACGGTGTGCTTGACCTGGTAATCAAGCGCTTGTAGCCGGTCGGCAAGCGCGGTGTTTTCCTTTTGTACGTCAGTCAGCAGTGACTGCACTTCTTTACGGTAGTCGTACTCACGCTGGAGAATGCGCAGTTTGAGTTCGGCGATCTGGCCACGGGTGCGAGCAATGTTGTTGATGTTCTCCGCTTGAGAGGCGTTCAGCTCAGCGGCGCTTCGCTCGAGTTCGAGCATCCGGTTCCGTGGGATGTAGCCCTCGGCAGCGAGGCTGCGAGCACCGTCCAGCTCCTGCTGAAGGAATTTGAGCTGGCCTGCGCGCGCGGCATAAATTTGCTGCAAACCCTTGATTTGCCCTTCGGCGGACTTGAGTGTCTCTTGCAGGATGCTGACTTCGCCGGCGAGCCCCGTGAGGCGGGTTGCGAATAGGCGTCGCTGTAGGGTGAGCGAGGCGACGAGGCGTGGGTCGGCCTTGAAACGATCAATCAGTGCCGGGTCGAACGTCACGTCGCTCAAGCCGTCGCGCTCAGCTTCCAGCCGATTCTCAACGGTCTTGCTGACAATGTACTGGGCGCTGACCACGCCTTGCTCGGAGATCGCCTGGGTCGAATCGAGTCGCACCAGCTCCTGACCCTTTTTGACGCTGTCGCCCTCGCGCACCAGAATGGCGTCGATGGTGCCGCCGGTAAGATGCTGGATGGTCTTGCGGTTGCTCGTCACCTTGACGGTGGCGGTAGCGACCACCCCGGCATCCAGTGGCGCCAGCCATGACCATAACAAGAAGCCACCGAAGCCCAGTAACACCAGCAATACCCCCCAGCGCGCAGGTTTGCGATCGTCGACGTCGATGCCTAGCGCAGCATTGGCCAGGACCAGATTCTTGTGCTCAATATTTAACGTGGTCATTTATTCTCTCCCCCTGACCGCAGCCAATGTCGGGGGGCCCCCGGCCGGGAGCACGCTGGCTTGCCGGAGTGCTGCGAACACCTCTTCGCGTGGGCCGAATATCTGCATGTTGCCATCGCGCAGCATCAACACCTTGTCCACGGTGCCCAGCACGCTCGGTCGATGTGAGATAAGTATGGTGGTGGTGCCGCGACGCTTGAGATCTTCGAGCACCTCAACCAGTGCTTTCTCACCGGCGTCGTCGAGATTGGCGTTTGGCTCGTCGAGCACGATTATGGCTGGCTCGCCGTAGAGCGCTCGGGCCAGTCCGATGCGTTGTTTCTGGCCACCGGATAGTGGGCTGCCATCGGCGTTGAGACGCGTGTCGTAGCCTTGGGCAAAGTGCAGGATCATGTCATGGACGCCCGCTCGCTTTGCCGCGAGGATCGCCGCATCGCTGTCGATCTCGCCGAAGCGCGCGATGTTTTCGGCGATGCTGCCCTCAAACAGTTCGACGTCCTGTGGCAGGTAGCCTAGCCAGGGGCCGAGTTCTTCCTTGTTCCAGATAAATACATCGACGCCATCGAGCCGCACCTTGCCCCCCTGGGTTGGCCACACACCCACCAGCAGGCGGGCGAGGGTTGATTTACCCGCGGCGGAGGGGCCGATGATGCCAAGTGCCTCACCGGGTGAGAGGTTGAAGTTCACTCCACGAATGATCGTCTGAGAGGTGCCAGGTGCACCGGCGTAGACATTCTCCACGGCCAGCATTCCCAGTGGTCGCTGTAATGGCATCGCGGGCGGGCGAGCGGGGAAGTCATTCAGCAGTTGATTCAACCGCCCCCACGACCCGCGAGATGCGAGCAACTGCTTCCAGGAACCGATCGCCTGTTCGACCGGACCCAGGGCGCGCCCGGTCAAGATCGAGCAGGCGATCATCATCCCGGGGGTGATCTTGCCTTCGATCGCCAACAGCGCCCCAACCCCGAGAATCAGCGACTGCAAAGTTATCCGCACGAAGCGGCCGATACCGCTGATATAGGCCGCCCGATCAGAGGCCAGGGTCTGCATTTCCAGAATGCGCAGGTGGCTTGTGAACCAGCGCTTGCTGATGGCCGGGAGCATCCCCATGGCCTCAATGACTTCAGCGTTGCGCAGATTGTTATTGGCGAACGTGCCGGAGGTTTGCGAGGCCTGATTGGCTTCAGCCAGCGGCTTTTTGGTGGCGATCTCCGTCAGATAGGTAAGCAATATGAGAATCAGCGAGCCGATCAGTGTCAGCAGCCCGAGCAAGGGGTGAATCAGGTAGGCGACCAATAGATAGATCGGCGTCCAGGGCGCGTCGAAGAAGGCGAACAGGCCGTTGCCGGTAAGAAACTGGCGCACCTGGGCCAGATCCTGCAATGCCTGTGCGGGGTTGCCGCCCGCTCGCCCTAGGTTGCGCTCAAAGGCGGCGGTGAAGATCCGGCGATTGAGCGTCATGTCGAGCCGATTGCCGACTCGGATCAGTACCTTCGAGCGCACCACCTCCAGCAGCGCCATCAGCATATACAGCCCCAGTACCAGAACCGTCAGCATCAGCAAGGTGGTGACATTGCTGCTGACCAATGCACGGTCGTAGACCTGCAGCATATAAACCGCAGGCGTAAGCATTAATAGATTGATTACGCCACTGAAAGCGGCCAATGAGTAAAAGGTGCGGCGCACACGAAACAAGGCATCCGCCAGCTCAGAACGTGGGTTCGACTGCTTATCCATCGTGGTCATCCCTTGCTGCAGACTTTCTGGGAAATCCCGTGCGGCAAGAACCAGCTGACGGAGTACAGAGCTGTTCCATTCTGCTTACCGTCCGATCCTCAAGGATCTTGTTCCGATCACAACCGCCCTAGCTGTTTCCAAATCCAGAGTAGGTGAGGTTTGTCTCTTTGGCGAAACACCTTGTCTGCTTTTCGGCGTTCTTTGTTCTTTGTATAAAAATATTTATGTTTATAAACAGCTAGTTATGATTTTAATTGCCGCTTGTCGTGGAGATTGACGGATGCTTGACACTCATCATCGATGCAACTTAAGTCTACCTCAGGGCAACGGTTGACATTGTGAGCGGCACTGAGCTAGGGGTGCTGGAGCTGATGTCGGCGTCCCTTGCTAGGGAGAACATCATGAGCACTGCCGCGCACTCGCAAAGAGTGAAGGTACTTTTCCCGAAACCCGTCTTAGCCCCCGAGTTTCATGGGCCACCTATGACCTGAGCAACACCACCGACCCAGTCGGTGCGGAGTTGTTATGGGACTGAATTCCCCGTAGTCGAGCACGGCTGAGCGCATGCGATTCAGCACGGACTCGGCGTGGCTGTGATACCAGGTCCTGTCGTTTTTGTTCATTGAGTCCAACGCTAAACCACATGTTTGTAGCTGTGTTTTACGCATGTGGTTTCCTGACTTATTAAGCATCGAGGAAACAGTCATGGCCAACTTCATCAAATCCGATCTCGAGTTCATTCTTCAGCAAATTTTCATCGCCGAAGCCGACGCTGACCCGGACGGCCCAAGCCTTTCTGATCTGCTGCCGAACTCATTCGTGCCTTTTGGCCTGCGCACGGTAGACGGATCGTTCAACCACATATTCCCGGGGCAGAGCGAGTTCGGTGCAGCCGACACACTGTTTCCGCGCCTGACCACCCCGCTGTTCCGTCCGGCGGAGGGTAGCCCGGCGGGTTTCTTCGGCCCGGGCAGCCCCGCAGGGCCGGCCACCTCCTACAGCCAGACCAGCGGCCTGGTGTTCGACTCGCAGCCGCGGATCATCAGCAACCTGGTCGTCGACCAGACGATCACTAATCCGGCGGCTGTGCAGGCTTTCGTCGATGCGGGGCAGGGCACCATCGACCCTCTGACAGGTGCGTTGCTGGACCTCGATGGTGTGCCGATCCCTGCCGGCCAGACTCTGTTCATTCCCAACACAGCGCCGGACGTAGGCCTGTCGGCGCCGTTCAACGGCTGGTTCACCTTCTTCGGCCAGTTCTTCGACCACGGCCTCGACCTGGTGACCAAGGGCGGCAGCGGCACGATATTCATCCCGCTGCAGCCGGATGATCCGCTGTTTGTTGCGGGCAGCCCGACCAACTTCATGGTGCTGACGCGGGCCACCAATCAACCCGGTCCGGACGGCATTCTGGGCACCGCCGACGACATCCACGAGCACACCAATACCACCTCGCCCTTCGTCGATCAGAACCAGACCTACAGCTCGCATCCCTCGCACCAGGTGTTCCTGCGTGCCTACGAGTTAAACGCCGCCGGCGACCCGGTTGCGACCGGCAAGCTGATCGTCAATCGTATCCTCGGCGATGGCATCTTCGGCAACGCGGACGACGTTGTCACGGGTCCGGGTACGGGCGGCATGGCCACCTGGGCCGTCGTCAAGGCGCAGGCGCGCGATATTCTCGGCATCAATCTCACGGATGCGGACGTGTTCGACATTCCGCTGCTGGCGACCGATGCCTATGGCAACTTCATTCCCGGCGCCAATGGCTTCGTGCAGATGGTGGTGAGCAACCCCGATGGCACCACCAGCCTAGTGGAAGGGAATCCGCTTGCCCCCATCAGTACGGTCAACGCCGTGCGCACCGGCCATGCCTTCCTCAACGACATCGCTCACAGTGCGGTGCCCAACCCGGGGCTCGTGGTCGATGCCGATACCGTCGCCGGTACAGACGACGGCTTGGCCACCACCTATGACAACGAACTGCTCGACGCGCACTTCATCGCCGGCGACGGCCGCGTCAATGAGAATATCGGCCTGACCGCCGTCCACCACGTGTTCCACGCCGAGCACAACCGGCTGGTCGATCATACGAAGGAGGTGATCCTGCAGGCGGCAGCGGCGGGTGACGTGGCTTTTCTCAACCAGTGGCTGCTGACGCCTGTTGTTGCAGTTCCCGCTGACCTGTCGACCCTGGTGTGGGATGGCGAGCGCCTGTTCCAGGCCGCGAAATTCGGCACCGAGATGCAGTACCAGCACCTGGTGTTCGAAGAGTTCGCCCGTAAAGTCCAGCCGATGGTCGATGCCTTCCTGGCTCCGGAAGGGTTCGATACGACTATCGATCCATCGATCGTCGCCGAGTTCGCGCACACGGTCTATCGCTTCGGCCACACGATGCTGACCGAGACTGTCGATCGCCTCGACCCCAACTTCGCCTCGAGCGAGATCGGCCTGATCGAGGCCTTCCTCAACCCGCTCGCGTTCAATCAGCTCAGTGATGGTCTGGGCGGAACCGTAACCGTCAGTGCTGAAGCGGCAGCCGGTGCCATCGTGCGCGGCATGACCCGCCAGGCCGGCAACGAGATCGATGAGTTCGTCACCGAGGCGCTGCGCAACAACCTCCTCGGCCTGCCGCTCGACCTTCCCACCATCAATATCACCCGTGGCCGCGATACCGGCATTCCGTCCTTGAACGCGGCGCGCCGTGAATTTTATGAAATGACCAGCGACAGCCAGCTCAAGCCTTACACCAGCTGGCTCGACCTCACGCAATACCTGAAGCACGAGCTGGCGGTCGTCAACTTCATCGCTGCCTATGGCACGCACGGGACCATCACCGGCGCGACGACGCTGGCGGCCAAACGCGCGGCGGCCATGAACCTGGTGTTCGGCGATGCAACATTGACCGGGCAGGCTGCGATCGACTTTGAAGCAGACCGTCTCGCCTTCCTCAACAGCACCGGCGTCTGGGCGAGCGGCGCGGACGGCGTGACCATCACCGGCGTCGACGCCATCGACTTCTGGGTTGGCGGCCTGGCCGAGGAGCAGATGCCCTTCGGCGGCATGCTCGGCTCGACCTTCAACTTTGTGTTCGAGACGCAGATGGAGGCACTGCAGAACGGCGACCGCTTCTACTATCTGTCTCGTCTGGCGGGGCTGAACTTCCTCAACGAGATGGAGAACAACTCGTTCGCCAAGCTGGTGATGCTCAACACCGACGCGACGCACCTGCCGGCCGACATCTTCTCGACGCCGGGCTTTATCCTCGAGGTCGACCCGACGAAACAGTTCACGGGTCTGAACGATGCGGGCCCGGACGGAATTCAGGGCAATGCCGATGATGTCATTGGCCCGGATCTTATTGCCAACAACTCCGACCCGTTGGGCGGCAGCGCCCTCATTCCGCTGGTGATTCGCGACAACCCCGCCACCGCGGGCCTCGACACCAACTACCTGCGCTACACCGGCGTAGACCATGTGGTTCTCGGGGGTACCGCCGGTGATGACATCCTCATCGCCAGCATCGGTGACGACACGCTCTGGGGCGACGGCGGCAACGACAGGCTTGAAGGCGGCGACGGCGTCGACAACATCGAAGGCGGCGACGGCAACGACATCATCACGGATTGGGGTGGCGACGACATCCTCAAGGGCAATGCCGGCGACGACGTCATCCACGGCGGCAACGGCTTCAACCTGATCCTCGGCGGTGACGGCAGCGACTTCATCATCACCGGCGAGGACGTTTCCGAGACCTTCGGCGGTCAGGGCAACGACTTCATCCTCGGCGCGCAAATGAACTTGCCGACCTTCGGCAACGAAGGCGACGACTGGATCGAGATCGGCACCTCGGATGGCGCCGGCGGCGACAATTTCGACCCGCAAGAGGCCGGCACGGTGATCGGCCATGACGTCTTCATCACCGGCGGCGGCTTCGATGAAGCCGACGGCGAAGGCGGCGACGACATCATGGTCATGTCCGACGGCGAGGATCACTTTGGCGGCGGCGGCGGTTTCGACTGGGCCAGCTACAACAACGATCAGCTCGGCGTGACCGCCGACATGCTCGTCAACGACTTCATCGAGCCGCCGGTGGCGCCCTCGAACCAAGGCATCCTCGATCGGTTCGCCCAGGTGGAAGGTCTGACGGGATCGGCGTTCGGCGACGTGCTGCGCGGCGATGATGCCGATGCGGCCGAGATCGGCACCGGCGATGCGCAGGACAGCACGCTCAACGCTGCCGGCATCGCCCGCATCGCCGGCCTGCAGGAGTTCCTCACGCAGGCGTTCGGGGCGCCCGTGATCTCGTTCGGCGCCGGCAACATCATCCTCGGCGGCGGCGGCAGCGACATCATCGAGGGCCGCGGCGGCGACGACCTGATCGACGGCGACCGCTGGTTGAATGTGCGCATCGAGGTGACCGGGCATGTGCCTGCGGCAGGCCAACCGGTCATTACCAGTGTCAATAGCCTGGCTGAGCTTGTGCCCTATATGCTTTCGGGCGAAATCACACCCAGCCAGCTCAGCATCGTTCGTGAGATCAACACGGCCGCCGCCGCCTTCGACACGGCGATGTTCTCCGGCAACCAGGCGGATTACACGGTCGTCGTCAACGATAACCTCACCCCGCTCGACTTTAGCGACGATGTCGTCACGGTGACCGACAACGTCGGCACCGATGGCATCGACCGTCTCGTCAACATCGAGCGGCTGCAGTTCGCCGACTCGTCGCTCGTCCTGGTGCCCGGGCTCAACGCCGAGCCGCTGGGCTTGCTGACGATCGACGACCCTACGCCGGCGGTGAATCAAGTGTTGACCGTGTCGTCGGCGGGCGTGAGCGATGCGGACAATCCCGGCGGAACCATCACCGGCCCCATCAGCTTCGTCTGGCAGGTCGAATTGGTCGCCGGCTCGGGCGTCTTCACGGACATAGTGGCGCTCGGTGGCGGCAACCCTGCGACAGCGCACGGCAATACCTTCCGCGTCACGCCTGACCTCGATGGCTTGGCGCTGCGCGCCAGGGCCGTTTACCAGGACGCCAATGGCGTGCTGGAGAACGTGTTCTCTGCCTCAACCACGGCGGTCACTGGTGTTGTCGCTCTTCCGCCAGTAGCACCTGTGCCACTAGAGTCGCCAACCACCAGCCCTGGCAACGGTCTCCATCTGATCCGCGCCGACCTGCAATTCATACTCGACCAGATATTGTTCGCGGAAAGCCGTCCGGACGGTAATGTCCTCGACGTTATCCCGAACTCACGCCTGCCGTTCGGCCTGCGCACGGTCGACGGCACGTTCAACAACCTGGTCCGGGGCCAGACCGACTTCGGCGCCTCGGACCAGAACTTCCCGCTGCTGTTGGATCAGGTGTTCCGCGATGATGCGGACGGCGACACCTTCGGGCCGGTGATCAACACCAACTACGCCAGCACCATCAGCGTCGCCGATGCCGATCCGCGCATCATCAGCAATCTGATCGTCGATCAGACGATCACCAATCCGGTCGCCGTGCAGGCTTACGTCGATGCAGGCTTTGGCACCCTGGACGTGAATGGTGTCCTGCTTGACCTCGCTGGTGTCCCTATTCCGGGCGGCGTGACCCTGACCCTCCCCAACACGGCGACGGACGAGGGCCTGTCCGCGAGCTTCAACACCTGGTTCACCTTCTTCGGCCAGTTCTTCGATCACGGCCTCGACCTGGTCGACAAGGGCGGCAGCGGCACGGTCTTCATGCCGTTGCAGCCGGACGATCCGCTGTTCGTTGCGGGCAGTCCGACTAACTTCATGGTGCTGACACGGGCCACCAACAGCGCCGTCAACGCCGGAGCCGATCTCACACTCGGCACGTCCGACGACGTCCACTTCCACAACAACGAGACGACTCCGTTCGTCGACCAGAACCAGACCTACACCTCGCATGCCTCGCACCAGGTGTTCCTGCGCGAGTACGTGCTCGTCGATCACGACGGCCTTGCTGGAACTCCGTTGCGCCCTGTCGCCACCGGCCGGCTGATCGATGGCGCCAACGGCGGCATCGGCAGCTGGGCCGAGGTCAAGGCTCAGGCCGCGGATCTGCTCGGCATCCAGCTGAGCGATTTCGACATCCACGACGTTCCGCTGCTGGCCACCGACGCCTACGGCAAATTCATCCCCGGCGTGAACGGCTTTGCCCAGTTCGTCACCACCACCGGTCTCGTCGAGGCGAACCCGGCGGACAACGGCGGCTTGGGCACCCTGGTGCCGGCCAACGGGCTGCGCTCTGGCCACGCCTTCCTCAATGACATCGCCCATCACGCGTCTCCGGGACTGTTCGATAACGACGGAAATCCCGCCACGCCGGGGATTCCCCAGGTCGCCGATGCCGATGCCGGCCTCGAGGGCCTGTTCGGCGATGACCTTGATCCCGCGACCTACGACAACGAACTGCTCGATGCGCACTTAATCACCGGCGACGGCCGCGGCAACGAGAACATCGGCCTGACCGCGGTCCACTTCGTGTTCCACGCCGAGCACAACCGCCTGGTCCAACACATCCAGGACGTGGTCCTCGCCAGCAATGATCCGGCGTTTATCGCGCAGTGGCAGTTCCCGGACGGTTCGTGGAACGGCGAGCGCCTGTTCCAGGCCGCCCGCTTCGGCACCGAGATGCAGTATCAGCACCTGGTGTTCGAGGAGTTCGCGCGCAAGGTCCAGCCGCAAGTCGACGTATTCCTGGCTGAAGGCCAGGGCTACGATTCGACGATCAATCCGGCGATCGTTGCCGAGTTCGCCCACGTCGTCTATCGCTTCGGCCACTCCTTGCTGCCCGACACCATCGATCGCTTCGACGCGGACTTCAGCCTGGTCGGCGCGGATACCGCGCAGATTGGTCTGATCGAGGCCTTCCTCAATCCGCTCGAGTTCACCGCCAGCGGCGCGACGCCCGGGGAAGCAGCCGGCGCCATCATTCGTGGCGTCACCCGCCAGGTCGGCAACGAGATCGACGAGTTCGTCACCGATGCGGTGCGCAACAACTTGCTCGGCCTGCCGCTCGATCTGCCGGCCATCAACCTGGCGCGCGGCCGCGATACCGGCGTGCCATCACTCAACCAGGCGCGGGCCCAGTTCTACACCTGGACCGGCGACAGCCAGCTCAAGCCGTACGAGAGCTGGGCCGATTTTGCCGGCCACCTGAAGCACGAAGCCTCGCTCGTCAATTTCATCGCCGCCTACGGCACGCATGATTCGGTCACGCTTGCGACGACGACTCTTGCCAAGCGCGCGGCCGCCTACGCCCTGGTTTACGGGGACGGTGGTATTGATGGAGACGTGCTCACGCTCGGAGACAATCCGACCGTGCCTGTGCCGGCCGACCGTCTCGACTTCCTGAACGCGACCGGTGCCTTCGCGCCGGATGGCTTAGGCCCGAATGAGGACAGCCGTGGCGGCCTCAACAACGTCGACCTGTGGATCGGCGGCCTCGCCGAGAAGCAGATGCCGTTCGGCGGCCTGCTCGGCTCGACCTTCAACTACGTGTTCGAAAACCAGATGGAGAAGTTGCAGAACGGCGACCGCTTCTACTACCTGGAGCGCACCGCGGGGCTGAACTTCCTCACGGAGCTGGAGAACAACTCGTTCGCCAAGTTGATCATGGCCAACACCAACGCGACGCACCTGCCGGGCGACGTGTTCTCGACGCCGGGCTTTACCCTCGAGGTCGATCAGGCGTCGCAGTTCACCGGTCTCGGCCTTGACGGCCGTGCCGATCCCGTCGCCCTCGGCGCTCTGACTCCGCTGGTGAGCCGCGCCCCGGGCTTCCTCAAATACACCGGCGACCAGCATGTCGTCCTCGGCGGCACGAATCCAGGCAACCTCGCTAACCCCAGCGGAAATGACACCATCATCTCCAGCGAGGGCGACGACACGCTCTATGGCGACGCTGGCAACGACAGACTCGAGGGCGGCTACGGTAACGACATGATCCTCGGTGGTGCCGGCGACGACATCATCACGGACCTGGGCGGCGACGACAACCTTCAGGGCGGCGACGGTAACGACGCCATCCAGGGCGGCAACGGCGTCAACCTGATCCTCGGTGGCTTCGGCAACGACTTCATCGTCACCGGCGAAGACGAGTCGGAGGCCTTCGGCGGCACCGGCAACGACTTCATCTTCGGCGTTAAACCGGTCGAAATGCTGTTCGGCAACGAAGGCGACGACTGGCTCGAACACGGCATGGCCGATGGCAGTGCCGGCGAGAACTTCGACACCCGCGGGCTGGACTCGATTATCGGTAACGACGTCTTCATCGGCGACACTGTAGCCGACAGGATGTTGGGTGAAGGCGGCGACGACATCATGGTCGGCAATGGTGGCCAGGTGGATCGCTACATCGGTAGCTCCGGTTTCGACTGGGCCGTCTTTAAGGACGCTACAGCTGGCGCGAGCGTCGACTTGCGCCTGCGCGCCTTCGATGAAACGCCGGTGCCGCTGTCGCCCGCATCGACCCTTGCCCGGTACGAATCGGTGGAAGGTCTCTCGGGCTCGGCGTTCAGCGATATCCTGCATGGCGATGATGCCAACGCGGCCGCGATCGCCGCCTCCGGCTTCACGGGCAGCGTGCTGACCAATATCAGCCTGATCAATGGTCTGCAGGGCTTGCTCAATGACGTGCTCGGGGCGCCCGGAGTACCTGTGACTTCGTTCAGTTCGGGCAATATCATCCTGGGCGGCAACGGCAGTGACATCATCCAAGGCAATGGCGGTGACGACCTCATCGACGGCGACCGTTGGCTGAATGTGCGCATCAGCGTACGCACCAACCCGGACGATCCTCTCACGGAGTTCCGCAGTGCCAACAGCATGACCGAGCTCCAGGCGGACATCTTCGCAGGCACCATCAACCCCGGCCAGCTTGTCATCGTCCGTGAGATCCTGCCTGGGAGTGTCGGCTTTAACTTCGACACCGCCGGGTACTCGGGCCTTCTCGCTGATTATGTGGTCACGGAGGTCTTTCACGATAACGGGACGCTCGACATTGCCGACGACTTTATCTCCTACACGGTCACCGACCTTGTCGATGGCAGGGACGGGACTGACAGCATCATCAACATCGAGCGGCTGCAGTTCAACGATCAGTCGATGGTGCTCGTCGCCGGCTTGAACGCCGAGCCGCTGGGCTTGGTGACGATCAACGACACCACACCGGAAGTCGGCTCGCTACTGGCGGCATCGGTGCCCGGGGTGACCGATGCGGACAACCTTGGTGGTGCGATCACCGGGCCTGTGAGCTATCAGTGGCAGGCCGATGTGCGCGGCGACGGCGTCTTTGAAGACATAATCGTGGCGACCGGGCTAGGCGATGAACGTGCAAACGGCCCAACCTTCAGGGTGACGGCGGATCTCGCCGGGCTAGTGCTGCGCGTCAAAGCCATCTACCAGGACGCCAACGGTGTGCTCGAGACCGTGTTCTCGGCAACGACGGACGTGGTGGCGGCGGTTTCCGTCCAAGACGCACCGGTCGGCACCATGCTGATTAGCGACACGACGCCCCTTACCGGTCGGCAGTTGACCGCCATCCGCGCCTTCACCGATCCCGACGGCCCGGTTAACCCGACGCTCTCGTATCAGTGGCAAGCAAGAACCGGCGCAGACCCCTTCGTCGCTATCGCCGGCGCTACCACCGCGACCTTCACGCCGACCCTGGCGCAGATCGGTCAGCAGCTGCGCGTCGTCGTCACCTACACCGACGACCTCGGCACGCTGGAAACGGTGACCTCGGCGCCGACGGAGTTGGTGGGGTCTCTCATCATCGGCACTGCAGGAGACGATGTGCTTACCGGCACAGCGGGCGGCGACGAGATCCAGGGGCTCGGCGGTAACGACACCCTGAATGGGTTGGCTGGCAACGACATTATGACCGGCGGGCTGGGCAACGATACCTATGAAGTCACCGAGCTTGGGGATGTGGTGAACGAACTCCTCGGCGAAGGCACGGATACGGTGCGGACCTCGCTGGCGAGTTACGCCTTGGGGGCCAACGTCGAGAACCTCACCTTCTTTGGTGGTGGCAACCACACGGGCACCGGTAACGCCTTGGCCAACACCATCACGGGGGCCGCGGGTATCGACGTGCTCGACGGTGACGCGGGTAATGACGTGCTCAACGCTGGCGGGAGCAATGACACGCTCTTTGGTGGCACCGGCAACGACACGCTCAATGGCGGAGCCGGGGCCGATGCCATGGCCGGTGGCGCCGATGATGATACCTATATCGTCACCGAGGTCGGAGACGGGGTCACCGAGCTTGCTGGCGGAGGCAATGACGTGGTCTTTACCTTGCTCACCAGCTATACGCTGGGTGCCAACGTCGAGCGTCTCGTCTATGGCGGCGTCGGCAACTTCACCGGTACCGGCAATGCGCTCAACAACGCGATCACGGGTGGTGTGGGTAACGACGTGCTCAACGGTGGCGGGGGTAACGACACGCTCAGCGGTAGCGCCGGCAATGACACGCTCAACGGCGGAGCCGGGGCCGATAGCATGGCTGCTGGTGTCGGTGACGATACCTATATCGTCACCGAGGTCGGAGACCTGGTCACCGAGTTTGGCGGCGCAGGCGATGACATGGTCTTTACCTTGCTCAACAGCTACACGCTGGGTGCCAACGTCGAGCGTCTCGTCTACGGTGGCGTCGGTAACTTCACCGGTACCGGCAACGGACTCGCCAATGTGCTCAGAGGCGGCGTGGGTAACGACGTGCTAAGCGGTGGCAACGGCAACGATGTACTCTTTGGCGGTGCAGGCAACGACACGCTCATCGGTGGGGCCGGCAACGATACCTTCGTGTTTGCTGCCGGTTTCGGCACCGACTCGGTCCAGGGCTTCGACGCCAATCCGGCCGGGGGGCAGGACGTGCTCAACATCGCAGCGCTGGGAGTGACCGCGGCGAACTTTGCCGCCAGCGTGACCATCGCCGATGTCGGCGCGGACACCTTGGTGACGATTGGTGCGGGCTCAATCCGCCTGGTGGGTATCGTCGACGCGGCCACCGTAACCCAAACCGATTTTACCCTGGGGGTATGAGGAGAGCGCCAGAAGGCACTAGCTACAAACAGCACTCGCTATAAAGAGTTGTGGTGTGCGGCGCAAAGCCGCACACCATATTTTTTTCTAACGGTAACCCCCCCGAAAAACGCGCTGTCTTCACGCAACAATTTTCGCTGTGTACCCGTTAAATCTTGAGTTGGGCGGCAGCTCCTACGGGTTTTGCGTTTTTCCAACGCGCGCCTTGCAACAGCTGATGCAGTTCGTAGGCTGGGTTTCACTCCGTTCTACCCAGCCTACGATTGAGTCGGCGACCGGGCTACAAAGGGCGGCTCACCCGCGCAAACAGTGCGTAGGCTGGGGAGCGCTTCACGAAACTTAGTTGCGTTTCAGTCGTAACTGCTACCACTGCGACTAGTGTGCTGTCTCAGAATTATTGTTTCGATGACACCGGCTCGTAGGGTGCGCCGTGCGCACCAGGCACCCGGTTGTCAGTGGTGCGCACGGCGCACCCTACACAGGCCACTAGTGCCGACAATCGGGTCATTCAGACAGTCCGGCTTGCCGTCGTCATACAGATCTATCTTCACCCGGTTGCGGATCGCCCCGCCCACCGCGATCTGACCGGCAGGGCCTAATCTCTGCTTTCGCCCCGGATCGTGCGGGCGAGCATATCTATATCGCGCTCTGGTTGTGACATGTTGACCTCCAGATATGAAAAAGCCCGCGCGGGGCGCAATGCTGTTCACTTAAGGTCTGTGCATTTGGCTCCCCTCGCCCGTTTACGGGAGAGGGGCTGGGGGAGAGGGTAAATAGCGGGCAAAAGTGAATTCATTTGACCATGCTCCCCTCTCCCTAACCCTCTCCCCAAAGGGGCGAGGGGATAAAAAGCGCTGGCGCATGCTTAAGTGAACAGCATTGCGCGCGGGGCGGGCTATTGGTTTGAGTTATTTGCTCTTGCTCTGCATAATCCGCACCTACCACATGCTAAGCGTATAGCAATCAGTAGGGGGGGCGATGATCGGCGACGGACCTATACGTTTTATTGCGGCGGATGGTATCCGCGGACTTGCCTGCCTGATCGTTTTGCTCGTACATGCCGTTGCGGTTTTCTTCCCAGCATCTTTCCCTTATCTCAAAGGCTGCGGAAAAATTGGGGTCTGGCTGTTCTTCGTGCTTAGCGCATTTTTACTTTCCCATAAGCTACTACTCTCACAAATGCGCCCATTAGCCCTTGTTAATTATGGTCTCGGGCGATTCTTGCGTATTATCCCTCTGTTCATGTTAGCGGTGCTTGTGTACGCATGGGTTGGCCTGGTCTCTTGGCAAAAGACAATCGACGCATTGCTATTCAATACAGGCCTAATGCACTTCTGGACTATCCCGGTAGAGTTTAAGTTCTACGCTATTCTTCCGCTATTACTTTGGTGCCTGATAGCCGCTCACCGATTCGCAGGATGGAAGGGGGCTGTAGTCTTTACTGTGATTTTTATCGCAGTCCATCAAGCATTATTTCCTTTCTGGGAACTACAAGAGAGTTCGATATTTACCTCTTGGTATGTGCCAAGCTTCATCTTCGGGTGCACCGGCGCCGTCATTTATACGAAGCTAAGCACGGCAATTTCCGGTAGAGCATCTCTATATATTGGAATCGGCATCCTTTTACTGATGATCCTGTCGTCTCCCGGTGCACGGTTTTACCTATTTGGAATACCCATGACAGACGACCTGATGAACAAACATATCCCGTTTAGTTTGTTGTGGTTGTTTTTTATAATGGCCCTTATTGATGGGCGAGGTTGGCTGGGGGCAGTTCTCCGAACCGCCCCTATCAGCATGATCGGGAAGTGGAGCTATTCTATATATCTATTCCACTTTCTTATGCTTCTCAAACTCTCAGCGACGCACAAGAACAGCATTGCCTGGATGGCTTTGGCCATCATAGCGTCTGTCGCTATTGGAGCGTTGTCATATTACCTTGCCGAGCGCCCTCTGGAGTTTTTGCGAGGCAGAATGCAACTTCGGTATCTATCAAGCAAATATGAAACTGGGAAATAACTTGCTCCGCTCTCAAACGTATTGATAACCGAATTGAGCTGCACGTCGTAGCGCTTTTCGGTCGCCGATTCCTAGTGTGCTGTCTCGCAATAATCATTGCTCAAGCGGCTGGGCTGGCCTGTGTAGGGTGCGCCGTGCGCACCACTGACACCGGGTGCCTGGTGCGCACGGCGCACCCTACGAGCCGGTGTCATCGAAACAATAATTCTGAGACAGCACACTAGAATGTCGGAATGGTGCTGGCCGTAGTCATGGGGCTCGGACCCTGCAATGCTGTGGCAAAGGCGAGCGAGAAATTAGTTCGTAGGTTGGGTAGAGCCCCTACGAAACCCAGCCTACGATTGAGTCGGCGACCGGGCTACGCAGGGCGGCTCAGCCGCGCAGGCAGTCGAGCAGGGCCGCGTGCCAGTCGGGCAGAACCACACCCCAATCGGCCTGCAAGCGCGTGCAGGCCAGCCGCGAGTTGAGCGGGCGCGGGGCCGGGGTCGGGTAGGCGCTGGAGGGGATGGGCACGAGGCGCGCGTAGGGCTTGCCTTCGGCCTTGAGCCGTTCGGCGATGGCACTGGCGAGGCCGAACCAGGAGGTCTCGCCCTGGCAGCTGAAATGGTAGGTGCCCCAATGTGGGTTACCCTGCTGCCAGCGCTCGATCAGTTGGGCAGTAGCCTGAGCGATGCTGCCGGCCCAGGTCGGCGCGCCGATCTGGTCGTCTACCACCCTGAGTTCCTCGCGCTCCTGTAGCAGGCGTTGCATGGTCAGCAGGAAGTTGCGCCCGTGCAGGGAATAGACCCAACTGGTGCGCAGGATCAGGTGTGCGCCGCCGACCGCCTGGATCGCCTGCTCGCCGGCCAGCTTGCTCTGGCCGTAGACGCCGAGCGGGTTGGGCGCATCGTCTTCCTGGTAAGGAGACGGCTTGCTGCCGTCGAACACATAGTCGGTGGAGTAGTGGATCAGCGGCACGCCCAGCGCGGCGGCCTCCTCGGCCAGCACGCCAGGGGCCGTGGCGTTGAGCGCGAAGGCCTGCTCGGGCTCGCTTTCGGCCTGGTCCACCGCGGTATACGCGGCGGCGTTGATGATCAGCTCGGGGCACAGGCTACGCACCTGCCGGCGGATCTGCGCGCTGTCGCTCAGGTCCAGCTGTTCACGGCCAAGGGCGATGACTTCGGCTGTTCCGTCCAGGGTCAGTTGCAGCTCTCGGGCGACTTGGCCGTGCCGGCCAGTAATGAGGATTCTCATGGGAACAGCTCGGCGTCGTTCAGCGACAGGCCGGCCTGGTCCTTGACCGAGAGCTGCGGCGGTGTGCTCAGCGGCCAGTCGATTGCCAGGGTCGGGTCGTCCCAGCGGATGCAGCGCTCGTGGGCCGGGGCGTAGTAGTCGGTGGTCTTGTAGAGGAACTCGGCGAACTCGCTGAGCACCAGGAAGCCATGGGCGAAGCCTTCCGGCACCCATAACTGGCGCCTGTTCTCGGCGGACAGCCGCACGCCGACCCAGCGGCCGAAATTCGGCGAGCCGCGGCGAATATCCACCGCCACGTCGAACACCTCGCCGGCCGTGACCCGCACCAGTTTCCCCTGTGCCTGCTGGAGCTGGTAGTGCAGGCCGCGCAACACCCCGCGCTGCGAGCGCGAGTGGTTGTCCTGGACGAACGCCGGTTTGCGGCCGGTGGCCTCTTCGAAGGCGCGGGCGTTGAAACTCTCATAGAAAAAGCCGCGTTCATCGCCGAACACCTGGGGTTCGAGGATCAGGACGTCCGGCAGCTCGGTGGCGATCACCTTCATACATGCTCCCCCGCCAGTTTGAACAGGTACTGGCCATAGCCGGTCTTGCCGAAGGCCTCGGCCTGCTTGAGCAGTTGCGCACGATCGATCCAGCCGTTGTGGAAGGCGATTTCTTCCAGGCAGGCGACCTTCAGGCCCTGGCGGTGCTCGATGGTCTGCACATATTGCGAGGCTTCCAGCAGGCTGTCATGGGTGCCGGTGTCGAGCCAGGCGAAGCCGCGGCCGAGCTTTTCCACACGCAACTCGCCGCGCTCGAGGTAGGCGTTGTTGACGTCGGTGATCTCCAGTTCGCCGCGAGGTGAGGGCTTGACCGCCTTGGCGATCTCGATCACGTCGTTGTCGTAGAAGTACAGACCGGTCACCGCATAGCTGGATTTCGGCTGCTTAGGCTTCTCCTCGATGGACAGCGCACGGCCCTGCTCGTCGAAATCGACCACGCCGAAGCGCTCGGGGTCTTTCACCCAGTAGCCGAACACGCTGGCGCCGCTAGGCTCGGCGGCGGCACGTTTGAGCTGCTCGCTGAAGTGCTGGCCGTGGAAAATGTTGTCGCCGAGGATCAGGCACACCGAATCGTCACCGATAAACTCCTCGCCGATCAGGAAAGCCTGCGCCAAGCCGTCCGGCGAGGGCTGCTCGGCATAGCTGAACTCCACACCGAACTGGCTGCCATCGCCCAGCAGGTTACGGTACTGCGGCAGGTCGTGCGGAGTGGAGATGATCAGGATTTCACGGATGCCGGCGAGCATCAGCACCGAGACTGGGTAGTAGGCCATCGGCTTGTCGTAGATCGGCAGCAATTGCTTGGACACGCCGAGGGTGATCGGGTGCAGGCGGGTGCCGGAGCCGCCGGCGAGAATTATTCCTTTCATACTGAAGCTCCCAGTCGTTCACGTTGATAACTACCGTCCTGTACGCGGCGGCACCAGTCGAGGTTGTCCAGGTACCACTGCACGGTCTTGCGCAGGCCGGTTTCAAAGGTTTCCTGCGGCACCCAGGCCAGCTCGCGCTGGATCTTGGAAGCATCGATTGCATAACGCAGGTCGTGGCCGGGGCGATCCTTCACAAAAGTGATGAGCTCTTTGTAGGAGCGGGCTTGCCCACGGTTCGCGCCGTCAGGCATCGCCTCGGTTGCGGATTGCTTCGCGAGCCTGCTCGCTCCTACAGCGGTGGGCTGCAGTGGCATTAGCTCATCCAGCAACGCACAAATGCTTTCCACCACTTCGAGGTTGCGCTTCTCGTTGTGCCCGCCGATGTTGTAGGTCTCGCCCACCTGGCCCTCGCTCACCACCTTTAATAGGGCGCGGGCGTGATCCTCGACATACAGCCAGTCGCGCACCTGCTGGCCGTTGCCGTAGACCGGCAGCGGCTTGCCATCCAGGGCATTGAGGATCACCAGCGGGATCAGCTTTTCCGGGAAGTGATAGGGGCCGTAGTTGTTCGAGCAGTTGGTCACTAGCACCGGCAGTCCGTAGGTGCGTTGCCAGGCGCGCACCAGATGATCCGAGGCGGCCTTGCTCGCCGAGTAGGGCGAGCTGGGCGCGTAGGGTGTGGTTTCGGTGAACAGGTCATCGACTCCGTGCAGGTCGCCGTACACCTCGTCGGTGGAGATGTGGTGGAAGCGGAACGCCTGCTTTCGTTCGGTTGGCAGGTTCTGCCAGTAGGCGCGGGTGGCCTCCAGCAGGCTGTAGGTGCCGACGATATTGGTCTGGATAAACGCTGCCGGACCGTCGATGGAGCGATCGACGTGGGATTCGGCGGCCAGGTGCATGACGGCGTCCGGCTGGAACTGCGCTAGCGCCTGCGCCACCTCGGGCTGATCGCCGATATCGGCCTGCAAAAATTGGTAGCGCGGGTTGTCCGCGACGCTGGCCAGCGACTCCAGGTTGCCGGCGTAGGTCAGCTTGTCCAGATTGAGCACTTGGTGTTCGGTGTCGTTCAGCAGGTGGCGAATCAGCGCTGAGCCGATAAAGCCGGCACCGCCGGTGATCAGAATCCGCATATCAATTGCCTTTTTTCCTTAAGTTCAGCTAGTGAGGCGGCATGAACTTCACGCCCGCCATGATCAGTTGGTTATCTGGCAGCCAGTAGGGTGAAGGGCCTGTAGGAGCTCGTTCCTACAAAAAACGTCACAGGCCGATTCATCTTGATTAACTGTCGGATTCATAGGTGATTATTCAGGTGCCTGACCAGGGGATGTCCCCCCTGGTCAGGACGAAAGGCCTTGGACGGAAGTCGAGATCCTGGTACGCAGCGCTGTGGCTAAAGGCTTGATCGTGGCTCATACGTTCAGCCATCCCGATTGTCCAGTCGCGGTAGCGGGGGAGGCGGCGTAGCAGAACCAGGGCAAGCCTGAAGAGTGGCAAGGGCAGGCGCACGATCCGTGTCGGTTTCCCCAGGGCGGCGAATACTCTGGCTAGCATGTCCTGGTAACTCAACGCTTCGGCCCCGGACAAGATATAAGTCTTACCGGTTAATGGTTTGTTCAGGGCGGCCGTGCATGCCGCCGCTACATCGTCGGCATGCACGGGTTGCCGCAGCCCCAGGGCCTTGCCGAAAACCGGGAAGAAGCCCAGCCGCTGGATGGTCCGGGCCATCTCGGCTACGTTCCTATCCTGGCCATGCCCATAAATCAGGGTTGGACGCAGGATGATCCAATCGACCCGATTGGCTTCGGCCCAGCTCTGGAAGGATGCCTCGCTGTCGGCCAAGCGCTGGGCCAACTGGCGCTCACGCGGGTCAGGGGAGTGATCCTTGGCCATCAGGCTGGTGGAGGAAAGGGTTATCACACGTTGTGCACCCATGGCGCCAAGCTGCGGCAGGACTTCAACCAGCACCCAGATGGGGAGCAGGCTGATCCAGCGGCGAATGGGTTCGGCAAGCGCGTTGGCGCCAGCAGGCTCGGGAAAGCGCCGCCACTCGCCCCGCGCATCCTTAACAACCTCTGGCGGTTGCCTGGAAAAGGCAATGACCTTGCGCTCCGAGCCGGCCAGCAGCGTTAGCAGGCTAGTCCCCACTAGGCTACGCGCCCCCAGCACGCCCACGCCACCATCAGGCATCCTTATTACCCCGCTGCCACGAGCGTTTCAGCAAGTGATAGCAGACGACCGCGCTAAAGCGCAGCCACACACCGGAAACCACCATGCCCATCAGCGCCCCTGGGTACTGATTGCGAAAGAACTTGCGGTAAAAGCGCACCATGCCGAGGTGCTTGTGCCACTCGACAAAGAAGGGGCGTGCCACGCTACAGCGGCCTTTGTGGTGGGTTATGCGGGCGCCAGGCTCGAATAGGATACGCAAGCCTGCGGCGCGGAAGCGCATGCACCAGTCCAGGTCTTCGCAGTGCATGAAGTAGCCCTCGTCCATAGCGCCGACTCGCTCAAGGGCATGTCGGGGCACCAACATGCAGGCGCCGGAAATGGCTTCCACCTCGACTGCCGCCTCTGGCAGGGGCGAGAGATGCAACAAGTAGTCCGAGAACAGCCGCGGATAACGTTGGGCGAGGCTGGCCAAACCGAATGCCCGGACGAAGGTGCGCCAGGGCGTCGGTACTGAACGGCGGCCACCGGCCTGTTCGCTGCCATCGGCATTGAGCAACAGGCCGCCGACCATGCCCACGGACGTGTGGCTGTTGGCCGCGCGAGTCAGGCTGTTCACCGCATCGGGCGCCAGTTCGCTGTCGGGGTTGAGGAACAGCAGGAAATCCCCCTCGGCCATGGTCGCGCCCTGATTGCAGGCTCGGGCGAAGCCCAGGTTGCTGGTGTTGCGTATGACCTTGAGACGGGTACCGGCGGGAACGGTCTTTTCCGCCTGCCCCAGGCTGTCGTCGCTGGAAGCGTTATCCACCAGAATGATTTCCGCGACCTGGGCGCTGCAACTGACCAGGCAGCGGCTCAGGTAGGAGCCGGCATTATGGTTGACGATGACCACGGAAACCCTGTTCTTCGTTTCAAGTAATTCCAAAAGCAAAAAACTCCTAAACTTGCCTAGCAAGTAGCCAGATTATCTCGAGCAATGCGTTTGGATATTAGCCACTCACCAAGGCGCATGCCGTTACGCTCGATCAGGACGTGGGCGATTTGAGCCGCAACTACGACTAGAGCTATAGAAAGGATTGCGCAGAGTATAAATGAGACGCCATTTCCTAAAGAAAATCCATAAATTCTCTTATAGATAGGTTGGAGCATGTAAATAATTACGGGGTGGCATAAATAAATCCCGAAGCTTAGCTTTCCGAGGAAAGCAAAGGCTTTGTTTGATATAAGAGGGAATGGTTTGAGGCATTGGGAAACTATCAGGAGGGCAAACACCAGTCCCCAAAGGTTTGAGCGGCTCCCTATATGCGGTACAACAGCCCCTTCGAAGAGAATAACTGGAACCATGATAGCTAGTGTAATAGCAAGTATGGTATAGCCAAGATTGATTGGGGGATTTTTTTGAAGGTGTTTGTATAAAAAGTATGCAGGAGCGCCAAAGGAAAACACGCCGATTGAGCCAAGGAAGCTCATGTATGCGTAGCCTGGGGGGTAGCCCCCACTTTTGTAAAAGGTGTAAGCGAAAGCGCTTAATGCAATCATTGTTATGCAATAAGCAGTAGCGCTATATATGGTTTTTATAAGTGTTAGCAGGTAGGGAACAACTAGGTAGAATATTACCTCTACACCGATCGTCCAGCCTGCCCAAACTATGCTCTCATGTTTTCCTGGGAAGAGGTTGTAGAGTAGCGAAAAATTCATGATAATATCGATGGCGCTGTATGTTTTTCCAAATTTCAGATATATAAATATCAGAAAAAAAATAGTCATGGAATAAAATAGTGGTGCGATCCTGAAGATGCGCCGGAAGAAGTAGGCGGATAACCAACCATCTTGGCCGACTCGTGATGAGGTGCTGAGAAAGAGCGAGAAACAACTTATCGTGAAGAATAGTGGAACGCCGAGGCCGAAGTAGATATTTATAAAGCCAAACTGATCAGGTATGGCTAGTTTCGCGATTCCAAGTGTGTGAAATACCACAATGGAAAGAGCTGCTAAACCTCTTAATGAATGCAGCCCTGTTAGTGTCATTGTTATTTTCTCGAGTTAAATTTTTGATTTAGGATAACAAATTAATATTTGTTATCTGGGGAAATTATAGTGCTCAGCATACTCAATAAATGATCTATGTTTTCATTCGCACTAAATGCTTCGGTATTAATGACTAGCGCTGGGTTAACTGGTGGCTCATAGGGTGAATTGATGCCCGTGAAGTCCTTTACTTCGCCAGCTCGTGCGCGTTGGTATAAGCCTTTCACATCACGTTGTTCGCAGGTCTCCAGCGAGGTGGCCACATGCACCTCGAAGAAGGCCGCTGTGCCGATGATCTGTCTGGCCTGCTGGCGGTCTTCGCGGTAGGGCGAAATAAAGGAGGTGATGACGATCAGCCCGGCCTCGTTCATCAGGCGTGCCACCTCGGCAACACGGCGGATATTCTCGCAGCGATCCTCCGGGGAGAAGCCTAAATCACGGTTCAGCCCGTGGCGCACATTGTCGCCATCGAGCACGAAACAGGCATGGCCCATGGCGAGCAGGCGTGCTTCCAGAGCGAAGGCCAGGGTTGATTTGCCGGCTCCGCTCAGCCCGGTCATCCAGATGGTCACCGGGCTGTGGCCGAAGAGACGACCACGCTCTTCACGGGAGACGTGGCCATCTTGCCAAACGATATTTTCAGGCTTCATTTCTTATCCTTCACAGCGAAGACAGTTTTCACTAACCAAGGCTCTCGGCAGGGCTAGATGGCTAGCCGGTTGCAGCCCCGCAGGGTTACTTGGCCAAAAGCAGGTGCATTCGTTAGCGCGGGTTGAGCTCCAGCTTGGATCGCTGGGTGGCGCAGGCCAGTTTCCAGAATGCTGCATATTACAACAACGACCGTTTGGCGATTTTGTAACGGCGGCCCAGGCCTTTGTCCAGCAGGCGCCAGATGCTCCGGATGCCTGCTTGGCGCTGTGCCTGGATCGCGCGGCGCTTGCGCCACATGCGCGGTAGGCCACGGATGGCATCCCACTTGGCGCGCAGCAGCACCCGGCCCCTGCCACGGCAAACATAAATCAGTGTGGTCAGTAGGTTCATGAGTATATGGGCGGGCAGCATGAGCCAAAAGAGTGCGCCCGGCATGTTCTTCACATAGGTCCAGACCAGGTTGCGGTGCCCGTGGTAAAGGGCGAAATCGCTCTTCTGCCCACCGCTGGACGCCGAGCCGACATGCAGGGCTCGGGCAGTCGGCACCAGGCGGCACTGATGCCCGGCCAGCCACAGGCGAAAGCCCAGGTCGACGTCCTCGCAGTAGCAGAAGAAGTCCTCGTCCAGCCCGCCGACGGCCTCGTAGAGATCGCGCCGGTAGAGTGCCGTGGCGGCGCACGGGGAGAAGATCAGCCGCTCCTGAAGAGATTCCTCGTTCAGCGGCACGCCATGCCCCAGTCGCCAACAGAGGCCACTGGCATGATAGGCGTCGCCGATACCATCCAGCCGCGTTGGGTCCTGTGCCATCAGCGTTACTGCGCCGAAGCAGCCCACCTGCGGCTGACGCATGGCCGCCTGCAGTAGTTGCTCCAGACAATCGGGAGCGAGGAAGGCATCGGGATTGACCAGCGCTATCCACTCGCAATCCTGCAGCTCGGCCACCCCTAGGTTGTTCGCCCGGGCGAAGCCGACATTCTCGGCCAGGCGGATATAGTGGGTGTCGGCGGGTCGCTGGCTCGGCAACGCCTCGGGCGGATTGCGGCTGGCGTTGTCGATGACGATGGTTCTATGGATAGGCGCCTGCTGCCCGGCCAAGGCGGCCAGACAGCGCTCGAGCACGTCGAACGTATTCCAGTTGACGATAATCACGCCGACTCTTGGCCGCTCAAGAGCGGCTACCCCGGAGGAGGCGGTTAGAATGTCAGTGGAAAGGTTGTACATGGTGGTTGCGTGCCGGCGAGGTGGATATTCTAGTCAAATAAGCTCGAAAATTTGGGTTGTAGACTGCAGTAGTGTATCAGTGTTCAATCTTGGGACTTCCGGTGATCCATTTGCCAGTTGGCTAAAGCCGAAGCGCTACCCTATTCGCGGGTATGTCTGAGTTTCGGTCTCCCGAAAACTGCTTAGAGTCGCTGGCGCTCACGCTGAGCTGCAGGGTGTGAGCGCGACTCATGGTTGGAGTTTAATGCTTGCGACTGACCAGCACGTCGATATATTCGGCGCGGATGCCTTGGTCGATATCGTCGATCATTATAATTGTGGTGGGCGTTTTTGCCGAGTCCGAGATATAGCCGGCAATATCATAGCCCCAATGCATGGTGACCAAGGCGCCTTTGGCGTCGACAGGATTGCCATGATATTCAGGCTCGTGGTGGTAAATGATTTCACCCTCTTCGGTGCGGGAGGCCCAACGTTCGCTCTTATTACCCTTATTGATCAAAGGCGCGGTAAATATATGAGCGCCACCGGGTTTAAGCACTCGGGCAATTTCCTTGAAGGCCTTTTCCGGATCGAAGATGTGCTCCATCACGTCCTGGGTAATGAATAGGTCGAATGAGTTATCGGGAAAGGTAAGGTTTTCTAAGTCCTCGCAGCGAAAGCCACTCTGCGGGTGAGTTTTTCCAGGAGCGACGTTGGGATAATATTGCGAAGCAGAGTAGTCTCGGCATTCCTTGTGGAGTTTAACACTGGCGCCGCGACCACCAGGTGATGATTCGTGAATGCAGAGATCGCGATAGTTTGGGAAATAGTCAATAATTACTTTAAACAAGGCTCGCTCACGTGGTATTGAGCCACAGTTTGAGCAGAGCAAGTGGTCTCTGAACCATATATACTCAGCCGAGAAGGTAACTTCTTTTTCACAGATGGGGCATCGGCCATTATGCTGAAAAACTGTCATGTCAAGCTCCTGTTTGGTTCCTTGGTCTTGGCTGGTGCTGAAGGTTAGCGGATCAAGTTACTTTTCTGCCGAGTTGTATCAGCGCAGGTATTGCTTGCTCAATTATTGAGAGAAGATCTTGAGTGTTTAGTTCAAAGTCTGCCTGGGTACAGACACGGCGTGATGCATAGTGTTCAGCACTCCACCAGCGTGCATCATTCTTCATCAGCACTTTGGATGGCTCATCTAGCAGGTTATGCAGCAGCATATTGTCAGCACGGGTGGCGGCGATAATCTGTTCGGATAGTTCTTGATCAATGACCCAAGGTGCTTTTCCCTCAAACTTTAAGAACTTTGAAAGGATACTGTCGACGTCTGCGCCGTGGGTGCATCTGAGTGATGGGTATTTCTTTAAAAGCTTTATTAAAGTCGGATTAAGGCTGACGTTATTCCGCTCTTCGTGAGCTGCGCTGAGGGTTGGTCTAATATTGAAAAGCCCCATGAAATCTTCTACGACGTCACTCGGCTGCAGCCTTACAGTGATGTTTTCAACGCCAGGTAGTCTTTGCCACTTGGTGATCTGGTCTGCCCAGAGCATAAAATTATAGCCCCAGGCTTTGATGACATCGCCAGGGTTAGAGAACTCACTGGCCCAGGCATACCACTGCCACCAGGCCGAATTAAACCAGTCAACCTGTGGGCGTACATAGACTATGCCATGTGCTGTGCAGTCTAGTTGAGTGAATAAATCAGAGTTTTTAAAGTGACCGGCGCGGCGCCCCCAGTCTTCTTGTGAAAAAATCGGCGTATAACCAGCATCAAATATTTCGTCCAGTGCTTGTTTGATCTTCGAGAGATTCTCTGTTTCTGCGATGGCGGGGGAAGAGGCGATGTACTTAAGAGGGGTGAGTGAAGCTTTTTTCGTTAGCTCTTCGCCATAGATGATTCTTCCATCACTTTGAAGGCTGCAATAAAGCAGTCTTTCGTTCGTTTCAGGTGTTGTATGCTCGGGATTGAAGGACAAGTAAGACTGTAGCGCGGAGCTGCCGGTCTTACCGAATCCGATGTGAAAGTAAGCTTTTCTCAATTTTTCACCAAAGCTTAAGATTATGTTCTATCCAGGATGCAGTAAGGGCTATCCCGCTCTCGATAGTTGTTGAAGGCTTCCAGCCGGTATGTGCTGTGATTTTTACGTTATCCAGCACATTGCGCTTGACGTCCACGGATCTTGCTGCGGAGTAATTGACTTTTAATTCCAGTTCCAGCGACTTACCAAGTATCTCGATAAGTTGGTTGATCGAGTGGCCCATGGAAGTGCCAATGTTATAAATTTCACCAGACTTACCTGACCAAGCTGCAGCCAGGATGCCTTGGGTGGCATCGGTTATATAGATGTAATCCCTGATATTGGCGCCGTCGCCCCAGATTTCGATGGTATCGCCCTTGAGTGCCTTGTAAGTCAGCGCGGCGATAATGCCTTGCCCTCTGAGCGGGTGTTGCCAGGGGCCGTAGGGGTTGGCCAGCCGGGCGATCACATAGTCCAGGCCGTACAGTGTGCGGTACAGCGCGAAATACTTCTCGATGGCGACCTTCACCAGCCCATAGGAGCAGATGGGCTCGGTCGAGCTCGTTTCGACAATCCGCTCGCTGTCTTGCTGACCATAGACGGTACCACCGGAGGAGAGAAACACCCAGCGCAGGTTCCGTGCTTTGGTGGCTTCCAGGTAGCGCAGCGTGGTGGCCAGGTCGAGACTGACTTCTTCTGCCGCCTGGGCCGTACTGGGCGAGGGGCGGCAGGAGCTGACCAGGTGGAAGACCAGTGCATTGTCCAGGGCTTCCAGCAACTCGGCAGGCAGGCTGGCGAAATCGCCGATAATCGCCTTGGCTCCCACCGGCCACTGGGGCGAGCTGGCTCGGTCGAAGCAGATCAGCTCGTAGCCCTGCTCGGCCAGGGTGTTGGCGAGATTTATTCCGATAAATCCCGCCGCGCCGAGGATGACGGCTCTCTTATATGACTTGACTGATGCCATCACGGATTCCTTTACCGTTCTTGCTCGGTATCTGGAAGTGCTCATGCAGGTGCTCGATATAGGCATGTGCCTTGGCGAGCGCCGCCGCGGATGGTTCCGTCAGCTCGCGAGCGATTTCCTGAACTTTGCAAACTTCCTGCAGGTGATTGAGTTCCTGGGTGGAGCTGGTGACGCTGTTGGTGTGGCGGCGGTGCTGGTTCAGCGATTTCTCGCAGAAATACACCTTGCCCTGTAAGAGCGCATGAAGATAGATCAGCCAGTCCCCGGCGACCCGATAGCCGAACAGGTCATCGCCTATGGCATTGAATGCCCGTTCGAGCGCGGTTCTGCGGAACAGCACGGCGCTGACATTGGGAATGGTGTTCTTGATGCTCAGGGCTTCGCCGATTTCCTCACGGCCATCGCGCACATAGTGGGTCAGCCAGTGTTCTGAAATATCCTTGGTGTAGTCGAGATAGTTCGGTGCCAGTACCTTGCCTCTGTCGTCGATCTGTTTGGATTGACTGTAGGCCAGCACCACGGATGGGTCATGGAAGGCCGGCGCTAGCTCATCGAGGAAGTCACTGTCGGCGAGATCGTCGGCTTCGGCGATCCACAGCAGGTCACCTTTGCTCAGGGCCAGACCCTTCTGCCATTGGCGGAAGACCGAGCCGGAATTGCTCTGGTTGACAATCAATTGGCCATCGCTACCGCTGCGCTCGAGATGTTTCTCGATGACTTCGACGCTGTTATCGCTGGAGGCGTCGTCCAGCACTATCAGCTCATAGATCGGCCAGTTCTGCCGGTAGATGCTTTTCAGGCGCTTGCCGATGTGCCGTTCGTAGTTGTAGTTGGGTACGACCACGGAGATGCGCGGAAAACCATTGAGGTGGTGCAGCAGGTCCAGGGCATATTGCTGAAGCGAACCGACGGAGCGGCTGGGCTGTTCTACCGGGTTGGCCAGCAACTCGCAGAGCTGCCGGGCGAAGTCCTGCACATCCAGGTAGCTTGCCAGGCGACCACCTTGTTCCTGGATGAAATCGCCAGCCCCCGAGGCGCCTTCGAAAGCCACCACGGGCACGCCGACTTCGGCGGACTCCAGTACCACGTTGGGGAAGGGGTCCTCGCGCGAGGGTAGGGCATAGGCCGCCGCCGCCGCGTAATAGGCGAGGGGTTCGCGGTCGAAGCCGGTAAACAGGACGCGATCCTCTAACCCCAGTTGCTGAATGCGCTGGGTGACGGATTTCTCCATCTGCTGCTCGGCATGGCCAACCCAAATGAACGCTGAATTGGGGCGCACTTTGAGGGTTTGTGCGGCAATTTCGACGAACAGGTCGGCGCCTTTACGCGAATCGGCATAGCCGATACTGAGAATGATCTGGCAGTCGGCGGGCAGCTTGTGCTTCTTGCATATCTTGCTGTGGGCTTCGGCGCGGCGCGTCTTGTAGGGGTTCTTGCGCAGCACGCCCTGGGGGCGGATGACAACCTTCTCCACGGCGACCGGGGTAATCTCGCAGTAGCGCTGGTGCACCAGGGATGCAGGGAAGACGATCTTGTCGGCATGCTGGGCAATGGCCTCGGCATTGACCTCTTGCTGCATCTCACGGATTACGCCGGGAAGCTCGTGGATCAGGCTGAGCACACGGAAACCCAAGGCTTTCAGTTGCGGCAGCACGCGCCCGCTAACTACGGTGCTGGTGATGGCATCCGCACAGCCCTCGGCCCTGAGGTTGGCAAGGAACGTCTGCACGGCCTGGCCTCCCACTTCCTTGGCATTGAGGGTGCGACCGACGTGGGCGAAATCGTCCAGTAGCTTGCCGCCATCTAGAGCCAGGATGACGACCCGTAAGCCATTGGCCTTGAGCTGTTTGGCGGTTTCCAGGATGAGGAACTGGGCGCCATGCGGGTGACAGTCGTGGGTCACCAGCAAAATCGACTGGTCTTGGTTGGTGTCGGCAGGGCTGAGCGCGTCGCGGGTGGCTTGCAGGTAGGCATAGCCGTAATGAGCGTCGGGCTCCAGGTGGGCGCCTTCGGCCCATTCGTTCCAGGCGTTGACGAAGATCAACTGCTCATCAGGGTTGTCATGACGCTGCTCGGTGTCCTGAATGGCATTTTCCAGCCAGCGCCGATAGAGCGAAGGAGTGCTGTTGAGGAAGACGGTGCTGCGGTTCTTCCTGCGTGCGGTGTTGTCCCAGGCCGGGCAGACACTGCGGAACAGCTTGTAGTCGGGCTGCTGGTATTTCTCGCTGCGTTCGACGAATACTCGCCAATCGTAAACGGTGGCGCCGAAGTCTTCGTTCAGCGGGGTAACGCTGTTGGTGATGTTCGGCGGCGCGGAGTTGTTCGGCGGAAATTCGATGGCGGCGTCGAAGCCGTATTTGGCCGGGTCGACCGTCTCGAAGGACTGGGTGTAGGCCAGGTAGATTTCGCCGATGCCGTTGGCCCGGCACCAGGTGCGCCAGCGTTCGGCGGTTTCCTTGGCCGAGGGCAGCAGGCTGGGACGGTAGACCAAAAGCAGCGGCTTGCCGTCGATGCGAATGTAGCGGGCGTCGCGCATGTACTGGGCAACATGGGCGATAAAGGCCAGATCGTCTTCCGGTGAGTGTTGCTGGTCGATCAGGATTTCGCTGTCCAGGCCGTCCCAACGGCGACTCCAGTTTTCGTTGGCCCAGCACAGGCAGAACGGCAGATCCAGGCTGGCATCTTTCAGGTAGTTTTCAATCGGGGTTTCCAGCAGGCGCTTGCCGCCGAACCAATAAAAGTAGAAGCAGAAACCCTCGATACCATAGAGCTTGGCCAGTTCGGTCTGGCGTCGTTGCACGGCGGAGTCGAGCAGGCTGTAGTAGCCCAGTTCGGCCGGGACATGGGGCTGGTAGTGGCCGGCGAACTGCGGTTGGGCCGGCTGGACGTTGGTCCACTCGGTAAAGCCTTCACCCCACCAGGCATTGTTCTCGGCGATGGGGTGGAACTGCGGCAGGTAGAAGCAGATCAATTTCACCGGTTTGCTCTTCAAGGGCGCGCCCTGGAGCAGGGGAATGTATTCGGCACTGGCCGACGCCTGTAGCTGGGTTGGCGCTGTGGCAATGGCGCTGCAGGCTGGCGGATTGTGGTTGATCGGGGCGGTGAAGTTCTGCCAGCTGCGGTAGGCCTGGGTCCAGCGGAAGACAGTGGGCAGCGATTTGAAGATCGTGTTTTTGAACCGTTGCTTAGCTTCGCTGGAGAAGGGCAACTGGTGCCAAGCCGCATGCGCGGTATTGGAGAAGGTGCGACGGATAAACCGGTAAGGCCTGGTCATCATGCTTCTGCGGAGGAAGCGCAGCGGTTTGGTCAGGAACCAGGACTTGCTGCTGATAATCCGCGCCAGTTGGGCGTTGGTCTGCGCCAACTGCTGGCTGAGGTGCAGGACATTATGCTGTTCGGCCGCGTACTGGCCTTGTAGATGGCCTACCTGCTGCTGCAACTGGTCGCGGGTATCGTTCAGCTTTTCAACGCTCAATCGCGTGTCGTGTAGAGCTTTCCCGGTCTCGTCTTGTCGGGCGATCAGCCCGGTTTTTTCTTCCTGCAGGCGTTCTTGCTCTTGGCGTAAGTTTTCGAGTTGCGCCTGTGTGCCGGCGAGCTGCTGCTGAAGCTGTTGCGCGGTCTGGGCGCTTTGAGTATGCAGCTGTTTCACGTGCTGCAGGGTCTCGGTGAGCCTCGCGACTTCTTCTTGAGCGGCTTGTTGTGCAGCATTGAGCTGGTCGGTTAGATCGGCCTTTTCGCTCAGGCTGTACTCGTAGGCAGCGCTTACCTGCGCATGCTCCTGAGCAAGTTCGCTGAGGGTCTCGGTGAGCCTCGCGACTTCTTCTTGAGCGGCTTGTTGTGCGGCATTGAGCTGGTCGATTAGGTCGGCCTTTTCGCTCAAGCTGTGTTGGTAGGCAGCGCTTACCTGCGCGTGCTCCTGAGCAAGTTCGCTGAGGGCCTCGGTGAGCCTCGCGACTTCTTCTTGAGCGGCTTGTTGTGCGGCATTGAGCTGGTCGATTAGGTCGGCCTTTTCGCTCAAGCTGTGCTCGTAGGAGGCGCTTACCTGCGCATGTTCCTGAGCAAGTTTGCTCAGAGCCTGCTCTGCCGCGAGATGCTGGATTTGTAGCTGTTCGAGCTGGATACGCAGGCTGGTCAGCTCGTTGAACAGTTGCTCATGCGAGGCTGCCAGCGTTTGTTGGGCGTTGACTGCCTGATCTCTGGTATTGATTGCGATCGCCAGTTGTTGCAAGGCGCTCTCGCGCTCGCGGGTGGCGGCGTCCCGGGCTTTTTCCAGTAGGTCCGAGTGCGCCAGCAGCGGGAGGAACTCCAGATAACGCTGCTCGAAGGCTTGCCAGCGTTGTTCGAGGGCATTGCCGTTGGCGGGCAGGCTGTCCGCCGCCAACTGCTGGAGCAGTTGGTAGAGCTCGTGAATGAACGGCGAGACCTGCTGAGTATCGGTCAGGCGCTCGTGGGCTGCCACGTTATGCCGCAATGCCGGGGTCAGGAACTCTTCCGTGTATTCGCGCAGCGCTTGTGGGGCGCTCTGTGGGGGCGGCAGCTCGAGTGCTCGCGCAATTCGCGTCAATTGCTCTTCGGGCTCTTCAAGCATGGCGTCGTAGGTGACGAAGACGCGTTGCTGTTGATGGGTCCCGCGGAGTGCGCCGACCTGGTGTTTGGCCCACAGCATCAGGCCTTTAACCTGGGCAAAGTCGTCACGTTTGTGCAGCGACTGGGCTACGTCCAGCGGGTTGCGAATGGCGATGAGGTAACTGGCCTTCAGGTCGAGTTGGGCGAAGATGTTTTGCCAGAACGGCAGCAGTATCGCGACGCGTGGATCCTTGAAGGCGAATACGGTGTTGTCCGACAGCTTGCCTTGCAGGAGAGCGGTTGCGGTCTTGCGCTCCAGCGAGAACTCCGGGCGCAGCAAAACCTGGTCGTCCAGCTTGGCCAGGCGATGCCAGGCGGAGTCCAGCTTCTTTAAAAGGGCTTCGTTGAAGGCATTGATCTCGGCATCTTCCCAGAAGCCCTTCTCGTTGTTACCGGGAATGGCGCCGATCAGTTTGTCGCCGAGATCCAGGGAGAGCACCTGCAGCCCGCGGGTTATCGCGCTCGTACCGCTGCGGTGCATGCCAAGTACGACTACGATTCGCTTTGTCACTTCTGCCATAAGTTACTCTTCCGTACTTGCAGCCATCGAGGCGATATCAAAATTGATCAGGGCGTTTGTCATGCGTCCCTCGTAGGCTTGGACGCGGAACATTACCGCGTCGAGAATGCGATGCAGGTAGATGCGCTCGGGGTGAGTCGCGGTTTCCCCTTGCAGACCCGCGTTGAAGAAGTAGGTGCCCGGGTTCATCAGCGCACGAAAACTAAAGCTGACCTCGTAGGTTTGCCCTGCTTTCACCTCGGGAAGGTACTTGTTGACCGCCGGATAATTGGCTCCGCCGATTTCGAAACCACTGATGGTCTTTATTAACATGCCGAACTGTATGTTGCGCGCGTTCTCGATGAAGCGCACGGCATAGCAGTACTGGTACTCCTGCATGGCAACCAGGCTGTTGACCCGCTGCCCTTCGAGTGTCTCGATATGCGGGTCGGTGATGAGCGCACCGAGCTGTTCGTACTCGATCCGGCTCTGTGACACCAGGCCTTCGATGTAGTGTGGGCGTTCGGCTTTGACGGCTGGCGCGTTGAGCGCGGGGGCGCTTCCTGGCGGACTGATGTTCGAGTTGGCGGCGGGAGCTTGCGCGGCGTTGCGGATCTCCTGGAGCACATGGGCGCGGCGGGCCTCGGGGGCGAACAACAGCTTGTTGTAGAGGGCGATGGTTTCTTTGGGTGTGCCATCGAACAGCAGTTCGCCACTATCCAGCAGTAGGGCACGATCGCACAGTTCCACCACCAATGCGGCGGCGTGGGAGACGAATAGGATGGTGGTGCCCTTTTCGCGTAGCGCTTCGATGCGGGCGAAGCATTTGCGGCGAAACGCCTCGTCGCCAACCGCCAAGGCTTCATCCACGATCAGGATATCCGGTTCACGAGCCACCGAGACGGCGAAAGCCAGCCGCACCAACATGCCACTGGAGTAAGTCTTCACCGGCTGGTGGATGAACCTGCCGATATCGGCGAAGGCGAGGATGTCGGGCAGTATCTTTTCGATATGGCTGCGCGGCATGCCCAGAATCTGGCCATAGAGATAAACGTTCTCCAGCCCGGAAAACTGTGGGTTGAAGCCGGTGCCAAGTTCGAGCAGGGCGGCGACTTTACCTCGGGTTTCGCAATGGCCGGTGGTCGGGTTGAGGGTTCCGCAGATCAGTTGCAGCAGGGTGGACTTGCCCGAGCCATTGCGCCCGACGATGCCCACCGTTTCACCCCGGCGAATCTCGAAGGAGGCTCCGCGCAGTGCCCAGAACTCCCGATAGAACTGGCTCGGTTTGACCATGGCCAGGCGTTGCAGGCGTGGCACCAGAGATTGTTTAAGGCGATCCTGCGGGCGGCGATAGACTTGGTAGCACTTGCTTAGCTGGGTGACACGGATGACGGGTTCTTCAGATGACATCAGCAAATCCATTCCTCAACTTCTGGAACCACGCATAACCCAGCCAAGCTACCAGCAAGCTCAATGCCAGGTAGATGGCCCACCCCTGAAAATCGGGCAGTTGTCCCTGCAAAATAACGTTGCGGCTTTGCTCAATAATGAAGGTGAGTGGGTTGGCCATGGCCAGCGGCTGAATGTTTTGCGGTAGCGCTGAGAGCGGGTAAAAAATCGGGGAGAGGAACAGCAGGGCGGTATTCAGGAAGCCGGTTATCTGGCCCAGGTCGCGCAGGAAAACGCTGGTAGCGGCCAGCATCCAGCTGATGCCCAGCGCTACCAACACCAGAGGCAGCACGACTAGCGGGAAGAGTAAGCAGGTTAGCGGTAGCTGCCCGTGAATGATGAGCACGGCTGCCAGCAGCACCAGATAACTCACGAACAGCTGAGCCAGGGCCGAGCCGAGCGAGATCCAGGGGAGTGCATCGAGGGGGAACACGACCTTTTTGACGTAATTGGGGTTGCCCAGTATCAGTGACGGTGCACGGTTCACGCACTCTGCGAAGAAAGCATGCAGGATCATTCCGACGAACAAGGCGAATGCGAAGTCCAGATGGTTTTCACCACCCGGCCAGCGGGCCTTGAAGATCCCTGAGAAGACGAAGGTGTATATGCCAAGCAGGAGCAGCGGAGTTATCAGCGCCCACGCCAGGCCGAGAAAGGTGCCTTGATAGCGGGTAGCAATTTCGCGCGTGATCATTTGCCAGATCAGTGCGTGGTGAGCAACCGCACCGCGCAGCAGCGCGGCCGGAGAATAAGTATGCCGGACCATCAACTGTGACTTACTGCTTGCATCTGTTCTCACGCGGTGTGCTTTTTGTGATCGCCCAGCTTGAGCCATTCCCCGGCAATTTTCAAGGTAAGATGGCGGTGTAGACGCAAGCCGCAACAGCTTAAGCTCGTGCGCGAGGGGCGATGTTATTCCTGTTGGTGGGCGCGGGGGCTCTGCGCCGATTTCGTCTGAACGATTGTCGGTTCCTCGCTGTTGTGGGGGAATGCAGCACCGATACCATCTGTCGGCAATAACTCATAGTAAGCACTCGCCGAGCATCCAGGCCGCTGGAAACAACTGCAGGTTTAGTAGTGGCCAGGCAGTGGCAGTCCTACCGACTGTTTTGCCTTATGGCGCATACTTCGAGGCCGAGTTCATGGCGCGGCTAGGGATCTGGTCGATTGCCGCCCGCCCCTGGCACGTACAAAAATCACAGCAAAAAAGCTTGCTCGATCGCATCAGGCGCAAGATCGAATACGCCAAGGCGCAGGTCCGTGCGAAGATCGAGCATCCGTTCCGGGTGGTCAATCGCCAGTTCGGCTACACCAAGGAGTGCTTTCGCGGCCTGGCGAAGAATGCCGTCCAGCTAACCACGCTGTTTGCGTTGTCGAGCCTGTGGATAGCGCGAATATAGTTACTGATTGCAGGAGAGGTGCGCTTGTAATGCAGGGAGTCTCCTTTGGGAAGTGCTCCTCAAGGGTGAGCGCATGAATGCGAAGGGAGAAAGTGAGCTGGCTGGATTGTTGATAAAATTTCTGTTTGTTGATGTAATTGAGAGTGGCCTGGGCTAATTTAGGCCTTCTTATATTAATTGACGCATCTTGATCTCGCAGGAAATCGCAGATTTTGAAAGATACCCTGAAAGTGGATGGTCGTGATATTTCCAGGCCCGTGAAGAGTAGTGTTTTTGTTCGCTTGTTTCATGGGGGGAAGTGGGCGTTCATTTTTCGCTTCATGACCTCAATTATCGGATTCTTGGTCAGTATGCTTTTGGCAAGAATCTTGTCGGTTTCGGATGTTGGGCAGTATTTCTTGGCGCTTAGTGCTGTGTCGATACTCTCTGTCGTGGCCTTGTGTGGCGTTAATTTTTCTGCTGTCAAGTTGGTGGCGGAGTCTGTTGAGTTGAAAATGCTGGAGCAGCTTAAGGGGGTTTTCTGGGGGTGTTCCGCGGTAGTTTTTTTGGCTTCTTGTTTGGTTTCTTTTTTGTTCTATGTTTCTTTGAATGGCCTAGAATTTAATTTTGGAGGGCTGAGTTATTTAAAGGGGGATATGGCTGCGCTAGTGGCTGTTTGGATGGCTTTGTTTTCAATTCAGATGTTTTTTGCCGAATTTTTTCGTGGGCTGCAGGATGTTTTTAGGGCGTCAATTTTCAGTGGGTTTTTGTCGGGATTGTTGACGCTTATGACCTTGTTTTTTTGCTGGGTAAATAATTATACGGGGTCGTTGAGGTCGGTTGTTATTGTAGTAATAATTTCAAACTTACTGGCATGCATTATTCCTGGGTGTCAGCTTCTCAGTAAGTTTTGGTCTGTGGATTTTTATATTCCATGGAAGAAAATGTTTATCGTTTCAATGCCGCTCTGGATTACAAATTTAATGCTGGTTGTTTTGCTTCAGGCGGATATTTGGATACTCAGTTTTTATGCGGATGGCTCTGCGGTTGCCTTGTATGGTGCGGCGTCTCGATTTACGCAGTTTTTAACCCTGCCGTTGATGGTTGTGAATATGGCGTTGATGCCAATAATAAGTGAGTTGTATGTGCGAGGGGATATTTCCAGGTTGGAAAATGTCTTGCGCGCAACTGCCTCTATTGCATTTTTGCCTGCGCTTTTTGTTATTATCGCATTTTTATTTGTTGGTCGTGATGTGTTGGGTGTCGTGTATGGTTATGAATACTCGGATGCCTATTACGTCTTGTTGATTCTGAGTGCTGGGCAGTTGGTGAGTGTTGCATGTGGGTCTGCTGGCTATGCATTGATGATGACGAACAAGCAGCAGGCGATGATGTGGATCACTGCCTCCTGCGGCGCGCTTTCTGTAATGCTTAGCTTGGTGTTGGTTTCTAATTATAACGCGCTCGGAGTTGCGACCGCTTCTGCGCTCGGTCTATCTCTCCAAGGTGTTCTCATGCTGATTTGGGTTAGAGGTGGGCTTGGAGTCTGGACTGCTCCAGTGGTCGGCCTGTTGCTTAGGCCTCATAAGATTTTAAGTTATTTCGATTAATTTTAAAGGGATTGGTTGTGTCTGAAGGGTATCCAAAGGTCTCTCTGGTTGTTCCTGTTTATAATGCGGAAGGGTATATAGCGGAGGCGATAGATAGTATACTGGCGCAGTCTTATGAAAATATCGAACTAATAGTCATTGATGATGGCTCGTCTGACGGGTCACTTAAGATCATAAATGCGTATGCCGATCGCTGTACTGTAATCTCACAGGAAAATCGCGGTCAATCAGCGGCGCTTAATGCCGGCTGGCAGATCAGTACGGGAGATATGCTTGGCTACTTAAGCGCAGACGATAAGCTTGAGAGTGATGCTATTGAATGCTTGGTTTCTGCTTGGAGAGCTCAACCGGAAGCGGTGATGGTATACCCGGATTACTGGTTAATAGACGAGTATTCCCGTGCTTTTCGCCTTGTCGAGGTGCCATCCTTCGATTATTCGGATGTGGTGCTCAGAGGTGTCTGTCCTGTGGGGCCTGGTGCTTTATTTAAGCGAGAACTTCTCGAGTTGACGGGGGGGTGGGATTGTCAGTTAAGGCAAATTCCTGATTATGATTTTCTGTTGCGGGTTGGTCTGTTTGGCAATGTGTTGCATGTTCGCAAGGCATTGGCAGGTTTTCGCGTTCATGGTGGTTCCCAAACCTTTGCTGCTTCGGATGAGGCGAAGGCAAGAGAGTATCACTATGTATTGGATAAGTTTTTTTCTCGTGATGATGTGCCTGCTGTTTTTCGTGATAAGCGACCAATGGCCGAGGCTAACTCACTTGTCTTGATGGCTCGATTGCATTTGCGTGCGGGGCGCTACCTGAGAGCGCTCGGCTGCTTGAAGCAGGCTTATAGTCTTATAGGGGTTGCTGTTCTTAATTATAGAAGCATTCGTTTGTTGATTAATGGTGTTTTTGGTCGGGCGCTCCATGGGTTTCGAGTGGCATACTCAAAATGGATTTGAATAAAATTATACGTTCAGGCCTCAAGGGCGAGTCAGGGGTGGTAATGGGCGAATTGCTTCTGACGGTGTGTTCTAGAGAAATTTGGCTTTCTATTTTTACAGCCGCTTTCCTCTTGTTGTGCTTTGGTTCGTTTTTTCATTATCCCGGGAGTGCTCTTGTACTCCTGTTCTTTCAGCTGGCTTTCCTTTTGATGTTCATGCTGGCCTGGATGCGCCCGTTTGTGGGTTCTTACTTCTTTTTGGCATTATTCTTGTTTCTGGGGTTTTGCCTTAAATTCAATGTTCATCTTCTTGTTGAATATCCATTCGTTGAGCCTGTCGGTGATTTTGATGGGGCTCCCGAGGATTGGGATAGAGCCTTAACTGGGGCGGCAGTTGCTGCTTTAGGGGTCTTGGTGTTTAGGGTTTTGCAATTAGCTAGATACTATTTTTATCCTTCGACTGGGTCTGTTGCAGGTCAGATGGTTCCTGCTTGGTATTCGAAACTGTCCGGGGGTGTCTGGGCTGTCTTGATACTGTTCTTCATTGTTTTGTACGTGGCGAATTATTTTTTTGCTTTTTTCCAGACTGGGGTAAACCCGCTTCACGCGCTTCCTTTTGGCTTGGGTGCTGTGCTTGCATGGCTTTGCTATTGTGGTGCAATTGTTGCTCTTTATCTTGTGTTGGACTGGGAGTCTGCTCGAAGAAAAGACCGTACGTGGCCAATTGTGTGGTCACTTTGTTTATTTGGTGTGTTGGTGTCTGTGTCGTTGGCCAGCAGGGCGACAATGATCCTGATCTTCTTAAGTGTTTCTGTGGCTTTGGTTTTTCATAAGAAAGACCTGTTTCTCCAGTTGTTGAGAGTTTGGCGGTGGAGAATTCTGATTTTGCCGGTTGTGTCTCTGTTCATTAGCCTCGTCCTCGTTTCTTGGTTTAGGATGAATACTTACAACTATGAGCCCGCAGCGGTTTCCGCTGTGCAGGCTGCGGATCAGATAGCGTCAGCTCAATTCGAGGAGGCGAGCATTACGCCAACGTTAATGCTTGTCGAGGTGATGCGTCTGAGTGTTGACCGTTGGATCGGACTTGAAGGGATGTTGGTGTTTTCGGTAAGTGATGCGCGTGGGTTATTTATGTTGAAGGGTATTTTGAGTGAGAGCCCGAACGCGGGCGTCAATTCAATCTATCAACAACTCTCTCGCTCGCCTTATAAGTTTTTAGAGAATTTTACTTATCTGACTTTGCCAGGAGCGCCGGCGCTATTGTTTTCAAGCGGTTCGTTGATAATTACTTTTGGTGGTATGTTTTTGCTTACGGCTCTTTTGGGTTTGTTTGATGGCTTCACTTTTTGGGCGTCGCAGAGTAGGTTCGTGACTTCCTGGATAGGAGTTCTGATGGCCAATGCTGTATGTCAAATGAACTCTCCCTATCTGTGGGTTGTGTTTGTTGTGGAGTCTTTTTTGGCTCTGAGTGCTCTCGCTTTTATTATTAGGAGGGCATGAGATGAGCGTTGGGCATTCGGCTGATAAAAAGATTGTTTGTGTAACGGGCGGAACTGGTTTCATTGGGTCCTATCTATTACCTGCCCTATTAAGCCAGAAAGATATAGGCGTGCGGGTTTTGCAAAGGTCGGTTGCTGCGAAAGTATCCGAGCAGGTGACGACTTTTAGTGGTGATCTTCTTGATAGAGACAGTTTGGCCAAGTTTTTGAGCGGGGCTCATAGTGTTATCAATCTTGCTCTGCCATCAGTGGAGCACGGCGAAAAAAGTATATTGGCCGTACAAAATCTTGCGCAGATGAGTCGTCATGCTGGTGTTAAACGGATGCTTCATATTAGTACTGCCATGGTTGTCGGCTCCTCGGGAGGAACTTGTGTAAACGAGGACACACTGTGTAAGCCCATTAATGCATATGAGCGTCATAAGTTTCTTGCTGAGCAAGTCATTCAGCAGGAGTTAGCCGGCAGTGTTGATCTAGGCATCCTGCGCCCTACCGCTGTTTTTGGTACCGGGGGTAAGAATTTGCTCAAGTTGATTGGTGTCATCGCTCAAGCCGCTCCGTGGTACAGGCTCTTGCTTCGATTCGTTCACGGGGATAGGCGCATGCACCTTGTCAGCGTTGAGGATGTTGTCGCCGCTATTGTTTTTCTTACCATGAGTGCACGTTCACTTGAGGGCAACATTTTCCTTATCTCTGCGGACCATGAGCCATGCAATAACTATCAGGCAATAGATGCCATCTTGGGGGGGGAGATGGGTAAGCCCATGCCAAAGCGTTCAATGTGCCTGCCGCACTGGGGGTTGCGATTGTTGTTGGCACTGGCAGGGCGATCTCAATCCAATCCACAGCTTATTTATGACAGCAGCAAGCTGCAGTCGTGGGGGTTTCAGCGCAAAACCGACTTCGAAAGTGATGTGAAACGGTTTGCGTACAGCTATAAGGCAGAGAGTCGTTCCTGATGAAAGTGCTGCATGTTTCGGACGCTATCGATCCTTCCTTGGGGGGCGGGACGGCGGAGCGTACTTTTCAACTGGCTCTAGCGCTGCATCGAGCAGGTGTTGGCTGCACGGTGCTTTGTACGAATCTTGGACTGGGTAAGAAGCGCAAGGCCGAGCTCCAGGCGATCGAGCTGATCGCCGTGCCGACTTTGATGCGAAGGTTTCTGATTCCGCGAATTTCATTGAAGCGCATCAAGGCGCTGGTGGCGGATGCGGATGTCGTGCATGTCACCGGGCACTGGAGTGTTCTGGGGGCGCTGGTTTGTTTGGCTGCCCTTCGGCTGGGGCGCCCCTATGTTTATTGTCCTGCTGGGTCGTTGCGAGTCTTTGGGCGATCCGCTCCGTTGAAGCGGCTCTATAACGGGCTTGTTGGTAAGCGGATTGTCCAGGGCGCATCTCGTTGCCTGGCTGTGACCGAACTTGAGCGGGAGCAGTTTCACGAGTATGGGGTGGCGGATTCCCGAATCGGCCTGTTGGCAAATGGCGTGCACCCCGACCCCGATATGATTGCTGACCCTCAGGCCTTCAGGGATCGTTATGGTTTGGATGGCGGACCGCTCATTCTTTTTCTTGGCCGCCTCAGTCCTATCAAGGGGCCTGATCTGCTTTTGACGGCCTTCTGCAAAATTGTTTCGCAACTGGGGGCGGCCAAACTTGTGTTCGCCGGGCCCGACGCGGAGCTGGGTGAGCAATTACGCGCTAGGGTTGTTGCTGCAGGATTGTCCGAACGTGTGGTGTTCACAGGGTTTCTGGCTGGGCAGGACAAGCAGAGTGCTTTGGCTGCTGCCGATCTTCTGGTCGTGCCGTCTCGTCAGGAGGCCATGTCATTGGTTGCCTTGGAAGCAGGCCTGTGCGGAACCCCTGTGTTGTTGACCGACCAGTGTGGTTTCGATGAGGTGCAAAGCATGGGTGGTGGGGGTGTAGTCAGGGTGGATGTCGATGAGTTGGCCAAGGCCATGCACGTCATGCTGCAAGACCCACAGGAGCTGCGTGCCAAGGGTGAGCGTTTACGCGAGCTGGTGCTATCCCGTTACACCTGGGACGGGCTGACACGGCGTGCGCTGGCGCTTTACGGCGATCTTAAGTCCGCGCGTTAGAAGCGTAGTGCCTGGCGTGGCCAACTGAAAGTGAACAACCTTGAAGTTATTACTCGTTTCCCAGTATTTCATCCCTGAAAACTTCATCATCAACGACGTGGTTCGCATGCTCTCCGCTCAGGGCCACGAGGTCGTCGTTGTGACAGGCAAGCCCAACTATCCGGACGGGGAGGTATTTCCCGGTTATCGGGCGGGTGGGGTTCAGCGCGAGTTATTTTGGGAAAAGGTCGAAGTGATCCGTGTGCCGCTTTGGCCGCGAGGCAATGGTGGTGCTCGTAATTTGATCCTGAATTACCTTTCATTTGTGTTCTCCGGCCTCGTCTTCTGTCCGTGGCTGCTAAGAAAGCGTGAGTTCGACGCTATCCTGGTGTTTGCGCCGTCTCCGATCACCCAGGTTATTCCGGCTATCCTGCTCAAATGGCTGAAGAGGGCTCACCTGGCCGTATGGGTTCAAGATCTGTGGCCGGAGAGTCTGGCGGCCACTGGGTTCGTCAGGCTCCCGCACCTTCTCAAGGCGGTTGGCTATCTCGTCAGGGGAATATATGCAGGGTGCGATACCTTGCTGGTTCAATCCCGTGCGTTCGTCGAGCCTGTGGCTCGCTATGCGCGGCGGGAAAAGATCATCTATTACCCCAATTCAATGGATATTCAGTCGCCGACCGTAGCCGTGGAGAGGATTTCGCCCGAATTGGCCGGGGACCTTGAGCAGCATTTCAGTGTTGTTTTCGCGGGCAATCTGGGTACGGCCCAAGCGCTCGAGACTCTACTCGAGGCAGCTATTCAACTGAAACACGACCCGGAAGTCCGCTTGGTACTCGTCGGCAGCGGCAGCCGGCTCGCCTGGCTGCAGGCGCAGAAGCAGGCACACCAACTGGATAATTTGCTGCTACCTGGGCGCTTTCCAATGGAGACGATGCCGCAGATTTTCGAGCGTGCGGATGTTTTGCTGGTGTCGCTCAGGGATGAGGAGATCTTCGCTCAGACAATTCCGAGTAAAATCCAGGCCTATCTTGCCGCCGGGCGACCGGTTATTGCCTCGCTGCGAGGCGAGGGCGCGCGCGTCGTGATGGAGGCAGGGGCGGGAAGGGCTTGCGAACCCGATGATCCCGCTGCTCTGGCTGCGCTGATCTGCACCATGAAGAATCTACCTGCCGTTGAGCTTCAAGCCATGGGGCGGGCCGGTAAAGCGTATTTCTATGAACATTTCGAGATGAGCAGTCAGGTGACGCGCCTGGTTGAGATTCTCGATACCCAGCGCAAGGAGCGACAGTCGTGCGTGTATTGATAGTGGGCGTAACGGGCATGCTAGGCAGTGCCGTACTCAGGACCTTAAGCCAGGATCCGGAACATGAGGTCTGGGGCACGCTGCGTAGCGCCGGCGCGCTGCGGCATTTTGCCGAGCAGGACAGGGGGCGCTTGCTGAGTGGGGTGGATGTGCTCGACCAGGATGCGCTGGTCAGCGTGCTGGAGCGTATCCGTCCGGATGTGGTCATTAACTGCGTAGGCCTGATCAAGCAGTTGGCCGATGCCAAAGACCCGCTTTCGGCTTTGCCGATTAATGCCATGTTGCCGCATCGCTTAGCGAGGCTTTGCGGACTGGCAGGCGCTCGCTTGATTCATGTGAGCACGGATTGCGTGTTCTCTGGTCGTAAGGGTGGGTATGTCGAAGCTGATATCTCCGATGCCGAAGACATCTATGGCAAGTCCAAGTTTATTGGTGAGCTTCATGAGGTAGCGCATGCGATTACGCTGCGTACGTCGATCATCGGTCATGAACTCGGCAGCAACAATGCCTTGGTCGACTGGTTTCTTGCGCAAGAGGGCCCGGTCAAGGGTTATGCCAAGGCCCTCTTCTCCGGGTTGCCCACGGTCGAGCTGGCTCGGGTAATGAAGGACTATGTGATCCCGAGTCCCGAACTGCATGGGCTCTATCATGTGTCGGTCGAGCCGATCGACAAGTTATCGCTGCTCAGGCTGGTGGCGGAAGTGTACGGAAAGAAGATCGAAATCATTCCAGATGAGCAAGTCTGTATCGACCGCTCATTGGATTCGTCACGCTTTTGCCAGGCAACCGGTTATGTGCCGCCGACTTGGTTCGAACTGGTCAAGATGATGCATGACCAGCGTTAATTTTTATATTTTCTAGTTTGGTGACTGTTTATGTTCGATGACAAAGTCTTGATGATTACCGGCGGTACTGGTTCGTTCGGTAATACCGTGCTGAAGCGCTTCCTCGATACCAACGTCAAGGAAATCCGGGTGTTCAGCCGGGACGAGAAGAAGCAGGAGGACATGCGCATCGCCTTGGCGAACGATAAGGTCAAGTTCTACATTGGTGATGTTCGGGATTACAGCAGCGTGGCACAGGCGATGGTCGGCGTTGACTATATCTTCCACGCTGCGGCTCTGAAACAGGTGCCTTCCTGCGAGTTTTATCCAATGGAGGCGGTCAAGACTAATGTCATCGGTACAGAAAATGTGCTGAATGCTGCAATTGCCACAGACGTCAAACGGGTAGTAGTGCTTAGTACCGATAAAGCGGTGTACCCGATCAATGCCATGGGCATCTCCAAGGCGATGGCGGAAAAGCTTATGGTCGCCAAATCGCGGATGATTCCAGAGTCTGGTCCGGTTATTTGCGCGACTCGCTACGGTAACGTGATGGCTTCGCGTGGCTCGGTGATCCCGCTGTTTATCAGTCAGCTCAAGAGTGGCGAGCCACTGACTGTAACCGATCCGAACATGACCCGCTTTCTGATGTCGCTGGAGGATTCGGTCGATCTTGTATTGCATGCATTCGAGCATGCTGAGCAGGGCGACATCTTTGTGCAAAAGGCTCCCGCTTCAACGGTGGCGGATCTTGCTCAGGCGCTCAAGGAGCTGTTTTCCCGCGAAAACCCAGTCAAGGTTATCGGCACTCGGCATGGCGAGAAGCTTTATGAGTCACTGATTTCCCGCGAGGAAATGGCCAAGGCCGAAGACATGGGGCGCTATTACCGAATTCCGGCGGATAACCGGGACCTCAACTACAAAAAGTTCTTCGTTGAGGGAGAGCAGCATATTTCCGAACTGGATGACTACACCTCGCACAATACCGAGCGCCTGAACATTCAAGGTATCAAGGATGTATTGCTGAAGCTGGATTACATTCAGGAGCAGCTCGATGCTTAAGGTAATGACGCTGGTTGGCACTCGCCCGGAGCTGATCAAGATGAGCCGCGTGATCGCGGAGTTGGATAAGCAGGTTCAGCACGTTCTGGTGCACTCGGGGCAGAACTACGATTTCGAACTGAATCAAGTGTTTTTCGATGATCTGGAAATTCGCAAGCCGGATCATTTCCTGGGGGCTGCTGGCGATACCGCGGCAAAGACCATCGCCGAGGTGATTTCCAAGGCCGACGAGGTATTCGAGCTGGAAAAGCCTGATGCGCTCTTGCTGTATGGCGACACCAACACTTGCTTAGCGGTGATTGCGGCCAAGCGCCGGAAAATTCCTGTCTTTCACATGGAGGCTGGAAATCGTTGTTTCGATCAGCGCGTGCCGGAGGAGCTGAACCGCAAGGTGCTCGACCATTTGAGCGATATCAATATGGTGCTGACCGAGCATGCTCGCCGCTATTTGATTGCCGAAGGTATTCGCCCGGAAACCATCATCAAGACGGGCTCGCATATGGAGGAGGTGCTGGACTACTACATGCCACGAATCCAGGCGTCTGATGTGCTGGTTCGGGAAGGGTTGGAGGAGGATAAGTTTTTCATCGTCAGCGCCCACCGGGAAGAGAACGTCGATACGCCGGAGAACCTGCGGGACTTGTTGGAAACTCTGCGAGCGCTGGCTGAGACCTATCAGTACCCGATCATCGTTTCCACGCACCCGCGCACGCGTAAACGTTTGGAGGCTCTTGGCGAATCGCTGGACCATCCGCTGATTCGCTTCGTCAAACCCTTCGGTTTGTTGGATTACATCAAGCTGCAGATGTCGGCGTTCTGCGTGCTCTCTGACAGTGGCACCATTACCGAAGAGGCTTCGCTGCTGAACCTGCCGGCGATCACCATTCGCAATGCCCATGAGCGGCCTGAGGGCATGGATGAGGGCACACTGATCATGAGTGGCCTGAGAAAGGAACGTGTGCTGGAGGCGGTGCGTGTGTTGACCAGCCAGCATGATCGTGCCCGGCGCGTGATTCCCGTGGTGAAGGACTATCAGGCGGGGCCTGTTTCGAAGCAGGTCGTCAGGGTAGTGCTCAGCTACACGGACTACATCAACCGCACTGTCTGGTCGAAAGCCTGAGCATTCCCGAGGTAAAGAGATGCGTGTTTTGTTGACCGGCGCCACCGGCTTCGTCGGCCGGGGATTGCTGGAAAGGATGTCCACTTTGGTCAACCTGGAGCTGGTCGCGGCGGTGCGTAGTAGGCCAGCATCAGGGCTTCCCGAGCATGTTGCGAGCCGGCAGATTGCAGGGCTTGAGGCTGGTACTGACTGGCGAAAGGCGTTGGAGGGAATCGAAGCGGTCATTCACAGTGCCGCTCGCGTTCACGTCATGCACGATCAGGCGTCCGACCCGCTTGCCGAGTTCCGCAAGGTCAATGTCGACGGCACATTGAGCCTCGCTCGCCAGGCCGCGGAGGCGGGTGTGCGCCGCTTCATCTTTATCAGTTCGATCAAGGTCAACGGCGAAGGCACGCCAGTAGGTGCGCCCTACATTGCCGATGCTCAACCGGCACCGGCGGACCCTTATGGCATTTCCAAGATGGAAGCTGAACAGGGTTTACGTGCGCTTGCCGCCGAAACTGGGATGGAGGTTGTGATTATCCGTCCGACGCTGGTCTATGGGCCGGGGGTGAAAGCCAACTTCTTGAGCATGATGCGTTGGCTGCACAAGGGGGTGCCGTTACCGCTGGGAGCCATCCCAAATAAGCGCAGTTTGGTGGCGCTGGACAATCTGGTGGATCTGATCGTGACCTGCATCGATCATCCCGCCGCTGCTAACCAGACCTTTCTGGTCAGCGATGGTGAGGATTTGTCCACCAGCCAATTGCTCAGCCGGATGGGGCAGGCGCTGGGTAAGCCGGCGCGGCTGTTGCCGATTCCCACCTGGATGCTGGCGCGTGCTGCAACTTTGTTGGGTAAGACGGCGGTTGCTCAGCGCTTGTGCGGCTCGCTACAGGTCGATATCAGCAAGACGCGTGAATTGCTGAACTGGTCTCCGCCGATCAGCGTTGATGAAGCGCTGCGTAGAACGGCCAAGCATTTTCTGGAACATCAAACTCGATGAGCATCTGGTGGTTGCTGCCGGCCATGGCCGGCGTTTCTGTATTTTTGACGGGCGCCTTGCGCCGATACGCCTTGGCGCGCAGCCTGATGGATATTCCCAATGGCCGCAGTTCGCACTCGGTGCCCACGCCGCGTGGCGGCGGGGTGGCGATTGTGCTCAGTTTTCTGGCAGCGCTGCCTCTATTGGCCTTGGTTGGTGTAATGGCATGGCCGGTGATGTGGGCCTTGCTGGGCGCGGGTGCCTGGATCGCCGTGGTGGGGTTTCTCGATGACCATGGTCATATCGCTGCGCGCTGGCGGTTGTTGGCGCATTTCATCGGTGCCGGTTGGGCACTGGGCTGGTTGGGTGGTTTGCCGTCGCTGGTGATCTTCGGCTTCGACCTGGAGCTGGGCTGGCTGGGTTATGCGCTGGCGGCGTTTTACCTGGTTTGGTTGCTCAATCTGTATAATTTTATGGATGGCATTGATGGTATCGCCAGTGTCGAGGCGATCTGCGTGTGCTTGGGTGGCGCGTTGCTCTATCTGTTGCTGGGCGAGGGGGCTACCGCCCTGGCGCCCTTGTCGCTGGCGGTGGCGGTGGCGGGCTTCCTGTTCTGGAACTTCCCGCCGGCGCGCATCTTTATGGGCGATGCCGGCAGTGGCTTTCTCGGTATGGCGTTGGGTGTGCTCTCGCTGCAAGCCGCCTGGGTGGCGCCGCAGTTGCTGTGGAGTTGGTTGATCCTACTCGGGGTGTTCATCGTCGATGCCACTTGGACGCTGTTTCGCAGGCTGCTGCGGGGCGATAAGGTGTACGAGGCGCACCGCAGCCATGCTTACCAGTACGCATCGCGCCAATTTGGCAAGCACTTGCCGGTGACGCTGGCGGTTGGGGCGTTGAACCTTTTCTGGTTGCTGCCGATTGCGCTTTGGGTCGGGCTTGGTGGAGTGGATGGCGCCTTGGGAGTGTTGGTGGCTTACCTACCCTTGGTGTGGTTGGCGGTAAGGTTCAAGGCTGGGGAACGGGAGTAGTGTCCCTCACCCCTGATCCCTCTCCTGGCGAGAGTGCAAGGTTGAGTTCGTTGCTGGGCGTTACGAATGCTAACAGTGAGTAGGATGGAACCCTTGTGGGGTATGCCGTTTACCCAGTGTTGATTCCGGGCGTGGCTGAGTGTTTGGCGCTGAAGATTAACTGCGTTGCGGCCGATCTGTGTATTGGGTTGTTAAAGATTTCGAGGACGCTCTTGTGTTAAGGACTGCTGATAAGTTGCGCGAAGGGCTGTTGCGGCTGCCGCGCCGTTACAAGCGCTTGTTGCAGGTGACCACCGATGTGGCGCTGGTATGGGCCGCTTTGTGGTTGGCATTTGTCGTGCGCCTGGGCACCGACAACCTGATTCAGCCGTGGGGAGGGCAGCTCTGGCTGTTTGTGGTCGCCCCGCTGATTGCTATCCCGCTGTTCGTCAAGTTCGGCATGTACCGGGCGGTGATGCGCTACTTCGGTAACGACGCGCTGCTCGCTATCGCCAAGGCTGTCACCCTGTCTGCCTTGTTTCTCGCGCTCGCGGTGTATTGGTACCGCGGTGCTCCAGAAGTTGTACCGCGCTCATTGGTGTTCAACTACTGGTGGTTGAGCCTGGTGATGGTCGGCGGGTTGCGCCTGGGAATGCGCCAGTACTTTATGGGCGACTGGTTCTCAGCCAGCCAACCGATGCCGTTTATGAACCGTGCTGACGGTTTGCCTAAGGTGGCAATCTATGGCGCTGGGGCTGCCGGTAACCAGTTGGTGGGGGCCTTGCGGATGGGGCGCGCGATGCGCCCGGTGGCGTTCATCGACGATGACAGCGGCATTGCCAATCGGGTAATTGCCGGACTGCGGGTGTTCAAGCCCAAGCATATCCAGCAGATGATCGAGGATACGGGGGCGCAGGAGATCTTGCTGGCAATTCCTTCGGCCTCCCGCGGGCGCCGGCGCGAGGTGTTGGAGCTTCTTGAACAGTTCCCGCTGCATGTGCGCAGTGTGCCGGGCTTTATGGATCTGGCCAGTGGCCGGGTGAAGGTCGATGACATCCAGGAAGTGGATATCGCCGACTTGCTCGGACGTGATGCGGTTCCGCCGCAACAGGAGTTATTCGAACGTTGCATTCGTGGTCAGACCGTTATGGTGACGGGCGCTGGAGGCTCGATCGGTTCCGAGTTGTGCCGCCAGATCATGGCGAGTGAGCCCACCACGCTGCTGCTGTTCGAGCACAGCGAATTCAATCTGTACAGCATTCATGCCGAGCTTGAGCAGAGGATCGAGCGTGAGTCCTTGCCGCTACGGCTGGTGCCCATCCTGGGCTCGATCCGCAATCCAGAGCGGCTGTTGGACATTATGCGGACCTGGCAGGTGGACACCCTCTACCATGCGGCCGCCTACAAGCATGTGCCGATGGTGGAGCACAACATTGCCGAGGGGGTGCTGAACAACGTCATGGGTTCGCTGTACACCGCTCAGGCTGCGGTGCGGGCCGGCGTTGAGCATTTCGTGCTGATTTCCACCGACAAGGCGGTGCGGCCGACCAACGTGATGGGCAGCACCAAGCGCCTGGCTGAAATGGTTTTGCAGGCGTTGAGCCGGGAATCGGTTCCGGTGCTGTTTGCCGACAAGGATGCCGTCCATCAGCTCAACAAGACCCGTTTCACCATGGTGCGTTTCGGTAATGTGCTGGGTTCTTCGGGATCGGTGATTCCACGGTTTCATGCGCAAATTCGTCGCGGCGGGCCGGTGACGGTCACGCATCCCAATATCACTCGTTACTTCATGACCATTCCCGAGGCCGCTCAGCTGGTGATTCAAGCCGGCTCGATGGGGCAGGGAGGGGATGTGTTCGTGTTGGATATGGCCCAGCCGGTGAAGATTCTCGAACTGGCGGAAAAGATGATTCACCTTTCCGGCCTCAGTGTGCGTTCGGAGAAGAATCCTCACGGGGATATTGCCATCGAGTTCAGCGGCTTGCGTCCTGGCGAGAAGCTGTATGAGGAATTGCTGATCGGCGATAACGTCAGTCCGACCGATCACCCGATGATCATGCGCGCCAATGAGGAGCATCTGCCCTGGGAGTCTCTCAAGACGGTGCTGGCAGCATTGCTCGAGGCCGTTGAGCAGGACGATTACGCTAAAGTGCGTCAGTTGCTGCGCGAGACGGTCAACGGCTATGCCCCGGAAGGGGAGATCGTCGACTGGATACATCTGCAGCGCCGGATCGAGCCCTGATCGTTGGCACGTTTGGCAAAGGGGGGGAGCGGCTAAGTTAGACTCTGCGGCTTTAGGTTCTGTACGGAAAGTGCCTGGGGGGATTCGGCTGTTACTCCGCTCCGTTGCGCCTTGCCTGATCTTCGCTCGAAGACTTTTCGTTGCGGTCTCAGAGGAGAGGTTAACGGCCCTCGGCAGCGGGCGTTGAGCCCGCTCACAGACAAAACTGTAACGACTTCGGGACGCGACCAGGGCGCTGGGCTCGTGCGCGCCAGCTGAGCCCCGCGAACCACTGTTCAAGGCTACAGGCTGGAGCCAAGCCGCGTAAAAACTAGCAAGCCAGACTGTCGGCTTGGCGATAGAGCATCAGCAGCTTACGCGTGATGGTCTGTTGGATATCGTCACGCTCGAAGGCGGAGAGGCGCGTGAGTTTGTTTACCTGCAGGCGGTGTAGGTGGATGTAGGGCATCTGCTGGTCGAACTCGCGTAGATCGCCCTTCATCATGATGGGCAGGAAGACATCGCCGATCTTCTTCTGGCTGCTGATGATCTGCGCCAAGGCTAGCTTGAACGGCATGGTTTTGGGCGCTGGGCCACCCCCTTTGATTTGCGTGGTCAGCAACAGCCCAGGTTTGCCCAGGACCACTCCCGGCAGCACGCAAAGCCCGGTCTTGCGCACGGCGCTGGCCTCGATGCCATGCAAGGTATCGTGAAAGGCATAAGCGTCTGGCAGCACCACCATCTTGCGGCCGAGATCGCAGGGGAAGTGCAGGGTGTAGTTGGTATACAGCAGGCGTACTGATTCCGAGTACACACAAAGGCGGTTCTCGAACAGCCGAATGAAACGCTCGGCCAGTTCGCGGCGGGCCATGCTGTCCAGATCCCAGATCAGGTCCTGATTCTGCGGCTGTTTGAGATCGACTTCCTGGTGCTCCATGTTGCTCATGCTATCCCTCTCATACGCGCAATTGCCCTAACCAACGGTTCAACTGCTCGGCCAACTGGTTCAGCTGTTGGCTAGCGCCGCTGGACTGTTGCGCGGCCAGTGCATTGTTGTGGGTCAGACTAGCCGCCTGGATAACAGTTTGGTTGATATTTTCCATTGCGTGCGACTGTTGCAGCCCCGGCACTGGCGATCGAGGCATTCAAGCCGGTCAGGTTAGGCAGTGACTGGCCGAAGCAGGGCAACGCTATTGGCCTTAATGGCAGCAGCGATTATTCAGGATGTCTGTTAGCATTTCGGCCGCCAAAGCGGCAAACCTAAGCGCCTGCTGGTCTGTCGTTCCGCTTTGGAGCCTACTTTGTTGCCCGCGAGTCTTAGACTCGCTACGCCGCACGACCACCAAATAGATTGATTCGCGATGCCTGTGGCATTGCACCACGGGGGATTGCATGGATCTTTGGACCGCCGCGCAAGCGTTGATTTTGGGCCTCGTTGAGGGACTGACGGAGTTTTTGCCGATTTCCAGCACCGGTCACCAGATCATAGTCGCCGACTTGATCGGTTTCGACGGCGAGCGGGCCAAGGCCTTCAACATCATCATCCAGCTCGCCGCGATCCTCGCGGTGATCTGGGAGTACCGACGCAAGATCCTCGATGTGGTCGTCGGCCTGCCGAAACAACAGCAGGCGCAGCGCTTCACCGCCAATCTGCTGATAGCCTTTATTCCCGCGGCTATCCTTGGTGTGACCTTTGCCGATGCGATTCAGCATTATCTGTTCAACCCCATTACCGTCGCTGCGGCGCTGGTGGTAGGCGGGGTGGTCATGCTCTGGGCCGAGCGCCGCAAGCATGTGATCCGCGCCGAGAGCGTCGACGACATGTGCTGGAAGGACGCCCTCAAGGTCGGCTGCGCCCAGTGCCTGGCGCTGATTCCGGGCACCTCGCGCTCCGGCGCCACCATTATCGGTGGCCTGCTGTTCGGCTTGTCGCGCAAGGCGGCCACCGAGTTCTCCTTCTTCCTGGCGATGCCGACCATGGTCGGTGCGGCGGTTTACACGGGGTACAAGCACCGTGAGCTGTTCCAGCCAGGCGATTTTCCGGTATTCGCCTTAGGCTTCGTCGCCTCCTTTGTGTTTGCCATGCTGGCGGTGCGCCAACTGCTGAAATTTATCGGCAACCACAGCTACGCGGCGTTTGCCTGGTATCGCATCGGCTTTGGGCTGTTGATTCTGGCGACCTGGCAGCTCAGCCTGATCGACTGGAGCACGGCGCAACACTGATGTGCCGGAGGCTCCCGGCGGGACCATTGAATCCGTCTAGCGAGACCAGTATGTCGCCCACCGAGCGTTTCGACGGCCCCGAGCAAACCGCCATTACCGGCGAAACCGTGCTGCGCTACCACTATTGCTGGAAGCGCCGGGATCTCGACGGGGTGATGGCGCTCTATCACCCGGATATCGAATACAACGACTTCTTCCAGAACCGCGTGATGCACCTGGCCGAGTTGCGCGACTACGTGCGCCTTACCATGCCGCGTGGCCCGGAAGAGGCGCTGGAACATAGCGACCGGATTCGGCTGGATGGGGACACAGCCTTTATCCAATACCGGATCACCTTGCGTGGCGGCGAAGGGCTGGTGTCGTTCCGAGCCAGTGAGGCGCTGACCGTGCGCGATGGCCTGATCTGGCGGGTCAATGAATACGCCTCGTTGGTGCATGAAAGTCGTGCGCTCAACGCCGCAGCCGACAGCCGTCCGGCGATCAGTCGCCTGGGCCTGTCGGCGCGGCAGTTGGGTTTCCTGGCGCAAGACCTGCAGCAGTATTTCGAGCGCGATCAACCCTATCTCGACCCCGAGCTGAATCTGCAACAAGTGGCGACTAACAGTGGCTACAGCCGCAACCAGATTTCCTACCTGCTTAATCAGGTGCTCGGGCAGAGCTTCTACCGCTATGTGAACCAGGCGCGCCTACAGCATTTGCTGGCCGCGCTGGCAACGGCCCCGCAGCCGGTACGGATCGACGAACTGGCCTTCGCGGCGGGTTTCAATTCCATGTCCGCCTTCTATAGCTGCTTTCGCCAGCACACCGGGCTGTCGCCCAAGGCCTATTTAAAACTGAATGCCGGCGAGCAAATTTCTTTGCGGGCACGCGCGCAAGACAAGCCCTGAGCTGAGCCACTAGTCTCTTTCGGAATACAGTCCAACCCTGGAGTTTCCGAATGAGCGCCTGGCGCAACATCAGCCTGTGGATGGATCAGCTTGACGACGAACTGAGCGCACGTCCGGCTCTGGATGGCGCGCTGGAGGCTGACGTCGCGATCATCGGCGCAGGCTATACCGGGCTTTGGACCGCGTATTACCTCAAGCGTCAGGCGCCACAATTGCGCATTGCCATAGTCGAGGCCGAGACCGCCGGCTTTGGCGCCTCCGGGCGCAATGGTGGCTGGCTGATGGGCAATATCCTCGGCGAGGATCGCCTGCTTGCCGGCCTGCCAGCCGAGCAGCGGCGCGCTGCCTTCGACCTGCTGCACGGCATTCCCGACGAGGTGGCGGCGGTGCTCGAGCGTGAAGGCATCGCTTGCGACTACCGCAAAGCCGGGGTGCTGTACTGCGCCGCGCGTTACCCGGAACAGGAAACCAGCCTGCGCCAGTGGCTGGAACACCTCTATGGCCAGGGCCTGAGCGAAGCGGATTATCGTTGGTTGAGCCCCGCTGAACTGAGCCAGCAACTGCGTATCGCCAACCCTTTCGGGGCGATCCACACCCCGCACTGCGCGACCATCCAGCCGGCCAAACTGGTTCGTGGCCTGGCCCGTAGCGTTGAGCGCATGGGCGTCCAACTGTTCGAAAAAAGCCGCGTCACCGACTGGCAGCCGGGGTTGATTCGTACCGCGCGCGGCACCGTCAGCGCCCGCTGGGTGGTGCCGGCGGTGGAGGGCTATGCGGCCAGCCTGCCGCCCTTGGGGCATTACCAGCTACCGGTGCAAAGCCTGTTGGTCGCGACCGCGCCCTTGCCGGCCGCCACCTGGGCCGAGATCGGCCTGGATCGCGGCCAGGCCTTTAGCGAGAGTAGCCGTCAGGTCACCTACGGCCAGCGCAGCGCCGATGATCGCTTGGTGTTCGGCGCCCGCGGGGGCTATCGGTTCGGCGGCAAACTGCGCTATGACTTCAATCTCAGCGAGGACGAAGTCGGCTTGCGCCGCTACCTGTTCGGCGAACTCTTCCCGCAGTTGAAAGACGTCGAAATCACCCATTCCTGGGGCGGCAACCTGGGCATGTCGCGGCGTTTCCACCCGCACATGCTCTGCGACCGCAAGAATGGCATCGCGCTGTCCGGTGGTTATGGCGGTGAAGGCGTGGGCGCCAGCAACCTCGGCGGGCGGACCCTGGCGGATTTGATTTTGGCCCAGGACAGCCTGCTCACCCGCCAGCCCTGGGTGCTCAAGGACGACGCCATTCAGGCGCTGAAAGCCTGGGAGCCCGAGCCCTGCCGCTGGCTTGGCTACAACGCCATCATCCGCAGTTTCGTGCATGAGGATCAGGTGCTCGTCAACCCCCACAGCCCCGTTTGGAGACGCAAGCTCGCCAGCCGCCTGGCGGACTTCATGGAAGGTTTCATGCGCTAGAACCCCGCTGGTTACTGACTAGCGGACGATCAACAAAAAGGTACTCGAACCATGAGCATCACCCACTTTAAAAGCACCGCCAGCGTGGCCCTTGCCGACTCTGCACCGGTAGCCGTGCCCTTGAGCGAGACCATCGCCATCGCCTCGACAACCAGCGTGGAAAGACCCGATGGCGTCGAGACCGGCATCTGGGAGTGCACGCCCGGGCGCTGGCGCAGGCAAATCGTGCAGCAGGAGTTTTGCCACTTCATCCAGGGCCGTTGCACCTTCACCCCTGACGGCGGCGAACCCCTGCAGATCCAGGCTGGCGATGCGTTGATGCTGCCGGCCAACAGCACCGGTATCTGGGATATCCACGAAACGGTACGCAAGACCTACGTGCTGATTTTCTGAAGCCGCTGTAAGCACCGCTTCAAGCAACCGCTAACCACAAAATCCTTAACCACAACAAAATCAAAGTAAGGGATAAACATGCGAAAGCTGATAGCACCACTGATGCTGATGGCCTCGATGAGTCAGGCCGCTGAAACCGTCAAGATTTACAACTGGTCCGACTATATCGCCCCGGATACCTTGAAAAACTTTCAGGCGCAAAGCGGCATTCAAACCACCTACGACGTTTATGACAGCAACGAAACCCTCGACGGCAAGTTGATGACCGGCAAATCCGGCTATGACGTGGTTTTTCCGTCTAACCACTTCATGGCGCGGCAGATCCAGGGCGGTGCGCTGAAGAGGCTGGATAAGAGCCAACTGCCGAACTGGCAGAACCTCAATCCGGTGCTGCTCAAAGCGCTGGAGAGCAACGATCCGGGCAACCAATACGGCTTCCCCTATCTGTGGGGCAGCACCGGCATCGGTTACAACGTGGCCAAGGTCAAGGCCGTGCTCGGCGACGATGTGGCGCTGGACTCCTGGGACCTGATTCTCAAGCCAGAGAACATGAAAAAGCTCAGCCAGTGCGGCGTAGCCATTCTGGACAATGGCCCGGAATTGCTGCCGGTGACGCTCAACTACCTGGGCCTGCCGCATCACAGCAAGAATGCGGCGGACTATAAAAAAGCCGAAGCGGCCTTGATGCAGGTGCGTCCTTATATCCGCTACTTCCACTCCTCGAAGTACGTCAGCGATCTGGCTAACGGCGAGATTTGCGTAGCGGTGGGCTTCTCCGGCGACATCATGCAAGCCGCAACCCGTGCCAAAGAAGCCAAGAATGGCGTGGATATCATCTACTCGATCCCCAAAGAAGGTGCGCCTATGTGGTTCGACATGGTGGCCATGCCCGCCGATGCCCCGGATGAAAAAGCGGCCTACGCCTTCATGAACTACCTGCTACGCCCCGAAGTGATGGCGAAGATCAGTGATTATGTGCGCTACGCCAACGGCAACGAGAAAGCCGATGGGTTGGTCAGCACCGAGCTCAAGGCCGATACCAAGGTCTACCCCAGCGCAGGCACCATGACCGCGCTATTCGCCCTGGAAGCCATGCCGCTGAATATCGACCGCGTCCGTACCCGTCTGTGGAGCAAGATCAAGTCAGGTAACTGAGTCGTTGCCCTGCGTCAGCTGTTCTCGCTGGCGCAGGGCGGTCTTTGCCGACGGGCAAAGAGAGGCGCATGCCTCGTCGGCCACATCTCACTGGGTAAGCCTGATCAAGGCCCAGGCCGATCAGTCCAGGTCGAGCAGTAAACCAACCTGGCGGATCTTCGGCAGCTTGCGCACCACCAGTTGATGGGAGCGGGTGAGCAAGTCTTTCAGCTCCGCCTCGCTCAGCGGGTAGGGCGCCGTCATGCTGATCCAGTGCGCGCGCGCGAGGTAGGGCGCCGGGCGAATACCGGGGCGGTCGACATAGCCGAGGAACAGTTCGCTATCCACCTTGAACGCCAGGCCATCGCCGAGAAAGTCGAGGATGGCGATCATCTTAGTGCCGGCGATGGAAAACACCCGGTTGTTGCCCCACTTGAGGTCTTCACGGACGCCGGGCAGTTGCAGCAGGAACGAGGCGACGGCGGCGGGTGTCATGCTTGACTCCAAGTCGAGAGCTGATTCGGTTAGCGGCAGGTTGCTCATACCGGTTGGGTCCAGTCACTCTTGAAGGCCTCGGTCAGATGATCGATCCAGGCGCGTACCGTGGGCGACATGCCGCGTCGATGCGGATAGACCGCCTGTAAATAGCCGCTGGGCAGTGTCCAGTCGGGTAACAGCTGTTGCAGTCGACCATCCGCCAGCTCCTCCTGACAATACATTGACGGCAGCATGGTCAGCCCCAGGCCGGCCAGCGCGGCGTTCTTGCGCACGAGAAAATCATCGATACCGAGGCGGGCCTCGAGGGCTATGTCGCGTTTTCCGCCATCCATGCCGAGCAGGCGGAAATGCACCTTGCGGTCGGTTTCCAGGGCGCCGAGAACCGGCAGCTTGCTCAAATCCTGCGGTTTTTCGATGCTCTGCCCGACAAGCAGTGAAGGCGCCGCGACCAATACGGCCAACGCCGGGCGCAGTTTGCGGGCGATCAGCGCCGGGTCTTCATCGCCCTCATCGCGCACGCGCAGCGCCACATCTATGCCTTCGCCGAGCAGATCGACGCGCCGATTGAGGAGCAGCATATCCAGTTGCACCTGCGGGTAGGCGCTGAGAAAGTCAGTGATGATCTGCGGCAGGTAGGACTGCGCCAACACCACTGGGCTGGACACCCGCAGGCGCCCGCGCGGCTCGCTGGAAAGGGTGGCGACGGCTTCATCGGCCATCTCGGCTTCCAGCAGCATGGCCTGGCAATGGCGGTAGTAACGCTCACCAATATCGGTCAGCGACAATTTGCGGGTGCTGCGCTGCAGCAGGCGCGCACCCAGGCGGTTTTCAAGCTCGGCGATGCGCCGTGACAGCCGCGACTTGGGGATGCCCAGCAGTCGGCCAGCAGCCGCAAAGCCGCCGGCTTCCACCACTTTGGCGAAATAGAACAGATCGTTAAGGTCTTGCATGGCTTTATCGTCCTATGAGTGGGACGAACTATCACATTTTCACCAGCTAATACGCTATTGGTTTCATTGGTAGGCTTTGTCCCACTCGATCGCCAGCCCGCGATTCCTACTTGGGAGAACGCCATGAAACTTTTGCACCTCGATTCCAGCATCCTCGGCGACGCATCCGCTTCGCGCCAGCTCAGCCAGACCGTGGTGGCAGCTTGGCAGGCAGCAGAGCCGGCGGCCAAGGTCAGCTACCGCGACCTGGCCGGCGATGCCCTGAGCCACTTGTCGTCCGCCAGCCTGGTGGCTGGGGGTACTCCAGCTGAGCTGCGGGATGCCGCGCAGAAGCACGAAGTCGAACTGGCTGAGTCGACCCTGCAAGAGTTCCTGGAGGCGGATGCCATAGTGATCGGCGCGCCGATGTACAACTTCAGTGTGCCGACCCAGTTGAAAGCCTGGATCGACCGCATCGCGGTGGCCGGCAAGACGTTCGCCTACGACGAGAATGGCCCGAAAGGCCTGGCCGGCGGTAAAAAGGTGGTGATCGTCTCCACCTCCGGCGGGCTGCACGCGGGCCAGCCGACTGGCGTGGCTCATGAAGATTACCTGCTGGTGGTGCTTCGTTTCCTCGGCATCACCGACATTGAAATCATCCGCGCCCATGGCCTGGCCTACGGCGAAGAGCCGCGCGCCAATGCCTTGAGTGCGGCTAATCGGCAGGTCAGTGAGCTGTTCGCCGCTGCCGTTGCCTGAGTCACACAGCAGCACATGAATAAAAACGCCCCGTCGAAACGGGGCGTTTTTATTCATGCGTTACAGCTGTAATCAGACCACAACGCCCTGGCTACGCAGGTAGTCGTCGTAGGTGCCGCTGAAATCGATCACACCGCTGGCGGACAGCTCGATGATGCGCGTGGCCAGGGAGGATACGAACTCACGGTCATGGCTGACGAAGATCAGCGTACCCGGATAGTTCTCCAGCGCCAGGTTGAGTGCCTCGATGGACTCCATGTCCAGGTGGTTGGTCGGTTCGTCCATGATCAGCACGTTGGGCTTTTGCAGGATCAGCTTGCCGAACAGCATGCGGCCCTGTTCACCACCGGAGATGACCTTGACCGATTTGAGGATCTCGTCGTTGGAGAACAGCATGCGGCCGAGGGTGCCGCGCACCACTTGCTCGCCACCCTGAGTCCAGCGGCCCATCCAGTCGAACAGGTTGCTCTCGTCTTCGAAGTCGTCGGCGTGATCCTGGGCGTAGTAACCCAGTTCGGCGCTTTCGGTCCATTTCACCGAGCCGGCGTCCGGGCTCAGTTCGCCGACCAGGGTGCGCAGCAGGGTGGTCTTACCGATGCCGTTCGGGCCGATGATGGCCACCCGCTCGCCGGCTTCCACGGTGAAGCTGAAGCCTTTGAACAGCGGCTTGCCGTCGAAGCCTTTGGCCATGTTTTCCACATGCACGGCCTGGCGGTGCAGCTTCTTGGTCTGCTCGAAACGAATAAACGGGCTGACGCGGCTGGACGGCTTGACCTCGGCCAGCTGGATCTTGTCGATCTGCTTGGCGCGCGAAGTCGCCTGCTTGGCTTTCGAGGCGTTGGCCGAGAAGCGGCTGACGAAATTCTGCAGCTCGGATATCTGCGCCTTCTTCTTGGCGTTGTCGGACAGCAACTGCTCGCGCGACTGGGTGGCGGCGGTCATGTATTCGTCGTAGTTGCCTGGGAACAGACGCAGCTCGCCATAATCCAGGTCAGCCATGTGGGTGCACACGCTGTTGAGGAAGTGCCGGTCGTGGGAAATGATGATCATGGTGCTGTTGCGTGTGGTCAGGATGCTTTCCAGCCAACGGATGGTGTTGATATCCAGGTGGTTGGTCGGTTCATCCAGCAGCAGCACTTCCGGATCGGAGAACAGTGCCTGGGCCAGCAGTACACGCAGTTTCCAGCCGGGCGAGACTTCGCTCATCGGGCCGAAATGCTGTTCGATGCCGATGCCCAGGCCGAGCAGCAACTCGCCGGCACGGGATTCGGCGGTGTAGCCGTCCATTTCGGCGAATTCGGTTTCCAGTTCGGCCACGGCCATGCCGTCGTCTTCGCTCATTTCCGGCAGCGAGTAGATGCGGTCGCGCTCGGCCTTGACCTTCCACAGTTCTTCGTGGCCCATGATCACGGTATCGATCACGCTGAATTCTTCGTAGGCGAACTGGTCCTGGCGCAATTTACCCAGGCGCACGTTCGGTTCCAGCATCACCTGGCCACCGGAGGACTCCAGATCGCCACCGAGGATCTTCATAAAGGTCGACTTGCCGCAGCCATTAGCCCCGATCAGGCCGTAACGGTTGCCGTTGCCGAACTTGACGGAAACGTTCTCGAACAGGGGTTTAGCCCCGAATTGCATGGTGATATTGGCGGTGGAGATCACGAATCTGGTCCAGGAAGCGAGCGCACGCAGCGCGAAAGGGTCGCGATTGTAGCGGTTTAGGGCGCTGAAGGGCAGTTCTGGAGATAGACGGATTGAGTGGTGCTTTTAAACAGCCTGTTGAAAACGTAGCGAGCGCAGTAGTTTTCAGCTCACTCGCGATAAAACACCTGCACCAGGTGAAAGCCGAACTGGCTTTTCACCGGGCCGTGGACTTCCCGCAGAGGCTTTTTGAAGATCACCTGATCGACCGCCCGCACCATCTGCCCTGGGCGCACCTCACCGAGATCGCCACCGCGTTTGCCCGAGGGGCAGGTCGAGTATTTTTTCGCCAACACATCGAAGGCCTCGCCATTGGCGATGCGTTTTTTCAGCTCGGCGGCTTCGGCTTCGGTTTTGACCAGAATGTGGCGAGCCATTGCTTTGGCCATGATCGATTTCTCATCTGAACGGATACTGCCATTGTGCCAGGAATGCGCTGGCTTTATCGTGCAGCCGCCGCTGCTGATACGTCTGATCAATACGCCGGATGTCGGCGCAAAGTGGCCTAACGAATAATTACACTGCCTTGCGGATGCTTACCCATGGACCTTAATCCAATGCTGAAAATCCTGGCCAGCCAGGATGGTTCTGACCTCTATCTGTCCACCGGGGCGCCGCCCTGTGCCAAGTTCAACGGCGTGCTCAAACCGCTCGGCAGCGAGCCGCTGAAAGCCGGCGAAGTCGCGGCCATCGCCGACTCGATCATGGATTCGGCGCAGAAGCTCGAGTTCGAGCGCGAGTTGGAGATGAACCTGGCCATCTCGTTGGCACATATCGGTCGCTTTCGCATCAACATCTTCAAGCAGCGCAACGAGGTATCCATCGTCGCGCGCAATATCAAGATGGAAATCCCCAAGTTCGAAGACCTCAAATTGCCGGAAGTGCTGCTCAAAACGGTGATGGAGAAGCGCGGTCTGGTGCTCTTCGTCGGCGGCACCGGCTCGGGTAAATCCACCTCCTTGGCGGCGCTGATCGACTACCGCAACCGCAACAGTGGCGGCCACATCATCACCATCGAAGACCCGGTCGAGTACGTGCACCGGCACAAGAAGTCGATCATCAACCAGCGCGAGGTCGGCGTGGACACCCGCAGCTTCCACGCCGCGCTGAAGAACACCCTGCGTCAGGCGCCGGATGTGATCTTGATCGGCGAGATTCGCGACCGCGAGACCATGGAACACGCCCTGGCTTTCGCCGACACCGGCCACCTGGCGATCTCGACGCTGCACGCCAACAACGCCAACCAGGCGCTGGACCGCATCATCAACTTCTTCCCGGAAGAGCGTCGTCCACAGCTGTTGAATGACCTGGGCAACAACCTCAAGGCCTTCGTCTCCCAGCGTCTGGTAAAAACCAGCGACGGCAAGCGCCGGGCGGCGGTGGAGGTGCTGCTCGGCACGCCGACCGTGCGTGACCTGATCAAGCGCAGCGAGCTCAGCGAGATCAAGGAAATCATGGAGAAATCCAAGAACCTGGGCATGCAGACCTTCGACCAGGCGCTGATCGATCTGGTCCACGAAGGCGTCATCGACGAAGAAGAGGCGGTGAAAAACGCCGACTCGGCGAACAACGTGCGACTCAAACTCAAGCTCTACCGCGAGGCACCGGTGGCCCCGGCCCCCGTTGCCGCGCCAGCCGCTGCCGTTGTCGCACCAGCCAAGGTCGCCGATGCCGGCGATTGGGGGCTGGAACTGAGACTCGAAGAGCTGGAAAAAGACGCTCCACCGGAAGATCCGGGCCGGCGTGGGATTTGAGTAACGGTTTAGCCCGGATCAGCGCAACGCTATTCGGGCTTGGCGGCAGCCTTTAGGCCCGAGGCTGCTCAACCTGTACTGATAGATTTACTTCCCGCTGTACTTACCGCTCGTGACGCAGGGGTATAGATTCCTGGGGTGCAGTCAATTGTGAACCTGCGCTCCGGGAGGTTGTGATGCGTATTGCCGTTCTGACGTTCGAAGGCTTCAACGAACTGGACTCCTTTGTCGCCGCGGGCATTCTCAACCGCATGCGCGGTAAGGGCTGGGAAGCGCAGATCACCTGCCCGCAGCCGTCGGTGACCTCCATGAATGGCGTGGTCGTGCAGGCCCGGCAGCCACTGGAATATGCCAATGGCGCCGATGTGGTGCTGTTCGGCAGCGGCATCCATACCCGTGATATCGCCCAGGACCCTGCCATTCTCGATCGCCTGCAACTCGACCCGCAGCGCCAGCTGATAGGCGCGCAATGCTCCGGCACCTTGCTGATGGCGAAACTGGGGTTGCTTGGCGAACTACCGGCCTGCACCGATCTAACCACCAAGCCCTGGGTGATCGAGGCGGGCGTGCGCGTGCTGGATCAGCCGTTCTATGCCCAGGGCAACCTGGCCACAGCTGGCGGCTGCCTGTCCGCCCCCTACCTGGCGGCCTGGGTGATCGCGAAGCTGGCGGGAGAGGATGCCTGTGCCACGGCGCTGCATTACGTAGCGCCAGTGGGTGAGAAAGAGGCATTCATGGAAAGGGCGCTGGCGGTGATCCGTCCTTACCTCTGATGGAGTGGGTAGGGCGGGCGAAACCCACCCTGCAACGCTGACTATCAAACGCTGCATGATGGCATTCGACCCCCAACAATAAGCCCGGAATGTCCGGGCTTATTGTTGTGTCAGGTACGAGAAGTCAGCTCTGCAACTCCGGCAGATCCCGGAACAGCTCCAGCGCCTGCGGGTTGGCCAGGGCGTCGGTGTTTTTCACCGGTTTGCCGTGCACCACGTTGCGGACCGCCAGTTCGACGATCTTGCCGCTGATGGTGCGTGGGATATCCGCCACGGCGATGATCTTGGCCGGCACATGGCGCGGGGTGGTGTTGGCGCGGATGACCTTGCAGATGCGGGTCTTCAGCTCATCGGTGAGTGCCACGCCAGCGCGCAGGCGGACGAACAGCACCACCCGCACATCGGCGTCCCAGTCCTGGCCGATGGCGATGGATTCCAGCACCTCCTCGACCTTTTCCACCTGACGGTAGATCTCCGCGGTGCCGATGCGCACGCCGCCGGGGTTGAGTACGGCGTCCGAGCGGCCATGGATCACCAGGCCGCCGTGCGCGGTTTCCTCGGCGTAATCGCCATGGGCCCAGATGCCAGGGAAGGTGTCGAAATAGGCGGCCTTGAACTTCTCGCCCTGCGGGTCGTTCCAGAAGCCCACCGGCATCGAGGTGAAATGCCTGGTGCAGACCAGTTCGCCTTTCTCGCCTTTGACCGGCTTGCCGTCGTCATTCCAGACCTCGACGGCCATGCCCAGGCCCTTGCACTGCAATTCGCCACGCCGCACCGGCAGCACCGGGTTGCCGAGGGCGAAGCAGGAGACGATATCGGTGCCGCCGGAAATCGAGGACAGGCACAGATCGCTTTTGATCTCGCGGTAGACGTACTCGAAGCTCTCGTGGGAGAGCGGCGAGCCGGTGGAGAGGATGGCCTTCAGGCGTTCCAGCTGGTGCGTGCTGCCGGGCTTGGCGCCGGCCTTTTCCAGGGCGGCGAGGTACTTGGCGCTGGTGCCGAAGATGCTGATGTTTTCCGCGTCGATCAGGTCGATCAGGCGTTCTGCGCCAGGATGGAAGGGTGAGCCGTCGAACAGTACCAGGGTGGCGCCCAGGGCCAGGCCTGAGACCAGCCAGTTCCACATCATCCAGCCGCAGGTGGTGTAGTAGAACAGCGTGTCGGAGGCAGTGAGGTCGGTGTGCAGCCCGAGCTCCTTGACATGCTGCAACAGCACGCCGCCGGTGCCATGGACTATGCACTTGGGTACGCCGGTGGTGCCGCTGGAGTAGAGGATATAGAGCGGCTGGTCGAAACCGACCTGGGTGAATTCGGGTTCGCCGCCGGCCTGGTAGAAGTCCGCCCAGAGGGCGACTTTGGCAGGGGTCTGGAAGTCGCTGGCCTTGGCTTCGGCGCGGGCGTAGGGCACCACCACCAACTGTTTGAGTGAGGGCAGGCGTTCGAGGATTTCGTTGAGCTTGCCAGTCAGGTCGAGGTTCTTGCCGGCGTAGCGATAACCGGCCGAAGCGATCAGTACGGTCGGCTCGATCTGGCCGAAACGGTCGATCACGCCCTGGGTGCCGAAGTCCGGCGAGCAGGATGACCAGGTCGCCCCGAGGCTGGCGCTGGCGAGCATGCCGACCAGGGTCTGCCAGGTGTTCGGCATAAAGGCCGCGACCCGGTCGCCCAGGCCGACGCCGGCGGCCTTCAGGCTGCGTTGCAGACCGGCGACCTGCGCCGCCAGTTCGGCGTAGCTCAGCTCTTCGCGCGAGCCGTCTTCGCCAATCGCAACCAGCGCCGGGTGCTGGTCGCGGCGGCGCAACAGGTGCTCGGCGAAGTTCAGGGTGGCGCCGGGGAACCACTGCGCGCTGGGCATGGCCGGGCCTTCTTCGAGTACGGCCCGCGGCTGGCGGCTGAAACGGATCTCGAAGAACTCGACTATGGCCAGCCAGAAGGCCTCGCGCTGCTCCACGCTCCAGGCATGCAGCGCGGGGTAGTCGGCCAGTTGCAGGCTGTGGCGCCGGTTGACGAAGCGGCGGAAGGCATCCATCCGGGTGGCGGCGATGCGGGCCGGGGAGGGGGTCCAAAGTGGCTGGTTCATCTGCGCTCCCATCGGTGCTGATTGTTCGGAGCCGCACACTGCGGGCGGCTGGAACCGCATGCTTTGCATAATGGCACGGAGCCGGGGGCTTTGCCCTGCAGGGGGGCCGTCAGGCGCCACCCGGCTGTATTTCGACCCGCGGCAGGTCCAGGCTGTTCCAGTCCCTGACGTGCAGCAGTACATCGCTGAGGGCCTGCGCGGCGCTCGACAGCTTGTGCTCGGCAAGCCGCAGCAGGCCGACGCGCCGCTCCACCTGCGGCCCGTACAGGGCCACGCAGCGGGCGCCGAGTTCCTGCATCTGCTGGATGCACAGGCTCGGCACGGCGCTGACCCCGAGGCCCTGCGCGACCATGCGGCCGACGGTCACCAGTTGGTGGCTCTCGAAGGCGACCGGCAACCTGCCGTGCTGGGCCGCGATGCTTTCCTCCAGCAGCAGGCGCACCGCCGAGGGACGCTGCAGGGTGATGAAGTTCTCCCGCAGCAGCTCCGCCCAGCTCACCGCGGGTCGCCCGGCCAGTTCGCAATCCGCCGGCACCACCGCGACGAAGCGGTCGGTGTAGAAGGGCGTGAAATCCAGGCGTTCGAGCGAGTCCGGCTCGAAGGCGATGCCCAACTCGACGCGGCGGTTGCGCACCATCTCCAGCACCTGTTCGTTGATCACGTCATGCACCGCCACGTTCACCCTTGGGTGGCGGTCGCGGAACGCCTTCAGCGCCACCGGCAGCAGGTTGCCGGCGAAGGAGGGCATGGCGGCGATGGAGACCTTGCCCAGTTGCAGGGTGAAGTGCTGGCGCAGCAGCTCCTCGGTGTTGTCCCAGTCCGCCAGCAGGCGCCGGGCGATGGGCAGCAGGGTTTCGCCCTCCGGCGTCAGGCTGACGCTGCGGGTGGTGCGCACCAGCAGCTGGCCGCCGAGCGACTCTTCCAGGGTCTTGATCGCCAGGCTCAGGGCCGGCTGGGACAGGTGCAGGCGCTCGCAGGCCTGGGCGAAGCTCAGGCTCTGCGCCACCGCGAGGAAGGCACGCAGCTGCTTGATGGTCATTGATTTGTTTTAGTGATTAATAGTTAAGAAAAACAAACTTAACAAATCAGTCCGCAGAGGTGAAGCTCTGACTCGCTTTAGACAACTACAAGAGGCGCAGCAGCATGAGTGGACTCGACAAGCGGGTAGGCAGCTACGAGGAGGCCCTGGCCGGGCTGACCGACAACATGACCGTCCTCGCCGGTGGCTTCGGCCTGTGCGGAATTCCGGAAAACCTGATCGCCGAGATCCGCCGCCGCGGCGTCAGCGGGCTGACCGTGGTCTCCAACAACTGCGGCATCGACGGCTTCGGCCTGGGCGTGCTGCTGGAAGACCGGCAGATCCGCAAGATGATCGCCTCCTACGTGGGCGAGAACGCCCTGTTCGAGCAGCAACTGCTGAGCGGCGAGCTGGAGGTCGAGTTGACCCCGCAAGGCAGCCTGGCCGAGAAACTGCGCGCCGGCGGCGCCGGCATCCCGGCCTTCTACACCGCCACCGGTTATGGCACGCCGGTCGCCGAAGGCAAGGAGGCCCGCGAGTTCAACGGCCGCCACTACATCCTCGAGCCGGCGATCACCGGCGACTTCGCCATCGTCAAAGGCTGGAAGGCCGACCACTTCGGCAACGTGATCTACCGTCACACCGCGCAGAATTTCAACCCCATAGTCGCCACCGCCGGCCGCATCACCGTGGTCGAGGTGGAGGAGATAGTCGAGCCGGGCGAACTGGACCCGACCCAGATCCACACCCCGGGCATCTACGTCGATCGCATCATCCAGGGCAGTTTCGAGAAGCGCATCGAGAAGCGCACCCTGCGCGCCTGACCATCCACGACTAAACAACAAGAGAATTCCGACATGGCACTTACCCGTGAACAGATGGCTCAGCGTGTGGCGCGCGAGTTGAAGGATGGTTACTACGTCAACCTGGGCATCGGCATCCCGACCCTGGTGGCCAACTATGTGCCGGAAGGCATCGACGTGATGCTGCAGTCGGAGAACGGCCTGCTCGGCATGGGCGCCTTCCCCAGCGAGGACGAGGTGGACGCCGACATGATCAACGCCGGCAAGCAGACCGTGACCGCGCGCACTGGCGCCTCGATCTTCTCCTCGGCCGAGTCCTTCGCCATGATCCGCGGCGGCCATGTCGACCTGACCGTGCTCGGCGCCTTCGAGGTGGACGCCAACGGCAACATCGCCTCCTGGATGATCCCCGGTAAACTGGTCAAGGGCATGGGCGGCGCGATGGACCTGGTGGCCGGTGCCGACAACATCATAGTGACCATGACCCACGCCTCGAAGGACGGCGAGTCCAAGCTGCTGTCCCACTGCAGCCTGCCGCTCACCGGCTGCCGCTGCATCCGCAAGGTGCTCACCGACCTGGCCTACCTGGAGATCGAGAACGGTGCCTTCATCTTGCGCGAGCGGGCGCCGGGCGTCAGCATCGAGGAGATAGTCGCCAAGACCGCCGGCCGGCTGATAGTGCCGGACGATGTCGTGGAAATGAGCTTCTAAGAACAGCTGCGGGAACCGCTCAGGCCGTTCCTCTCGACCGGAGATTCACCATGCAAGAAGTCGTTATAGTCGCCGCCACCCGTACCGCCGTCGGCAGTTTTCAGGGCTCGCTGGCGGGCATTCCTGCCGTCGATCTGGGGGCGGCGGTGATCCGCAGCCTGCTCGAGCAGACCGGCCTGAATGGCGCGCAAGTGGACGAAGTGATCTTCGGCCAGGTGCTGACCGCCGGCGCCGGACAAAACCCGGCACGCCAGGCCGCGATCAAGGCCGGGCTACTCCATGCGGTGCCGGCGCTGACGCTGAACAAGGTCTGTGGCTCCGGCCTCAAGGCCCTGCACCTGGGCGCCCAGGCGATCCGCTGCGGCGACGCCGAGGTGATCATCGCCGGCGGCCAGGAGAACATGAGCCTCTCCGCCTACGTCATGCCGGGCGCCCGCACCGGCCTGCGCATGGGCCACGCGCAGGTCATCGACACCATGATCAGCGACGGCCTGTGGGATGCCTTCAACGACTACCATATGGGCATCACCGCGGAGAACCTGGTGGACAAGTACGGCATCAGCCGTGAGGCCCAGGACGCCTTCGCCGCCGCCTCGCAGCAGAAGGCCGTGGCCGCCATCGAAGGCGGGCGCTTCGCCGAGGAAATCACCCCGATCCTGATTCCGCAGCGCAAGGGCGAGCCCCTGGCCTTCGCCACCGACGAACAGCCGCGCGCCGGCACCACGACCGAGGCCCTGGGCAAGCTCAAGCCGGCGTTCAAGCAGGACGGCAGCGTCACCGCCGGCAACGCCTCCAGCCTCAACGACGGCGCCGCCGCCGTGCTGCTGATGAGCGCCGCCAAAGCCAAAGCCCTCGGTTTGCCGGTGCTGGCGCGCATCGCCGCTTACGCCAATGCCGGCGTCGACCCGGCGATCATGGGCATCGGCCCGGTCTCGGCGACCCAGCGCTGCCTGGCAAAGGCCGGCTGGACGCTGGAGCAGCTGGACCTGATCGAAGCCAACGAGGCCTTCGCCGCCCAGGCCCTGGCGGTCGGCAAAGAACTCGGCTGGGAGGCCAGCAAGGTCAACGTCAACGGCGGCGCCATCGCCCTCGGCCACCCCATCGGCGCCTCCGGCTGCCGGGTGCTGGTGACCCTGCTGCACGAGATGATCAAGCGCGATGCCAAGAAAGGCCTGGCCACCCTGTGCATCGGCGGCGGTCAGGGCGTGGCGCTGGCCATCGCCCGCGACTGACCTAAGGCACTCCCACCTGCCATCCAACCCCGCTCGTGGGGTTCGGAAAGAAGTCGACGCCACGCCTATTCGATGGGCGTGGCGTTTTCGTTTTCTAGCGGTGGAAGGGCCTGCGGGGGCAGGCGTACAGACGGGCGCCGCGGTGCCGGAGACTGCGGTCAAGGATATGCCCGCGCTTAGGCGGGCGTCCGTACCAGGCGGGCGCGGGCCACCCGCGAACCGTTCTCCTTGCCGAGCACCGCGCAGATGCGCTGGCCGGCGGCGATCAGCTTGTCCAGGTCGACGCCGGTCTCGATCCCCAGGCCATTGAGCATGTAGAGCACATCCTCGCTGGCCACATTGCCGCTGGCGCCCTTGGCGTAGGGGCAGCCGCCGAGGCCGGCGACCGAGCTGTCGAATACCTTGATGCCCTCCAGCAGGCTGGCGTAGATATTCGCCAGGGCCTGGCCGTAGGTGTCGTGGAAGTGCCCGGCGAGTTTCTCGCGGGGTATCTCGCGGCCGACCATCTCGAATAGCCGGCGGGTGGCACTCGGCGTGCCGGTGCCGATGGTGTCGCCGAGGGACACTTCGTAGCAGCCCATGGCGAACAGCTCCTTGGCCACGCTGGCGACCTGCTGCGGCGCGACGTCGCCTTCATAGGGGCAGCCGAGCACGCAGGACACGTAACCACGCACGCTGATGCCGTGCTGTTTCGCCGCGGCCATCACCGGTACGAAGCGCTCGAGGCTTTCGTTGATCGAGCAGTTGATATTGCGCAGGGAGAAGGCTTCGGTGGCGGCGGCGAACACCGCAACCTCCTTGACTCCGGCCTCGACAGCGGCTTCGAAGCCCTTGAAGTTGGGCGTCAGCGCGGCATAGGTCACGCCGGCCTTGCGCTGGATCTGGGCGAAGACTTCGGCCGAGCCAGCCATCTGCGGCACCCACTTCGGCGATACGAAGCTGCCGGCCTCGATGTAGCTGAGGCCGGTGGCGGACAGTTCATCCACCAGCCGGACCTTATCCGCCACGCTGATGGGTTGGGCCTCGTTTTGCAGGCCATCGCGCGGGCCGACTTCGACCAGACGGACGTGTTTGGGAATCGCCATTGCTTCACCTTTACGTAGGGTGGATGACGCTTTATCCATCCACCTGTGTTGTCTTGTCATGCCCACCACCGGACTGGTGGAAAACCGCTGCGCGGGTTTTCCACCCTACGCCTCTTCCAGCTCTACCAGTACGGTGCCTTCGCTGACCATTTCGCCTTCGCTGCAGTACAGCGCCTTGACGATGCTAGCCTGTGGCGCGCGGATGCTGTGCTCCATCTTCATCGCCTCCAGCACCACCAGGGCGGTACCGGCCTCGACGTGCTGACCGGCTTCGACCAGGACCCGCACGATACTGCCGTTCATGGGGGCGGTCAGCCCGCCATGCTGGTGATGGCTGGCTTCGACCTCGGCGATCGGGTCGAAGTACTGCACCGCCCGCAGTTCGCCTTGCCACTGCAGATAAAGCCTAGGGCCCTGGCGGATCGCCAGGTGTTGGCTGCGCGTGCCGTTGTGCTCGACGACCAAGCGTTCGCCGCGCAGTTGCACGGCGCTGTCGCTGCCTGTGCTGCGCAGGCGCACGACTTGCTGCTCGCCGGCGCAGGTCAGGTGCAGATCGGTTTCAGTCGGCAAGCCGGCGCGCCAGCCGGTGGAAACGGCCCAGGAGGAATGCCGGTCATCCTCGCGCTGGCGCGCCGGTTCGCTTAGGGCTAAGGCGTGCGCGGCCAGTTGCCAGAACTCGGCGGGCAGGGCGCTGGCTGGCGGCAGCAATTGCTCCTGGTAGCGCGGGATAAAACCGGTATCCAGTTCGGCGGCGGCGAACGCCGGATGGGCGAGTACGCGCCGCAGGAACGCCAGGTTGGTTCTCACCCCACCGACGGCGGTTTCACCGAGCATCGCCAGCAGGCGCTGACGGGCTTCCTCGCGGGTCTCGCCCCAGGCGATCAGCTTGCCGAGCATCGGATCGTAGAACGGCGACACCGTATCGCCTTGTTCTACGCCGCTGTCTACGCGGCGGCCAGGGCCGGCAGCGGACTCACGGTAAAGCGCGAGGGTGCCGGTGGCGGGCAGGAAGTCGTTGTCCGGATCTTCGGCATACAGGCGCACTTCGATGGCGTGGCCAATCAGCGGCACCTCGGCCTGGGTCAGGGGCAGCGGTTCGCCACGGGCCACGCGAATCTGCCAGGCGACCAGGTCGAGGCCGGTAATCGCCTCGGTGACCGGGTGCTCGACCTGCAGGCGGGTGTTCATCTCCATGAAGAAGAAGTCGCCACGCTCGTCCAGCAGGAACTCCACGGTGCCGGCGCCGACATAGCCGATGGCCTGGGCGGCGCGTACCGCCGACTCGCCCATGGCCTTGCGCAGTTCCGGGCTGAGGCCGGGGGCCGGCGCCTCTTCGACCACCTTCTGGTGGCGGCGCTGGATCGAGCAGTCGCGCTCGTTGAGGTACAGGCAGTTGCCGTGCTGGTCGGCGAACACCTGGATTTCGACGTGGCGCGGCTTCAACACATACTTTTCGACCAGCATCCGCGAATCGCCAAACGACGACTGTGCTTCACGCTGGGCCGAGGCCAGTGCCTCCGCCAGCTCGGCTTCGCGCTCGACCACCTTCATGCCTTTGCCACCACCACCGGCGGCGGCCTTGAGCAGTACCGGGTAGCCGATGCGTTCGGAAGCGACGCGGAAGGTCTCCAGGTCCTGCGCTTCGCCGTGATAACCCGGCACCAGCGGTATGCCGGCTTCTTCCATCAGCGCCTTGGCGGCGGATTTGCTGCCCATGGCGTCGATGGCGCTGGCCGGTGGGCCGAGAAACAGCAGGCCGGCGTTCTCGATGGCGCGGGCGAAGCCGGCGTTCTCGGAGAGGAAGCCATAGCCCGGGTGAATCGCCTGGGCGCCGGTGGCCTTCGCGGCGGCGATCAGTTTATCCACCAGCAGGTAGCTCTCCGCCGGTTTGGCGCCGCCAAGATCGACCGCGATATCCGCCTCGCGCACATGGCGGGCGTTGCGGTCGATGGCGCTGTGGACGGCCACGGTGGTGATCCCCAGGGCCTTGGCCGTGCGCATCACCCGGCAAGCGATCTCGCCACGGTTGGCAATCAATAAGGTGCTAATCATGCTTCGGGCTCCTGCCAGGCGGGTTTGCGCTTGTCGAGGAAGGCGCGCAGGCCTTCTTGCCCCTCGGGGCTGACGCGGATGCGGGCGATGGCGTTTTCGGTATAGCGGCGCAGGGCCGGGGTCAGCACGCCGCTGCCGACTTCCTGGAGCAGGGTCTTGCTGACCTGCATGGCCTGCGGGCTGTTGAGCAGCAAGTTGTCGACCCAATTGCTTAGGGCTCGATCCAGCTCCCCCGACGCGTAGCACTCGGCGAGCAGGCCCAGTTGTTGGGCCCGTTCACCGCTGAAACGCTCGGCGGTCAGCGCATATCGCCGTGTCGCGCGCTCGCCAATCGCCTGCACCACGAAGGGGCTGATCACCGCCGGGGCCAGGCCGATGCGCACTTCGGACAGGCAGAACTGCGCATCGCTCGCGCCAATCGCCATGTCGCAGCAACTGATCAGCCCCAGTGCGCCACCAAAGGCGGCGCCTTGCACCACGGCCAGGGTCGGCAGCTTGAGGTGGTAGAGGTTGTGCATCAGCTCGGCCAGTTCGCGCGAGTCATTCAGGTTGGCGTTGTAGTCGAGGGTCGCCGAGTGCTGCATCCAGGCCAGGTCGGCCCCTGCGGAAAAGTGCTGGCCGCGGCCACGCAGCAGCAGGAAACGCAGGCTGCGGTCGGCCTGGACGGCATCCAGGGCGAGGATCAGCTCGCGGATCATCTCGGCGTTGAAGGCGTTGTTCTTCTCCGGGCGATTGAGCCACAGCGTGGCAATGCCGCGCGGATCTTTTTCCAGTTGTACGGTGGTGAAGTCGGTCATGGTCATTCCTGTAGGGTGCGCTGTGCGCACCGATACGTTGAACATTGGTGCGCGCGGCGCACCCTACATGCGAAAGACGCCAAAGGTGGTCGGCTCGATAGGGGCATTCAGGGACGCGGACAGTGCCAGCGCCAGCACCTCGCGGGTTTGCGCCGGGTCGATCACGCCGTCATCCCAGAGCCGCGCGCTGGAGTAGTAGGGGTGGCCCTGGTGCTCGTACTGTTCGAGGATCGGCTGTTTGATCTTCGCTTCATCCTCGGCGCTGAGGCTGTGGCCGCTGCGTTCCGCTTGTTCGCGTTTGACCTGCGCCAGTACCCCGGCGGCCTGTTCGCCGCCCATTACGCCGATTCGCGCGTTCGGCCACATCCACAGGAAGCGCGGATCGTAGGCGCGACCACACATCCCGTAGTTGCCCGCGCCGAAACTGCCGCCGATGATCACGGTGAACTTCGGCACCCTGGCGCAGGCCACCGCGGTTACCAGTTTGGCGCCGTGCTTGGCGATGCCGCCGGCTTCGTACTTCTGCCCGACCATAAAGCCGGTGATGTTCTGCAGGAACAGCAGCGGAATGCCGCGCTGGCAGGCCAGTTCGATGAAGTGCGCGCCTTTCTGCGCGGACTCGGCGAACAAGATCCCGTTATTGGCGATGATCGCTAGCGGATAGCCCTGGATATGCGCAAAGCCGCAGACCAGGGTGGCGCCGAACAGCGCCTTGAACTCATCGAATTCGGAGCCGTCGACCAGCCGCGCTATCACCTCGCGCACATCGAAGGGGTGTTTGGCGTCGGCCGGGATCACGCCGTACAGTTCATCGCCGGCATACAGCGGCAGGCGTGGCGTGCGGCTATGCAGTTGGCCTTGTTTGCGCCAGTTCAGGTTGCCGATGCAACGGCGGGCGAGGGCCAGCGCATGCTCGTCGTTCTCGGCGTAGTGGTCGGCGACCCCGCTGGTCTTGCAGTGCACATCGGCACCGCCGAGGTCTTCGGCGCTGACCACTTCACCGGTGGCGGCCCGCACCAGCGGCGGGCCGGCGAGGAAGATCGTGGCCTGGTTGCGAACCATGATGGTTTCGTCGGACATGGCCGGCACATAGGCGCCGCCGGCGGTGCAGGAACCCATCACCACCGCAATTTGGGGAATCCCCATGGCGCTCATATTGGCCTGGTTGAAGAAGATTCGGCCGAAGTGTTCGCGGTCCGGAAACACCTCGTCCTGGCGCGGCAGGTTGGCGCCGCCGGAGTCGACCAGGTAGATGCATGGCAGGCGGTTTTCCCGGGCTATGGTCTGCGCGCGCAGGTGCTTCTTCACCGTCAGCGGGTAGTAGCTGCCGCCTTTGACCGTGGCGTCGTTGGCCAGGATCATGCACTCGATGCCTTCGACACGACCGATCCCGGCGATCACGCCGGCGGCCGGCACGTCCTCGCCATACACCTCGTGGGCGGCCAGCTGGCCGACTTCCAGGAAGGGCGAGCCGGGGTCGAGCAGGCGATTGATCCGTTCCCGCGGCAGCAGTTTGCCGCGCGAGCGGTGCCGCTCCTGCGCCTTGGCGCCGCCGCCTTCGTGGACGCGGCCGAGCAGGGCACGCAGGTCGTCGACCTGCTTGAGCATGGCCGCGTTATTGGCGGCGAACTCCGGCGTGCGGGTATTGATCTGGGTGTTGAGGATGGCCATGGGAAGTCCCTGTAGGGTGCGCCGCGCGCACCATCATGTTTGCCCGGTGCGCATGGCGCACCCTACGGGTTACTTGGTCTCGTTGAACAGCTCGCGCCCAATCAACATGCGGCGGATTTCGCTGGTGCCGGCGCCGATTTCGTAGAGCTTGGCGTCGCGCAGCAGGCGGCCGGTGGGGAACTCGTTGATGTAGCCGTTGCCGCCGAGGATCTGGATCGCATCCAGGGCCATCTGCGTGGCGCGCTCGGCGCTGTAGAGGATGACCCCGGCGGCGTCCTTGCGGGTGGTTTCGCCACGGTCGCAGGCATTCGCCACGGCATACAGGTAGGCGCGGCTGGCGTTGAGCTGGGTATACATGTCGGCGACCTTGCCCTGGATCAGCTGGAACTCGCCGATGCTCTGGCCGAACTGCTTGCGGTCGTGGATGTAGGGCAGCACGACGTCCATGCAGGCCTGCATGATCCCGATGGGGCCGCCGGAGAGCACCACACGCTCGTAGTCCAGGCCGCTCATCAGCACCTTCACGCCGCCGTTGAGCACGCCGAGGATGTTTTCTTCCGGCACTTCGACGTCATCGAAGAACAGTTCGCAGGTGTTCGAGCCGCGCATACCGAGCTTGTCGAACTTGCTGCTACGGGAGAAACCTTTCCAGTCGCGCTCGACGATGAACGCGGTGATGCCCTGCGGGCCTTTCTCCAGGTCGGTCTTGGCGTAGATCACATAGGTGTTGGCGTCCGGGCCGTTGGTGATCCAGGTCTTGCTGCCGTTGAGGACGAAGTGCTCGCCCTTGCGGTCGGCGCGCAGTTTCATCGATACCACATCGGAGCCGGCATTCGGCTCGCTCATCGCCAGGGCGCCGATATGCTCGCCGGAGACCAGCTTGGGGAGGTATTTGGCTTTCTGCTCGGCAGTGCCGTTGCGGTTGATCTGGTTGACGCAGAGGTTGGAGTGGGCGCCGTAGGAGAGGCCGACCGAGGCCGAACCACGGCTGATCTCTTCCAGTGCGACCACGTGCGCCAGGTAACCGAGGCCCGAGCCGCCGTATTCCTCCGGGACTGTGATGCCGAGCAGGCCCATGTCGCCGAACTTCTTCCACATGTCAGCCGGGAAGAGGTTGTCGCTGTCGATGGCGGCAGCACGCGGGGCGAGTTCAGCGGCAACGAAGGCTTGAACCTGGTCGCGCAGCATGTCGATGGTTTCGCCGAGGGCGAAGTTGAGGGACGGATAGCTCATGGTTCCACCTATGATCTTTATGATTAGGTTTAAACGGTAAGGTCTTGTTGTTTAAGCGTTTCGGCGAGTGCGATATGGCAGCGTTCCTCGGCCGTATCCAGCTCCAGCTGCATCTGCTGGATATCTAGCAGTTGCTGTTCAAGCTGCGCGCGGCGCTCGGTGATCTTGCGCATAAAGGTTTCCAACTGCTTGCGATTGCCGCCGCTCGGGTCGTACAGCTCGATCAGCTCACGGCATTCGGCGAGGGAAAAGCCGATGCGCTTGCCGCGCAGAATCAGCTTCAGGGAAACCTTGTCGCGTGCCGAATAGATGCGTTCCTGGCCACGCCGCTCCGGCGTGAGCATGCCTTGCTCTTCATAGAAGCGGATGGCACGGGTAGTGATATCCAGTTCGCGGGCAAGGTCGGAAATGCTGTAGGTCGTAGACATGGATGAGTGCTCGCAATGCGTTTACCTTTACGTTAACGTAAAGCTACAAGGCAGGGCTGTCAATAACCGAACGCTGTGCACGGCCTTTACTGTCAGCGGGTCTAGGTGTAGACATTTTACAGCGTGCGCGTTTTGTCATCGGCCACCCTAGCCCAGCCAGTCGATCGGGGCGGTGTTGATGCAAACCCAGCCGGAGTGAGAGATGAGCCAATCATTTTCAACAAAAATAATAAGCACCGACCCGCTGCATGAGTCCCGACTGGTTCGGGAGAAACTGATTGTCGATGGGCAGTTGCCGCAAGGTCTGCTGCGTGACGAAATCGATGCGTCCTGGCGGCGCAGTATCGGCCATGGCCTGAGCTGCATCGATGAAGAAGCGATCGGTTTGCACCTGAGCAATGACCTCGCGTTATTGCTGGCGCAGAACCGCGTGCTGATCGATGCCGCCACCCCCGAGCTGGACTACCTGATCGCCCAGCAAGGTAAAGGCGGGCTGATCGTTCTCGGCAATGCCGATGCGACTGTGCTGGCCGTCGAGGGGCAAACCGAATACCTCAAGGCCTTCGAGCTACGCGACCTGGCGCCGGGCAACTGCTGGAGTGAAGCGCTGCGGGGCACCAATGCCCTGGGCACGGCCGTGGTGGAAGGCCGGCCGACCCTGATCAACTGTGGCGAGCACTACCTGGATCGCTTGAGCCGGTTCTCCTGCACCTCGGTGCCGATCAAGAATCCACTGGGCCAAGTCATAGGAGTCATCGATCTGACTCGCGAAGGCGTGTTGACCCAGCCGCAGGACAGCCTCGCGACCTTGATGCTGGTGGCCAGCAATATCGAGGGCCGGCTATTCGGCGCTTTTTATCCCGAGCAGATCATTCTGGCGTTCCACAGCCGCCAGCAATACTTGGGGTCCGCCTGGCACGGCCTGTTGGCGCTGAGCCTGGATGGTGAAGTGCTGGCGGCCAACCAGCAGGCCTGCGATCTGCTGAAACTGCCGAGGGCGAGCCTGCTCGGGCGTCGTTGCCAGGACTTTCTCGGCGGCCGTAGCGGCCAGTTCATCTCCCGTCTGTTGCAGGGCGCGGTCAGCAGCGTGCAAACCGCCAGCGGCGAGTTCTTCTTCAAGGCGCTGCAGGTTCCGCGCTGCGCCGCCATGGCCACGCCTGCGGCCGCACCGAAAGCCGCCGCGCCGAAACGCCTGCTGCTGGAAGAGCTGGCCGGTAGCAACAGCCGCTTCGCCCGCTCGTTGCGCATGGCCCAACAAGGTCTGGCGGGCGGCCTGCCGGTGTTGCTGCTGGGCGAAACCGGCACCGGTAAGGAAGTGGTCGCCCGGGCGTTGCATCAGGCCAGCGTGCGTGCCGATAAACCTTTCGTCGCAGTGAACTGCGCGGCGATTCCCGAAGGCTTGATCGAGTCGGAACTGTTCGGCTACCGCGAGGGGGCGTTCACCGGCTCACGCAAGGGCGGCATGCTCGGGCGCCTGTTGCAGGCCAATGGCGGCACGCTGTTTCTCGATGAAATCGGCGATATGCCCTTGAGCCTGCAAGCCCGCCTGTTGCGTGTGCTCCAGGAGCGCAAGGTGGCGCCTTTGGGCGCCGGCGAGGAGCAGGACATCGACGTGGCGGTGATTTGCGCCACCCACCGCGACCTGAAGCAGCTGGTGCAGGACAAGAGCTTCCGCGAAGACCTCTATTACCGAGTCAACGGTGTGAGCCTGCGGCTGCCGGCGCTGCGCGAGCGGGACGACATCGACGGCTTGATCGCCACTGTGCTGAACAAGCTGGGCGCCAGCCATATAAGCATCGACCAGGAACTTGGGGAACTGCTCGCCCACTACGATTGGCCGGGCAATATCCGCCAGCTGGAAATGGTCTTGCGCGCCGCGCTGGCCATGCGTGAAGGGGCGGAAACCGAATTGGGCCTGGAGCACCTGACCGACAGCCTGCTGGACGATCTGACCGCCAGTTGCCGGCAACCCTGCGGGCGTATCCGTGAGAACGAACTGGAGCTGATTCGCAGCTCCCTCGACCGGCACCACGGCAATGTGTCCGCCGCGGCCGACTCCCTAGGCATCAGCCGCGCGACCCTGTATCGCAAGCTGAAGCAGTTCCGCGCATAGCATTGATGCGGACGCCAATTCCGGCGCCCGGCTTCCCCCCGATTGGATGGCGTTGATCACCGATGTCCAGGTTTTTGCTCCGCTTTATCGAAACAGACGCCCCGGCAACTTTTCAGCAGGCGATTGCCTGGCTGTTCGGTTTCGTGCGCCCGCACCTGCGCGCCATCCTCGGCCTGCTGGCGCTCTCGCTAAGCGCCTCGCTGCTGGTGCTGGCGCAGCCCTGGCTGACCAAGATGCTGATCGACGACGGCTTGTTGGCCAAGGACTTCGGCGTGTTGCTGAAGGTGGCACTGGCGATGATTGCGGTGGGCATTTTCAGCACGCTGCTGGCCGGGATCAACCGCTACCTGCACACGCGCTTGTCCGGGCGGATTCTGTTCGCCCTGCGCGATGCGCTGTATCAGCACCTGCAGCGGCTGTCGCCGGCATTTTACGGGCGCAAACGGATCGGCGATCTGCTCTCGCGGCTGGATGGCGATGTCGCGGAAATCCAGCGTTTCGCCGTGGATTCGCTGTTCTCGGCGGTCTCCAGCGTGATCGGCCTGCTCGGCGCGGTGGCCTTGTTGCTGACGCTGAACTGGAAGCTCGCGCTGATCGTCGCCCTGTTGATCCCGTTGGAAGTCCTCTGGTTGCGCTGGATGCGCCGCAAGGTCGAACGCAATGTGCGCCAGTTGCGCGAACGCTCGGCGGATGTCTCCTCGTTCCTGGTGGAAACCCTGCCGGCGATGAAATTTATCCAGTCCGCCGGCCAGCAGCAGCGCGAATCCCAGCGCCTGCAACATCTGGGCGACAGCTATATGAGCCAGCTGCTGAGGTTGCAGGTGACCGAGTTTTTCACCAACGCGGTGCCGGGCACACTGACCTCGCTCTCCCGCGCCGGGGCCTTTCTGATCGGCGGCTATTGGGTGATCCAGGGCACCTGGCAACTGGGCGCGCTGATCGCTTTTTCCACCTATCTGGGCATGGCCGTGGGGCCGGTGCAGAGCCTGCTGGGCCTGTACGTGGCCCTGCAGCGCATGAGCGTCAGCCTCGGGCGGGTGATGGAGCTCAAGCGCGAGCCGGCCCAGGTCAGCCAGCCGGCGCAGCCCCGCGATTTGCCGGCTGGTGTGGGTGACTTGAGCTTCGAGAACGTCTGGTTCGGCCACGACCAGCGCGCGCAGCCGGTGTTGCGCGGGCTCGACGCGCAGATTCCGGGCGGGCTGAAAGTAGCCATCAGCGGGGCCTCGGGGGTCGGTAAGTCGACGCTGATCGACCTCTTGCAGCGGTTCTACGATCCGGATCAGGGCTGTATCCGCCTGCAAGGCATCGACTTGCGGGAGCTGGATCTATTTGCCCTGCGCCGGCGCATCGCCGTGGTCAGCCAGGACATCGTGCTGTTTCGCGGCAGCCTGGCCGACAACCTCAGCTACAGCGCGCCCCAGGCCAGCCGAGGGGAAATCGAGAAGGTCGCCCAACTGGCGCAGCTCGACGGCTTGATCGAATCACTGCCGCTGGGGCTGGACAGTCTGCTGGGCGAACGCGGCCAGCAACTGTCCGGCGGGCAGAAACAACGCATAGCTATTGCTCGCGCCTTGCTGCAGGACCCATTGATTCTGGTGCTGGATGAAGCCACCTCGGCGGTCGATGAGGCCACCGAGCGGGAAGTGATCGCCGCCATCGACCAGCTGTTCATTGGCCGTACGCGGATTCTCATCAGCCACCGGCCCTCGACCCTGGCGCAAGCCGAACTGCGCTTCGAGCTGCACGACGGCCAGTTGTTGGCCTGCGCTATTGAGGAGCCAGCGCAGCATGGTCGCTGAGTTGCGCATCGGCATCATCGACAGTGGCCATAGCGCCGCGCAGGCCGATCAGGTACTGGTCGCGCGGCGTTTCTGGCTGGCGGATGACAACTTGCAGGAGGGCGCGGCCCAACCGGATCGCCTCGGGCACGGCACGGCGGTGCTGAGCGCCATCGCCGAGCGCGCGGCTGCCGTGCAATTTTGCCTGGCCCAGGTGTTTAGCGAGCGCTGGCTGACCAGCCCGCTGCAAATCGCCGCGGCGATTTACTGGCTGATGGAGCAGGACGTGGCGCTGATCAACCTGAGCCTGGGCGTACGCCAGGACCGCCCGTTACTGCGTGAAGCCTGCGAGGCCGCGCAGGCGGCCGGCATCCTGCTCTGCGCGGCCAGCCCGGCGCGCGGTGAGCCGGTGTTTCCGGCCAGCTATCCCGGTGTGCTGCGGGTCACCGGCGATGCGCGCTGTACGGGCGGGCAATGGTCCTGGCTGAACAGCCCGCAGGCGGATTTCGGCGCGCCTGTGGCCTCGGCAAGCGGCGGCCTGGCCGGCGCCAGTATTGCCAGCGCAGTGCTCAGCGGGCATGCCGCGGCTTATCTGCTGGAGCATCCCGCAGCCAGCGTGGCGGCGCTGCTCGAACATCTGCGCAGCCAGGCCGCCTTCGTCGGCCCGGAGCGGCGTGGGCTGGTGTCTTGATGGACAAACAGCGTGATGAATAAACAGATAGTCGTGCTCGGCGCCGGCCCGGCCGGCGCGGCGGTGGCGCTGGGGCTCAAACGCCTGGGCTATGGGGTGTGCGTGGTCAGTGAATGGCGACGCTTCGCGGCGCTGGAAGGGGTTTCCCAGCGAGTGCTGGAGGGTTTGCGCCAGGCCGGGCTGCCCCAGGCGCTGGCCAGTGCCTGCGCGGCTTCGCCCCGGCAGGTGCAGTGGAACGGCGAAGCCCATGCACCGAATGTGGAGCATCTGCTGGATAGGCCGGTGTTCGATGCGGCGATCCGTCAGGACCTGTTGGCGGCCGGCGTCGAGCTGATCGAGGCGCGGGTGCGCGAGCTGAGTTCGACGGCCGCGGGCCATCGCCTGCAGCTGGACAGCACCAGCGGCCCGCTGAGCTGTCACGCCGATTTCCTGGTGGAAGCCCGTGGGCGTCAGGCGCCGTTATCCGGCAAAGGTCTGCGCGGCCAGGAAAGCCTCAGCCTGCTCAATGCCTGGCAGGAACAGCCCGGCCCGGCCCGCTCGGCGGTGGAGAGTCTGGCCGATGGCTGGGCCTGGATGGCGCGCCTGGGCGATGGCCGTTGTTTCTGGCAGCTGACCCTCGATGTGGCCAGCGCCGACTTGCCGGAAAAGTCCAAACTGGCGGAATTCTGCGCGGCACAGCGGGCGCAATCGGCCTTGGTGCGGGAGCTGTTCGGTGCGCCGGCGTTGCAACCGACTGCGCTGCACGCGCGCAGCAGCACGGCCACGCTGTGCCTGCAAACCTCCGGTGATAACTGGCTGCGCGTCGGTGATGCGGCGATGGCCGTCGATCCGCTCTCGGGTAATGGCATCTTCCAGTCGCTGTCGTCGTCCCTGCAGGCGCCTGCGGTGATCAACACGCTGCTGCAAAGGCCCGAGCGGGCTGCATTGGCGCGGCAGTTTCATCAGCAGCGGGTGGAGCAGCTGTTTCTGCGCTTCGCCCGAATCGGCCGGGATTTTTACGCCATGGAACAGCGGTGGGCCGCGCGGCCGTTCTGGCAGAGTCGGCGCAACTGGCCGGATGACCTGCCGCTGCACCAGCCGGCGGATTACGCGAGCCTGCGGGTGGCGCGGGCGCCGGTGATCCATGGCGAGCTGATCGATGAGGTGGAGGTGGTGATAACCGCGGATCAGCCGCTGGGGATCTGGCATCTGCAGGGGATAGAGCTGGCGCCGATAGTGCGGGCGCTACAGTCCGCGCCGCTCGCCGAGGTGCTGGCACCGCTGGCCGTGGCGCAACAGCGGATGGTCTACGGCTGGCTGCGGGCTCAGGGTTATCGCCAGGCCTAGAGTCGGGTGGGCTAAGGCCCATCTTGCAGGTCTTAGTCGAGTAACGAACAAGCCACTTCCTACACCTGAAGGGGGCGGAAGCGGCTTGCCATGCAGTTGCAGCTTAGTGGTGGTCAGCTACCGGTGTTTTCACCGCTTTGCTATCAAAGAGCTTGCCATCAACGAAGCGATCATCTTCATTCAGCACGGCGTCGGCCGCGACGAACACCGACTGCTGCTCCGAGTTGCCGGCGCGGAAGTGGTTGAACAGCAGATTCAAGAGGATCGCCATGATCGCCGCCGAGCTGATGCCGGAGTGGAAGATGGTGGCGAACCAGCTAGGGAAATGCTCATAGAATTTCGGCGCGGCGATCGGGATCATGCCGAAGCCGATTGAGGTCGCGACTATGATCAGGTTCATGTTGTTGCGGTAGTCGACCTTGGACAGGGTACGGATGCCGCTGGCGGCCACGGTGCCGAACAAGACGATCCCCGCACCACCGAGGACCGAAGCAGGCACGGCGGCGACGATGCGGCCCATCACCGGCAATAAGCCCAGGGTCACTAGAATTAGACCCGCAGAGGCCACTACATAACGGCTCTTGACGCCGGTGACGGCAACCAAACCGACGTTCTGGGCGAAGGCGCTCTGGGTGAAGGAGCCGAAGATAGGCGCGAACATGCTGGAAATCATGTCGGCGCGCAGGCCGTTGCCAAGACGCTTGGAGTCCACCTTGGTCTCGATGATGTCACCGACCGCGAGGATGTCCGCCGAGGTTTCGACCATGGTCACCATGATGACTATCAGCATGGAAACGATGGCCGCCACTTCAAAAGTCGGCATGCCAAAATGGAAAGGCGTAGGGAAGGCCAGCATCGGGCCGGTGCTGACTTGGGAGAAATCGGTCATGCCCAAGAACAGGGCGGTCAGGGTGCCGATGACCATTGCCAGCAGGATCGACAGGCGCGAAATAGTCGCGTTACCCAGTTTGCTCAGCAGCAGCACTATGGCCAGGGTAAAAGCGGCCAGACCGATATTGCCCATGCTGCCAAAATTTTCGGCTGTCGGGTTGCCGCCCATGGCCCAGAACGCCGCGACTGGCATCAGCGTCAGGCCAATGGTGGTGATCACTATTCCCGTCACCAAATCCGGGAAGAACTTGATGATCCTGGAAAAGATCGGTGTCACTAAAAAGCCGATCAGCGACGCGACTATCACCGCGCCAAGCACCGCCGGGAGACCACCCCCGGTGGTGACTATGGCGATCATGGTGGCGACACCCGCGAAGGACACGCCTTGCACCAGCGGCAACTGACAACCGAAGAAGGGCAGGCCGAGGGTCTGCAATAACGTCGCCAAGCCGCCGACGAATAGCGACGCGGTAATCAGCATGCCGATCTCGCTGGGTGACAGCCCGGCCGCCTGACCGATGATCAGAGGCACCGCGACAATGCCGCCGTACATGGTCAAGACGTGCTGCAGGCCGTAGGCCAAGTTGGCGCCAACACTCAGTTTTTCGTCCTCAGGACGTTGTTCTGCAGATGTTCTAGCAGGCGATGTATTCATGTCGAACTCCTCTCGTTATTGTTTTGCGCGCCCAATGTAGACAATCAATACAATGATTGTCTAATTATTTGTATACAAATTAACTTGTCTTTTGAGTCAAGTTTTTCCTGAGGATGCACCGCTACAGAACGACGCCGGAAAGTCCGCGCTATTGGTTAGCTCGGTCTGCGGGGAGGCTTATGCAAGCTCTGTTGCGGCTACTGCGCTGCGCTTATTGGCACCCATGATTGGCTAATTATTTGTATACATATTTATTTCCTGTCTCTGCGGTCAGCTTTTATATGGGGATGAGTTGATCTATAACGACGCCGGAAAGTCCGCGCTAGTGGTTAGCTCGGTCTGCGGGAAGGTTTATGCAGGTTCTGCTGCGGCTAGTGCGACGCTCTTATTGGCACGCTGCCGGTGAATGGGCGCGATATTTCGGCCACCGTTGCGGTGGCCGAAGTCATGAGCAGAAGGAGTGCGGCGGGAGATGTCTGTGCGGGTGGGCTAACCCCAGCCTGCAGACTGGGGACTGATCGGCTTCAGAGCTTGATCAATACCGACTTCAGCTCGGTGTAGTGCTCGATGGCCGCCGCGCCCATCTCGCGGCCGACGCCGGACATCTTGTAACCGCCGAAGGGCAGGGCCGGGTCCAGGGCGCTGTGGCAGTTGACCCAGACCGAGCCGGATTTGATCCGCGGGATCATCCGGTGGACCGCCGCGAGGTCGTTCGACCAGATGCTGGCGCCCAGACCGTAGCGGTTGTCGTTGGCCAGGCGGATCGCCTCCTCGATGTCGTCGAAGGGCATCGCCACCAGCACCGGGCCGAAGATCTCCTCCTGCACCAGCGGGCCGCGTTGATCGACATCGACCAGCACCGTCGGCTTGACGAAGTAGCCGGGGCCGAATTGCTCGCCGCCGCAGGCGATGGTGGCGCCCAGCTCGCGGCCGCGCTCGATGTAGCCATACACGCGTTCCTGCTGGCGCGCCGAAATCAGCGGGCCCATGGCCACGCTCGGATCCAGGCCGTTACCGAGCTTCATGGCGTTGGCGATGTCGGCGATGTCGGCGATCACCTTGTCGAAGTGCTTGCGCTGTACGTACAGGCGCGAGCCGGCGCAGCAGACCTGGCCCTGGTTGAAGAAGATGGCGCTGGCCGCACCGGCGGCCGCCTGTTGCAGGTCGGCATCGGCCATGACGATGGTCGGCGACTTGCCGCCCAGCTCCAGGGTGACGCGGGTCATGTTGTCCATGGCCGCCCGGCCTATCTGCTTGCCGACTTCGGTGGAGCCGGTGAAGGTCAGCTTGTCGACATCCGGGTTGTGGCTGAGCGCCGCACCGGCCTCGATTCCGGTGCCGGTGACCACGTTGAAGACGCCCGCCGGGTAGCCGGCTTCGAGTACCAGTTCGGCGAGCTTCAGGGCCGACAGCGGGGTTTCGTCCGCCGGTTTGAGCACCAGGGTGCAACCGGTCGCCAGCGCCGGACCGAGCTTCCAGCAGGCCAGCAGCAGTGGGAAGTTCCAGGCGACTATGGCGCCGACCACGCCTATGGCTTCGCGGCGGATAAAGCCATGGAACTGATCATCCGGCATTAGCGGCATCGACACCTCGACGCAGGAACCCTCGATCTTGGTGGCCCAACCGGCCATATAACGCAGAAAGTCGATGGACAGCTGCACGTCCATCAGCCGGGCCACTTGCGCGCTTTTGCCGTTGTTCAGGCACTCGATCTCGGCCAGCACCTCGGCGTCGCGCTCCATCAGCTCGGCCAGGCGCCACAGCAGGTTCTGCCGTTCCCGTGGGCGCATGCGGCTCCAGGGCGAATCGTCGAAGGCCTGGCGGGCAGCCTGCACGGCGTTGTCGACGTCGGCCTTGGAGGCGCGGGGCACCTCACTCAGCACTTCACCGGTAGCCGGGTTGCGCACGCTCATGGTCGCGCCGCTGGCGGCATCGAGCCATTGCTCGCCGAGCAACATTCTTTGCCTACGCTGAATGAACTCGAGCGTTCTCGGGTTAAGGGGCGGGTTAAGGGGCAGGGAAGAACTCATGGAATCAGCCTCGGTTAGTGCTCTTGGGTGAGGGCTCTTTCGCAACCGTCATGCCAACCCCGGGTTGTTTAAATAGGTTATTGAAATTAAAGGTCTTTAACTAGATTTTAGGGCGCGAACGGCAAGCTCGGCTGTAACAGTTTGAGACGGCTTGAGACAGCCCTGGAACAGGCCGCCATGGCAGTTTCCAGGTGCTGCGCGAGCTTCTGTCGCAGAGTTGTACAGCTGTCGCGAATTTAAACGCCGGGCGCCCGAATCCTAGACCTGAATATCGTCATTAAAATCGCTCATCCAGCTGATTTATAAGAGTTTTATAAACGCTGGCATGCAATGTGTATTTGCCATGACAGTCGCACTCCTATGTAGCTGGGCAGTGGCGCCAATCATAAGAAAAAACCGTGGAGGTCTGATTTTGAAGATGACACTACTCCGGCATTACCTGAGCGTCGGAACGCTAACGCTGGCTATTGGTGCGGCGTTGCAATCGCCCCAGGCCATGGCTGCAAGGGATGGTGCCACCATCCTCAAAGAGACCTGTCAGGGGTGTCACATCCCGGAAGGTGACAAGGACCTGAGCCGCATCAGTCATCAGCGTAAAACGCCCGAGGGCTGGCTGATGAGCATCGCGCGGATGCAGATCATGCATGGCCTGCAGATCAACGACGAGGATCGCCGCTCCCTGGTGAAATACCTCGCCGACAAGCAAGGCTTGGCACCCAGCGAAACCGATGGCGTGCGTTACGCCTTGGAGCGCCGGCTGAACAGCGTCGAGCAGTTCGACGAAAAATTCACCCAGATGTGCGCGCGCTGCCACTCCGGTGCGCGGGTGGCCCTGCAGCGTCGTCCGGCCAAAGAATGGGAACACCTGGTCAATTTCCACCTGGGGCAGTGGCCGTCGCTTGAGTACCAGATGATGGCCCGCGACCGCGACTGGCTGGATGTTGCGCTCAAAGAGGTGGTGCCTGAGCTGGCCAAAAAATACCCGCTGGACAGCCAGGCCTGGGCCGACTGGCAGCAACAGCGCCCGGATGCGGCGAAATTGGCCGGCGGGTGGAGCTTCAGTGGCCACCTGCCGAGCAAGGGCGATGTACGCGGCCTGATGAGCGTCACGGTCAGCGGCAAGGATGAATTCAAGGTCAGCCTCGAGGGCCAGTACGCCGACGGCAAAGCCTTTGCTGGCAGTGGTTCGGCCGTGCTGTTCAACGGCTACGAGTGGCGCGCCAACCTCAAGGTCGACGGCGTCGCCATGCGCCAGGTGCTCGCCGCCAATGGCGGGGAAATCCGCGGGCGGATGTTCGAGACCGAGCACGATGAGCGCGGCCTGGACTTCGTCGCCGCCAAACAAGGCACGGCGCGCCTGCTCTCGGTACAGCCGGAGTATCTCAAGGCCGGTAGCGAAACCGAACTGACTTTGGTCGGCACTGGCTTGAGCGGTAAGCCGGTGTTCGGTGAAGGGGTCGAGCTGGTCTCGGTGCTGGAGCAGACCCCGGAGCGCGTGCGGGTCAAGGTCAAGGCCGCCGGCGATGCGCCGGTCGGCGTGCGGGTGGTCAGCCTGGGTGCGCTGAAGGGCGTGAACCTGGCGGTGTACCAGCAGATCAGTGAAGTCAAAGTGGTGCCGGCGTTCTCCGTGGCGCGGGTCGGCGACAACGGCGGTTCGACGCCCAAGGTGCAAGGTCGCTTCGAGGCCGAGGCCTGGGGCCAGGGTGCCGACGGCAAGGCCTACCGCATCGGTTTCGTGCCGGCCACCTGGTCTGTGGCGCCCTTCGATGAGCGCGCGGCCGAAGACCAGGACGTCAAGTTCGCCGGTGTGATGAGCGCCGAGGATGGCGTCTTCACCCCTGCTGGCGCCGGGCCGAACCCGGCACGCAAGATGTCCACCAACAACGCCGGCAATCTCAAGGTCATAGCCGCAGTCACCGAAGGCGAGCAGTCCCTCAAGGGTGAAGGCCAGATGATCGTGACCGTGCAACGCTGGAACAACCCACCCATCCCTTGAGCGCGCAGCACCTGGGCGGGCGCCGCCCGCTCAGGCCTGAACGGCTGGATTGAGACGATTCTCGGAGGTTGTAATGGGCGCAATTTTGAATTTGGTGGAACGCAATCTGCACGAAGTGAAGGTCGATGCAGAGCGCATGTTGTTCCACATTCCCAGCAGTTCGCTGTTTCAGACGGATGAGCTGACGGGCGGCATTATCGATGCACTGCGTGAGCAGGGTTGCTCCTCGGCTGAGCTGGTGCAACGGCTGGCCGGGCGGTTTGCCGATGCCGAGGTGAACGAAACGCTGCGCGACCTGATGGCGCTGGAGGTGGTCAGCGACGGCTCGCCGCTGACGCCGGACATCACCGCCAAACGTGTTGAACGTATTGCCTTGAATACCCTGGTGCTGAACGTCAACACCGGCTGCAACCTGAGCTGCACCTATTGCTACAAGGAAGACCTGGACAAGCCGTCTGCCGGCAAGAAGATGCAGCTGGACACCGCCATCGCCTCGGTGGAGATGCTGCTCAAGGAGTCGCCGGACGAGCAACGCTACACCGTGGTGTTCTTCGGCGGCGAGCCGCTGAGCAACCGCAAGCTGATCGAACAGATGGTCGACTACTGCGAGCAGCGCTTCGCCGAGCTGGGTAAGTTTGTCGAGTTCGTCATGACCACCAACGCCACCTTGCTGACCGAAGAAGTGGCCGACTACCTGAATCGTCACCGTTTCGGTCTGTCCATCAGCATCGATGGGCCGAAGACCGTGCATGACCGCAACCGCATCACGGTGGGCGGGCAGGGCACCTATGAGGTGGTCAGGAAAAAAGCCGAGATGCTCCTGGCGCGCTACGACAGTCGGCCGGTTGGCGCCCGGGTGACCCTGACGCGGGGCATCACCGACGTCGAGCACATCTGGGATCACCTGTTCAATGAGTTGGGGTTTGCCGAAGTCGGCTTTGCCCCGGTGACCTCGGGCGACCTCAGCGACTTCAACCTCACGTCCGAAGAGCTGGTCGAGGTCTTCGCCAATATGAAGGCGCTCGGCCGGCGTTATCTGGAGGCCGCGCTGGAGCACCGCAACATCGGCTTTTCCAACCTCCACCAGCTGATCACCGACATCCACGAAGGCCACAAGAAGGCGCTGCCATGCGGTGCCGGGCTGAAGATGCTGGCGGTCGACCACAAGGGTGAGCTGAACCTCTGCCACCGTTTTACCGGCTCGGACCTGCCGACCTTCGGCAACGTCCATGAGGGGGTAAAACAGGTGGAACTGGGCGACTTCCTCTCCAAGCGTCTGGACCGGACCGACACCGGCTGCGAAAGCTGCCGCATCCGCAACCTGTGTTCCGGCGGTTGCTACCACGAGAGCTACGCGCGCTACGGCGACCCAACCCACCCGACCTATCACTACTGCGATCTGATGCGCGACTGGGTGGACTTCGGCATCGAAGTCTACAGCCGCATCATGGCCGGCAACCCGGCCTTCATCAGCAGCTATATCACTCCGCGGAAGGCGAAATGAGATGAAGCATCTGAAGCCGATCAATAACAAAGCACAAAAATTGCAACAGGCCGCCCAGGAAGACCGTATCGAGGAGGTGCTGGCGATGAGCACCGTGGTTGGCTGTGCCTCGACCACCGACCCGGGTTGGGAAATCGATGCCTTCGGTGGCGTCAGCTCGCTCTGCCAGCCGATGGAAGCCGACTTGTATGGTTGCTCCGACCCTTGCTGGTGGCCCGCCCAGGTGCCGGACATGATGAGCACCTACCCGGACTGGAACAAGGATGCGATCAGCTCCAATGAGAGCTGGCGCAACCTTGACACCGTATTCCCGAAAGACAAGTAGTCGGTCAAGAACTAGTCGGCCCAGAACAAGAAGAGGAATTCCGCTATGTCGTTCAAGCACTCCGGCACCATCGCTGCCGCATTAGCCGCGCTGGTCACTTCCTGGTCCGTGGCGGCGTTGGCCGAAACCGGCCCCGCCCTGCAGTCAGGCCACGAATACATGGTCGTGGGCAACTACCCGAACAACCTGCACCTGGTCGATACCCAGACCGACAAGCTGTATAAAACCTGCACCCTGCCGGATGCCTTCGGCCCGGGTACCGCGCAGATCGCTCCGGACCATAAGACCGCTTACATCCTCAACAACCACTACGGGGACATCTACGGCGTCGATCTGGACAGCTGCAAGCTGGTGTTCCATGCCGCCCTGGCGCAGAAGCCCGGCGAACGTGCGCGGGCGCTGTTCTCGATCGCCATCAGCCCGGATGGCAAGGAGATCTACAGCGTCGTCAACCCGACCCAGTTGGGGCTCGACCACTATGAGGTGCAAGCACCGCGGCTGCAGGTCTATGCCGCCGATGGCGGGCTGGCGGCCAAACCGCTGCGCAGCTTCCCGGCACCGCGCCAGGTGACGGTGATGCAAACCGGTGATGACGGCACGCTGTATATGGCCGGCGCCGACATCTACAAGGTCGATGTGAACACCGGCAAGGTCGGCGTGGCAGTGCCCAGCCGTAACTGGAAGCGCCCGCTCTACAGCCCGCCGGATGTGCTCTACGCCTGGGCGCAGCAGCCACCTACGCGGGACTTCAGCATTCTCTACACCGCGGCCAAGTTCAAGGATGAGAAGCAGGACATGGCGACTGCCGAGTTCGTCTATGGCTTCTTCAATATCGACCTGGCCACCGGCAAGAGCGAGACCGTGGATTTTGCGCCGCTGACGGAGATCTACTTCACCGCCATGCGCTCACCGAAGGACCCGAACCTGATCTACGGTGTGCTCAACCGCCTGACCAAGTACGACATCAAGCAGAAGAAACTGCTGGAAGTAGGTGAGCTGGATCACTCCTACTACTGCGTTGCGCTGAACAAGTCGGGGAGCAAGGTCTATCTGACTGGCACCTTCAATGATGTGGCGGTGTATGACGCCGACTCGTTGAAGAAGCTGACTAATATCAAGTTGCCTGGCGGCGACATGGCGATCGCCACTTCGCAAATCTTCACCCGTTAAACCTGCGGCGCCGGCATGATCGCGGCGCCTCTAGTCAGTGCAGAACAGGCGCTTGCATTCATCTATTAAATACAAACACCTAATAAATACAAAAGTGGAATCACGATGTCTGGACTGAGTTATACCCAAGGTCGGCAGGACAAAGCCCTGTTGGCCATGACCATAGGCGAGGCTTTCGATCGCACCGTCGCGCGCTTTGCCGAGCGCGAAGCGCTGGTGGTGCGTCATCAAGGGCAACGCTACAGCTGGGCGCAACTGGCCGAACTGGTCGACCGCCACGCACGGGCTTTGTTGGCGCTCGGGCTCGAACCCGGAGACCGCCTGGGTATCTGGGCGCCCAACTGCGTGGAGTGGTGCATCACGCAGTTCGCCAGCGCCAAGGTTGGCGTGGTTCTGGTCACTATCAATCCGGCCTACCGCAGCAGTGAGTTGGAGTACGCCCTCAAGCAGTCCGGTTGCCAATGGCTGATTTGTGCCAGTGCCTTCAAAACCTCGGATTACCACGCCATGCTCACCGGGCTCCTGCCCGAACTCGCGCAGTATCTGCCGGGTGAGTTGCGCAGCGAGCGGCTGCCGGAGTTTCGTGGGGTGGTGAGCCTGGCGGCTGAACCGCCCTCAGGCTTCTTGTGCTGGTCGGAGCTGAGCCTGCTCGCTGCGACCGTGTCGCACGAACAATTGCTGGCGCGCCAGAGCGAGCTGCACTTCGATCAACCGATCAATATCCAGTACACCTCCGGCACCACCGGTTTCCCCAAGGGCGCCACGCTCAGCCACCATAACATCCTCAACAACGGCTACATGGTTGGCGAGAGCCTGGGGCTGACCGAGCACGACCGCCTGGTGATTCCAGTGCCGCTGTACCATTGTTTCGGCATGGTGATGGGCAACCTCGGCTGCCTGACCCACGGCTCCACCATGATCTACCCAGGCGATGCGTTCGATCCGTTGGCCACCCTGGCGGCGGTGGCGGAAGAGAAGGCCACCGCCTTGTATGGCGTGCCGACCATGTTCATTGCCGAACTGGACCATCCGCAACGCAGCGCATTCGACCTATCCAGTTTGCGCACCGGGATCATGGCCGGCGCTACGTGCCCGGTCGAGGTGATGCGGCGGGTGATCGACGACATGCACATGAGTGAAGTGCAGATCGCCTATGGCATGACCGAAACCAGCCCCGTCTCCCTGCAAACCAGCGCCGATGACGAACTGGAAGTGCGGGTGACCACGGTCGGCCGCACCCAGCCACAACTGCAAAGCAAGATAGTCGACGAGGCGGGCAATCTAGTCGCCCATGGCCAGATCGGCGAACTCTGCACCCGTGGTTACAGCGTGATGATCGGCTATTGGGGCAATCCGCAGGCCACCGCCGAGGCCATAGATAAGGACGGCTGGATGCACAGCGGCGACCTCGCGGTGATGAACGAACGGGGCTATGTGTGCATAGTCGGGCGCAGCAAGGACATGATCATTCGCGGCGGCGAAAACATTTACCCGCGCGAGTTGGAGGAGTTCTTCTTCACCCATCCGGCGGTAGCCGATGTGCAGGTGATCGGCATTCCCGACCAGAAATACGGCGAGGAAGTCGTCGCCTGGATCAAGTTCCACCCCGGCCAGAGTGCCAGCGAAGAGGAGCTGCGCGGCTGGTGCAAGGAGCGCATCGCGCACTTCAAGACGCCGCGCCATTTCAAGTTCGTCGAGGCCTTCCCGATGACAGTGACCGGCAAGATCCAGAAGTTCCGCATGCGCGAAATAAGCATCGAGGAACTGAGCGAGGCTGCTTCACAACGGCAAGTCAGCAATCATCGGTGAGGACGGCTGGTGGCGACAGGATACCCAGTGCAGACTAGCGCTTTGCGGCAGCCGCAGCGGCTGCGCGCTGGCCCGCAACCGCTAAGCAGCCCCGTCACCATGAGCGTCGAAAAAGGCACCATCTCCGTCAAACAGGTCAATGAAGCCTTGCTTGAGCTGCGCCGGCGGGGGGGCGACGAACTGCCCCTGCTGACCCAGGCGGGGATTGCTCCCGAGCTGCTGACGAAACCCTATGGGCGGGTTTCGTCCGTGGCTTACTCGCGGCTCTGGCTGTTGATCGCCCAAGCCATGGACGATGAGTTCTTCGGCATGAACGCGCGGCGGATGAAGGTCGGCAGCTTCGCCTTCATGTGCCGCACGGCCCTGCACGAACCGATGCTCGAAGGGGCGCTGAACGCTGCGCTGCGCTTTCTCTCGCTGGTGTTCGATGACCTGCAACCGCTGCTGACGCGCAAGGGCGGGTTGGCGGAAATCAGCCTGCGCGAGCCGGCCGAGTCGCAGTGCCGGGCCTTCGCCTACTTCACCCTGTGGATGATAGTGCACGGGCTGGCCTGCTGGCTGACGGGGCGGCGCATCCCGATTCTGGCGCTCGACCTGCGCTGCACGGCGCCGGACTACCTCGAAGACTACCGGGTGATGTTCACCGACAATCTGCGCTTCTCCCGGCGCCAGAGTCGCCTGCTGTTCAAGGCCGAATGGCTGGATCTGCCGGTGCGCCGCAGCCAGCAGGAGCTGCGGGGTTTTCTCGCCGGCGCGCCGGCGAACATCCTGGTCAAGTACCGCGACCCGCAGAGTCTGGCGGCCCGCATCAAAGCCTATCTGCGCAGCATCAAGCCCGAGCGCTGGCCGGATTTCGAGGCGCTGGCCGGGCACTTCTTCATGGCCGCCTCGACCCTGCGGCGCAAGCTGGCGTTGGAAGGGCAGTCCTATCAGTCGCTGAAGGATCAGGTCCGCCGCGATCTGGCCATCGCCCGGCTGGACAACGGCGATGGCAACTTCAGCGACCTGGCTTTCGAGTTGGGTTTTGCCGATACCAGCGCCTTTTACAAGGCGTTCAAGAAGTGGACCGGCTCCACCCCAGGTCAGTACCGCGCGATCATGCCCTCGGACTCGTCCTGAGCAGCCCACTCGCCCTGAATCGCGATTAACCCCTGCCGTATTCCTGCCCGCCGTCCAGCGGCTCTGGAGCCCGGGCGGCGGCTATTTAGCTCCCCGGGTAATCCCCCCTGAAATCAGCGCTCGGCTATTAATCTTTCGTGAACAAATTCCTTAAATTGTTCGGCTGGCAGTGCTGGGGAAAACAGATAGCCTTGGAAGGCCTGGCAGCCATGATTGACCAGAAAGGTGCGCTGAGCCTCTGTCTCCACACCTTCTGCAATCACCGCAAGACCCAAACTCTGGCTCAAGCTTACAATCGCGCAGGCGATGGCAGCATCGTTAGGATCAATCAGCACATCCCTGACGAAGGACTGGTCGATTTTAAGTTCATCTAACGGAAGGCTCTTCAGGTAAGACAGCGACGAGTAGCCGGTTCCGAAATCGTCTAAGGAGAGGCCTATGCCGTTCTCTTTCAATTCGACCATTTTGGCGACGGTATTTTCTACATCCTCTATCAGCAAGCCTTCGGTCAGCTCCAGTTTCAACTTCTCTGGATCGGCACCGGTGTATTTCAGTACTGAGAGCACTTCCTCAACGAAGTCCGGATGGTGAAACTGACGGGCGCTGACATTCACTGCCATGCTCAGCCGGGCGGTTTCTGGATGTTTTGCCCAAGCTACCAACTGAGCACAAGCAGTTTCCAGCACCCAACGGCCTAACGGCAGAATCAGCCCTGTTTCCTCCGCCACTGGAATGAACTCAACTGGCGATACGGTTCCGCGTTCAGGATGCTGCCAGCGCACAAGCGCCTCTGCCCCTATGATGCAGCCTCCATTATTCAACTGCGGCTGGAAATGAAGCAGGAATTCCTTTCTCTGCAAGCCTTGGCGTAAGTCTGCTTCCAGTCTGACGCGTGCCGTGGCAACCGCCTGCATTTCCGGATCGAAGAAACGCATGGTATTACGGCCCGCCGCCTTGGCGCGATACATCGCCAGGTCAGCGCGTTTCATAATATCGTCCACAGTGTTTAGCTGACCCTGAAACAGGGCAATGCCGACGCTGGGGGTGCTGTGGTGCTCATAACCATCCAGTTGGTAGGAAATGTTGAGCGAACTGAGAATTTTCTCGCCGATAGCCTTGGCCTGGACAGCTGCTTCTGGAGGGTTCTCATTAAGATCTTCCAGCAAGACCACGAATTCGTCTCCGCCCAGGCGGGCCACGGTGTCGCTCTCGCGTATGCAGCCGGAGAGACGCAGAGCAACTTGCCGCAGCAACATGTCGCCTCTGTCATGCCCCAGTGTGTCGTTCAGCGCCTTGAAGTTATCTAGATCAATAAGTATTACCGCGCTCGTATGTAGACTGCGGGCGCTGCCCGCCAGCGCGTGCTGTAATCGGTCCAACATAAGTCGCCTGTTGGCCAGCCCGGTCAACTGATCGTAGAAGGCCAAACGCGTGACCTCTTGCTCTGCTGACTTGCGGTGGGTGATGTCGGTGTTAATCGACAGAACAGACTGCGGTTGGCCACGGTCGTCTCTCACTAGAGTTCGGTGGCTTTCAAGCGTGATGGTGCAGCCATCCTGGCGTCGAAGCGTGACCTCACCAGCCCAATCGCCAGTTTCTATCAAGCTATTAGTGGCCAGATTGAAAGCGCTATGGCCTTGGTAGATTAACTCCTGTGCCGATTTGCCGAGTGCCTCTTCCTTTGACAAGCCGTAGAGACGCTCGGCACTCTTGTTCCAGTACAAAATGCGGTGATCCATCCCGTGAACGACAATGGCATCCTGGGCCTTGTCCAGCAACGATGCTTGCTGGCGGAACTGCTTCTCGCTTTCGCTCAGCTCTACAAGGTAGCCCTCCCTTTCGGCTGCATGCGACTCCATTTCGCGCTTGATCTTGCGCCCGTAAGTAACGGCCGCACTGACCATTAGCAGCACGAACGCCATGATTCCATACTCGACCCGGCGCAGTACCTCGACCGATTCCAGCTCCTCCTCTAGAAGCTTGCCTTGAATTAGGCCGACGCGCTCCCGCACAGTAGCGAGTGAGGCGAGCAACTTGGCATACTTCCTGTCCATTGTTGCCATGCGCTTGCCGGCATTGTCCGACTGGCCCTCCCTGAAGTAAGAAAATATCAGCAAGGCCTCATCGACCATTTTCACCATCGCAACGTCGACTGCATCCACCTCATCCTTCAATGCAAGAGTGAAGGTTTGGATGTCTGCACTGCGCTCAACTTGATTAGCGATCCGAGCTTGTAGCTGTTCTTTGGCCATTGCCAAATGCTCGTTGAAGGCACGCAGCGCTTCACTCATGTTCCGTGATTCGGCTTCGACCTCATGTGTATCGAACACATTGTTGCCCGGTGCATTGACTTCGGAGGCCAAGCTGCCCAGCGTTGAATAGCTCGACAGCTGTTGGACCCACGACTGGTTTGCCTTGATGGAACGGTGATAAGTGTCGACAATCTGGTGATTCAAGAGCACGCCCAGCACAACAACCAGCACGTCGAAACCCGCAAGGAAAAAATACATACGGTGCCATTTTTTCGAGCTCGAATTATTTGGGCTGGCGAGCATATTTTGCTTTGCGGCGCTTTCACTTTTGAAAAAATCCATTTCACGGTCTCCAAATACAATCTCTCTAAATGGGCCAATAAAAGTGATTTTCGGAAACTAATTAACCTATTCTGCCGGCACCCTAAACCTGAGAATAAACTGCACTTAGCATTAACCAACCGCTTTCGCTGTTCTGGGCTCACGTTGCTTTTCGTAAGCGGAAGTTCCCGAGACAAGCAATAGCTACCCTAGGTTCGTTGGAAGTACATTTCGCTGGCAAACCGGGATGAGTCGATACATGGACAACGCTGTTCTTGTCCACCGGCTTGTGTGAATGGCCGATAAGGGCCAACTCCTGCCAGTGGTGAGCTGCTCAGTTGCCAATGATGCTCAGTCTCTCCAGCCTGAAAGATGAAAAATAAATCAGTGATGTCGGAGAGCCGCTCGGTGCGAGCCCCCAAGGGACAAAAGGGTCAGAGCGACTTACGCTCGCAAATGGCTCTGAGCCCGCTTCACTTCAGCATGCCAGAGGCCTTGGCAGCGTGCGTCGCGATGGCATCCATCAGCACTGGCGACAGGCAGTCATAAGGCTCCAGGCCTAGTGCCTTCAGCCGGGCACGCACAGCGCCCATGATGGCCGGATCCGCGCCCGATTCGATGATCGAGGAGACGAACGCGGCGAATTGCGGCGCGGACCATCCCGGCTCCGACGACAGCTCGGCGTGGATGAAGTCGAGCCCGTAGAAGGGATGCCCGGTGTTCTCGATCCGGCCGTACATGTGCACGCCGCACTTGGTGCAGGCGTGCCGCTGGATGGTGGCCTTGGGATCGACCACTGCAAGCTTCTCGGCATGCTCGGTGACCCTGAGCTTGTCGCGCGGCACCACCGCCACTACGGAGAAAAGTGCACCCTTCGGCTTCCAGCACTTGGTGCAGCCGCAGGCGTGGTTGTGGGCCGATTGCGAATCGACCCGCACCCGGACAGGGTCCTGAGCGCAGCGACAGACGAGGGTCCCGCCAGCGAAGTTGTCTGCGCCCGCTTGGATGCCGTTGTCGACCGACGGATGAATCGAAAATGCGCTAGTCATAGCCCACCTCCTTAGTAGTCCAATCGAGAATAGCGCAAAACCCTGTCCCCTGTATGAGCCCCCAGCCGCGGAGGATTCGTGAACTGCGTCGATGACTTAGTGTTGTCCCTGCCGCTCAAGAACCTGCCGGCCACGACGTAACCCCGTATTGAGTAACGGCTCGACCAATGAAAAACATAACGCTAGTGTGCTGTCTCAGAATTATTGTTTCGATGACACCGGCTCGTAGGGTGCGCCGTGCGCACCAGGCACCCGGTGTCAGTGGTGCGCACGGCGCACCCTACACAGGCCAGCCGCAGCCGCTTGAGCAATGATTATTGCGAGACAGCACACTAGTGAGGCTTCATGGGGTGGCTCTTTATCAATAAAAAAGAGCAGAACCGCGATGGATACCTGCTCAAAAGGGCTTACAGCGGATAATGGGCCAGCTCGCGGGCGATCAGCAGGCGCTGGATCTCGCTGGAGCCCTCGTAGATCTGGGTGATGCGTGCGTCGCGGTAATAACGCTCCACCGGGTAGTCCTCCAGATAGCCGTAGCCGCCGTGGATCTGCATGGCCTTGGAGCACACGCGCTCGGCCATTTCCGAGGCGAACAGCTTGGCCTGCGAGGCTTCCGACAGGCAGGGGTGTCCGGCGCTCTTCAGGCGTGCCGCATGCAGGATCAGCAGGCGCGCGGCATTGAGCTGGGTGTGCATGTCGGCGAGCAGGTTGGCGATGCTCTGGTGCTCGATGATCGGTTGACCGAACTGCACCCGCTCCCGGGCATAGGTCAGCGCCGCTTCGAAGGCCGCGCGGGCTATGCCCAGCGCTTGGGCCGCGATACCGATGCGGCCGCCCTCGAGGTTGGACAGGGCGATGGCCAGGCCCTTGCCGCGTGAACCGAGCAGGTTTTCCTCCGGGATCACGCAATCGCTCAGGGTCACCGCACAGGTGTCGGAGGCGCGGATGCCCATCTTGTGTTCGCTGCGGTCGACCACGAAGCCGGGGGTGTCGGTCGGTACCAGGAAGGCCGAGAGGCCCTTCTTGCCCAGTTGCGGATCGGTGACGGCGAAGACGATGGCCAGCTTGGCACGCTTGCCGTTGCTGACGAACTGCTTGGCGCCGTTGAGCAGCCACTGGCCGTCACGCAGCACGGCGCGGGTGCGCAGGTTGTGGGCTTCGGAACCGGCCTGGGGCTCGGTCAGGCAGAAGCAGCCGATCGCCTGGCCGCTGGCCAGCGCGGGCAGCCAGGTTTGCTTCTGCGCCTGGGTGCCGTACCTGAGGATGGGGCCGCAGCCGACCGAGTTGTGGATGCTCATCAGCGCACCGACGGCACCGTCGCCGGCGGAGATTTCCTCCACCGCCAGGGCATAGGCGACGTAGTCGATATAGGAGCCGCCCCATTCCTCCGGCACCACCATGCCGAGCAGGCCCAGCTCGCCCATCTGCGCCACCAGGGCATCGTCGATCCAGCCGGCCTTTTCCCATGCCTGGGCCTTGGGCGCGATCTCGCGGCGGGCGAAATCGCGGGCCAGGTCGCGGATCATGCGTTGTTCTTCGCTCAGTTCGAGGTCGTGCATCGGGTATCTCTCTGGTTCTGTGGCACTGCTCAGGCCGAAACCGTGCGGCGGGATTTGCTGGCGGCCGGCTTGAAGCCGGTAAAGAAGTCGTGCACCCGTTCGGCGGTAACCGCCGCCAGGCTGGGCGGATTCCAGCGCGGGGTCTTGTCCTTGTCGATGATCAGCGCGCGCACGCCCTCCATGATGTCGCCCTTGGCGAACCACTGGCGACCGAGGTGCAGCTCCAGCTCGAAACAGTCGGCCAGCGGCAGCTCGCGACCGCGGCGCAGCAGCTCCAGGGTGACGCTCATGGCCAGCGGCGAGCGGCTATCCAGCAGCTTGACGGTTGCCTCGGCCCAGTCGTGAAACTCGGGGCGGGTTTCTGCCAGCAGTGCAGCGCGGATGGACGGAATATCCGGGAGAGAGAAGTGCTCGTCGATGGCCTGGCGCAAGGCCTTGAACGCCGCGCCTGGCAGCTTGTTGCTGGCCAAGGTGGCGAGCAGGGTGCGCAGGGCTTCCTGGGGATGGGTAGTCCAGGCCATATTGTCGAGGCAGCGATCGAACTCTGGGAGCAGATCGCTGGGCAGACACCAGTCGGCCAGGCGCGCATAAAGCGCATCGGCAGACCTAACCTGGGAGCCGGTTACGCCCAGGTAGAGCCCCAGTTCGCCCGGCAGGCGCGAGAGAAAGTAACTGCCGCCGACATCGGGGAAGTAGCCGATGCCGACTTCCGGCATGCCCATCTTCACGCGCTCGGTGATCACCCGCAGCGAGGCGCCCTGGACCAGCCCCATGCCGCCGCCGAGCACGAAACCGTCCATCAACGCCAGGATGGGTTTTTCATAGTCATGGATGTAGTGGTCGAGGGCATATTCTTCCTCGAAGAAAATGCTGTGCAGGTTATCGCCGGACTCATAGCTGTCGTAGAGCGAGCGGATATCGCCGCCGGCACAGAAGGCTTTCTCCCCGGTGGCGCGCAGCACCACGGCGAGGATGGCCGGGTCCGCTTCCCAGGCCTGCAACTGCTGCCAAAGGAAACGAACCATCGGCAGGGTCAAGGCGTTCAGCTCGCCCGGACGGTTGAGGGTCAGATGGCCGATGCGGTTGCGTACCGCAGCCAGCACGGGGGCCTCGATCTCGCTCATGCTCAGGCGTCCTTGCGGTACAGGTTGATGATCGCCGAGAAGTCCAGGCCGCCGTTGCCCTGGGCGCTGAAGCTCTGGTACAGCTGCTGGGCCAGGGCGCCGAGGATCACCGGCTGGCGTGCCTGCTTGGCCGATTCAGTCGCTAGCCCCAGATCCTTGAGCATCAGGTCGGTGCCGAAGCCGCCGCTGTAGCCGCGCGAGGCGGGCGCATTTTCCAGCACGTCAGGGAAGGGGTTGTAGGTGTCCGAGCTCCAGCAGCGCCCGCTTGAGGTGTTGATGATGCCGGCCAGCACCTTGGCGTCCATACCCAGCGATACGCCGAGTGCCATGGCTTCGGAAACACCGATCATGGAGATGCCCAGTAGCATGTTGTTCGCCACCTTGGCCACCTGGCCGTTGCCGGAGTCGCCGCAGTGCACGATGTTCTTGCCCATGGCGGCGAGAATCGGCTGGGCTCGGTCGAAGTCGGCGGCAGTGCCACCGACCATGAAGGTCAGGGTGCCGGCCGTGGCGCCGCCGGTGCCGCCGGAGACCGGCGCATCGAGCATCGGGTTGCCGTGCTCGGCGGCAGCCTTGGCGACTTCGCGGGCGCTGAGCGGATCGATGGTCGAGCAGTCGATCAGCATGACCCCGGCACGGAGGTTGGCGAGCAGACCGTCCTCGCCCAGGTAGACGCTTTTCACCTGGGCGGCGGCGGGCAGCATGGTGATGATCAGTTCGGCATCGCTCTGGGCGATGGCGGCGGGCGAGGCGGCGGGCGAGGCGGCGGCAGCGGCGCCGAGTTCGACCAGGGCGGCAATAGCCGGGGAGGCCGGGTCGAATACGCTCAGCTGGTGACCCGCCTTGAGCAGATTTTGGGCCATGGGCCCGCCCATGTTGCCGAGACCGAGAAAGCCGATATGCATGGTGGATACCTTTTGTGTTGGTTCTTGTCAGGTTTCAGCGATGCTTGAACTGCGCCGGGCGCTTCTCGATGAAGGCGGCCATGCCTTCCTTCTGGTCGGCGGTGGCGAATATCGAGTGGAACAGCCGGCGCTCGAAGCGCACGCCTTCGCTCAGGCCGCCCTCGAACACGCGGTTGATGCATTCCTTGACCATCATGCTGCTCGGCAAGGATTTTTCCGCGATGGCATGGGCGGCCTTGAGGGTTTCTTCCAGCAAGCTGTCGGCGGGTAGTACGCGGGCCACCAGGCCGGCGCGCTCGGCTTCCTGGGCGTCCATCTGGCGGCCGGTCAGGCACATCTCCATGGCCTTGGCCTTGCCGAGGGCACGGGTCAGACGCTGGGTGCCGCCGATCCCGGGGAGTACGCCGAGGGTGATTTCCGGCTGGCCGAACCTGGCGTTGTCGGCGGCGTAGATGAAGTCGCACATCAGCGCCAGTTCACAACCGCCGCCCAGGGCGTAGCCGGCCACCGCCGCGATCAGCGGTTTGCGCCTGTTGCCGATGCGGTCGGCGGCGGCGAAGAAGTCGTCCAGGTAGATCTGCGGATAGCACAGCTCGGCCATTTCCTTGATATCGGCACCGGCGGCGAAGGCCTTGGCCGAGCCGGTGAGAACCATACAGCCGATGCCGGGGTCGCTCTCCAGGCGGTCTAATGCCAGGTTCAGCTCGGCGATCAGTTGGCCATTGAGAGCGTTGAGCGCCTGGGGACGATTGAGGGTGATTAGCCCGACACGCCCTTGGACGTCGAGCAGCAGGGTTTCAAATTGCATGACGCAGACTCCTGAGTCAGGCAGGCGCCAGGCAGGCGCCTGCCTGGCGGCTTATTTCAGGGTGATGGTGGTGTTGACGGCGCCGCTGACTTCGTCTTCGTCGAACCAGCGCTGGGTGACGGTCTTGGTCTGGGTATAGAACTGCACCACCTGCTTGCCGTACGGGCCAAGGTCGCCGAGCTTGGATGCGCGCGAGCCGCTGAAGGAGAACAGCGGTACCGGCACCGGGATTGGCACGTTGATGCCGACCTGGCCGACGTCGATTTCTTCTTGGAAGTGCCGTGCAGCGGCGCCGGAGCGGGTGAACAGGGCCGTGCCGTTACCGTTCGGATTGGCGTTGATCAGCGCGATGGCATCGTTCAGGGTGTCGGCGTGCAAGACGCAGAGTACCGGGCCGAAGATCTCTTCGCGGTAGATGCTCATGTCGGTGGTCACGCCGGAGAAGATGGTCGGGCCGACGAAGTTGCCCTGGGCGTAGCCAGCCACCTCGGGGTTGCGACCGTCCAGTTCCAGCGTGGCGCCTTCGCCGATGCCCTTGGCGATCAGGCTGCCGATGCGATCCAGCGCCGAGCAGGACACCACCGGGCCGATGTCGGTGCCCGGCTCGGCGCCACCGCTGATCTTCAGGGTCTTGGTTTTCTCGATCAGCTCCGGCAACCAGCTCTGTGCTTCGCCGACCAGGATCACCACTGGCAGCGCCATGCAGCGCTGGCCGGCGGCACCGAAGGCGGCGCCGAGCAGGTTGTTCAGGGTCTGCGACTTGTTCGCGTCCGGCAGCACGATGGCGTGGTTCTTCGCGCCCATCATGCACTGTGCGCGTTTGCCGTTCTGGGTGGCGCGGTTATAGACGTGGGTGCCGACCTTGGTCGAGCCGACGAAGGACACGGCCTTGATATCCGGGTGATCGCAGATCAGGTTGACCGCATCGACGCCACCGTGGATGACGTTGAGCACGCCCGGCGGCACCCCTGCCTCCATGGCCAGTTCGGCCAGACGCATGGTCACCATCGGATCCTGCTCGGACGGCTTGAGGACGAAGGTGTTGCCGGTGGCGATGGCCATCGGGAACATCCACAGCGGAATCATCGCCGGGAAGTTGAACGGGGTGATGCCGGCGCACACGCCCAGCGGCTGCAGCAGGGTATAGGTGTCGACGCCGCCGGCGACGTTGTTGGCCAGCTCGCCGAGTTGCAGGTTGCCGATGCTGGCGGCGTGCTCGACCACTTCCAGGCCGCGGAACACGTCGCCTTCGGCGTCCGGCAGGGTCTTGCCTTGTTCGGCGGTGAGGATCGCCGCCAGCTCCTTGATGTTCTCGCGGATCAGCTGCTGGTACTTGAGGAAGATCCGTGCGCGGGCGCCGATGGGAGTCTTGCGCCAGGTCTTGAACGCTTCCTTGGCGCTGGCCACGGCGGCGTTCATCTCTTCGGTTGTGGCGAAGGGCACGCGGGCCAGCACTTCCTGGGTGGCCGGGTTGACCACGTCGCGCCAGTGGCTGGTGGTGGATTCGACCAGCTTGCCGCCGATCAGCAGCTTGACGGTGGGAACGCTGTTCTGGATGTTTGCTTGCGCTGTCATTCTGACTCCAGCCTTTCGAGGGCAGATGCTGTGGGTGATCTCATCGCGGGGGGCTTTGAGCGCCTTGGCTTCGATCCTAGCAGTGCGTTTTTGTCTGTAGCAATGCGGGTATATGCAGGGCTATTCTGCGTTTTTGCACAATTGCGAGGTCGGCTTCATGGATTGGGATAACCTGCGCTATTTCCTCGAACTCTCCCGCGCGGGCAAGCTGACGGCGGCCGCGCGCAGGCTGGGCGTCGACCACACCACGGTGGCGCGCCGTGTGCAGGCCCTGGAAAAGAGCCTGGAGGCCCAGCTGTTTATCCGCGCGGCGGCGGGCTACAGCCTGACCGAGGCGGGGCGGAATCTGCTGCCTCAGGCAGAAGCGATGGAGAGCGCTTGTTCGGCCATAGAACAAGCGAGGGCCGGGTCGGGGGACAGTCTCTCCGGCCAGGTGCGGATCGGTGCGACCGAGGGCTACGGCTGCGTCATGCTGGCCCCGCAACTGGCCGTGCTCACCCGGCGTTATCCGCATCTGGGCATCGACCTGCTGGCTGTGCCGCGCATGGTGCAACTGTCGCGACACGAGGCCGATATCGTGATTACCCTGGAGCGGCCGGTACGTGGGCCGTTCATCATCACCAAGCTGACCGATTACGTGCTCAAGCTCTATGCCTCGGCCAGCTATCTAGAGCAGCATCCGCCCATTCGCCAGCGGGATGACCTGCGCGAGCACGGTTTCGTCAGCTATATCGAAGACTTGCTCTACAGCAAGGAGCTGCTTTACCTCGATGAAATCGGCCGGCCTCGCCATGTCGCGCTGCGCAGTACCAGCATTCTCGCGCAGCAGCAGGCAACCGCAGCCGGGGCCGGGATTGCCATTCTCCCGTCCTTCTCCGCCGATGCGGACCCACGGCTGAAACGCGTGCTGGGCGAGCAGATCGAGTTCACTCGAACCTTCTGGATGTTGATGCCGATCGAGCTCAAGGACATTGCCCGGATGAAGACCACCTGGAACTTTCTGCGGGAAATGGCGGCGGCGAACCAGGGACTGTTGATGGGCCGTCAGCTGGACTGAGTAGTTTTCCGGCCTGTCCAAATCGCTCACTGACAATGGTGGCTTTCGACATTGTCGCCATCGGCCCGCAGCGCGAATATCCGGTTAATTCCACATACGAACAAACCGGGGAGTCATAGCGATGCGCGATTACCTTACCGCCGCAACTGGGTTCGATTACACCAGTACGGCCGACGCCGACCTTGCGGGCTCTCTCGATGCCCTCAATGCCTGTGTCGAATGCTGCGACCGGCATGCCTTGCCGGGGCGCATCGCGTTGTTCTGGGAGGGCCGTGACGGCTCGGTCGCCAACTACAGCTTCAGCCAGCTGAAAGAACTCTCCGGGCGTTTCGCCAATTTCCTCCACAGCCAAGGCGTGCGCCCCGGCGACTGCGTGTCGGGCCTCTTGCCGCGCACCCCGGAGCTGCTCATCACCATCCTCGGGACCTGGCGCCTCGGTGCGGTCTATCAACCGCTGTTCACCGCCTTCGGCCCGAAAGCCATCGAACACCGGGTGAAGATCGCCGGCCCCCGGGTGTTGGTCACCGACGGCACGAATCGGCCGAAACTCGATGAGGTGGACAACCCGCCGACCCTGGTCACAGTTGGCGGCGCCAAGGGGCAGGGCATCGCCCGTGGCGATTTCAGCTTCTGGGCGGAAATCGAGCGGCATTCCCCGGCGTTCGAACCGGTCATGCGCAGCGCCGAAGACCCGTTCCTGATGATGTTCACCTCGGGCACCACCGGGCCGGCGAAACCCTTGCCGGTGCCGCTCAAGGCGCTGATCGCGTTTATCGGCTACATGCGCGATGCGATCGACCTACGCCCCGAAGATTCGTTCTGGAACCTCGCCGATCCGGGCTGGGCCTATGGGCTCTACTACGCGGTGACCGGACCGCTGGCGATGGGGCATCCGACCACCTTCTACGATGGCCCGTTCACGGTCGAAAGCACCTGCCGGATCATCCGCAAATATGCCATCAGCAATCTGGCCGGCTCGCCGACGGCGTATCGGATGCTGCTGGCCAACGCCGCCGAGGTCGCCCAGTCGATCAAGGGCTGCCTGCGCGTAGCCAGCAGTGCCGGCGAACCGCTCACCCCGGAGGTGATCCGCTGGTTCGACGCTCAGCTTGGCGTACCGATCCACGACCATTACGGGCAGACCGAGACGGGCATGGTGCTGTGCAACCACCACGCGCTGGAGCACCCGGTGCGCATCGGCGCGGCAGGCTTCTCGGTGCCCGGTCATAGGGTCGTAGTACTCGATGAGCAGAACCGCGAATTGCCGCCAGGCGAGCCGGGCATCCTCGCCATTGACCGTAAGCACTCGCCGCTGTTCTGGTTTCCCGGTTATCTGGGGGTGCCGACCAAGGCCTTTGTCGGCGACTACTACCTGAGTGGCGACACGGTCGAGCTGAACGACGACGGCAGCATCAGCTTCGTCGGTCGCGCGGACGATGTGATCACCACGTCCGGCTACCGGATTGGCCCCTTCGATGTCGAGAGCGCGCTGATCGAGCATCCGGCGGTGATCGAAGCCGCGGTGATCGGCAAACCGGACCCGGAACGCACCGAACTGATCAAAGCCTTCGTGGTGCTCGGCGCGCAGTACCTGCCCTCGCCGCAGTTGGCCGAAGAACTGCAGCAGTACGTGCGCAAGCGCCTGTCCGCCCACGCCTATCCGCGGGAAGTCGAGTTCGTGCTCGAACTGCCGAAGACCCCGAGCGGCAAAATTCAGCGTTTCCTGCTGCGTAATCAGGAAATCGCCAAACAGCGTGAAGCCGAACCGCACTCGGCGGCGCAGTGAGTCAGGCGTGATCGACCCAGTACTGATTGATTAAGGAGAGCGTTTTGCGTATCGAAGACCGTGTATTCCTGGTGACCGGCGCCAGCTCCGGGCTGGGCCTGGCGACGGCACAGATGTTGATCGCCAACGGCGGCAAAGTAGTGCTGGCCGATCTGAATGCCGAGGCCGGGCTTGCCCGTGCCGCGGAGTTGGGCGGCAATGCGCGCTTCGTCCAAGCCGATATCACCCAGGAGGCCGATGGCCGCCAGGCGATCGCCTGCGTCCTGGAGAGTTTTGGCGCCTTACATGGCCTGGCCAACTGCGCGGGCATTGCGCCGGCGGAAAAGGTCGTAGGCCGACAGGGCGTCCATGGCCTGGAGAGCTTCGCCCGGGTGGTCGGGGTCAACCTGATCGGCACCTTCAACATGCTGCGCCTGGGCGCCGAGGCCATGTCCCAGGGGCCGGCGGACGAGGGCGGCGAGCGCGGGGTGATCATCAACACCGCCTCGGTCGCGGCTTTCGACGGGCAGATCGGCCAGGCCGCCTATGCCGCCTCGAAAAGCGGCGTGGTCGGCATGACCCTGCCGATCGCCCGCGAGCTGGCGCGCTTCGGCATCCGCGTGATGTGCATAGCGCCAGGCATCTTCGCCACGCCGATGCTGACCAGCATGCCGCAGGAGGTGCAGGACTCCCTGGGCGCCAGCGTGCCATTCCCGTCGCGCCTCGGCCGTCCGGACGAATACGCCGCGCTGGTGCGGCACATCATCGAAAACAGCATGCTCAACGGCGAGGTGATTCGTCTCGACGGCGCCATTCGCATGACCGCTAAATAAAGCTGTCCAACTAGTGTTAGTGGTTTGACTGCGCGCGGCTCGCGACAGTTGTGAGGAGGTAAGACATGAGTAATCAACAGGATCCGGTAGTTATCGTCAGTGCCGCCCGCACGCCGATGGGCGGCTTTCTTGGTGACTTCAAGGACGTCACGGCTGCCGAACTGGGCGCCACGGCGATTCGCGCCGCGCTGGCGCGGGCCGGGCTGCAGCCGACGGAGATCGACGAAGTGATACTCGGCTGCGTACTGCCCGCCGGCCAGGGCCAGGCGCCCGCGCGGCAGGCGGCGCTCGGCGCCGGGCTGGCACGCGGTACCGTGTGTTCGACTATCAACAAGATGTGCGGTTCGGGCATGAAAGCCAGCATGTTGGCGCATGACCTATTGCTGGCCGGCAGTGCCGACATAGTGCTGGCCGGCGGCATGGAAAGCATGTCCAACGCGCCCTATCTGCTGGAGCGGGCGCGCAGCGGTTACCGCATGGGCCACGGTCGGGTGCTCGATCACATGTTCCTCGACGGCCTGGAAGATGCCTACGACAAGGGCCGGCTGATGGGCACCTTCGCCGAAGACTGTGCCCAGGCCTATGGCTTCAGCCGTGAGGCGCAGGATGCCTTTGCGCTGGCATCGCTGAGCCGGGCTCAGCAAGCGATGGCCAACGGCCGCTTTGCCGCTGAGATCGCCCCGGTCGAGGTCAAGGTCGGCAAGGCGTTGCGCGAGGTGAGCAGTGACGAGCAGCCGCCGAAAGCCCGGCCGGAGAAGATTCCGACCCTGAAACCGGCGTTCCGCGAAGGTGGCACGGTGACGGCGGCCAACTCCAGTTCGATTTCCGACGGCGCCGCGGCGTTGGTCTTGATGCGCCTGTCGCAAGCCGAACGGCGCGGCCTCGCGCCGCTGGCGGTGATCCGTGGGCATGCCTCGTTCGCCGATGCGCCCAACCTGTTTCCCACCGCGCCTATTGGTGCGCTGCGGCGGCTGCTGCAGAAAACCGGCTGGGCGCTGGGCGAGGTCGATCTGTTCGAGATCAACGAGGCCTTCGCGGTGGTCGCCATGGCCGCCATGCAGGGCCTCGACCTGCCGCACGATAAGGTCAATGTCCACGGTGGTGCCTGCGCCCTCGGCCATCCGATCGGGGCGTCCGGGGCGCGCATCTTGGTCACGCTGCTGTCGGCGCTGAAGCAGTACGACCTCAACCGCGGCGTCGCGGCCATCTGCATCGGTGGCGGCGAAGCCACCGCAATCGCCGTCGAACGACTGCGCTGAGACTGGAGAACTCCATGATTCCCTCGGAACAAGACCTGCAAATCCGCGACGTTGCCCGCCAGTTCGCCCAGGAACGTTTGAAGCCCTTTGCCGCCGACTGGGACCGCGAGCACCGCTATCCGGCCGAGGCTTTGCGTGAGATGGCCGAGTTGGGTTTTCTCGGCATGCTGGTGCCGGAGCAGTGGAACGGCGCGCAAACCGGGCACCTGGCCTATGCCATGGCGCTGGAGGAAATCGCCGCCGGCGATGGCGCCTGCTCGACCATCATGAGCGTGCACAACTCGGTGGGCTGCATGCCGATCTACAAGTTCGGCAGCGACGAGCAGAAACAGCGTTACCTGACGCGGCTGGCCAGTGGGGAAATGCTCGGCGCCTTCGCCCTGACCGAACCGCAGGCCGGTTCCGACGCCAGCGCCCTGAAGACCCGCGCGCGCCGCGACGGCGATCACTACGTGCTGAACGGCACCAAGCAATTCATCACCTCCGGCAGCCATGCCGGGGTGGTAATCACCTTCGCGGTGACCGATCCTGCGGCCGGCAAGAATGGCATCAGCGCCTTTATCGTGCCGACCGATACGCCGGGCTACGAAGTGGCGCGGGTCGAGGACAAGCTCGGGCAGCACGCCTCGGATACCTGCCAGATCGTCTTCAACGACCTGCGCATCCCGGCAGAGCTGCGGCTAGGCGAGGAGGGGCAAGGTTACCGGATCGCCCTGGCCAACCTGGAAGGCGGCCGGATCGGCATCGCCGCGCAATCCGTGGGGATGGCCCGCGCGGCGTTCGAGGTGGCGCGCGATTACGCCCACGAGCGGGAAACCTTCGGCAAACCCTTGCTGCAGCATCAGGCGGTGGCATTCCGGCTGGCGGACATGGCGACGGAAATCGCCGTGGCGCGGCAGATGGTGCACCACACCGCCGCCCTGCGCGATGCCGGGCTGCCCTGTTTGAGCGAGGCGTCGATGGCCAAGTTGTTCGCTTCCGAGATGGCCGAACGGGTCTGCTCGGCGGCGATCCAGACCTTGGGCGGCTATGGCTATCTCAACGATTTCCCGGTCGAGCGCATCTATCGCGACGTGCGGGTCTGTCAGATCTATGAGGGCACCAGCGACGTGCAGCGCATGGTGATAGCGCGCAATCTTTGAGCGCCCGCCTTCGCGGGAACCCAATTCGCGATTGGCTTTTCAAGCCCCGAGCTCAGGCAAATCCCGGAATCGAGGTCGCGAATAAATTCGCCCCTACAAGCGGGGCGCTTCGCGGCTGGCAATTTGCTGCGCGAGCTCGATCAGTTGCTCGCGCATCCAGCGGTTGGCCGGGTCCTGGTCGGTGCTTTCATGCCAATAGAGGTGGGTTTCCACCGGCGGCACTTCTACCGGCAGGCCGACATAGTGCAGGTCGTGGCTGCGGGCGAAACGTTCGGGCACGGTCATGGCCATGTCGGTCTGCTGCATCACCATCGACGCCATCAGGTAGTGCTGCGAGCGCAAGGCGATCTTGCGCTGAATCCCCATCTTGCCCAGGGTCAAGTCGACATAACCCAGGCCACTGCGGCGGCTGGAAATGTGTATGTGGGTCAGCGACATGTATTCGTCCAGGCTGAGCTTATCCTTGGCCAGCGGGTGGCCCTTGCGGATGGCGCAGACATAACGGTCCGCCAGCAGCTTGACGTGGCGTACCTGCGGGTCGGTGTTCAGCGGTGCATCGACGGCGAAGTCGAGGCGGCCAGCGGCCAACTCCTTGGTGGTTTCCCGCCGTTTGGACAGAAAACTCTCGATTTGCACGGCCGGAGCCAGGCGCCGTAGACGCTGGAACAGCGGCGGCAGAATTACCTCCTCGGTGAGGTCGGTCATGCTGATGCGGTAGGTCTTGTTCGCCTGTAATGGGGTGAAGATGCGGCTTTCTTGCACCGAAACGCGCAGCAGCGACAGCGCATTGCGCACCGGACCTATGATGTTCTGTGCCATTGGCGTCGGCACCATGCCTTGCGCGGTGCGCACGAACAAGGGGTCGTTGAAGGTCTCGCGCAGGCGGGCGAGGGCGTTGGAAACGGCCGGCTGGGTGATCCCGACTATCTGCCCGGCGCGGGTCAGGTTGGCCTCGGTGTAGATGGCGTCGAAGACGATAAAAAGGTTGAGATCGACCTTGTTTAGATTCATTCCGAGCGCTCTCCTGAGCTGATCCAGATCAGCCGATCATATATCGGTGATGAATGTTTATACACGCCGAGAATAGGTTAGGTAAATCTTCATCGCTGATCTAGGATCATTTTCAACCTCCCCCCGATACATCAAAATCAGCCGTTCAGAAGGTAGCTCCTAATGGATTTCGCCTATTCCCCCAAGGTTCAAGAACTGCGTGAACGCGTCACTGCGTTTATGGATGCCTATGTTTATCCGGCCGAGTCGGTTTTCGAGCGTCAAGTAGCCGAAGGTGACCGCTGGCAGCCCACCGCGATCATGGAAGAGCTGAAAGCCAAGGCTAAGGCCGAAGGCCTGTGGAACCTGTTTCTCCCGGAGTCCGAGCTGGGTGCCGGCCTGACTAACCTGGAATACGCTCCGCTGGCGGAAATCATGGGCAGATCCTTGCTCGGCCCGGAGCCGTTCAACTGTTCGGCGCCGGACACCGGCAATATGGAAGTCTTGGTGCGTTATGCCAACGAAGCCCAGAAGAAGCAGTGGCTGGAGCCGCTGCTGCGTGGCGAAATCCGCTCCGCCTTCGCCATGACCGAGCCGGACGTGGCCTCGTCCGATGCCACCAACATGGAAGCCCGCGCGGTGCGCGAGGGTGACGAGTGGGTGATCAACGGCCGCAAATGGTGGACTTCCGGCGCCTGTGATCCGCGCTGCAAGATCATGATCTTCATGGGCCTCTCCAACCCGGATGCGCCGCGGCATCAACAACACTCGATGATTCTGGTGCCGACCGATGCGCCCGGGGTGAAGATCGTCCGGCCGTTGCCGGTGTTCGGCTACGACGATGCGCCCCACGGCCACGCCGAAGTGCTGTTCGACAACGTGCGCGTGCCGTACGACAGCGTGCTGCTAGGCGAAGGCCGTGGCTTCGAGATCGCCCAGGGGCGCCTTGGCCCAGGCCGCATCCACCACTGCATGCGCTCCATCGGCATGGCCGAGCGCGCGCTGGAACTGATGTGCAAACGCTCCGTCAGCCGTACCGCCTTCGGCAAGCCGCTGGCGCGCCTGGGTGGCAACGTCGACAAGATCGCCGACTCGCGGATGGAAATCGACATGGCCCGCCTGTTGACCCTGAAAGCCGCGTACATGATGGATACCGTCGGCAACAAGGTCGCCAAGAGCGAGATCGCGCAGATCAAGGTCGTGGCACCGAACGTGGCCTTGCGGGTGATCGACCGCGCCATCCAGATCCACGGTGGCGCCGGCGTGTCCAATGACTTCCCACTGGCCTACATGTATGCGATGCAGCGCACCCTGCGCCTGGCCGACGGCCCGGACGAAGTGCACCGGGCCGCGATCGGTAAGTTCGAGATCGGCAAATACGTGCCCAAAGAACTGCTTAAAAGCAGCCACTAAGGCGCGCTAAAACGACAAGGCCCGCATCTGCGGGCCTTGTCGTTTCTGTGGTCTTTAGCGGCGGCAAGCCAGTTCAGCCGGGCTCGCTCAATACACCCAGACTTCTACCCGACGGTTTTTGATCCGGCCATTCTCCGCGCTATTCGCGGCCACCGGCAGCTCGTCGCCCAAGCCGCTGATGTCACGGAAGAGCACTCCTTGCTTGGCCAGTTCGCGGCGGACCGTCATCGCCCGCAGTTTCGACAGCAAGGCCGCGCGGGCCGCATCGGCTTTAGGGTCACCAAAGCCAATCAGCACCACTTGCCGATGCAGCTTGTCCTGGCTTTTCAGGTAATCCATTACCCGCTCGAGATCGCGCTGGGCCTTGTTGTCGAGGGTGGCGCTGCCTTCCTGGAAACGGAAGTTCACCGACAGCCGCTGCGCATCACGGGCCAGTTGCTGGTAGCTCTGCGGCATCTCCGGCGTCGGCGCAACCTTAATGGCCTGCACCGTCTGCGCGATAAACCCGCTTTGCGCGACTATGGCCTGGCCACGCGGGCTGTGGGCGAACTGTACCAGGGCCTGGGCCCAGGGATTCCGGACGTCGGGCTGGTTATAGAAGAACAACCGGCGCGACAGCGGATAGTCTTCGGTGGCGATCAGACTGGTGGAGGGCGGCATCGCTTGCGACTCACCATCGGCAATCGCCAGCGCTTTGGCTTGGCGAATGTAGGGCAGGCCGATAAAACCAATGCCCTGCGCATCCTGGCTGACCGCATCGGACAGCTGTTCGCTGGACTCATAGCGCTTGGCGCCCGTCGCCAGGCTTTTGCCGTGGGCGGCGAGCACCAGCTCCTTGAAGGTGTCGTAGGTGCCGGACTTGTCATCGCGGGCATACAGCTGGATCGGCCCGCCACGGCCGCCGAGCTCCTCCCAGGTCTTCACCTCGCCAGCGAAGATCTGCGCCAGTTGCTCGGTGCTCAGTGCCGCGAGTGGGTTGCTCGGGTGGAGGATGATCGCCAGGCCATCGATGGCGATCACTTGCTCGGCGCTGCGACTTCGCAGATCGCCGAGTGTGGCCAGCTCCTGCGCCTCGCTGTCTTTAATCGGCCGCGAGGAGGCGGCCAGTTCGGCGCTACCATCCTTCAAGGCGACGAAGCCCGTCCCCGAACCATGGGCGGCGACATCGATGCTGACGGTGCGGCCATCGCTGGTTTGTCCTATTACTCGCTGCTCGTTTTCCGTGCCCGTGGCCTCCTGGCGGATAGCGCGCAGGCCTTGTTGCTCCAGCAAGCCTTTGACCAGCGCCGGACCGAGCTTGGCACCTATGGTGTTGGAACCCTGGATGCGCAGCGCCGGCGTGCCCTCTGGCGGAATCGGCAGGGCGGCGAACACCGACCAGGGTAGGGCGTAGCAGACGAACCCGAGGATCAGCAGGCCGAGGGTACGGTTCCAGGTTTCGTGTTCAACGCTTGGCATTGCGCGCGACATGCGGCAGGCACCTTCTATGACTGGGAGGAAAGTGCCGAGAGATTAAGACGAAGAGGTGACAGGGATATGACAGGGCGGCGCTTTAGAGGCTCTGCAATGGGGTATTGAGCTAAATAACCGGCCAGCTACCCTCGCCCATGAACGGGAGAGGGCAGCTGGATCGAGAAGAGATCAGCTCAGCTCCAGCCAGATCGGCGCATGGTCGGAGGGTTTTTCCATGGCGCGCAGGTCGTAGTCCACGCCCGCGGCTTTGATCCGCGGCTGCAGAGCACTGGAGGTCAGGATCACATCGATGCGCAGGCCGCGTTTGGGCTCGTCTTCGAAGCCTCGGCTGCGGTAGTCGAACCAGCTGAAACGGTCGGCCACGTCCGGGTAGAGCTGCCGGAAACTGTCGACCAGGCCCCAGTTTTTCAGGCTGGACAGCCACTCACGCTCTTCCGGCAGGAAGCTGCATTTGCCGGTCTTCAGCCAGCGCTTGCGGTTCTCCTCGCCGATACCAATGTCGCAGTCTTGCGGGGAAATGTTGATGTCGCCCATCACCACCAGCGGTTGGCTGGGTTGGAACTGGTTTTCCAGCAGGGCCTGCAAATCGGCGTAGAAGCGTTGTTTGGCCGGGAACTTGGTCGGGTGCTCGCGGTTTTCACCCTGCGGGAAGTAGCCGTTCATCACGGTCACCGGCTGGCCATTGGCGTCGGCGAAGCTGCCCCAGATAAAGCGCCGTTGCGCGTCTTCGGCATCGCCGGGAAAGCCTTTATGCAGCGCCAGCGGGGCTTGGCGCGAGAGCAGGGCGACGCCGTAGTGGCCTTTCTGGCCGTGGTAATGCACCTGATAGCCGAGGGCCTCGACGTCGGCCAGCGGGAACTGCTCGTCTGAGACTTTGGTTTCCTGCAGGCCGATCACGTCAGGCTGATGCTTCTCGATCAGCGCCGCCAGTTGATGCGGGCGGGCGCGCAGGCCGTTGATATTGAAGGAGACGATCTTCATGGGCGGCGAGTCCTGGGCTGTCTATCTTGAGAGCTAGCGATGCTAGCCGATTGCTTGGCCGCGCGGCCAGTCATCTGGCAGCCCTGGCGGGGCGGTGCTAACGTGGGGGTGGGCCCCACATAACAAGGGGGCACCACATAACAAGAAGAGGTCACGTGCATGCCTGCATCGTCTGTTGCCGTTGCGCCCGCCGAAGTTCGACTGCTGGATAGCAGTTTCGTCCACGAAGCGCGCTCGCTGCTGTACCACGCCTACCGTCACGAACCTACCTTCGGCTATCTGTTCGAATCTGAACGCCCCGGCTTCGACCAGCGCGTGCGGGCCACCATGCGCGAACTGGTGCAGCAGCACTTCGCCGAAGAACTGCCGGCCATCGGTCTGTTGATCAACGATCGGCTGGTGGCCCTCGCGCTGATTGCGCCACCCCAACGACGGCTGGATATCACCGAGAGCTGGGGCTGGCGGTTACGCATGCTGCTGACCACAGGTTTACGCTGCACCAAGCGCTATCTGGAGTATCACCACGCGGTGCTCGCCTGCCTGCCGCCGGGGCCCTATCACGTGTTGCCACTGCTGGGCGTGCACCCGGAGTTTCAGGGCCGGCATCTCGGTGAACAGTTGCTCGAAGCGCTGCACAACTGGTGCGCCGAGGATACCGGCTCGCAAGGGGTGGTGCTGGATACCGGCAATCCGCGCTACCTGGAGTTCTACCAGCGCCAGGGTTACGAGGAGATCGGTGAGGTGGCGGTTGGGCCGATCATCGAGCACGTGTTTTTTCATCCCAACCCGCAACCCGCCGTGTTGGCCAGCGCCTGAATGCTCCTCGGGGGCGGTAGAACCACTCTGGAATGCGGCCTGGCTTGTCAGGTGCTGACTCATAAGTCAGGACTTTTTCGCCCGTCCGTGTTTAACTCTGTCGGCTAAAATTTCCGGCCTAACAACCCCAGCATAAGGAGCAAGTCCATGGCTCAAGTGACCCTCAAAGGCAACCCCATCCAGGTCAGCGGCGAGCTGCCGCGCGTCGGCCAGCAAGCGCCGGCGTTCAGCCTAGTTGGCCAGGATCTGGCTGACGTGACCCTGGCCAGCTTGGCCGGCAAGCGCAAGGTGCTGAACATTTTCCCCAGCGTCGACACCCCGACCTGCGCCACCTCGGTGCGTAAGTTCAACGCCGAAACCAGCAAGCTGGCCAACACCGTGGTGCTGTGCATCTCCGCCGACCTGCCGTTCGCCCAGGCGCGCTTCTGCGGCGCCGAAGGTCTGGCAAACGTGGTCAACCTATCGACCATGCGCGGTGCCGAATTCCTCAACAACTATGGCGTCGCTATCGCCAACGGCCCACTGGCCGGCGTTGCCGCCCGTGCCGTGGTGGTGCTGGACGAGAACGACAAGGTGCTGCACAGCGAGCTGGTTGCCGAGATCGGCAGCGAGCCGAATTACGAGGCTGCCGTAGCCGCGCTCAAGTAACAGGCTTTCAAGTAACAAGCTGCAACACTACGAACGGCCTGGCTTCCAGGCCGTTTTTATTTGTACGTCAGGCGCTTAGAAAAAGTCAGGGTTAAGTAAAAAGCCGGTAAAGAGGCTTTCCGCCGGGCCTCACAGTGCTTATCGTTCTCGCTCGAATCCAGTAATCGACGATGACCATGAGCTCGCCTACCGCTAAAGCCTCCACGTTCCGCACCTTTCGCCCCTGGTTGATCACCGCCGCCGCTTTTGCCGGCGTGGTGTTGCTGGTCATCTGGTTGTCCGCACCGACTGGCTCAGCCTCGCCGGCCGAGGGCAAGGTCAGAGGGCGGCCGGGGATGGGGCTGCCCGCTGGCGCAGCGGGAATGACGGTGAGTGTCAGCCAGGTCGTGCGCGCCGATCTTGACGTGCACTACCACGCGCTCGGCACCGTGACCGCCTTCAATACCGTGAATATCAAGCCGCGGGTCAGTGGCGAACTGGTCAAGGTGCTGTTCACCGAGGGCCAGGAGGTGAAGGCCGGCGACTTGCTCGCGGTGGTCGACCCGCGCGCCTATCGCGCCGCGTTGGCGCAAGCCGAAGGGACGTTGCAGCAAAACCGCGCGCAGTTGAAAAACGCCGAGATCGACCTCGAACGCTATCGCGGCCTGTATGCCGAAGACTCCATCGCCAAGCAGACCCTGGACACCCAGGCGGCCTTGCTCAGCCAATATCAGGGCACCCTGATGACCAATCAGGGCCAGGTGGATGATGCCAAGCTGAACCTGGCGTTCACCGAAATTCGCGCGCCGATCAGCGGCCGGCTGGGCTTGCGCCAGGTCGACGTCGGTAACCTGGTCAGCTCCAGCGACACCACGCCGCTGGTGGTGATCACCCAGGTACAGCCGATTGCCGTGGTCTTCAACCTGCCGCAACAGCAGCTCGGTACCGTGGTGCGTCAGCTCAACGCCAAGCAGGCGCTGCCGGTCGAGGCGCTGGACCGCAATAAAGATCTGACCCTGGCCAAGGGGGAACTCATTGCCGTAGACAACCAGATCGACACCACCACCGGCACGGTCAAGCTCAAAGCCCGATTTGCCAATAACAGCGGCGATAACACCGACCGTTCGCTTTTCCCCAATCAGTTCGTCAACGTGCGCCTGCTCGCCGAGACCCTGCATGACGTGCTGCTGATCCCGGCCAACGCCGTGCAGCGCGGTAATGACGGCACCTATGTGTATGTGCTCGGCGAAGGCGACAAGGTCAGCCAGCGCGCGATCACCCTGGGGATCGGCGAAGGCGAAAGGGTCGTGGTGGAAAAGGGCCTGGCAGTCGGTGAGCAGGTCGTGGTCGAGGGTACCGACCGTCTGCGCGATGGCATGGCGGTGCGTATCGCCGCGCCTGAGCCCTCGCAGAAAGAGCAAGGGCAGAAAGAGCAGGGCGCTGGCGCATCCCAAGGTGCTGCGGCCCAAGGCCAAGAGGCTAAGGCCGGGGCCGCACAATGAACCCGTCGCGCCCGTTCATCCTGCGGCCGGTCGCGACCACCTTGTTGATGGTCGCGATCCTGCTGTCGGGGATCATCGCCTATCGCTTCTTACCGATTTCGGCCTTGCCGGAAGTGGATTATCCGACCATCCAGGTGGTCACCCTGTATCCCGGCGCCAGCCCGGAAATCATGACGTCCTCGGTGACCGCACCGTTGGAAAACCAGCTCGGGCAGATCCCCGGCCTGAACGAGATGTCTTCCAGCAGTTCGGGCGGTGCGTCGGTGATCACCCTGCAGTTCACCCTGCAAAGTGACCTGGATGTGGTCGAACAGGGCGTCCAGGCGGCGATCAATACCGCGCAGAGCCTGCTGCCCAATGACCTGCCGTACCAGCCCTCGTACAGCAAGGTGAACCCGGCCGATGCGCCAATCCTGACGCTGGCAGTGACCTCGAGCAATCTGTCGTTGCCGCAGGTGCAGGATCTGGTGGACACCCGCCTGGCGCAAAAAATCTCGCAGATTTCCGGCGTCGGCCTGGTCAGCATCAGCGGTGGGCAGCGCCCTGCGGTACGCATTCGCGCCAATCCGATCGCCCTGGCCGCCGCCGGGCTGAGCCTGGATGATCTGCGCAGCACGGTGTCGAACAACAACCTCAACGGCCCGAAAGGCAGTTTCGACGGCCCGACCCGGGCTTCGACCCTGGATGCCAACGACCAACTCAAATCCGCCGCGGCTTACCGTGAGCTGGTGGTGGCGTACAAGAACGGCGCGCCGCTGCGCCTGCAGGACGTTGCCAGCATCGACGACGCTGCGGAAAACGTCCGCCTCGCCGCCTGGGCCAATACTACGCCGGCGGTGGTGCTGAACATCCAGCGCCAGCCGGGCGCCAACGTGATCGAGGTGGTCGACCGCATCAAGGCCCTGTTGCCGCAGCTGCAAGCTAGCCTGCCGGGCAGCCTGGAGGTCCAGGTGCTGACTGACCGCACCACGACCATCCGGGCATCGGTCGCCGATGTGCAGTTCGAGTTGGTGCTGGCCGTCTGCCTGGTGGTGATGGTGACCTTCCTGTTTCTGCGCAACTTCTCCGCCACATTGATTCCCAGCCTGGCGGTGCCGCTGTCGCTGATCGGCACCTTCGGCGTCATGTACCTGGCCGGTTTCTCGGTCAACAACCTGTCGCTGATGGCGCTGACCATCGCCACCGGCTTCGTGGTCGATGACGCCATCGTCATGGTGGAAAACATCACCCGTTACCTGGAACAAGGTGACGGCCCGCTGGAGGCCGCGCTGAAGGGCTCGAAGCAGATCGGCTTCACCATCATCTCGCTGACCTTTTCCCTGATCGCCGTGCTGATTCCGCTGCTGTTCATGGGCGACGTAGCGGGGCGGCTGTTTCGCGAGTTCGCCATCACCCTAGCGGTGGCGATCCTGATTTCCGGCATAGTCTCGCTGACGTTGACGCCGATGCTCTGCGCCAAACTGCTGCGGCACATCCCCGAGCACAAGCAGGGGCGTTTCGCCCGCGCCGCCGGCCACGTCATCGAGGGCATGATCGAACGCTACGGCCGCGCCTTGCGCGTGGTGCTGCGCCATCAACCGCTGACCTTGCTGGTCGCCATCGGCACCCTGCTGCTGACCGCGCTGCTCTATGCCTTGATGCCCAAGGGCTTCTTCCCGGTGCAGGACACCGGGGTGATCCAGGGCATCGCCGAGGCGCCGCAGTCGATCTCCTTCCAGGCCATGGCGGCGCGGCAGCAGGATTTGTCCAGGGTGCTGCTGGCCGATCCGGCGGTGGCAAGCCTGTCCTCCTTTATCGGTGTGGATGGCAGCAACGCCACGCTGAACACCGGCCGCCTGCTGATCAACCTCAAGCCCCACGGCCAGCGCGATGTCAGCGCCAGCGAGGTGATCCGCCGGCTGCAGCCCAAGCTCGCCGAGGTCGACGGGATTCGCCTGTACCTGCAACCGGTGCAGGACCTGACCATCGAGGACCGGGTCGCGCGCACCCAGTACCAGTTCACCTTGCAGGACTCCAACCCCGAGGTGCTGGCCAAGTGGGTGCCGCTGCTGGTCGAGCGCCTGCAGCAGTTGCCGGAACTCGCCGACGTGGCCAGTGACTGGCAGGACAAGGGCCTGCAGGCCTTCGTCAATATCGACCGCGACGCCGCCTCGCGCCTGGGCGTGTCCCTGGCCGATGTCGACAGCGCGCTGTACAACGCCTTCGGCCAGCGGCTGATCTCCACCATCTTCACCCAGGCCACCCAGTACCGGGTGGTACTGGAGGTGGCGCCGCAGTTCCAGCTCGGCCCGCAGGCGCTGGAAAACCTCTATGTCAGCGGCACCGACGGGGTGCAGGTGCGGCTCTCGGCATTGGCCCACATCGAGGAACGCCACACCTTGCTGGCGATCAACCATATCAGCCAGTTCCCGGCGGCGACCCTCTCCTTCAACCTCGCGCCGGGCATCGCCTTGAGTGAGGCGGTGCAGGCGATTCGCGCGGTGGAGCAGCAGATGAACCTGCCGGTCGGCCTGCAGACCAGTTTCCGCGGTGCGGCGCAGGCGTTCGAGGCGTCGCTGTCGAGCACGCTGCTGCTGATCCTGGCGGCGGTGGTGACCATGTACATAGTGCTGGGGATTCTCTACGAGAGCTTTATCCACCCGGTGACCATCCTCTCCACGCTGCCCTCGGCCGGGGTCGGCGCGCTGCTGGCCTTGATGCTGGCGGGGGAGGAGATCGGCATAGTGGCGATCATCGGCATCATCCTGCTGATCGGCATCGTCAAGAAGAACGCGATCATGATGATCGACTTCGCCCTCGATGCGGAGCGTCACCAGGGCATGAGCCCGGTGGATGCGATCTTTCAGGCCTGCCTGCTGCGGTTCCGGCCAATCCTGATGACCACCCTGGCCGCGCTGCTCGCCGCGCTGCCGCTGATGTTCGCCGCCGGTGCCGGCGCCGAACTCCGGCGGCCGCTGGGGATCGCCATGGTCGGCGGCCTGCTGCTCAGCCAGGTGCTGACGCTGTTCACCACGCCGGTGATCTACCTGGCCTTCGACCGTTTGGCGCGGCGTTGGAATGCCTGGCGTAAGCGCCATGGCATGGATCTGTCGGTGGACGCATGAGCCTCTCGACGGCGTTTATCCGCCGCCCGGTCGCGACCACGCTGCTGACCCTGGCGTTGCTGCTGGCCGGCTGGTTGTCGTTCGGCCTGTTGCCGGTGGCGCCGCTGCCGCAGGTGGATTTCCCGACCATCATGGTCAGCGCGGCGATGCCCGGGGCCAGCCCGGAGACCATGGCCTCCTCGGTGGCGACGCCGCTGGAGCGCGCACTGGGGCGGATCTCCGGCATCAGCGAGATGACCTCGACCAGTTCGCTGGGCTCGACCACCATCATCATTCAGTTCGAGCTGGAAAAGAACATCGAGGGTGCGGCGAGAGAAGTCCAGGCGGCGATCAACGCGGCCAGTAGCCTGTTGCCGAGCGGCATGCCGAGCAATCCGACTTACCGCAAGGCCAACCCCTCGGACATGCCGGTGATGGTGCTGACGCTGACGTCGGAGAGTTACAGCCGCGGTGAAATGTACGACCTGGCCTCGACCCTGTTATCGCCACGGCTGTCCCAGGTGAAGGGCATTGGCCAGGTCAGCATCGGCGGCAGCTCCTTGCCGGCGGTGCGCGTCGACCTTAACCCGGATGCCTTGAACCAGTTCGGCATCTCCCTCGACAGCGTGCGTACGGCCATCGCCAATACCAACTCGAACGGTCCCAAGGGCGCGATCGAGAGCGATGAGCGGCAGTGGCAGGTGGACGCCAACGACCAGTTGCGCAAAGCCAGCGACTACCTGCCGGTGATCGTTCACTACAACGCCGAAACCGGTGCCGCCGTGCGCCTGGGGGATATTGCCCAGGTCAGCAATGCGGTGGAGGACGTGCGCAACGCCGGTTTTTCCGGGAAGAGTCCGGCGGTGCTGCTGATCGTCACCCGTCAGCCGGGCGCCAACATCATCGAGGCCACCGATGCCATCCACGGGTTGCTGCCGCAGTTGCAGGAACTGCTCGGCCCGCAGGTCACACTCAAGGTCATGGACGACCGCAGCCCGAGCATCCGCGCCTCGCTGGATGAGGCGGAGATCACCTTGCTGATCTCCGTGATGCTGGTGATCCTGGTGGTCTACCTGTTTCTGCGCAGCCCGCGCGCCACGCTGATTCCGGCCCTGGCGGTGCCGGTGTCGCTGGTCGGCACTTTCGCGGTGATGTACCTCTGCGACTTCTCGCTGAACAACCTGTCGCTGATGGCGCTGATAGTCGCCACCGGTTTCGTGGTCGACGATGCCATAGTGGTGGTAGAGAACATCGCCCGGCGGATCGAGGAGGGCGAGTCGCCGCTGGAGGCCTCGATCCATGGCGCCCGCGAAGTCGGCTTCACGGTGCTGTCGATGACCCTGTCACTGGTGGCGGTGTTTATCCCGATCCTGCTGATGGGCGGGATCATGGGCCGCTTGTTCCGCGAGTTCTCGGTGACGCTGTCGGCGGCGATCCTGGTGTCGCTGGTGGTGTCTTTGACGCTGACGCCGATGCTCTGCGCGCGCCTGCTGAAGTCGCACAAGAAGTCTTCAGTGCAGGCTCGGCCGCGCCAGCAGAGCCGCTTGTTCCAGAGCGTCATGCGGCGTTATCAGAGCAGCCTGGAGTGGGCGCTCAGCCATTCACGGCTGATGCTGGTGATCATGGCCGGCTGCATCGCGCTGAATCTCTACCTGTTCGCGGTGGTGCCCAAGGGCTTCCTGCCGGAGCAGGATTCCGGCCGGCTACGGGGTTTCGCGGTGGCCGACCAGAGCATTTCGTTCCAGGCGCTGCAGCAGAAGATGGAGGCTTTTCGCCGCATCCTCGGCGAAGATCCGGCGGTAGCGAACGTCGTAGGTTTTGTCGGCGGCGGGCGCTGGCAATCGAGCAACACCGGTTCGTTCTTCGTCACCTTGAAACCCATAGGCGAACGTGACCCGGTCAATAGCGTGTTGGCGCGCCTACGGGTGAAGCTGGCGAAAATTCCCGGTGCGGCGCTCTATCTCAACGCCGGGCAGGATGTGCGCCTGGGTGGCCGCGATAGCAACGCCAGCAACCAGTTCACCCTGCGCAGCGATGACCTGAAACTGCTGCGTGAATGGGCGCCGAAAGTCGAGGCGGCGATGCGCGCCGTGCCACAGGTGCAGGACTTGAATAGCGACTCCCAGGACAAGGGCGTGCAAAGCCTGCTGGTGATCGACCGTGACCGCGCCGCCAGCCTCGGCGTGGACGTGGCGCTGGTGGATGAGGTGCTGAACAACTCCTTCGGCCAGCGGCAGATCGCCAACCTCTACAACCCGCTGAACCAGTACCATGTGGTGATGGAAGTCGGCGCCCAGTACCAGCAGAGCCCGGAAATCCTCCGTCAGGTGTACGTCATCGGCAGTGCCGGGCAGCGCGTGCCGCTGGCCGAGTTCAGCCACTTCGAGCCGAGCACCGCGCCGCTGTCGGTCAACCACCAGGGGCAGTTCGCCGCCATTACCTTTTCCTTCAACCTGGCGCCGAAGGCGCTGATCGGCCCGACGCGGGATGCGATCATGGCGGCGTTGGCGCCCTTGCAACTGCCACTGGATATCCAGGCCAGCTTCGAAGGCAACGCCGGCGCCGTGCAGCAGACGCAAGACAACATGCCCTGGCTGATCGTGCTGGCATTGGTCTCGGTGTACATCGTGCTCGGCATTCTCTATGAGAGCTATGTGCACCCACTGACCATCCTCTCGACGCTGCCGTCGGCGGGCGTCGGCGCGCTGCTGGCCTTGATCATCTGCCGCAGCGAGCTGACGTTGATCGCCCTGATCGGCATCATCCTGCTGATCGGCATCGTCAAGAAGAACGCCATCCTGATGATCGACTTCGCCCTGGAGGCCGAGCGTCGCCTGGGCCTGAGCCCCCGCGAGGCGATTCTCGAAGCCTGCGTCAAACGCTTCCGGCCGATCATGATGACCACCCTGGCGGCGCTGCTGGGCGCGCTGCCGCTGATTTTCGGGGTCGGTGGCGATGCCGGGCTGCGCCGGCCGCTGGGGATCACCATAGTCGGCGGCTTGCTCGCCAGCCAATTGCTCACGCTGTACACCACGCCCGTGGTCTACCTGTACCTCGACCGTCTGCGCCACTGGGTCAATCGCCGGCGTGGCGTGCGCACCGATGCCTCGTTGGAGAACCCGTTATGAGCCTGTATCCCCGCCGTCTTTCGCAGGCGTCGGCCCTGGTTATTGCCGTCGCGCTGGCAGGCTGTGCCGTCGGCCCGGACTATCAAACCCCGAGTATCGAGGTGCCGGCCAGCTTCAAGCAGGCCGAAGGCTGGCGTATCGCCGAGCCCAGCGATGCGCTGCAGCGTGGCGCCTGGTGGGCGCTGTATGGCGATCCGGTATTGAACGGTCTGCAACAGCGGCTGCAGCAAGCCAACCAGACGCTGGCCCAGGCCGAGGCGCAATACCGGCAGGCGCTAGCCTTGGCGCGCGGCGCGCGGGCGGCGTTTTTCCCGAGTCTGTCGGCGAGCTTCGACAAGACCCGCTCGGGCCAGGGCGCCGGCGGCAGCACCGTGCGCCTGGCCGATGGCTCGACCGTCAACAGCGCCAGCACCGGCGGCATTTCCACCAGCTACCAAAGCAGCCTCGGGGTGAGTTGGGAGCTCGACCTCTGGGGCAAGCTGCGTCGGCAACTGGAGTCCGACAGCGCCAGTGCGCAGGCGAGCAAGGCGACCCTGGCCGCGACCAAACTCAGCCAGCAGTCGCAACTGGCGCAGAACTACCTGCAATTGCGCGTGCTGGATGCGCAGAAGCGCCTGCTCGATGCCACAGTCGAGGCTTATGCCCGCTCGCTCAAACTCAGCGAGAACCAATACCGCGCCGGGATAGTCACCAAGGCCGACGTCGCCCAGGCCCGCACCCAACTGAAAAGCACCCAGGCCCAGGCCATCGACCTGAAGTACCAGCGCGCCCAGTTGGAACACGCGATTGCCGTGCTGGTGGGCGTACCGCCGGCGGAATTCAGCCTGGCGACGCTGGACAGCTTGCCCAGCCTGCCGGAGATCCCCGCAACCCTGCCGTCGCAACTGCTGCAACGGCGCCCGGACATTGCCGCCGCCGAGCGCGAGGTGATTGCGGCCAACGCCTTGATCGGCGTGAACAAGGCCGCCTATTACCCGGACCTGACCCTGACCGCGGCCGGTGGTTATCGCAACGACAGCCTCAGCCAGTTGCTCACGGTACCGAACCGCTATTGGTCGATCGGCCCGGAGTTCGCCATGACCCTGTTCGACGCAGGGCTGATCCGCTCGCGGGTGGAGCAGGCCGAGGCCAGCTACGATGCCACCGTCGCCAACTACCGGCAGACCGTGCTGAGCGGCTTTCGCGAGGTCGAAGACTACCTGGTGCAACTCGACGTGCTGGCGGAGGAGAGCGGGGTACAGCAGGAGGCCCTGGATTCGGCGCGTGAGTCGCTGCGGCTGATCAACAACCAGTACAAGGCCGGCACCATCGACTACCTGAATGTGGTCACGGTGCAGACCACCGCATTGTCCAACGAACGCAGCGTCCTGACCCTGTTCGGCAGCCGCCTGACCGCCAGTGTGCAGTTGATCGCGGCCTTGGGCGGCGGCTGGCAGATCGAGCAACTCACGCAACCCGACGCAGCAGTGACCGAAGCCACCGATTAAGTACGTTAAGCGGATACAAAGGCGCTTCACGGATTACCGGGGACACTCTTCGTGCCCTGCTAATGGGGCGGGGAGCCGCTCTTCTGCCGCAGACGCAGCTCTTTGTAGGAGCGGGCCATGCCCGCGAAAGCCCCTCAAGCATCGCGGGCATGGCCCGCTCCTACGGGTTTTGCGCTTTTCCAATGCCCCGCATAGCGCCGCAGGCACTCTGCTGGAAGCGATAAATACAAAGGAACGGTGCAGGCAAACCGGCTATACCCGTATCCATAGCCAGGAGAGGGATAGCCATGTCTGACAGGGTTTTCGCTTCAAGCGCAGGCGTACGATTGGCGAGATAACGAGATGAACAAACCCACTATTGTGCTTCTAGCACTATCGGCGTTCTCCACCTCAGCGGCCGTCGCCTATGAGCCGGCCGACGAACAGAGCCCTGCGCCAATCACCCGGATCTACATAAGCCCCGGCGCCAGCGGAAGTATCGGCACTTCGAGCCGCCATGAGCGCTACGACAACTACGGCGGCTATCCTGTGCCCAGCGGCGGGTACAGGAACGAGCGAAGCTTTCAGGGCAGCGGCTCCTCGCAAATCAGGGGAAATGTCACCCAGAGCATCGAGTACCCGGGCGTCGGGGAGTTCCAGCGCCAGCCCGGCAGCCGCACGATAGAGATCAATAGGCGGTAATAGCCTCCGGTTAGTTCGGTCCTGTTCAAGACATATTGTCACGCCGCTGTCGCACCCCCGTCACACGCTTGCCACCGCTATTCGCTGCAATCGCTGCAACTCATCTGGAGGTGCGGCGATGCGACTATGCGTAATCGGAGCAGGGTATGTTGGGTTGGTGACGGCGGCCTGCTTTGCCGAAATGGGCAATCGGGTGGTCTGTGTCGAGCGCGATCCGTTCCGTGTGGCGCGCCTCTCGCGTGGCGAAGTGCCAATCTATGAGCCAGGTCTGGAGGCCATGCTCAGGGCCCATCTCGCCAGTGGCCAATTGAGTTTCAGTCAGCAGCTTGAAGAGGGCATCAAGCAGGCGGAAATCATCTTTATCGCCGTCGGTACGCCGAGTGGAGAGGATGGCTCTGCCGATCTGTCGCATGTGCTGGCGGTAGCCGATCAGTTGGGGGCGACGCTCAAGCAGGCTTGCGTGGTGGTGAATAAATCCACGGTGCCGGTCGGTACGGCCGAGCGGGTGGCGCAACGCATCAATGCTCGCCTGGCTGCCCGTGGGCTGGCATTCGGGGTGACGGTGGCGAGTAACCCGGAGTTTCTTAAGGAAGGTTCGGCGGTCGAAGATTTTATGCGTCCCGACCGCGTGGTATTGGGCTGTGATGACGCCGAAACCAGCGAGCTGCTGCGCCGGCTCTATGCGCCATTCCTGCGCAACCATGAACGGGTACTGTGCATGGGCGTGCGGGCTGCCGAGTTCAGCAAGTACGCGGCCAATGCTTTTCTGGCCACGAAAATCTCCTTTATCAATGAGATGGCCGGGCTTTGCGCACGCCTGGAGGTCGATATCGAGGAGGTGCGCCGTGGCATTGGCAGCGACAAGCGCATTGGTACGCACTTTATCTATGCCGGTTGCGGCTATGGCGGCTCGTGTTTTCCCAAGGATGTCCGGGCGCTGATCCGTAGCGCCGAGCAGGAGGGCTTCGAGCCCGCGATTCTGCGGGCGGTGGAAGCCCGCAATGCCCTGCAAAAAACCATTCTGTTCGAGTCGCTGCAGGAGCATTTTGCGGGGTATCTACAAGGCCGGGTGGTGGCGCTCTGGGGGCTGGCCTTCAAACCGGGCACCGATGATTTGCGTGAGGCGCCCAGCCTGGTTCTGCTGGAGGCCTTGTTGGCCGCCGGAGCGCGGGTGCAAGCCTGCGATCCAGTGGCTATTGCCGGCGTTGCGGCCCGCTATCCACAGGCGTTGGCCAGTGGCCAGCTGTGCTTGAGTGAATCGCCCTATACCGCGGCAGAAGGGGCCGATGCGCTGGTGTTGGTGACGGAGTGGAAACAGTTCCGTCAGCCGGACTTCTTGCGGATTCGTGGCCTGATGCGCATGCCGGTGCTGTTCGATGGGCGCAATATCTACGATTCCCGGGAACTATCTGCGCTAGGTTTTCTCTATCGAGGCATTGGTCGGCCAGTGGCGGGCCATTGTAAGGCGAGTGCGGCGTGATTAGACTGCGCGGCACAAAAGTACGCCCCCTCCTTCAAGGATTCACATGATCAAGAAATGCTTGTTCCCGGCTGCCGGTTACGGTACTCGCTTCCTGCCAGCGACAAAGGCCATGCCCAAGGAAATGCTGCCGGTGGTGAACAAGCCGCTGATCCAGTACGGCGTCGAAGAAGCCCTCGAGGCGGGCCTGTCGGAAATTTCTATTGTGACCGGCCGTGGCAAACGCGCGCTGGAAGACCATTTCGACATCAGCTACGAACTCGAGCATCAGATCAAAGGGACGGATAAAGAGAAGTACCTGGTTGGTATTCGTCGTCTGCTCGACGAGTGCAGCTTCTCCTACACCCGTCAGGTGGAAATGAAAGGCCTCGGCCACGCGATTCTCTCCGGTCGTCCGCTGATCGGCGATGAGCCCTTTGCCGTGGTGCTGGCGGATGACCTGTGCGTCAACCTGGACGGCGATGGCGTACTGACCCAGATGGTCAAGCTGTACAACCAGTTCCGCTGCTCGATCGTGGCGATTCAAGAAGTACCGCTGGAGGAAGTCTCCAAGTACGGGGTGATCGCCGGCGAGATGATTCGTGACGACATCTACCGCGTGAACAGCATGGTCGAGAAGCCGAAACCCGAGGATGCTCCGTCCAACCTGGCAATTATCGGGCGCTACATCCTGACCCCGGATATCTTCAAATTGATCGAACAAACCGAGCCAGGCAAAGGCGGTGAAGTCCAGATCACCGACGCGCTGATGAAGCAGGCCCAGGATGGTTGCGTGCTGGCCTATAAATTCAAAGGCAAGCGTTTCGACTGCGGCGGCGCCGAGGGTTATATCGACGCGACCAATTTCTGCTTCGAGAACTTCTACAAAACCGGCAAGGCTTACTGATCGAGCCTCTTGCTGAGCTGAAAGAGCCACCTTCGGGTGGCTTTTTTGTTTCCGCGGATAGGCACATGTATTCATGTATCAAGGAATCGGCATCGCCTCGGAACCTGGCCCGAGTGGTTGGCCATAGCTGAACTCGACATAGTTGCCGGCCGGGTCGCGCAGGCCGCAGTAGTAGCCGACCGGGTAGGGTTCCTCGCGCGGCGCCCAGATCAAGCAGCCCGCAGCCTGGGCTTGCGCGGCGATCGCCTCGACCTGCTCGCGGCTGTCCACGGCAAAGCCAAAATGACTGTAATCGTCTTCGGCCAACTGCCGTGCCTGGCCGCCGGGCATGATCACGAAAATAAATTCATGTTCCTTGCCGGGCTCGGCCAGCCAGACAATCCGCGAGCCTTTACCGGCGCGCTCATGGATCACCCGCATCCCGCAGAACTCTCGGTAGAACTGCACACAGGCCTCCAGGTCTGGGACATGCAGGGCGAGATGGGTCAGCGTGCGGCGCATGCTCTTATCCTCGTGGCGGATTGTTCTCAGTTTAGGCCGAGGCGCTGCGTTGGTGGGCGATTGGGGTATGCTTGCGGCCTGATTAGGAGACTACCGATGACGTACGACTTCGACCTTTTCGTGATTGGCGCCGGCTCCGGTGGCGTACGCGCGGCACGCTTCGCGGCGGGCTTCGGCGCGCGCGTGGCGGTGGCCGAAAGCCGTTATCTGGGCGGTACCTGCGTGAATGTGGGCTGCGTGCCGAAGAAGTTACTGGTCTACGGTGCGCATTTCGCCGACGACTTCGAGCAAGCGGCGGGTTTTGGCTGGTCTCTGGGTGAGGCGGGTTTTGACTGGGCCACGCTGATCGGCAACAAGAATCGCGAGATCCAGCGTTTGAATGGCATCTACCGCAATTTGCTGGTGAACAGCGGTGTCACCTTGCTGGAAAGCCATGCGCGCCTGCTGGATGCGCAGCATGTGGAAGTCGACGGCCAGCGCTTCAGTGCCAAACATATCCTCATCGCCACCGGCGGCTGGCCGCAGATCCCCGAGATCCCCGGCCATGAGCATGCCATCAACTCCAACCAGGCGTTCTTCCTCAAAGCGCTGCCCAAGCGGGTGCTGGTGGTGGGGGGCGGCTATATCGCCGTCGAATTCGCCTCGATCTTCCACGGCCTGGGGGCGGAAACCTCGCTCTTATACCGTGGCGAATTGTTCCTCCGCGGCTTCGATGGTGCGGTGCGCAACCATCTGAAAGAAGAGCTGAGCAAGCGCGGCTTGGATCTGCAGTTCAACGCCGAGATCGTGCGGATCGACAAGCAAGCGGATGGCAGCCTGCAGGCCAGCTTGAAGGACGGCCGTGTGCTGCACAGCGACTGCGTGTTCTACGCCACCGGCCGCCGCCCCATGCTGGATAACCTGGGCCTGGAGAACACCGGCGTCGAACTGGATGAGCGTGGCTTTATCCATGTCGATGAGCAATTCCAGACCACCGAGCCCTCGATTCTCGCCCTCGGCGATGTGATCGGGCGCGTGCAGTTGACGCCGGTGGCGTTGGCCGAAGGCATGGCCGTGGCGCGTCGCCTGTTCAAGCCAGAAGAGTACCGCCCTGTGGATTACGCGCACATTCCGACGGCGGTGTTCAGCTTGCCGAATATCGGCACCGTAGGTTTGAGTGAAGAGCAGGCGCGCGCGGCCGGGCATGAAATCAAGCTGTTCGAGAGCCGTTTCCGGCCGCTGAAGCTGACCCTCACCGAGTGCCAGGAGCGCACCTTGATGAAGCTGGTGGTGGACGCCAAGACCGATCGCGTACTGGGCTGCCACATGGTCGGCCCGGAGGCGGGAGAGATCATTCAAGGCCTGGCCGTCGCGCTCAAGGCCGGGGCCACCAAGCAGGTGTTCGACGAGACCCTCGGGGTTCACCCAACGGCCGCCGAAGAGTTCGTGACCATGCGCAGCCCCGTTGCCTCCTGAGGACTCCATGGACCTTCTGTTCTACCTGAGCGACCTGTTCGGGGTCGCGGTGTTTGCCGTGACCGGTGCCTTGATGGCCGGACGCAAGTCCATGGATTTGTTCGGGGTATTGGTGATCGCCATCGTCACGGCGCTGGGTGGCGGCACCTTGCGCGATGTGATTCTGGACAACCACCCGGTCAGCTGGATTGGCGATGACAGCTATATCCTGGTGGCCTCGCTGGCAGCGGTCGGTACGGTGATCTGGGTACGCCTGACCCAACCCATTCACGAAAAAGGTCTGTTGATCGCGGATGCCTTTGGCCTCGCGGTGTTCACCGTGTATGGCACCGAGGTGGCGTTGCGGCATGACGTGCCGATGAGCACGGCGGTGATCATGGGCGTGATGACGGGCGTCGCCGGTGGGGTGATGCGCGATGTGATCTGCAACGAGATCCCCCTGATTTTCAAGAAAGAAGTCTACGCCACCGCCTGTATCGCCGGCTCGCTGGTGTTTATCGGGTTGCTCCAGTTGGCCGCGCCGCATTGGGTCGCGACGGGTATCGCCATGTTGGTGGTGCTGCTGACACGACTGGCGGCGATTCACTGGCACCTGGCCCTGCCGCGTTTCCATCTGCTGGATAGGGACTGAAGATGATCGAGCGGCTCGACCATCTGGTGCTGACGGTTGTCGATATCCCGCGCAGCGTGGCGTTCTACCAACGTGTGCTAGGGATGCGCCATGAAGTCTTTGGCCAGGGCCGCAGCGCGTTGGTTTTCGGCCAGCAAAAACTCAACCTGCACCAAGTTGGGCGTGAGTTCGAACCCAAGGCAGCCAAACCGACACCAGGCGCAATCGACCTCTGTTTGATTACCCGCTGGTCGATGCAGGCGCTGCTTACCCACGTGCTGGAGCAGGCGGTGGTTGTGGAGGAGGGCCCGGTGATGCGCACCGGTGCTTTGGGGGCTATCGAGTCGCTGTACTTTCGCGACCCCGATGGCAACCTGATCGAGGTCAGCCGTTATCCCGAGGCGTAACGGCTGGCCTTGGTGGCAGGTTAGTGGTTGGCGTGTTCGTCTGCCGCCGCCATGTCTGCTTCGATAGTCACTTCGACCACAACCTTGCCGGCCTTCTCGAACTGCAAGGTCAACGGGAAACGCTCACCGGCTACCAGCGGTTGCTTCAGGCCGAACAACATCAAGTGAGTGCCGCCCGGAGCGAATTTAACCGCGCCGCCGGCGGGGATGCCGACCGAGTCCAGGTGCTGCATCTTCATCACTTCACCCAACTGAACAATGGTGTGCAGCTCGGCCTTGGCCGCCCGCGGTGTGGCTGCGCCAAGCAAGCGATCTTCCGTCTGGGCATTGTTATGGATGACGAAATACGCGGCCCCCGTCGGTGCATTCGGCGGCAGCGCGCGGGACCACGGATGAGCAATATGCAGCTCGCCAGCGGTGTATTCGTGAGCAAAAGACGCGCTGCACACCAGCGCCAGCAATGTCGAAGTCAGCATCCGCACCAGCATCTTGGTTGTCTCCCTGCGGTCAGTAATCAAGGTCGCGGCAAACCATAACATGGGCTCAGTGGTTTACCGATGCGGCGGGGGGAGGCCCCGCTCAAGCGCCGGGACGCCCTGCGGCGGAAACGAAGGAGCAGCCAACAGCTATCTGTCCCCGAGCATTCGGATGCTGTCGACTCCGAGGCGTCACCCGCCCGATAGCGCGGCGACCAGGACCACCTCCGCCCCGGCCGGCAGGGGCGTGCTCAGCGAGCGCTCGATCTCGCCGTTGACGAACAGCTTGAAGTGCGGGCGTAGCACGCCCTGTTCATCGACGACGCGGAAACGCAGGCCGGGGTAGCGCGTGTCCAGGTCGACGAACAGCGCAGCCAGGGTCGGCGCGTCCGCCAGGCTCAGCTCGGCGACCCCGCCGGTATAGCTCTGCACATGGGTGGGTAGGTGCACCCGCATCAGCAAGCCTCCAGCGCATAGATTTCCGGCAGGTGGCGCACCAGGCAGGCCCAGGATTCGCCCTCGTCCGCGCTGCCCCAGACCTCGCCGCTGCTGGTGCCGAAGTAGACGCCGGCCGGGTCGCAGCCATCCACGCTGAGGGCCTGACGCTTGACGGTGAGCCAGGCCTGTTCGGCGGGCAGCCCCGAGTCCTGCCGCTCCCAGGATGCGCCGCCGTCGCGCGAGCGATAGAGCGCAGGGCGCCCCAGCGGCGACACCCGCGGCCAGACCTCGCTGCCGTCCATGGGGAACAGCCACAGGGTATCCGGGTCACGCGGGTGCAGGCCGACCGGGAAGCCGATGTCGTAGCGCAGCCCATCCGGCGTCGGCAGGTTGGCGCCTATGTCGCGCCAGGTCTCGTCTGGCCGGTCGAGGCGGAACACCCCGCAGTGGTTCTGCTGGTACAGCCGATCCGGGGCGGCGGGGTGCAGCCGCACGCAGTGCGGATCGTGGCCGAACTCGTGGTAGCCGCCGGGCGGTGGTTCGGGCAGAAAGTCGGCGCGCACGCCACGGTTGAGCGGCCGCCAGGATGCGCCGCGGTCGCTGGACTCGAAGGTGCCGCCGGCGGACAGGCTGACGTAGAGATGCCCGGCGTCGCGCGGGTCGATCAGGATGGAGTGCAGCTTGGCGCCGCCCGGCGGCCCCTCGTTCGGATCGCCGGCCCAGGCGCGGTAGCTCGGGTGCTGGTTGAAGCCATCCACCCCCGCCCAGTTACGCCCGCCGTCGGTGCTGCGGAACAGGCCCTGCGGCGTGCTGCCGGCGTACCAGACGTCGGGCTCCGAGGGGTGGCCGGGGGTGAGCCAGAACACATGGTCGAGCACCCGGCCGTTCGGCTCGGCGGGGAAGGCGGGCGGCGTCTGCGCCTCCTGCCAGTTGGCGCCGCCGTCGCTCGAGCGGAACACGGTCGGCCCGAGGTGCCCGGTGCGGGCCGCGGCCAGCACCAGGTTGCGGTCGCGCGGGTCGGTGAGCGCGTGATGAATGATGTGACCGAGGAAATGCGGCCCGGACAAGCGCCAGTGCCGGCGGTTCGCGTCACTCGACAGTCGCCACAGGCCTTTGCGGGTCGCAATCCAGAGCTGGATAGAGGGGGACATGGCATCTCCTCGGCGTGGACACACCTGCGCAGTGTAGGCCACCGGCGCTGAGGCCTTACGACTACCCGATAAGCGTCGAACCCCAGCACTGACTCAGGTGGTTCCCGTTGGCGATCGAGCCCTGGCGCACCTCGAGCAGGCACAGCGCGGGCGCTTAGTGGCCCGCGCTCGGTGTGAGCAGGCCAGGAGTCTCGAGGATGCGGTAAGTACAGCGGCGGTCGCCGGCGAGGAAGTGCTCGACGCGCTCGACGGTGACGCCGTCACCGAGCAGCTCACGGAACAACGTCAACTCGCCGCCGCAAAGCTGGGTGCAGAAGTGCGCGGCCTGGGCGATCGCGCAGTGGTTCTCCACCAGTTCGATAGTGCCATCCTGGGCCGGGCGGCACTCGGCCATGAAACCTTCCGCGCAGCGGATTCTCGCCAGGGCGGCCACGCGCTGGTCGAGCGGCAGGTCCTGGCGGGGCATCTGCGTGCGATAGGCGGCCACCTGTTTGCGTGTCCAGCCGTCGGTCAGGCGTTCCAGGCCCTCTTCGCCGAAGGTGCTTTGCACCACCTGCAGCATGTCGACCGCCAGCCCCGCGTGGTGATCCGGAAAGCGCGTATAGGCCTTGGGCGTCAGCCGCCAGATGCGGGCGGGGCGGCCAATCTTGCGCTGCTCGTCGGTGAAGTCGACCAACCCCTCGCCATAGAGGACGGAAAGGTGCTGGCGCACGGCCATGGCCGTCACCCCCAACTGCTCCGCTACCCGCGCCGTGGCCTGGGGCCCGTCCCGCTTGAGCAGGAAGAGGACACGCTCCCGACCGGAACCCGGAGCCTCGGAACTCTTGCTGGTAATGCGCATGGTGGTTCCCTTTCCATACTTTGGAAAGTTCATTATTGACAATCGAGAGACGACCGTCTAGCTGTTGAATTTAGCGGCGTGGCGTCCTGCTACGAGCGGCGGTCGCACCCTGGAGGGGCGCCATGAGTGAATTCGTCAAGGTCGCCCGCGTCGGCGACATCCAACCGGGCAGCGGCAAGACCCTGAACCTGAGAGGAACCCCCGTCGCACTGTTTAATGTGGACGGCCAGTACTTCGCCATCCACAACAGCTGCCCGCACGAGGACGGCCCGCTGGGCGAAGGCACGCTCTGCGGCTGCGTGGTGACCTGCCCCGTGCACGCCTACGAGTTCGACGTGACCAGCGGCGAATGCCTCACGGAATCGGCCTATCGAGTCGAGCGGTTCGAGGTTCGGGTGGACGGCGACGACATCCTGCTGCGGCAATCGGCGGATGCTTGATGCGCGGCGGACGAACTCGCGCCGCAACCGCCCAAAGGTAACTGCGCGACCGACCCAACCCATTAAATTTACAGGCTATCCATACTTTATAAAGAACCTGCTTGCTAAATATGCGGATGGAGTATAGTTAAAACGATCGAACCGTCCTGCCAGAAGCAGGAGGAGTAAGCGATGAGCACTGACAATGCCAAGATCCGCGAACTCAGCAGCCGCGCGTACAAGTACGGCTTCGTCTCCGACCTGGAGAGCGATGCCGCCCCGCGCGGGCTCAACGAAGACATCATCCGCCTGATCTCGGCGAAGAAGAACGAGCCGCAGTGGCTGCTCGACTGGCGTCTGAAGGCGTACCGCCACTGGCTGACGATGCGCGAGCCGACTTGGCAGAACGTCCACTACGAGCCCATCGACTACCAGGACATCATCTATTACTCGGCGCCTAAGCCGAAAACGCCGGGGCCCGGGAGCCTCGACGAGGTCGACCCCGAGCTGCGCGCGATGTTTGGCAAGCTCGGCATCTCGCTCGCCGAGCAGGAGCGCCTGACCGGCGTCGCGGTGGACGCGGTGGTCGACTCGGTCTCGGTGGCGACCACCTTCAAGCACAAGCTCGCCGAGGTCGGCGTGATCTTCTGCTCCTTCTCGGAGGCCGTGCAGAACCATCCGGAGCTGGTGCGCCAGTACCTCGGTTCGGTCGTCCCCTACAGTGACAACTTCTTCGCCACGCTGAACTCGGCGGTGTTTTCCGACGGCTCCTTCTGCTATGTGCCCAAGGGCGTGCGCTGCCCGATGGAGCTGTCGACCTACTTCCGCATCAACGCCGCGGATACCGGCCAGTTCGAGCGTACCCTGATAGTCGCCGAGGAGGGCGCCTACGTCAGCTATCTCGAGGGCTGTACCGCGCCGATGCGCGACAAGAACCAGCTCCATGCGGCGGTGGTCGAGCTGGTCGCGCTGGATAACGCGCAGATCAAGTACGCCACCGTGCAGAACTGGTACCCGGGCGACGCCGAAGGGCGCGGCGGCATCTTCAACTTCGTCACCAAGCGCGGCAAGTGCGCAGGCAGAAACTCGAAGATCTCCTGGACCCAGGTCGAGACCGGCTCCGCCATCACCTGGAAGTACCCGGGGGTGATTCTCCAGGGCGACTATTCGGTCGGGGAGTTCTACTCGGTCGCCCTGACGACCAACCACCAGCAGGCGGACACCGGCACCAAGATGATCCACATCGGCCGGCACACGCGCAGCACCATCCTCTCGAAGGGGATCTCCGCCGGCCATGGGCAGAACACCTATCGCGGCCTGGTCAAGATACTCAAGGCGGCGACCGGCGCCCGCAACCATACGCAGTGCGACTCCCTGCTGCTGGGCAGCCAGTGTGGCGCGCACACCTTCCCCTATGTCGAGGTGAAGAACCCGAGCGCCCAGGTCGAGCACGAAGCCTCCACCTCGAAGATCAGCGATGAGCAGCTGTTCTACTGCCGGCAGCGCGGCATCCGCGCGGAGGACGCGGTGCCGATGATAGTTAACGGCTTCTGCCGCGAGGTGTTCAAGGAGCTGCCGATGGAGTTCGCGGTGGAAGCCCAGAAACTCCTGGGCGTGAGCCTGGAGGGCTGCGTGGGCTGAGGCCCGAGGTGGAGCATGCTCGAGATCAACAATCTGCACGCCAGCGTCGAGGGCCGCGAAATTCTGCGGGGCATCACGTTGCGGGTAAACGCCGGCGAGGTGCACGCGATCATGGGGCCGAACGGCTCCGGCAAAAGCACGCTGGCCCAGGTGCTGGCGGGCCACGAGATTTATGAGGTCAGCGGCGAGGTGCTCTACGAGGGCCAGGATCTGCTCAGCATGCCGGCGGAAGCGCGCGCGGTCGCCGGCGTCTTCCTCGCGTTCCAGTACCCCGTGGAGATTCCCGGCATCGGCAACCTCTACTTCCTGCGCACGGCACTCAACGCCGTGCGCAAACAGCGTGGGCTCGAGGAGCTCGACGCGCTGGACTTCCTTGCGCTCGCCAAGGAACGCATGGCGCTGGTGGAGATGGACCAGAGCTTCATGAACCGCTCCGTCAACGTGGACTTCTCCGGCGGTGAGAAGAAGCGCAACGAGATCTTCCAGATGGCGATCCTGGAACCCAAGCTCGCCATTCTGGATGAGACCGACTCGGGCCTCGACATCGACGCGCTGCGGATAGTCGCGGCCGGCGTCAACGCCCTGCGGCGGGAGGATCGCGCACTGCTGGTCATCACCCACTACCAGCGGCTGCTCGACTACATAATCCCCGATCGCGTCCATGTCATGGCCAACGGCCGGATCGTGCAGTCCGGCGACAAGGCGCTGGCCGTCGAGCTCGAGAAGCACGGCTATGCCAGCTACGAGCAAGACTCGACAGCACCCGGAGCCGGGCCATGAACACCGAGCCGAGCACCGCGAGCGCGGCATTCCTCGCCCGGCTCGAGCCCAGGGCTGACGCCCGGCAGCCCGCCTGGCTGTGGGAGCTGCGCCGCGCGGCGTTCCAGTGGGTAGTCGAACACGGCTTTCCCACGGCCAAGGACGAGGCCTGGAAGTACACGCGAGTCGCGCCCATCCTGGCGATTCCTTTCCAGCCGGCCGAGCCGGGCACGAGCCGGCGGCTGTCGGCCGCGAGCGTCGAGCGGCTCGCCGGCGTCCTCTGCGATCTCTACGACTTAGGCGGCCCGCGGCTGGTCTTCGTCAACGGCTATTTCGCCGCGGAGCTTTCGGTGCTCAAGCAGTTGCCCCAAGGCACCCGGGTGAGCAACCTGGCCGCGCTGCTCCATGCCGACAGCGGGGCCGACAACGGGGCGCTCGAAACCCTGTTCGCGTGGTCGTTCCGTGCTCAGCCGCAGGCCTTCAGCACGCTGAATGCGGCCCTCGCCGAGGACGGGGCGCTGGTGCGGATTCCCGCCCATACGACGGTCGAGGCGCCGATCCACCTGGTGTTCCTCTCGGACGCGGGCGCCACGCCGCTGGTGTCGCATCCGCGTGCCTTGGTACGGATGGGGGCCGGCAGCCGCGCGACCCTAGTGGAAAGCCACGTGGGCAGCGGGGGCGAGCTCTACCTCAGCAATGCCGTCAGCGAGGTCGTACTCGAGGCTGGCGCGGTGCTCGAGCATTACAAGGTGCAGAACGAGAGCACGACGGCCTTCCATGTCGCGCTCCTCCGCGTGCGCCAAGCCCAGGGCAGCCGTTTTACCGCGCACTCCTCGGCGCTCGGCGCGGCGCTGGCGCGGCAGGAGGTGCGGGTGGTGCTCGAGGGCCCCGGCGCGGAGGTCGCATTGAACGGCCTGTACCTGCCGCGGGGCGAGCAGCACCTGGACAACCAGACCTGCATCGAGCACCTGGCGCCGCGCTGCACCAGTCGCGAACTCTACAAGGGCGTGGTCGACGGGCGCGGGCACGGGGTCTTCGACGGCCGGATCATCGTGCGCCCGGGCGCGATGAAGACGGATGCCTGCCAGACCATCAAGACGCTGCTGTTGTCGGAATCGGCCCAGGCCAACACCCAGCCGCGGCTGGAGATCTTCGCCGATGACGTCAAGTGCGCCCACGGCGCCGCCGTCGGCCAACTGGATGAGCAGGCGATCTTCTACCTGCGCTCGCGGGGGATTCCCCAGGCGGCGGCACGGTCTCTGCTGACCTACGCGTTCGTCAGCGAGATGCTGGAGCTCATCCGCCTGGCGCCGCTGCGGACCCAGGTTGAGCGACTGGTCGTAACGCAGTTGCGGGGCGTGGAGGTGGCGGCATGAGCGATCTCGAGAGCAGTCTTCAGACGCTACCGAAACAGCTCGAGCGCGCGGCAGGCTACGACGTCGAGCGCGTGCGCCTGGCATTCCCGATCCTCGCGGAAACGATCTACGACAAGCCGCTGATCTACCTCGACAGCGCCGCGACCAGCCAGAAGCCGCAGGCGGTCATAGCTGCGATGTCACGTTTCTTCTTGAAGGAGAACGCCAACGTGCACCGTGGCGTGCACTACCTCTCAGTGCGCGCCACCGAGGAGTACGAGAAGGCTCGGGCCAAGGTCCAGGGCTTCCTCAATGCCGAACACGTCGAGGAGATCGTCTTCGTCCGTGGCACCACCGAAGCGGTCAATCTGGTGGCGCAAACCTATGGCAAGGTCCATGTCCATGCCGGCGACGAGGTGCTGATCAGCGCCATGGAGCACCACTCGAACATCGTGCCCTGGCAGATGCTCTGCGAACAGACCGGCGCCCAGCTGCGAGTGGCCCCCATCGACGACGCCGGCGAACTCCGGCTCGATGAGCTGGAACGGCTGATCGGGCCCAAGACCCGATTGGTGGCCGTCGCCCACGTCTCGAATGTGCTCGGCACCGTCAACCCGATCCGGCGCATCGTCGAGCTCGCCCACGCCCGGGGCGCCCGCGTGCTGGTCGATGGCGCCCAGGCGGCCCCCCACTTGAAGGTCGATGTGCGCGCGCTGGGCTGCGACTTCTACGCCCTGTCGGGCCACAAGATGTACGGCCCCACCGGCATCGGCGTGCTCTACGGCCGCCGCGAGCTGCTCGAGGCGATGCCGCCCTACCAGGGCGGCGGCGACATGATCCTCTCGGTCAGCTTCGAGAAGACCGTCTACAACAAGCCGCCGTACCGCTTCGAGGCGGGTACGCCGAACATGGCCGGAGCGATTGGACTCGGCGCGGCGATCGACTTCCTCGGCGAGCTGGGGCCAGAGACCATCGCCGCCCACGAGCAGGCTGTGCTGGCCTACGCGCAGCAGGCGCTCGCGGCGGTGCCCGGCCTCAGACTGATCGGCACCGCGAAGGACAAGGTCGGCGTGCTCTCGTTCGTCCTCGACGGCATTCATCCGCACGATATCGGCACCATCCTCGACCGTGAGGGGGTCGCGATCCGCACCGGGCACCACTGCGCCCAGCCCCTGATGCAGCGCTTCGGCCTAGCCGCCACGGCCCGCGCCTCGCTCGGCTGCTACAGCACGGAGCAAGACATCGATGCGCTGGTGGCCGGTCTGGCCAAGGTCCAGGAGCTGTTCCGATGAGTAGCGATGAGCTGCGCGACCTCTACCAGGACGTGGTGATCGACCACGGCAAGCGGCCGCGCAATTTCCGCCAACTGGATGGCGCTACCTGCACGGCGGAGGGCTTCAATCCGCTGTGCGGCGATCAGCTGAGGATTTATATCAAGCTTGCGGACGGGGTGATCGAGGACATCGCCTTCCAGGGGGCCGGCTGCGCCATCTCCCAGGCCTCGGCGTCCTTGATGACCCTGGCGGTCAAGGGGCGCAAGGCGGAGGAGGCGCTGGCGCTATTTGCCCGCGTGCATGCGCTGCTGACCGAGGGGCCGAGCGCCCAGGTGACCCCTGCAGAGCTCGGCAAACTCGCAGTGCTCTCGGGGGTCTGGGAGTTCCCGGTGCGGGTCAAGTGCGCCACCCTGGCCTGGCACACGCTGCGCAGTGCCCTCCAAGGGGGCGACGGCGCACTGGTCTCGACGGAGTAAGCCATGGCAGCCGAGCGGCGCACTTCCAGCATTCCCAGCATTCGCCTCAGCGACTCGGCGCGGCGAATCTTGCGCGACGCCCTGGCCGAGGGGAGCGGGGACTGGGTGCGGCTCAGGATCGACGAGCGCTTCGCACATGAGCTGCTCTTCGGGCCTGGCGCCGAGGGCGATATCGCCGTCGAAGTGGACGGCCTCAGCCTGTTGCTCGATCCCGCGAGCGCGCGGCGAGCCGATGGCCTGTCCATCGACTTCCTGTATGAACTGAGCGGCGCCGGCTTCAAGTTCGACAACCCCAACCAGCCGGGCCGCGCCCGGCCGATCGAGCTCAGCCGGGACTGCGCGGCCAGCCTGATTCCGCGCGGGGAACGGCTGCAGCTGGCGCGGGGCGAGTGGGTGGTCGTGACCCAGGCGCTCGGCGGCAGCTTCACGGTCAGGACCGCCAAGGGCCAGCTGGCGCGGATCGCCGGTGGCGATGCCGACGCGCTGGGCTACAGCGTCCCCCAGGCGAGCGGCCCGCCGGCGGCGAGCGGCGCCTTCGACCTGGTAAGCCAGGTGCTCGACAGGCTGCGCACCGTCTACGACCCGGAGATTCCGGTCAACGTGGTCGACCTCGGGCTGATCTACCAGTGTGAGGCGCAGCCGCTCGAAGGCGGCGGCCAGCGGGTCGCGATCAAGATGTCCATGACCGCGCCCGGTTGCGGGATGGGTGACGTACTGAAGGAAGAGGCGCGGGCCAAGGTGCAGACGCTCCCCGGCGTCAGCGAGGTCGACATCGAACTGGTCTGGGAGCCGCCCTGGGAGCAAAGCCGCATGTCCGAAGCGGCCCGCCTGCAGCTGGGTCTGTTGTGAAGAGCCGGGTGTGAGCAAGCCATTGTGAGGAGCCAGTCATGAGCAATCGACTCGCCCAAGAAACCTCGCCCTATCTGCGCCAACACGCAGAGAACCCCGTCGATTGGTATCCCTGGGGCGAGGAGGCGTTCCGCCGCGCCCATGACGAGGACAAACCCATCCATCTGTCGCTGGGGTATGCCGCCTGCCACTGGTGCCACGTGATGGCCCACGAGTCGTTCGAGAACCCGGAAGTCGCGCGCCTGCTGAACGAGCGCTTCGTCAACATCAAGGTCGACCGCCAGGAGCGGCCCGACCTCGACGACATCTACCAAAAAGTCGTGCAGATGCTGGGGCAGGGCGGCGGCTGGCCGCTGACGGTGTTTATGACCGCGCAGCGCGAGCCGTTCTTCGCCGGCACCTACTTCCCGCCGCAGGAGGGCTACGGCAGGCCCGGCTTCGCCCAGCTCCTGCGCGGGCTGAGCGCGGCCTGGCAGAACAACCGCGCGGCGCTGCGACAGAACGTCGAGCAGTTCCTCCAGGGTTACCGCGTCATGGAGAAACTAGTGCTGGAGGGCGAGACGCCGCCGGAGCAAGACCAGCCGGCCGCCGCCGCCCGGCTGTTTGCCAAGCACACCGACCGCGTGCACGGGGGCCTGGGCCAGGCGCCCAAGTTCCCCAACCCGGCCTGCCACGACCTCGTCCTGCGCCTCCATCAGCGCCTGGGCGAGCCGGACCTGCTGCTCTCCTTGGAGCTGACCCTCGAGCGCATGGCGGCCGGCGGGCTCTACGATCAACTGGGCGGTGGCTTCGCCCGCTACTGCGTGGATGAGCGCTGGGCCGTGCCGCATTTCGAGAAGATGCTCTACGACAACGGCCAGCTGGTGAAACTCTATGCCGACGCCTATCGCGCGACCGGCCAGCCCGCCTGGCGGCGCGTGTTCGAGGAGACGATCGACTACATCCTGCGTGACATGACGCATCCCGAGGGCGGCTTCTACGCCAGCGAGGACGCCGACAGCGAGGGCGAGGAGGGCAAGTTCTACGTGTGGACCCCGGCGCAGGTGCAGGCCGTCCTCGGCGAGCCGGACGCGGCGCTGGCCTGCCGGGCCTACGGCGTGAGTGCGGCCGGCAACTTCGAGCATGGCACCACGGTGCTGTACCGCGCGGCCACACTGGACGCGGTGGAGGAAGCGCAACTGGCGGGGCTGCGCGACCAGCTGCTGGCGGCGCGGGCCCAGCGCGTTCGCCCGGGGCGCGACGAGAACATCCTCACCAGCTGGAACGCGCTGATGATCCAGGGCCTCTGCGCCGCCTACCAGGCCACGGGCACCGCGCGCCACCTGGACGCCGCGCGGCGCGCCGCCGATTTCCTGCAGGCGCGCCTCTCGACCCCCGCGGGCGGCCTGTACCGGGCCTGGCGCGAGGGCACCGCCAAGGTCCCGGGCTTCCTCGAGGACTACGCCTTCCTCGCCAACGCGCTGCTCGATCTCTACGAGTGCGGCTTCGAGCGGCGCCATCTGGAACGCGCCACGCAGTTGGTCGAGTTGATCCTCGAGAAGTTCTGGGAGGACGGCCTCTACTTCACCCCCAGCGACGGCGAGCCGCTGGTGCACCGCCCGCGCGCGCCGCACGACGGTGCCTGGCCCTCGGGCACCTCGACCAGCCTGTTCGCCTTCCTGCGGCTCTTCGAGCTGACCGGCCGCGAGCTCTACCGCGAGCGCGCCGAGCAGGTGTTCGCGATGTACCGCGCCGCGGCTGCGCAGAACCCCTTCGGCTTCGCCCATCTCCTGGCGGCGCAGGACTTCGCCCAGCGCGGCCCGCTGAGCATCGTCATCGCCGGCGAACGCTCAGCCGCCCGCGCCCTGGTGGCGAGCCTGCAGCGCCGCTACCTGCCGGCCCGCGTCCTGGCCTTTGCCGAGGATGTGCCGATTGGCGCGGGCCGGCAGCCGCTTGCGGGGCAAGCCACCGCCTATCTGTGCCGAAATCGCAGCTGCGAAGCCCCCGTGACCAGCGCCGCGGCGCTGGTCGAGCGCTGCCTCTGATCATGCTGTTGTTCCTCCGCAAGGGTGGCCAGGCTGGCGTCAGGCCAGCAGCCAAGTCTGGATCAAGGCCCCGCCCCACAGAGCACCCAGCACCAGTATTTGGCCGGGTATCACGCGCCTGGAAAACTTCGCCCCACCGCTGGTCCAGGCGACCAGGCATTTTGAGCAGGCGTTGGTGCTCAAGGCCGCGAGAACCGGGAGGATGGCGCTGGCTGCCGGCAGCTGCCCGGCTTTTACCAGCAAGGCGACGGCGGCGGAGGGCGCGTGCGCATCGGCGAAGCCGCCCAGGGCCGTGGCGATGAAGACACCGCTTTGCCCGAGCCAGGCCAATAGCGCCGATGACAGCAGCGAAATAGCCGCGATGCCGAGCGCCACCAGGAGTGCCAGCTTGAGGTTGAACGCGCCGCCCACATCGATCGGGCTATGGCTCTCAGCTTGCTTGCCGCGGCGCATGAAGACCAGCGCGTAGATCAGGGTGGTGACGAAGCCTAATGCGAGCGGCAGCCACATCAGCCGTAGGGTCGGCAGGCTGACGGCGCCGAGCACCAGGCTCATCTGCACCATGGTGGCGAGGGTGGACAGGATCGCGGCGGTGCTGGCCGGCAGCAGGAGTGCCGGCTCGTCGCGGGCGCGGCTGCCCATGGCAGCGATGGTCGCCGTACTGGAGGCGAAACCCGAGGCGATGCCGGTAACCGCCAGTCCGTAGCGGGTGCCGAGCAGGCGCACGGCAATATGACCGGCGGCCCCAACCGCCATCATCAAGACCGTGAGTGTCCAGATGGTGCGCAGATTGATGGCGGCAAACGGCCCGATAAAGCGGTCCGGCACCAGTGGCAAGATCACCAGGGCGGCGGTCGCCAGGATCAGGCCATCGCGGACTTCGCTTTCGGAAAGCTGCGTGCGGACAAACCGGTGCAGGCCCTGTCGGTAGGTCAGCAGCAGCGTCAAGACGACGCCGAAGGCTATGGCTACGCCGGGTTTTTGCGCGCACAGCCCGCCCAACACCAGCACCAGCAACAGAGCGACCTCGGTGGTCATGCCCGGCTCCTGGCTCGGGGTCTTGAGATAGGCGGCCGTCACCAACGCGGTCAAACCGAGGGCCATGGTGGCGAGCAGTAGCACGCCGCCCAGCAGCATGCAGACATAGCCGAGCAACGAGGTGGCGGTGAAGGTCCGCAGGCCGGCAAAGCCCCGCTCTTGGCCAGCGCCTTTCTTGCGCTCGCGTTCCAAGCCCACCAGCAGGCCTATGCCCAGTGCGGCGGCGGCGGAGTTGGCAAGGGTGTCGAGTTCATCCATAGGCCGTTATCCCCGCTTGGCTATCCGGCACTGGCTCACTGGGGGCCGCCGGGTTGATTCAGATCAAGGCGTTGTCGGAGCGGCTGGCCAAATAATGAAACTCACCCTCGGTGCTGTCAGCACGCAACAGCAGGCCGACAGCGCGTGATTCAACGCTTCCTCTTGATCCACAGTAGTCGGGATTCACGAGGAAGTCCCTGGCGCGCGACGGCTACAGATCCTGGTTCGGCCAATGGAGGTGTCCCATGTCCGAGTATCAACGCTTACTGCTGGTAGCCCCGTCCGAGATGCGCCGCACCCCGGCATTCGAGCGGGCGGCCGCCCTGGCCAGCGCCAAGGGCGCAGCCTTGCACATCGTTGCATTCGATTATGTCGAAGCCATCGCGACGACCGGTTTGTTCAACCAAAGGGTGATGGCTGAGGTCCGCGAAGGGTACTTACAGCGGCACCGTTTGTGGCTTGAGGACGAGGCCGAACTGCAACGGAGCAAAGGGCTGACGGTGACCACGGAGGTACTTTGGGTTCAGCAGCCCTACGAGGAAATCCTGGTGCATGTGAAGGAAATGCAGGCGGATATGTTGATCAAGGATGCTCATCAGGAGCCGGCGCTCAAACGCGCCTTCGTCACGCCGTTGGATTGGCAACTGCTACGCGACTGTCCCACGCCCCTGCATCTGGTGACGGATGCCAGGCATCCCTTACCGCGCCAGATAGTCGCGGCGGTCGATCCCTTCCGCCCGGAAGAGCAGATCCGGGACTTGAACGATCGGATCATCCTCACCGCACTGAAGTTGGCGGCGCAATGCAATGCCGAACTGCATCTGCTGTATGCCTATGATGTGTCCTCCATGCTCGCTGCGGAGATGGGCATGGGTATGGGCATGGGCACGCTGCCGTTGTCGAGGGGCCTTAGCGAAGAATTGCGCGCCGCCCAGGAGCAAGCTTTCACCGGGCTGGCCGATCGCCACGGTGTACCGAAGGAGTGCCGGCATTTCCTTCTGGGGTCGCCCATCCAGGTGATTTCCGAGTTCGCCGTCAGCAGTCTTGCCGATGTCATCGTGATGGGCACCGTGCATCGTCGAGGCTTGCACAAACTGCTGGGCAGCACCGCCGAGCACGTCCTCTATCGGGTGCCTTGCAGCATTCTGGCGATCAAGCCGGAAAACGCCGTGGAGAGCTAGTTGTTGAGGTTCGCTAGGTCATGCAATGAGGTAGCCGCCGAAGTGACTATCTGAAGTCCAACCTGCTGCCTGCCGTATCCGTCGCCGATCCGCTCGCCGCAGAGCGCCTACGGAGCACCCCGTTCCATAGGTCGAAATCAAAGAAAACCGCGCGAGTCTGGCGCATAGTGAAACGACGATACTCAGGAGATGACACCATGACCTGGGATATTCCTTTTCGCGACCGCCGGACGGCCGGTGAAGCACTGGCTTCGGCCTTGCTGGAGTTTCGCGAGCGGCCGGAGGTGATAGTGCTGGGCTTGCCGCGGGGCGGCGTGCCGGTCGCCTATGAAGTGGCCAGCGCCTTGGGCGCGAGGCTGGACCTGATGCTGGTGCGCAAGCTCGGCGCGCCCGGCCAAAAGGAATTGGCGATGGGGGCCATCGCCGGCGGCGGGGTCCGGGTGCTGAACGAGGATGTGCTGCGCTATCGGCAGATCAGCGCAGAGGCCGTGGACGCCGTCGTTCTAGAAGAAAGCCAGGAACTGCAGCGACGCGAACGGGCCTATCGGGGCGAGCGCCCCTGGCCGCAACTGGCGGGGCAACTGGTGATTCTGGTAGATGACGGGCTGGCGACCGGCGCCACCATGCGCGCGGCCATCGCGGCCACCCGCCAGCAGGCCGCCGCCGGCATCATAGTCGCCGCGCCGGTGGGGCCCCTGGAGACCGTGACGCTGCTGCGCCGCTTGGTCGATCAGGTGGTCTGCCTGTTTATCCCCGAGTTCTTCTATGCGATAGGTCAGTGGTATCGCGTGTTCGACCAGACCTCGGACCAGGAAGTGCAGGCCTTACTGCAGCACGCCTGGGCGCGGGAAGCCGGGAGCGGCGGGAGTTGAAGCCATGGGCACGCCAACGGGACTTCAGCAACGGCAGATGACCTTCAGCCTCGACCAGGCGCACTTGCATGGCGAATGGGTCGCGCCGGAGGGCGCCGAAGGCCTGGTGGTGTTCGTCCACGGCAGCGGCAGCAGCCGCTTCAGCCCGCGCAATCGCAGCGTCGCGCGGTATTTCAACGACCTCGGCCTGGCCACCTTGCTGTTCGATCTGCTCACCGAGGCCGAGCAGCGCGTCGATGAGGTCAGCCGCGCGTTCCGCTTCGATATTCCGCTGCTCAGCCAGCGCCTGAGCCAGGTGATCGATTGCCTGCGCCGCGACGCTGCCGCGGGCGAGCTGGCGATCGGCTTATTCGGCGCCAGCACCGGCGCCGCGGCGGCGCTGATCACCGCGGCCGAGCGGCCCCGCGAGATCGCCGCGGTGGTGTCGCGAGGCGGGCGTAGCGATCTGGCCGGAAGCGCGCTCGCACGGGTCGAGGCGCCGACCCTGCTGATCGTCGGCGCGGAGGACGACACTGTGCTGGCGTTGAACCGCCAGAGCAGCCAGCAGTTGCATTGTCCGCAGCGGCTGGCGGTGATCCCGGGAGCCACCCACCTGTTCGAGGAGTCGGGCAAGTTGCTGGAGGTGGCCGAGCTCGCCGGCGACTGGTTCCTCGAGCATTTGCAGCGACGGTCAGTGGCCTAGGCTCAAGGTGTGCGACGCACGACCTCGATGCGGAACTCGGCCTCGTAGGGCGGGACGTTGCATTCGACGATATCGCCCGGCGCGATCTGCAGGCGTACGCCGACCACGTCGGCGTGGATCGGCTGGGTGCCGACGCAGCGATCCACCAGCACCGCCGTGCCAATCTCGCGTGCGCCCAGGCGTGCCAGGTAGGCGCACACGCGCAGCAGCGAGTGGCCACCGTAGAGCACGTCGTCGACCACCAGCAGGCGGGTCGCAGGCAGATCCACGCCGGCCAAGGCCGGGTTCTCCTCCAGGGCCGTTTCGGCATGCAGCACCCGCAGGTCATCGGCATAGCGCTTGACCTTCAGTGGGTAGAGCGGCGCCGCTATACCGTGTTGCGCCGCCAGCCGCTGCTGGAGCATGCGCGCCAGCGGTTCGCCGCGCCTGAGCAGGCCGATCAAGGCCAGCGGCTGCGCGGGCGTCAGCCCGGCCGCGATGCTGCGGGCCATGGCGTCGAGCACGGCGTCCAGTTCCTCGCTGGTGTACAGGCAGACGCGCTGCCCGGCCGGTTTGCTGTCTGTCTCCATCGCGCTGCCTCCTGGCACATGCAAAGGTTAGAGTCGGGCGCCGTGGGCGGCTAGGGTGGGCCGCTGCACGGTTGCTCCGCCTGGTAGAAGCTCGAGCTTTGCCTGCCCGAGTACAGCAGGTTCGGCGTCTGCCCGATCAGCTCCTGGCGCGGGTAGCCGCTCAGGCGACAGAAGGCATCATTCAGCCAGACGATGCACCCCGTGCGGTCGGTAATCAGTATGGCGTTTGTCGCGGCCTCCAATGCCCTTACCAACAGCTGTTGGTCATGCTCGCTCATGGGGCACCTCGCTGGGTGGGGCGAAGCTACTCGTCTGCTCTGCTGAACCCTTGATCATGATCAGCAAATGCCTGCTGCAGGAGCCAGCATGCTGGCGCAAGCGCTCGCGCACAAGCAGTGCTGCGGCGCCATCTCACCTACGCTTGATCTAGCGCAAGAAGTCCCTCGGTCACTTGCCTAACGCTAGTCGAACTCCGCCCACAAGCTGGGTGAAATGACGCTCTGGGGGCACAGGTGAAAGCACTCCAGCGGCATGCCGCAGTCCACCGCTTCTACCACCTCGCCCGGACTCCGCTGACCGGGCGGGCCTGTTTCGTCGCGCTTGAGTTCGGCCCGCAAACTCTTCTGGGCGACTTCAACGGGCCAGTTTAAGGCTTGGAGGTGTCTACGAAACTAGTGGTGATTCAAGTTACACAATTTCACAACGCGCTCTGACATGAGTTGCCTAACTGAATCAATAACGCTTCTTTCCCGTTCTTCAAATAGGGCTTGAAGTGTTTGGTCGCACAGCGCGACAACCAAGACAATGTTGTTGGGGGCGGCGCCATGACGAAAAGCTGGGCGTCACGCGATGCATGCGACCTGACCTGATCCTCCGTCAGTTCCTGGATGGAACGGCCAGCGTAGAACACCAGACGCATATCTGGCGGGCCGAGGCTGTAGATCGTTTGAGCAGGATTAGCGGCAGTCGCAACCCTAATCCCAGGGAGGGCTTGGACACGATAAGCGAATACCTGTCGTTCGAACACTGCATAAAAACCAACAAAACAGATGAGCGTCAACGGCGGCAGCCAGGTCAGGATGCTGCGCCGCCCACCTTGCACTGAGGTGAGCACCCTTACCCAGTGATACGCCAGCAAAAGAGCGATAACCGGGTAAGTCGGCAAGAGGTATTTCGCGTGTTTATCGGTAAAAAGGGAAAAAATCAGGAGCGGCACAAGTGCGGCACACGCCAGTAAGTTGAACTCGGGAACCGTGCGGATTTTTTGCCATAACTGCCGTGGTCGGATAAACAGCACAAGCCAAAACGGGAAGAAATCCCCCGCCAGGTAAGCCAGATAGGCGTACCAAGGCTCTCCGCCGTCGCCGCTAACTTTATCGACGATGTCTTGTTGGAGTATCGATTGCCACACGCCCCATCCTTCCTGCAAGGTCACGGCAAAATACCAGGACCCACCGATCAACAAGGCAACCAGCCAACCCAAACCATCAGATAAAAAAGTCTTGGCGCGTTGATGGGACTGGAGCAGGGCAAAGATAAGAATGGGGATGGAGACGAAGAGCAGGCTCACCGGCCCTTTGGTCAGCAGACAACAACCAAGGATCGTATAGCTGAGCAGGACCCAGCGACGACTACCGTTGCCAAACAGATAGGGCCAGGCAGACAACAGGGACAATAGGCAAAGTCCAGTCAGCGACATCTCGATTTCGGCCCGTCTGGCGAACATGCTGAAACCGGCATTGGCCGCCAAGAATATGGCTGCAAAGATCCCGACCCAGCGTCCTCCAAGTTTTGAACCCAACACGTAGACGCCAGCGAGGCAGGAGAGCGCGAAAAGCGCCGAAGGCAGGCGCATGGCCCACTCTGAAACCTCGCCGAGCAGATGCACTGGCACAAGGGTCAGCCAATAAAAGAGCGGCGGCTTGGCCAGATATAGACTCCCGTTCATATACGGGAGCAGCCAATTGTTTGCTTCATACATCTCGCGAACCGTCACCGCTCGCCTGGCTTCGTTGACGCTAAGAAACGGGATATCGCCATTTCCCCAAAGGCACAGAAGAAGCAAGAGCACCGCTAAAACGACGCACCAAAACAAACTCTCTTTCCCGATTTCTATTTTCATCAAAATCGATCTCAAAGGGGGGTGTGACAATTCCACGAGACTGCGCTTAAACAGGTCTCGAGTGTTGATCCAGGGATTATTACGAGAGCTCGTAAGGTACTTGGTCTTAACCCGCGTGAAGCCGTCGAAGTTTTCGTCGGCTATGTCACTGCATTTGTGGCTACGAAATTCTAGAGCCAAGCATGTTATTACCGTAAGGCTGGCTTTTCCCCACTCTTATGGAATGCGTAGAGTAAGTTCGGCTCACTGGCTATGTACAGATTCCCATCGTTATCCAAAGTCACTCCTTCAGCATTAATAATGGATTCTTTCACATCGCTAAACCCGCTCAAAAACGTACGAGAACTGACCATTTCACCTTCCTCACTAAGCTCGATCAGCAATTTTGACTCTTGACTAAGTATGAGGATATGACCTGTTTTAGGGTCGAAGTGGATGTCTGAAATATCGGTCGCAAAAAAATTTGCGTTTACCCAACTGGTTGAGGCTGTAGAAAAACCTGCTGCCTGCCGCGGTGCCGGCTGATAATCTTCGACTCATTCAATCGCAGGGAGGCGCGGGCGCGATGCCTCGGTTCAAGACCGTTCACAAGG
>NZ_SCMP01000014.1 GCF_005502935.1 Pseudomonas sp. 2FG
GTGCTGACCGCCGGCACTTGGACCTACAGCCTCAACAACGCCGCGGTGCAGTTCCTCGATGCCGGTCAGAGCACCACCGACTCGATCACCTACACCGCCACCGACGGCAGCACCCAGACCATCACCGTGACCATCAACGGCGCCGAAGACGCGCCGGTCAACAGCGTGCCGGGTGCGCAAAGCACCACGGAAGATGTGGCCCGCGTGTTCAGCGTGGCCAATGGCAACGCCCTTACGGTTGCAGACGTGGACGGCGGCACCCTGACCACCACGCTCAGCGTCACCAACGGCTGGCTCACAGCCCTGGCCTTTGCCGGCGCCACTATCAGCGGTAACGATACCGGTACAGTGACGATCAGCGGTACGGCTGCGGCCATCAATGGCGCACTAGATGGTCTGTCCTTCAAGCCGACTGGCGACTACAGCGGTTCTGCGCAACTCTCCGTCAGCACGAGCGACGGTACGGCAACCGATGCCGATACGGTGGCAATCAGCATTACACCTGTTGCCGATGCGCCGACGGTCTACGCTCATGTCGCCGCCAATGGCATGGTTGCGTCGACTACCAGCCTCTTAAGTGACGACTTCAACGATGGCAATCGCACCGGCTGGACGCACACGGCCCTCCGCGGAAATACCTTCGCGGAAGTACCCGGAGGCAATGGGAAGACGCAAACCGAGGCGCAGCTATTCAACAACGTTGCCTGGGCTGGTCAGACCGGTACAAATGCCACCGAAGTCGCAAACTTCGGCACCAAGTGGACCGTGCGAGCTGGTAGCGGGTTCGATGGCAGCGCCTCGGCGACCTACAACCAGGGTGGCGCCAGTGGCTCGGACGATGCGCAGGGGATGCTGCAGTACACCGGCGCTGGTCTGACGGCGGCTGAGAAGGCATTGACGAACTACGCCGTCACCGTCCAGATATATGCCGACGCGAGCTCCGCGCAGGCCAACGGTGTTGGCTTCGTGTTCGGGTATGTCGATGCGAACAACTATTTCCTCGCCCGCTGGGAGAATCCAAGTGCGGACTATGCTCCGGGAGGCGCCAACTTCAACGCCTATCCGGGTCAGTACCAGCAATTGTCCCTGGTCCAGATCGTGGGAGGCGTTCCCATCGACCTGGCAACGGCCGTCTTTGCCGGCGACGACTGGTTCAATCTGAGCGTCGCGGTCAGCAATACCGGCATCGCCGTGGCCGCCAATGATCTGAGCAGCGGCGTAACGACCAACCTGAATTACGTCTATGGCTCGGTCGCGGGAGGGGCGACGACGGCGCCGGCACTCAACAATGTCGGGTTCTATTCTTTCGATAACGATGCGGCAGTCAGATTCGACAACCTGACGGTCAATAGCGGAGAGTATCGCTATACCCTGAACACCGAGGCGTATCTCAATGATACCGATGGCAGCGAATCGCTCTCGTCCATCAGCCTGACGGGTATCCCGGCCGGCGTCACCTTGACCGATGCCACGACCGGCACGCTGTTGACCGTTACCGCTGGCGCAGCAACGGTCATCGCGGGACACCAGATCACCATGGCCTCGGCGACTGCGCTGACGGATGTTCAGATGAACGGCATCACGGCCAGCATTACGGCAACCGAGTCGGTGGGTGGAAGCACTGCGAGCGATTCAGACAATGTCAAGGTCGACCATGCTGCCGGTACGGCCAGCGATGACTGGCTGGCGGGCACGGCCGGCAATGACACCTTGGACGGTGGCGCTGGCAATGATGTGCTGATCGGTGGTGCCGGCATCGACACCCTCAGCGGTGGAGTGGGTAACGATCTGCTGATCGGCGGCCTGGGCAACGATCAGTTGACCGGCGGCAGCGGTGCCGACAGCTTCATCTGGCAGGCCGGCCATACGGGCAACGACACCCTCAAGGACCTCAATGTCAGCCAGGGCGACCGCATCGATATCAGCGATCTGCTGCAAGGCGAGAATGACAGCAACATCTTCAACTACCTGCGGGTCGACATCAGTACCTCGACCCTGGAGGTGAGCACGACTGGCAACTTTGCCGGCGGTGTCGATGCGAGCATCAAGCTGGAAAACGGCAGCGGCGCGGCGCTCGACCTGTCCAGCTACGGCTCGACCTCCTCGCAGATCGTCAGCTCGCTGATCGCCGGTGCCGATCCGACCGTCAAGGTCGACCACTAAGAGACTGCCCTAGAGTCCCGGTAACCCTGCAAAGGGTTGCCGGGACAGGCAAAGATATGGACCTGTCGCCCAGCCTGTGCCAACAACTGCGCAGCGGCTAGCAACCGGTGAGGCCCTGGAGGGGTTCGCTATGTTCTATGTACAACGCGATGCGCGAGACCGTCTGCTCCGCGTGGAAGCAGCCCCCTTTGCCGAGATGGGGGAAACCTTGCCCGCGGACGACCAGGAGGTGCAGGCCTGGTATGCCAATCAGGCGGTCGAGACCAGCCTGCTGCAGCTCAAGCAGAGCGACCTGGACATGATCCGGGTACTCGACGACCTCATCCAGGCGCTGATGACCAAGGGCGTCATCCGTATTACCGACCTACCTGCCCCCGCCCAAGCCAAGCTGCTCGACCGGAGCCAGGCCCGCGAAACCCTGGGCGGCCTGAACCGGTTGATCAACGACGATGAAGCCGGCGTGATCTAAGCCGGACCTTGCCCGGCGGCGGCTAAAACCACTGCCAGCACAGCGGGCTTTGAGCACTTGCCTGGCAGCCCACGGCTTAACGCCAGGGCGCAGGCTCGCCGAGCAGCCGGCCCTGAACGCCCTGAATCCCCATGTCCCGCAGTACCTGCAGCTCGCCTTCGGTTTCCACCCGCTCGGCAACCAGCGGCAGGTCGATGCTGTGGGCCGCGCGCTGGATCGCCTCGATAAACAGGCGTTTTTCGCTCTCCTGGTCGATCGCGCGGATGTAGCTGCCATCGATCTTCAGGTAGGCCAGCCCCAGTCGCGCCAGATTGCCGATCATGCTGAAGCGCCCACCGAAGTGTTGCAGGCTCAGTCCGAAACCAAGCTCGCGCAGACGGCGGATCAATTGCTCCAGCAGCGCCTGCTCAGGCAACTGGGCTTCGGCCACTTCGAGGATCAGCCGCGGGCCCAAATGGGCATGCTGGCGCAGCGTATCCAGCACTCGATTCAGCGCCTGCGCATCATTCAAGGTCGCGCCGGACAGGTTGAGCGCCAGCGTCTGGTCATGCCCAGCCAGCTGTTCGATGACCTGCTCGAGCATCAACAGATCGAGGCGTGCCAACCAGCCGAAGCGCTCCAGCCAAGGCAGAAAGCGCCCGGCCGGGATGGTTTCGCCCTGTTCGTCCGGCAGCCGTGACAGCACCTTGTAATGCAGCACCCGACGAGGTTCGCGACTGTCCACCACCGGCTGGAAGAACAGACGAAAGCGCCCCTGCTGCAGAGCCTGATCGAGCAAGTGGTGCCAGGCATGGCGTTCATCGCCAATGCTCGGCGCCGCACTTTGCTCCAGGCCTATCCAGGTTTTATCGGGTTGGCTTTCGGCCTGGGTTAGGGCCTCGTCCACCAAACTCAGCAAGGCTTGCGGTGAGTCGCCGGAGCTGAACGAGGCCAGGCCGATATGTGCGACCGGCAGGACATCCGTCGCCCCGGTAGCCAGCAGGCTGGACAGCCCAAGTTCCAGGCTCTGCGCCAGCTGTTCGGCCTCTTCGCGCACCAGGCCCGGCGCCAGTATGGCGAACTCACCACCCCGGTTGCGACTGATCAGGTTGCCGATTTCGGGATACTTGGCGCACTGGCGCAGCAATTGCTCGGCTACCGCCTGCAGCAGGCGATCGGCACGCTGCCCACCCAAGCGCTGGTTCAGCCCAGCCAGATCATTGACCCGCAGCAATAACAGATAGCCACTGCTGGCCTGCTCCTCGCTACTCACCCGCGCCTGTAGCTGCATCTCGAAGTAGCGTCGATTGGCCAGCCCGGTCAGGCTGTCCTGATAAGCCTCGGCGCGCAGTTTTTCGCTGCGCTCGGCCTGCTCCTGAAACAGCGCCTTGAGCTTCTCCACCATCTGATTCATCGCCTGTACCAGCCGGCGCAATTCCGGCGTGCGTGGCAGCTCGAGCAGGCTGAGGAACTCACGGCGGGCAATGGCGTGGGACTGTTCGACCATGTAGTCCAGTGGTTTCAACTGCCGGCGCAGCAACAGCGCACCCAGAGCGGCGCTGAGCAGCCCACAGAGCAGCAGCCAGCCGAGGCTACCCAAAGCGCTTTGCCAGAGTTTGGCGAGGGCGAACATCGGGTGACTGACCACCTCAACCCGCGCCGCCTGCTGCCAACCACGGCTAACGATGGCATCGCCGCCAGCCGGCTGCAGACCGATCAAACTCACGAACCAGCTCGGCACCTGGGTTTCGTCAGCAATCCCGCTGAGCTCGACCATCACCTTGCCCGTGGCCAGATCTATCACGCGGATGCTGGCGAAATAGCCGCTGTCGAAAATCGAGCTGACCATCAGCTCGACCATCGCCGGATCGTCGATCTGCGGAGTCAGCGACAGGCCCAACGCCGTGGCCGCATCCTGCGCGTGGGAGCGCAACTGGTTGACGTACTGCGCCCGCGAGCTTTCCAGGCTGACCATAAAACTGCCGCTAAAGGCGATCACGAGAAACAGGCAAATCGCGATCAATAACTGCTTAAACAGGGACATCTCAGCTCCTACCCTTAGTCGACCGGCTCAGCGGGAAAGCCTTCCGTGCGCATCTTCTTCAACGGGTCTTGCCCGCCCGATCAGCGCTTGCGTCGCCGACCCGCTTGTTGCCACCCATTCCCGGCAGCCATAGGCCTTCACCGCTGAAGGCCTAGACCGGCAGTAGGTCGTTGCGCTTGTTCGTCGGCAGGATATCGATGGTCAGATTGTCCAGCACCGGCGGCAGGGCCTCGGGGCTGGAGTAATAGCGCTGCACCCTATGCGCCTGGTTCAAGCGCAAGGCTTTGACATAAGTAATCGGCCGTTTTTCTGGCGCGCTGACCTGCGCATGACTGACAGCAGGCGCTGCCCAGCATCGATACGCTCGCGCCCCTCTACCGGCGGCCCCTAGAGCCCTTCCGCCCGCCGACTGCTCAGGGAAAACCCAGCCGGCCTGCAAGCCGCTCCGCAACACGCACGCCAGCAGACTCGAGCTGGCAATCGTCAACCAGAGCCTGCGGCAACTGCGGGGTACTGCGGGGTACTGCGAAACGTACCGCCACTGCGGGTAGTCCATGGGGGCAAATTGAACGCCTGCGGATGGTGCGTGTTGCACCGAAAAAAGACAATGGCACGGTGCGATCAACCGCACCGCGACTGAGGCGGCAGGGGCCTGGACAGCCCCACAGCCCCTGGCCTGACGGCATAGGTTTTTCCCGAGATTTCTTGGCTCAGCGCAGGGTCAGCGCGATGGGCGCATCGGCGAAGTCGAAGCAGCCGAGGAAGGTCTTGATCTCCAGCAGGCTGCCATCGACCTGCACATCCCCCAACACCGCGCCCTTGAGCAGGCTGTTCTCACCGCTGATCACGGTGTCCAGGTAGGTCTTGTCGAGGGTCAGCTTGAGCCTGGTGCCGGGCGCAATGCCCTGGTGCAGTTGCACCACCCCACGGCGAACTTCCAGGGCCCACTCTTCCTGGATATCCGGGAAGCTGAAGCCCAGGGTCAGGTTCACCTCGTTGGCCTTGTCCGGATCGACGCGGGTGATCCAGTTCTGCAGGAAGATTTTCACCGGCAGGTTCTTCAGCATATCCGGCGAGAGGAAGGTGCCACGCAGGCTCTGGGCCAGCGCCAGCGACTGCTCTTCGCCCAGGCTGCCCTCCAGCTCCATGGCGCTCGTCAGGTACCAGTTGCGCCAGTTGATGTTCATCTGTGCATAGCCGAGCTTGCGGAAACTGCGCGCCTTGATATCGCGTGCCAGCTTGTCCTCCGGGTCGACGTGGATCGCATAGCTGGCCAACTCGGCCGCCCATTGGTAGTCGCCCTTCAGATAAGCCTCGCCGGCCGCCAGCAGCAGCTTGTCGCGGCCGCCCAGCATGCCGAGCAGACGCTCGGCTTTGTCTTTCGGCGGGATCGGGTCGAGAGCCACCGGGTCACCCTGGAACCAGCCGAGGTAGCCCTGGTAGATCTGCCGCACACTGTGTTTGACCGTACCGTAGTATTCGCGCAGGTAAGGCGTATAACCGGCCAGGTGCGGCGGCAGTTTGACCTTCTCGGCCAGCTCGTCCGGGGTCAGGCCCTTGTTCATCCAGCGCACGGTCTGGTCATGGATATAGGCGATGCCGTCGCGGGTCATGCGCAGCACTTCCTCGACCTTGTCCTGGCCGGTTACCGGCCGGCCGTGCAGCGGCACCATATGCTCGGCCTTGAAACTGCGCAGCAGATCGAGGCTGTTGACCCACAGCACCGGATCGCGGAACTTGGTGCCCCGCAGGGTGTGGATATTTGGCAGGGTGGGGCCCTGGTCAACTTCCGCACTGATCAGCACGCGGTTGTCCGGCAGGTACATGACGATTTCATCCGGCGCCTCGCTCGGCGCCCAGCGGAACTGTACCTTGAGGCCGGCAATGCTGGTGTCCAGCTGGTCCTTGAAGGTGATGGTCGGGGCGATGAAGGTGCTGGGGCCGCCGACGGCTATCGGGCCGATGCCACCGTTCATGTCCTTGCGGTCGGCGGCATTCAGCGCCGCGCCGAAGCTGTAGGCCGAGCGCATGGCCAGGATCGGTCCGACCAGCGCGCCCTGAGTTACCACGTTTTCCAGCAGGGTGTCGTGGGCGTAGATCTGCACCTCGCCGCTTTTCACCTGTTCTTCGCTGACGAAGGCTTTGACGCCGTTGATATGGTCCGGGTGGAAGTGGGTGTAGACGATGGCCTTGATCGGCTTGTCGCTGATTTTGCGGAACTCGGCGAAGACCTTGCGCGACTCCTCCACCGACTCGCCGGTGTCGACGATGATCAGGCCTTCCGGTGCCACGATCATCACGCTGTTGGCGATACTCCAGCCCACCGCCGAGTAGACGTTGTCGGCGACTTGGTAGATCTGCTTGTTGAACACCTTGGTGTGCTCGGCCAGCTCGGCATTGATCGAGGGTTCGATGCGCTCTTCTGGCAGATCGGCCAGGGCAGTCAAAGGTAAAGCCGCAGCCAGCAACAGGCTGCTGAAACGAGTTAGGGAGCTCATGGGCGGTTTCGTCGGCTGTTGTTATAGACGCCAGCAGACTGGCAAAGGCAGACTGATAATTCCAATGAGAAATTATCTAACTCTTAATGCGAGTTATGCATGAATGACCTGCGCCAGCTTCGTCACTTCGTCGCCCTTGCCGAGCACGGCCATTTCGCCCGCGCCGCCGAATCGGTCAACCTCAGCCAGCCGGCGCTGTCGCGCAGCATTCAGGCACTGGAGGCCAGCCTCGGTTGCCGCCTGCTCGATCGCGGGCCGCGTAACGCCGTACTGACGGCCTACGGCCAACTGGTCCTGGAGCATGCCCGGCGCCTGCTGGCGGCTAATCGCTCCCTGCACAATGCCGTCAGCCAGTTGGGTAATCTGGAAGCGGGCGAGCTGCGCCTGGGTGCCGGTCCCTACCCCGCCGCGCGCCTGGTGCCGCGCGCACTCGGGCAACTTGCCCGGCGGTATCCCAAGGTTCGCGTGCAATTGATCATCGAGGATTGGCGCAGCCTGCGAGAGCGGCTGCTGAATGAAACCATCGAGTTGTTCGTGGCCGATACCCGCGAGCTGCACGACGACCCGCAATTAACTATCGAGCTCTTGCGGACACATCCCGGTGTGCTGTTCTGCCGCCCAGGCCATCCACTGCTGAAACAGCCCAAGGTGAGCATTCGCACGCTGGCCGATTACCCGCTGGCCGGCACCCAATTGCCCGAGCAAGTCGCCAGCGCACTGCGTCAGCTCAGCGGCCGCGAGCAACTGCTGGGGATTCAATGCGACAACTTTATGGTGCTCAAGGCCCTGGTCGCGGAAAGCGACGTGTTGAGCATGGCGCCCTGGGACGTGATCGCCGAAGACGTCGAGGCCGGTCGCCTGGACGTACTGCCAATGGCGCCCGGCGAGCTGCCCCCGCGTTCCGCTTACGGCCTGGTCTGCCGCGCCGGACACAGCCTGTCGCCAGCGGCGCAGGCCATGCTCGAACAACTCAGGAAAGAGGATGCGGCGTTTCCCGCACTCGTCGGCTAATTCAACTGCCGACGGTCATGATCGCGGTCTCGGTGGTGATCGCGGTTTCGATCCTGGTCGTGGTCGCGCTCACGTTCACGTTCACGCCGCGGCGAGTCGACCCGATGGGTAGGCCGATAATCATGCCTCTGGCCCTGCATCTGCGGCGCCTGATAGCCGCCACGATCCCCCTGCTCCCAGCCGCGCCTGCTTGGGTGCCTGGTTGGACTGTAGTAACGCGGTGCTGGTGGCTGATAACGCGGCGGCGCGACATACCGCTGTTGCTGATATTGGTGATGGTCGTAGCGGCGCCCGTCATAACGCCGAGTGTCATAGCGTCGAGTGTCGTAATCGTAATAACGCGGGCTGCGGTAACCGTCATGACGCTGCACGTTGTAGCCACCACCATAGTTGTGGCCACCGTCGGAATAACGGGGATAACTGCGATCATCGTCATAGTCATAGTCATAAACCGCGCAACCACTCAGAAACAGACTTAGAACCGCCAGCAACATAGATCGGCAGAACATGTTGGCGGCCTCCTTCGACCGCTAAGGGGCGGCACCAGCGAATACCGGTACCTACAATCGCTCCCACTGGGTTTGACAGCGTCGGCCCAAGCAGAGTGCTGAGCGTGGTTCGGCCATATTCCGTTGCCAGTTGTTTCAAGCTCCGGCAAGCCACACCGCAGGCTTGGCGCAAGGCCCGACGCTGCGCGGTCTGCCGCATTGCCCGCCGGGGCAGGCGAAGAAAGGTCGCTGCTAAGTCAGCACTTTCGCCATGGGGCAGTGGTCCAACCTAGTGAGAACACCGCGAAGGCCGGTACCCCGCTGGTCTTCTTACTTTCGCGCTTTCGCGGTCCCAGGAGGCCGCCATGTTCTATCGGTCTTTGCTTATTGCCGTGCTGGGTTTGAGTCTGAGCTCTGGCGGAACCTTCGCCCATGACAGCCGTTACCATGGCTACCCGCGTCACTACAGCGGTGGGGTCTATCCCGAACACCGACTTCGCTATGAGCTCCGCCTCTACTACAACCCCTACCGCTATCGCCCTCCGGATTACCATCAAGACTTTCGTCACTATGGGCGCCACGGCCATCGCTATGATTGGCGTTATGACCGGCGCGATGATCGTCATCACGACTTTCGTCATGATCTGCGGCGTGGCATGGATCGGCAGTGGCGTGGCGATTATCGCTACTAAAACAAATCGCGTAGCCACGACGACGAGGGCGAGCGCAAGCGTTGTCGCGACTATGCGTGAGGCCGCCCGAGGCTAGCGGAGGGGATCAATTGCACGTGAACCGTGAGATACCGCGGGGTAAACCGCACCAAAATGAATCCAAACGCTTCATTTTCGGGCATAAGCCACCGCGAAAAAACCCAGCATCCGCCGACAGCCCTGACCTGGCGGGCCTCTCACGACTTGGCACGGCTCTCGCTTAGGAGTGGGTGTGCAGGAGCCACCTGAACCCTTGGGTTCGCGGCACTACAATTTGCAATGGATGACTAGGGTTCCGGCTCGCCGACATGTGAATGCAGGCGAGTGGCTGGTCCGAGAGTTATCGACCTCCAGTTGAGGTTACACGGCGGGACAAAAGCCCGGGAGACGAACGCCATGCCGCGTTGCGCCTGCCCGCCTTTTTCTCGAACTGGAGGTTCCTCATGCGTAAGCCCCGTCTGTTCGCCCGCCGTTTGTTATCAATAGCCGCCGCTGGCCTCGCTGCCGCCATCAGCCTCACGTCCCAGGCTAAGCCAAAAGATGAATTCAGCGTCTGCTGGACCCTCTACGCCGGCTGGATGCCCTGGGAATATGCCGCCGCCGAAGGCATCGTCGATAAATGGGCGAAGAAGTACGCCATCTCCATCGACGTGGTGCAGCTCAACGACTACGTCGAATCGATCAACCAATACACCGCCGGCCAGTTCGACGGCTGCACCATGACCAATATGGATGCGCTGACCATCCCGGCTGCGGGTGGCGTGGATTCCACGGCGTTGATCGTCAGCGACTTCTCTAACGGCAACGACGGCATCGTGATCAAGGGCGAAGGCAAGACTCTGGCCGACCTCAAGGGGCAGCCGGTCAATCTGGTCGAGCTGTCGGTTTCCCACTACTTGCTGGCGCGTGGTCTGGAAAGGGCCGAGCTGAGCGAGAAAGACCTGCAAGTGGTGAACACCTCCGACGCCGACATCGCCGCCGCCTTCAATACCGCCGAAGTGAACGCCGTCGCCACCTGGAACCCGATGCTGGCCGAGATCAATGCCAAGCCGGGCGTGAGCGAAGTGTTCAACTCCAGCCAGATTCCGGGCGAGATCATGGACATGATGGTGGTCAACAGCCAGACCCTGAAAGACAACCCCGCCCTGGGCAAAGCGCTGACCGGAGCCTGGTTCGAAATCATGCAGTTGATGAGCAGCAACAGTCCGGCCGCCACCGCGGCACTTGAGCACATGGCCAAGGCTTCGGGCACCGACCTGGCAGGTTTCAAAGCCCAACTGGCGACCACCAAGCTGTTCTACAACGCCCAGGATGCTCTGGCCTTCGCCACCAGCCCGAAACTGCCGGCGACCATGGACAAGGTCGCGACGTTTTCCTTCAACCACGGCCTGCTCGGCGAAGGCGCGAAAAACGCGGGCGCAGTCGGCATGAGCTTCTCCAGGAACGTCGTCACCGGTGACAAGGGCAACGTCAAGCTGCGCTTCGATCCGAGCTACGTGCAACTGGCTGCCGAAGGCAAGTTGTAAGGCTTGTTTATTGAGTCCTCGCCTTCGCGAGGATGACGAAGATCCGTCATTCCCGCGCAGGCGGGAACCCAAAGAAAGAGATCACCATGCGCCTGATCAATCGCCACCCGGACCGGGCAGGAAGACTGCTGCTAATACTGCTGCCGTTCGCCCTGCTGCTGTTCGCCTACTTCATGGGCTCTGCCGCACGGCTGACGGAAAACCCCAACGACAAACTACTGCCCAGCGCGGTGCAGATGACGGATGCGGTCAAGCGCCTGGCCTTTAGCGAGGACAAACGCAGCGGCGACTACCTGATGTGGCAGGACACCCGCTCCAGCCTGCAACGCCTGGCCATCGGCCTCGGCGTCTCGGCGCTGCTCGGTCTGTGCCTGGGTATCGCCGCCGGCACCCTGCCGCTGTTCAGTGCACCGCTGTCGCCGTTGCTGAGCGTGCTATCGATGGTGCCGCCACTGGCGATCCTGCCGATCCTGTTTATCGTCTTTGGCCTCGGCGAATTGTCCAAGGTGGTGCTGATCGTCATCGGCATCACCCCAGTGCTGGCTCGCGACCTGGAGCAGCGTGCCCGCGAGATTCCACAGGAGTTGCTGATCAAGGCGCAGACCCTCGGCGCCTCGACCTGGACGCTGATCCTGCGGGTGGTCCTGCCGCAACTGATGCCACGCCTGCTGATTTCCCTGCGCCTGGTACTCGGCTCGGCCTGGCTGTTTCTGATCGCGGCCGAGGCCATTGCCTCCACCGATGGCCTCGGTTACCGGGTCTTCCTGGTTCGGCGCTACCTGGCGATGGACGTGATCCTGCCGTACGTGGCCTGGATCACCCTGCTCGCCTGGATGATGGACCTGGGCCTGAAGCAGCTCACCCGCCTGGCCTTCCCCTGGTACGAAGGAGCCAAGGCATGAGCTTTATTCAGGTCAACAATGTGTGGCAGCAGTACGACGATCAGGTAGTGCTGGAACGCCTCAATCTGAGCATCGCCGCAGGCGAGTTCTGCACCCTGGTCGGCGCCTCCGGCTGTGGCAAGTCGACCTTCCTGCGTCTGCTGCTGGGCCAGGAAACGCCGAGCCGCGGGGAGATTCTGCTGAACGGCCAGAAGCTGGTCGGCGAACCGGACGCCAGCCGTGGCGTGGTGTTTCAGCGCTACTCGGTGTTCCCTCACCTGTCGGTGCTGGACAACGTCGCCCTCGGCCTGGAGTTGCCGCGTTCGCCGCTGCTCGGCCGGCTGTTCGGCAGCGCCAAGGGCGAGGTCCGCGAACAGGCGGCCGCGCTGTTGCACAAAGTCGGCCTCGGCCACGCCCTGGACAAGTACCCGAGCCAGCTCTCCGGCGGCATGCAACAACGCCTGGCAATTGCCCAGGCGCTGATCATGCAGCCGCGCGTGTTGCTCCTCGATGAACCCTTCGGCGCCCTCGACCCGGGCATCCGCAAGGACATGCACGGGCTGCTGCTGGAGCTGTGGAAGGAAACCCAGCTGACCGTGTTCATGGTCACCCATGACCTGGCCGAAGGCTTCAGCCTCGGCACACGCATCCTGGTGTTCGACAAGGTTCGCCACGACCCCCAGGCGCCGAACGCCTACGGCGCGCGCATCACCTACGACATCCCCCTGAATACCGACCGCCGCGCCGTGCGCGCCGCCGTCGAAGCCTTGCCGGCGACTGCCACCGGCAACCTGCAACCTGTCTATCAAGGAGCTTGATGATGAGTGCTGCCCTCACGCTGCGATCCAGCCTTTACGAAGAAACCCTTCCGGGCGGCGGGCATACCTCGTTCGTCCTCAAGCGCGGCCAACTGCTGCGCCTCACCGACCTCGAAGGCGGCGCCAACGTCAGCCTGATGTTGCTCAACGCGGTGGAGAAAAGCGAACGGCTGAACCTGCCGGACAGTCTCAAGTGCCAGCACACCGCCAAGCTCAGCGCCGGCCATTGCCTGTACTCGGACATGGGCCGCGTACTGGCCGCCATCACCGCCGACACCTGCGGCTGGCACGACAGCTTCGGCGGCGTATTGAACGCCGCGGAGGTAGAGGAAAAGTACGGCCCCGGTCGTTATCAGGAGCTGCGCAACGGCTACTTCCGCAACGGCGTGGACAACCTGTTGGTGGAAATGGGCAAGTGGAACCTGAACCTGCAAGACCTGCTGATGTGCCTCAACCTGTTCAGCAAGGTCACGGTCGATGCCGACGGCTGCTTCCACTTCGAAGCCAACCACACCAAGGCCGGCGACTACCTCGAGCTGTATGCGCCGATGGACACCCTGGTGGTGCTCACCGCGCTGCAACACCCGATGGACCCGAACCCGCAGTACGCCCCTAAACCGGTGCAACTGAACTGGAGCAAAGTCGCCGACGACGGCATCAGCGTGCTCTGCCGCACCTCGCGCCCGGAAAACGGTCGCGGCTTCCACAACACCGAACGTCAGTACATCTGAGGGCTGCCGACATGACTCTTATCCACAGTGAAAAGCATCCGGAAGCCGCCGTGTACCGCGCCACCATCCCGGCCGGCGAACCCTTCATGACCGAGGTCAAGGCTGGCCAGACCCTGCGCCTGCTCGACCTGGAAGGTAACCAGGCGGTCGACACGCTGTTCTACAGCGCCGACAACCCGCGCGAGCGTTATGACGTGCAACGCACCCTGCGCAGGCAGAACCGCGTCTACCTCAGCACCGGCAGCGTGCTGTATTCCAACCTCGGCAACCCGATGCTGACCATCAGCGCCGACACCTGCGGCAGCCACGACACCCTCGGCGGCGCCTGCGCGCAGGAGAGCAACACGGTCAGGTATGCCCTGGACAAACGCTACATGCACAGCTGCCGCGACAACTTTCTGCGCGCTAGCCTGCACGACGGCCGCCTGAACAAGGCCGACATCAGCGCCAACATCAACTTCTTCATGAACGTGCCGGTCACGCCAGAAGGCGGCCTGACCTTCGAGGACGGCATCTCCGCCGCCGGCAAGTACGTCGAACTGGTGGCGCATATGGATGTGCTGGTGCTGATCTCCAACTGCCCGCAATTGAACAATCCCTGCAACGGCTACAACCCGACACCGGCGCAGGTGCTGTTATGGGACTGATCGCCCAACGCCTGCGGCGCTGGCTGTTCCGGCTATGCCAGAGCCGCTCAGGGCAATGTTGCAGCTCGCTCCGCTCGGCCCCCTCTCCCTCTGGGAGAGGGCGGGAGGTGAGGGAAACCCGTACTACGGAGTAAACCGCCCTCTCCCCAACCCTCTCCCACAAGTGGGAGAGGGGGTAAAACATCCCAACCACGGACGACCGTGGTGCTGACCGAATAGCAGCGGGACGGCCCGCCTCACATGAGCAGCCCCTCATGTTTAGCAAACTACTGATCGCCAACCGCGGCGCCATTGCCTGCCGCATCCTCCGTACCCTGCGCGCGCTTGAGGTCAATGCCGTGGCCGTCTACTCGCAAGCCGACGCCGCCAGCCTGCATATCCAGCAGGCCGACGAAGCCTTCAGCCTCGGCGAAGACGCGGCCGCCGGCACCTACCTTGCGGTAGAGAAAATTCTTGCCGTGGCGAAGCAGTCCGGCGCCCAGGCCATCCACCCTGGTTACGGCTTCCTCTCGGAGAACGCCGCGTTCGCCGAAGCCTGCGAAGCCGCCGGTATCGCCTTTGTCGGCCCGACACCTGAACAACTGCGGGTATTCGGCCTCAAGCACACCGCCCGCGCCCTGGCCAAACAACAGGGTGTAGCGATGCTGGAAGGCACCGAGCTGCTGGAAAACCTCGACGCCGCGCTCAAGGCCGGCGAACAGGTCGGCTACCCGGTGATGCTGAAAAGCACCGCCGGCGGTGGCGGCATCGGCATGCGCGTGTGCCGCTCCGCCGAGGAGCTGAGCGAGGCCTTCGAAGCGGTGAAGCGCCTGGGGCAGAACAACTTCAGCGACTCCGGCGTGTTTATCGAGAAGTACATCCAGCGCGCCCGCCATCTGGAAGTGCAGGTGTTCGGCGACGGTCAAGGCGAAGTCCTGGCCCTCGGCGTACGCGACTGCTCGGTACAGCGGCGCAACCAGAAAGTGCTGGAAGAGGCGCCGGCCACCAACCTGCCAGCCGGCATGGCCGAGGAGCTTTGCGCTGCGGCGATCAAGCTGGCCAAGGCCGTCAACTACCGCAGCGCCGGCACCGTCGAATTCGTCTACGACAGCGTGGCGAGCCAGTTCTACTTCCTCGAAGTGAACACCCGTCTGCAGGTCGAGCACGGCGTTACCGAACAGGTCTGGGGTGTCGACCTGGTCGGCTGGATGATCCAACTCGCCGCTGGCGACCTGCCGCCATTGAGCGAGCTGGCGCAAGGCTTGAAGCCCCATGGCCACGCGATTCAGGCGCGCCTGTATGCCGAAGATCCGGGCCGCGACTTCCAGCCGAGCCCAGGCCTGCTGACTGCGGTGAACTTCCCCGCGGCCGATGGTAAAACCCTGCGCATCGACACCTGGGTTGAAGCCGGCTGCGAAATCCCGCCCTACTTCGACCCGATGATCGCCAAGCTCATCGCCTGGGCGCCAACCCGCGATGAAGCCAGCGCCGGGCTGCACCGCGCGCTCGGCGACAGCCTGCTGTATGGCGTGGAGACCAACCGCGATTATCTGCGGCAAATCCTCCAGGACGCCCCCTTCGCCAGCGGCAATCCCTGGACGCGCTGCCTGGAAGAGCTGGTCTACCGGGCCGACACCGTTGAAGTGCTCGGCGCCGGCACCCAGACCACCGTGCAAGACTTCCCCGGCCGCCTCGGTTATTGGGCCGTCGGCGTGCCGCCCTCCGGGCCGATGGACGACCGCGCCCTGCGCCTGGGCAATCGCCTGCTGGGTAACGCCGAAGGTGCCGCCGCGCTGGAAATCACCATGAGCGGCCCCACCCTGCGCTTCAATACCGACGCGGTGGTGGTGGTGACCGGTGCCGAGATTCCACTGACGCTGGACGGCCACGCGCAGCCGCTAAACACCACGCTATTCATTCCGGCCGGCAGCACCCTGAGCCTCGGCACCCTCGCAGGCCCTGGCGCCCGCTCTTACCTGTGCCTGCGCGGCGGCCTCCAGGTGCCGGAATACCTGGGCAGCAAAAGCACCTTCACCCTCGGTCAGTTCGGCGGCCACGGCGGCCGCGCCCTGCGCGCCGGTGATGTGCTGCACACCGACACACTGAGCGATGCCACAGCCGGTGCCAGCCTGCCGCCTGCCCTGCACAGCGATTTGCCCGCCGTGCGTAGCATCCGCGTGATCTACGGCCCCCATGGCGCACCGGAGTACTTCACCCCGGCCTACATCGAGACCTTCTTCGCCACCCAATGGGAAGTGCACTTCAACTCCAGCCGCACCGGCGTACGCCTGATCGGCCCGAAACCCGAGTGGGTGCGCGAGAGCGGCGGCGAGGCTGGCCTGCACCCCTCCAATATTCACGACAATCCCTACGCCATCGGCGCCGTCGACTTCACTGGCGATATGCCGGTGATTCTCGGCCCGGACGGCCCGAGCCTGGGCGGCTTCGTCTGCCCGGTGACGATCATCGAGGCGGATCTCTGGCAGCTTGGGCAACTCAAGGCCGGGGATAAGGTGCAGTTTCTGCCGGTGGATATCGCCACCGCGCGGGAGTTGGCGAAAGCTCATAGGGAAGAGTGCGCGAACCTCCGTAGGAGCGAGCTTGCTCGCGAAAATCACAATGGCGAATTCGCGAGCAAGCTCGCTCCTACAATAGCAGCCGCTGAGCTGACCTCCCCCATCGTGCTCGACATCGGCTCGGCCGACACCCGCCTGGTCGCGCGCCTATCCGGCGACACGCACCTGCTGGTGGAAATCGGTGCGCCGGAGCTGGATCTGGTGCTGCGTTTCCGTGGCCATGCGCTGATGCAGGCGCTGGAAAGCAAAGCCCTGACTGGCGTGATCGACCTCACCCCCGGCATCCGTTCCCTGCAAGTGCACTACCAGCCGGAAACCCTGTCGCTGGCCGACCTGCTGGGCATCATCGCCGGCGAATGGGATGCGGTCTGCGGCGCTCAAGACCTGCAAGTGCCGTCGCGCATCGTCCACCTGCCGCTGTCCTGGGACGATCCGGCCTGCCAGCTGGCGATCGAGAAATACATGACCACAGTGCGCAAAGACGCGCCCTGGTGCCCGAGCAACCTGGAGTTCATCCGCCGCATCAACGACCTGCCGAACCTTGAAGAGGTCTACCGCACCGTCTTCGAGGCCAGCTATCTGGTGATGGGCCTCGGCGATGTCTACCTCGGTGCGCCGGTCGCCACGCCGCTGGACCCACGGCATCGCCTGGTCACCACCAAATACAACCCGGCGCGCACCTGGACGGCGGAGAACTCGGTGGGCATCGGCGGCGCCTATATGTGCGTGTACGGCATGGAAGGCCCTGGCGGTTACCAGTTCGTCGGCCGCACCCTGCAGATGTGGAACCGCTACCGCGAAGTCGCAGCCTTCGATGGCAAACCTTGGCTGCTGCGCTTCTTCGATCAGATCCGTTTCTACCCGGTGGGCGCCGAGGAGTTGCTGCAAATCCGCCGCGATTTCCCACTGGGTCGCTATGACCTGAAGGTCGAGCAAAGCGAGCTGAAGCTGGCCGACTACCAAGCCTTCCTGGCCGAGGAAGCCGAGAGCATCGGCGCCTTCCGCAGCCAGCAGCAGGCTGCCTTCAATGCCGAACGGGAACGCTGGATCGCCAGCGGCCAGGCACATTTCGACAGTGAGGAAGTGGCCCCGCAGCTCAGCGAGGACGCCCCGCTCGCCCTCGGCCACCACTCGGTTGAAAGCCATATCGCCGGCAATCTCTGGCAGGTGCAAGTCGAGGCCGGCAGTACGGTGAAAGCCGGTGACGTGCTGGTGATTCTCGAGTCGATGAAGATGGAGATCCCGCTGCTCGCACCGCGTGACGGCGTGGTAACAGAAGTCCGCGTGCAGCCGGGTTCGCCGGTGCGCGCCGGGCAACGCGTCGTCGTGCTCGCAGAAGCCTGATTCGGACCGTAGGGTGCGCCGTGCGCACCATAAAACTGAACCTTCCACTGTAGGGTGCGCCGCGCGCACCAGAACGCTTGCGGTGCGCACAGCGCACCCTACAAGGAGCCGAACATGAAACACGAATTCGACCTGCGCCTCGAAGCCCTGCGTGCCGCCTACAAAAATGCCAGCACCACCCCGCGCCAACTGATCCTGACCCTGCGTGACAAAGCCGCCGCACTGAACCCGGATTACCACCTGTTTATCCACCTGCTGAGCCGTGACGAGCTGGAGCCTTACCTGGCGGCGCTGGACGGCAAAGCGCCGGAGAGCCTGCCGCTGTTCGGCATCCCCTTCGCCATCAAGGACAATATCGACCTGGCCGGCATTCCAACCACCGCCGCCTGCCTGGCCTTCGCCTACATCCCCGAGCGCTCGGCGAGCGTGGTCGAACACTTGATCGCCCTGGGCGCCGTGCCGCTGGGCAAGACCAACCTCGATCAATTCGCCACCGGCCTGAATGGCACGCGCTCGCCCTATGGTGAGTGTCCGAACAGCGTGCTGCCGGCATATCCCTCCGGTGGCTCCAGCGCCGGCTCTGCGCTGGCCGTGGCGCTGGGCGTAGCCAGCTTTGCCCTGGGTACCGACACCGCCGGCTCCGGCCGCGTGCCGGCGGCGCTGAACAATCTGGTCGGTCTCAAGGCGACCAAGGGCCTGCTCTCTACCGCCGGCGTAGTGCCAGCCTGCCGCACACTGGACTGCGTGACTTACTTCACCGCCACCGCCCGCGAAGCCAGCCAGCTGCTGGCGCTGACCGCCAAACTCGACCCGCGTGACGAATACAGCCGCGCCAACCCGTTGTGGAACGACGCCAGCGCCTTCGGCAGCCCTCGCCCCTTCCGCTTCGGCGTCCCGCGTGCCGAGGACCTGCAATTCTTCGGCTGCACAGAAGGCCCCGCGCTCTTCGAGCAGGCCCAGCAAACCCTCAAGGACTGCGGCGGCGAAGCGGTGGAAATCGACCTCTCACCCTTCCTCGAAGCCGCCCGGCTGCTCTATGAGGGCCCCTGGGTTGCCGAACGTTACAGCGTCGCCGGCGAACTGCTTGAACAAAGCCCCGAGGCCGTGTTGCCGGTGATTCGCGCCGTGTTGGCCAAGGCACCGGCCGTCACCGGCGTGCAGACCTTCCGCACCCAGTACCGCCTGCAAGCGCTGAAAGCCATGTGCGACAAAACCCTGCAAGGTCTCGACTGCGTGCTGACACCGACCATCGGTCGGCCGGTGACGCTGGACGAACTGCACGCCGAACCGGTGCTGCGTAACTCCGAGCTGGGTTACTACACCAACTTCATGAACCTGCTGGACTACGCCTCCGTCGCGGTGCCGAGCGGCTTCATGCGCAACGGCCTGCCCTGGGGCGTGACCTTGTTCGGCCGCGCCTGCACCGATCAATACCTGCTCAGCCTGGCCGACGCCCTGCAGCGCCAGCGCGACTTGCCGCTGCCGGGCGGGTGCAAGCTGAAACTGAGTGCACCAACCGGCGCAGCGCGCAGCGATCGGGCTCGCATCGTGGTCTGCGGCGCGCACCTGGACGGTCTGCCGTTGAACTGGCAACTCACGCAGCGCGGCGGCCGCCTCGTCGAGGTCACCCGCAGCTCGCCGGACTACCAACTGCATGCGCTGGCCGGCGGGCCGCCGCTGCGCCCGGGCATGCTACGCGTTGTCGAAGGTGGCGGGGCCATCGAGGTGGAAGTCTGGGAGTTGCCGAGCAGCGAGCTGGGCTCCTTCCTCACCGGCATCCCCGCCCCGCTCGGCCTGGGCAAGGTGCAACTGGAGGATGGCCGCTGGGAAAGCGGTTTCATCTGCGAGCCCTACGGCTTGGTCGGCGCCACCGATATCAGCCGGTTCGGCGGCTGGCGTGCCTACCTGCAATCCAGGGGCTGAGGTTCACTACCCCCCCTTCCATCCCCCAAGCTGTTTCAGGCCTGGCCTGAAACAGCTGCACGGGCTCGGTGACGCCAGCGCTCCGGCAGGCTAGCATGTTGCTATCACGTCAGAGTTACCCCGTTCCCATGTCGTCACGCCCGACCAAGCATGCTCAGCGTTACCTGGTGCTCGTCCTGTTGCTGTTGCTTGGCAGCGGCTTCCTCGCCACCTCCCTGGTCAGCTACTACGCCTCACTCAACTCGATCCGTAGCAGCATAGTCGAGACCGAGCTGCCGCTGACCTCCGATAACGTCTACTCGGAGATCCAGAAGGATCTGGTGCGGCCAATCCTGATCTCCTCGATGATGAGTCGCGACACCTTCGTGCGCGACTGGGTGATCGACGGCGAGCAGGATGTCGCCCAGATGACCCGCTACCTGCGCGAGGTGCAGGAGCACTACGGCGCCTTCACCAGCTTCTTCGTCTCGGACAAGAGCCATCTCTACTACCAGGCCAAAGGCGTCCTCAAAAGCGTGCGCGAAAGCGAGCCGCGCGATGTCTGGTACTTCCGCGTACGCGACATGCAGGAACCCTACGAGATCAATGTCGATGTCGACATGGCCAACCAGGACAGCCTGACCTTCTTCATCAACTACAAGGTGTTCGACTACGCCGGCCGCTTCATCGGCGCCACCGGCGTCGGCCTCACCGTGGACGCGGTGGTCAAGCTGATCGACGACTACCAACAGCGCTACGACCGCAGCGTGTATTTCGTCGACACCCACGGCAAGATCGTCCTCACCGGCGCCACGGGCGGCCCGCTGGGCGCCCGGGTCGGCCAATCGCTGAGCGAGGTGCAGGGGCTGGAAGAACTGCAGGCCAAGCTGCCGCAGCCGCAGAGCGGCAACTTCAACTACCAGGAGCACGGCCGCAGCCATTTCCTCAACGTGCGCTTCATCCCCGAACTGGACTGGTATTTGTTCGTCGACAAGCACGAAGGCGGCGCCCTCGCCGGTATCCGCCAGACCCTCTATCTCAACTTGCTGATCTGTTTCGTCGTTACCGCTCTGGTGCTGACCCTGGTCAACCTGGTGCTGCGCCGCTACCAGGCGCGTATCGAGGCGCTGGCCACCACCGACAGCCTGACCGGGCTGCCCAACCGCCGCGGCTTCGACCTACTCGCCAACCAAGCGCTGCAAGAGGCCCAGCGCGAGCGCAAGCCACTGGCCATGCTGATGATTGACCTGGACAACTTCAAGGCGCTCAACGACACCTACGGTCACCTGGGCGGCGACGAAGTACTGCACGGCTTCGCCCTCAACCTGCAAGGCTGTCTGCGCCAGTCCGACATCATCTGCCGCTGGGGCGGCGAGGAATTCATCGTCCTGCTCAAGGACACCGGCAGCGCTACCGCTCAGCAATTGGCCGAGAAGATCCGCAGCCAGGGCGAACAGGGCCGCTATCCCTTCGCCGGGGTCAATCTGCAAGTCAACACCAGCATCGGCCTCACCGAACTGCACCCGGGCGACTCGCTGCACAGCCTGATCGCCCGCGCCGACCGCGGCCTCTACCGCGCCAAGCAGTCGGGGCGCAATCGCGTCTGTGTGGAGCCGGCCGGGGCAACGGGCTGACCGGGCGGCTCTTGCACTCGGCGCTGCCACACCGCACCCTGAGCGCCCCCTTCATTCGCCAGCCACAGCATGAGCGCCACCCTAGACCCCACGCGTTGCCCGCTCTGCGGCCTGTCCAACCAGTGCACCCAGGCCGACCCGCGCACCGCCCAATTGCCCTGCTGGTGCTTCTCCACGCCGATCGACCGCGCCGTGCTCGACAACCTGCCGGCGGCCGTGCGCGACCTCGTCTGCCTCTGCCCCAACTGCGCCCAGGGCACAACCGCCGAACGCTCGAAGGAAGCTGTCTCGACGCTACCAATCGCGTAGCATGCGCCTCCTGTCACGACTCGCCGCCCCCATGCGCCTCGACCGATTCCTCAGCAACCTGCCGGATTTCAGCCGCCTCGACGCCCGTTTGCTGCTCGCCGCCGGGCGGGTAAAAGTGGACGGTGCCCAGGTCAGCGACGGCCGCCTGGACGTCCGCGAGTTCCAGCGCATCGAGCTGGACGAGCGCTTGCTGCAGGCCGGCAAGGCCGCGCGTTATTTCATGCTGCACAAACCTGCCGGCTACGTCAGCGCCACGGCCCATGACGAACATCCCACCGTGCTTGACCTGCTGGATGAGCCAGACAAACACGAACTGCACCTGGGCGGGCGCCTCGACCTGAACACCACCGGCCTGCTGCTGATCACCAACGATGGGCAATGGTCGCGGCGCATCACCCTGCCCAAGAGCAAACTGCCGAAGGTCTATTACGTCGAGACCGAACAGCCGATCACACCCGAGTACGCCGAGGTATTCGCCCGCGGTCTGTATTTCCAGTACGAGGACCTCACCACCCTGCCCGCCGAACTGCAGATCCTCGCTACCCGCGCCGCCCGCCTGACGCTGTTTGAAGGCCGCTACCATCAGGTCAAGCGCATGTTCGGTCATTTCCAGAACAAGGTGCTGCGCCTGCACCGCGAAAGCATGGGGCCGCTGCAACTCGATCCGAGCCTGCCCCCAGGCGCATACCGCGCACTCTCAGACGCGGAGATTGCCCTGCTTTGAGAAGCGGTTAACGACCCGCTAACGAGGCGTCTAGCGCATCCAGATAGGACTGGATATCCACCGCGTCGAGCTGCTCCGGGCGAAGGAATTTTTCGCCATACTGGCGATACACGCCCGAGCTGAGAAAGAGCCGGAACAACTCCGCATCGATATGGTTCTCACGGGCCATGACGCTGAGAATCCTCACCGACTCGGAGAGGGTTTTCGCGGCCTTATAGGGGCGATCGGCGGCGGTCAGCGCCTCGAAAATATCGGCAATCGCCATCACCCGCTCGGCAATGCTCATGTCGTCCTTGGTCAGCCGCCGCGGGTAGCCGGTGCCGTCCATCTTTTCGTGGTGGTTACCGGCGATGCTCGGCACGCGCTTGAGCTGGCGCGGCAGCGGCAAGGTACTGAGCATGATGATGGTCTGCACTATGTGCTCGTTGATCTTGAACCGCTCCTCCTCGCTGAGGGTGCCGCGCCGAATGCTGAGGTTGTACAACTCGCCGTAGTTGTTGGCGTAGGTCGGCAGGTGCATGTCGAAGCCCCAGATATTGCGCGGATCCTGGGCGTCCACCGGCGGCTTGCGCGCACCCCAGACCTGTAGGTGATCGGGGCGGTCGGCCAACAGCTGTTCGACCACCGGCAGCGGCTGTACCGGCAGCAACGCCAGTCGCTCGGCCTCCTCGTAAGACAAGCCAAGGCGATTGTCGAAGTGCCTGAGCCAGCTGCGCCGAGCGATCGCCTGCAGGCGCGCGACGTCCTCGTCCTGCATGGACTCACCCCCGAGGTTGGCATTGGCGACAAAGGCGAAGTCGTCCTGCAAGGCCTGTTGGCGGTCCGCCAGCAAGGTCTGCTCGATGGCCGGGTCGGCGCCGCTGCCGAGGGCCTTCCAGTAGTCCAGCTCGGCATCGCGCCAGAGCACCTCGAAGCGCGTGCGCACCTCGTGGATGCGGTTGTACAGGGTCTCCAGCTTGGTGGCTTTGTCCACCACATATTCCGGGCTGGTGATCTTGCCGCAGTCATGCAGCCAGGCGGCGATCTGGAACTCGTAGAGCTCGGCCTCGCTCATCTGGAAGTCGGCGTAGCGGCCCGTATCGGCGGCGATCGCCTGGTTCAGCAGCATGCTGGCCAGCTGCGGCACCCGCTCGCAGTGGCCACCGGTGTAAGGGCTTTTGGCGTCGATGGCATCGGCCAAGAGTTTGATAATGGCGTTCAGCAGGCGCTGCTGAGCCTCGAACAACTGACGGGTTTCGATGGCCACCGCGGCGGCACCGGACAGCTCCTCGACGAAGCGACGAAACGGCTGCTGCACCTCGCCGTGGGTCTTATGCTCGGCCGCCAGCTGCAACACCAGAACCCCGAGCAACTGCTGGCTGCGGTTATTCAGCGCAATCGACAGGTAATGCTGCTGGTTGTGCAGCGCCTGCGCCACTGCGGCGGCCAGTTCATCCGGGGTGCGCAGCGCCACGTGCAGTGCCTCGGGGTATTGCTCGCCCTGGTAATGCGCGGCCAGTTGCAACGCGCCGGACTCCTCATCGTGCAGATAGACCGCGCCGCCGCTGACACTGGTGGCTTCCACCAGGCGGCTGAGCACGCCGTCGAGCATGCTCTCCAACTGAGTTTCCCGGCTCAGGGTCAGGGTGATCGCCTGGAAGTTGTGAATAGTGCGCGACATCCGTCCCAACACATGGCTGAGTTCCTGCACCTCGGCGACCCGCGACTCGACCCCGACCGGCTGACTGAAATCGAACCCCGCCAAGGCGCCGAGCTGATCGGCCAGCGCCCGCAGCGGTCGACCGATGCGCTGGCCCAACAGCCAGCCGACCAGCAGCAGCAACGCGATCAGGACCGCGGCCCAGAGCGCCTGGTCGAGCAACACCCGATGCGCGCCAGCCAGCAGCTCATCACTGGGCACCGCGATCAACACCTGGATGTCCTGCTCGGCAAAAGACGACAACGGCATGCGGATGCCGTACCAGCCCTGGCCTCCAGCCCGGTACAGCTGCGGCTTCTGGCCATGGGGCGGCAAACCGAAGAGTTGCGTCAGGCTGGGGACATCGAGCTCGACGAGTCGCGACAGGCGGAAACCTTCCCCCTCAGGGACCAGCAGGCGCTGTACATCGGGATAAGCGATCACGCTGCCCTCAGCGTCCACCACGGCCATCTCGGTGCCGGGAGTCATCCGCAGGTCCTGTACTTCACCGCCCAAATCGTTGACCGAAGCATCCATGCCCAACACCGCCGCGCCGTCCAGGCTGCGCTGCGCCAGGGTCAGACCGATCTCGCGGGTGGTGAAGAACACATAGGGCTTGGTCAGCACGGTGCTCGCGCTGCCAATGGCCTGGCTGAACCAGGGTCGGGTGCGCGGATCGTAGCGGTAGTCCGGCTTGATGTGCGTCTGCAGCAGCGTCAGCTCGCGGCTGTAGAAACGCCACTCGCCGATCATCTGGCCAGCGTCACCCAGGCTGATGCTCTGCACCAGGAATACCGCGCCCTCGGGCGCCTTTAGACGTTCGCGTACTCCGCGCTCGCGCAAGACGCGCACCAGCAGAAACTCGCCATTGGGATAACCGGCGTAGACCGCGCTGAGCATCTTGTTAGTGTTCAGGCTCTCCACCAGCAGCGGCAGGCGCTCGAGCCGCGCCGGCAAGCTAGCGGCCTGGGAGATGGGGTCGTAGGCCAGCAGCCGGATCGAACTTTGCACCGGGCCGATCAGCCGCTGCGCGCGCTCGTTGATGGTGCTGCCGAGCTGATTGGCGGTATCACCGGCCGCCGCCACCAGCGACCGCTCAATGCCCCGGTAACCCTGCAAGGCCAGGGCCCCGCCGAGCACCAGCATGCTGAGCATAATCGCGCCAGCGATCAGCAACTGTAGAGAAAAGCCACGCTTAGCGGTGCTCATGGCTGCCGTCCTGGTTTGCTCAGTTCGCAGCGATAACCGCTATTGAGCGATTCCTCGGCTAGCGCTGGCGGCGCCTGCGCACACAGCAGGCCGCGGCCGAGCATCAGCACTAAGCCGTATCTGAATGGGTTAACAGTCGCCAGAGGAAAATCCAGCATCATGTCGCACCCGCCTGCTAGAAACCTTCATCCGCAAATGCGCACGGCACGCCGTGACCTCCTTGCAATCCTTGGCAAGTTTAATAGGCACGGGAGAAAACGCCGGCTTTATCCACGAATGGTCATGAGAAAAGGCTTTATCACGCTTGCCAGCCCCTAGGCTTACTGCTTAAATGAAACCGAAAGGTCAAGCTGTGACCAAAGAGTCACATGGACCATCTAAGCGTTCCTGCGGTTGCTTGCGCTCTGCGCATATTGGATTCCTGCCTGGTTCAAAGACGCTACTCCCCGCCCTCAAAAGCGCTGGGAATTGCCGTCCTGTTCGGTCCTAACCGCTTGAAAATAAATAACTTACAAGATCCTCCAGCCTGACATTCGTTTGTCATGTCCAGGCGCTTATCTGACTGCCATACATAGCCCGGTAAACGGTCCAGCCGCTTGCCTTGTCTTACCTGCGCCAGGAGGAAAACGACATGAGGCCAGAAACCGCTGTCGTTAAGGTTCACAGCCAATACAACGTTCACACCGAGTTCTACGCTTGCCCAGCTGCTCGAAAGACCATCATCCTGGTCAATGGCTCGCTGGCGACCACAGCCTCATTCGCGCAGACCATTAAATACCTGCAACCGCAGTTCAATGTGGTGCTCTACGATCAGCCGTATGCCGGCCAGTCGAAGCCGCACAACAGCCACAAGCAACCGATCAGCAAGGAGGATGAAGCCGAAATTCTGCTGGAGTTGATCGAACATTTTCACGTCGATTACCTGCTGTCCTTTTCCTGGGGCGGAGTCGCCTCCCTGCTCGCCCTGGCGCAGTGCCCGGCACGGATCGAGAAGGCGGTGATCAGCTCCTTCTCGCCACTGCTCAACGCGCCGATGCTGGACTACCTGGAGCAAGGCCTGCGCTATCTGCACGCCGTGGATCGCGAGAACATGGGCCAGTTGGTCAACAGCACCATCGGCAAGCACCTGCCGTCCTTGTTCAAGCGTTACAACCATCGTCATATCAGCAACCTCGACGAGCATGAATATCGGCAGATGCACACCCACGTCCATCAGGTGCTGCAACTGGACAACCACTGCCACATGCCCTGCCTCGCCGCCATCGAGATTCCACTGCTGTTCGTCAACGGCGAGCACGACGAGTACACCACCCCAGCAGATGTGCGGTTGTTCGCCCAGCACCTAAACGATTGCCAATTCACCACCATCAGCAACGCCGGGCACTTTCTCGACATGGAACACAAAGGTGCATGGCTACAGTCGCAACAGGCACTGCTGGGTTTCCTGCAGGCCTCGCCAAACGGGCAGCAACAACGCCGGCTACGGCTTGCCGAAACCACGGCGATTGCGGTTTGAGGGAGTTCAAACAGACGTAACTGCACCGAGTCGCAGAAAGTTGTGCTCGGTGCGGGCTTCATTTCCCGCGCGACTTCTGGTACAAAGGCCCCCGCAAAAGCGGGCGTCGTATAATGGCATTACCTGAGCTTCCCAAGCTCATGACGAGGGTTCGATTCCCTTCGCCCGCTCCACCTCTCGCCTGAACTGCTCTGAAACGCTACTTAGAGAGCAGAGAGTGCTACCTCAAGCCTGGAAAAGCATCCGTCTTCAAGGACATCTTCCAGGTCAAAAACGAAATACTGCCTTAATTAATTCACTCGCTCCCAGCCGCGCCAGCGATTTTCAGTACGCCGCCTCTTCTTAAGTAAGACCTCCCTCACCAGGCAAAAGCGCATTCACCCCGTATCGAAGATGCTGAGTCAGCACTTTTTGCATCACAGCTAAAATGCGGGCTTTGGAGAGCCGATAGGAATACCACCCCACGAAAGTCGACCACACAATACAAATGATCAGTCCTGAATGTCGTACAACACGCCATAGATGCCCCCGTGGCGATAGCTCTCAGGATCAGATCGCGAACGACTTGCTGCCATTCATAATCATCACCTACAGAGTAGTGGCCGTAGACTCGCCGATAGCTCGCTAAATATGCATTCACTAACGATACGAAGGCGTCGAGACTCTCAGCCTCAGCACCGAAAAACCTGTGCAAAGGCGCGTGACGTCAGGTGGGTGCGCTGTTGGACGCTGCACAAGGCTCTGTCGAGTTTATTTTTCGCCGACTTCAAAAATGCAATGATCCAGATATAGGTCAGCGTCTACGAGATAGATTTCTTCGTTCTCTTCGCTATAATCCAGCGCGAGCAGCTACATATAGACACAAATACAATCAGCAACTACGGTTACACTTAGATGGCTGCTTGTATTGCGCAACGAAGGTTATGGATGCACTGCCCTTCGCCTGCTCAAATAACGATAAACAGGGCACGACAACAGCCCTGCTCTTGGTAGCTAAAGCAGTTAAGCCTCATGCCTCCCACGCTGCCAGTACACTTTAAGACCAACGGAAAACCACGTGACGAAAGACGAACTGCGCGCCGAACTCGAGCGCCAGGCGCAGCGTTACAAGGAAGTTTACGGCGGGGAAGTCATTACCTACGCCGCCCAGCCGGACCCTGAGCGCAAGCCCTGGCGCAAAAAAGCCAGCCTTCTCGACCAAGCCTTTGAGAAAGAGCTGCAGAAAATCGAAAAAGACCAACAAGCCAGAATCGACGAGTCAAACGACTAACGGTTAGGGCTCTTCGGAAAACCTGCACCCGCGAAGGTGGCAACCCAGCTGCCACGGCGCACCGGCGTACCCGTCTTCGCGGGTATGCCGACTAGGTCAGAGCGGCCTGCTGTTCGACCAGAATCTTTCTCGACAAAGATCCTGGCCGAACGGTCTTAACGACGCTTGCCGCCCAACAGTGAGCCCATCAAGCCACGCACCAGCTGTCGACCCAGTTGGTTTGCGGCCTGGCGCACGACCGTCTTCATCATTTGCCCGGCCAGACTGCCAAGCAGATCGCCGGCCATGCCACCCAGCCCCCCTTCCGACGCGCTGCCTTGGCCTTGAGTGGTCGGCTCAGCAGCAGATGCCGCGCGCGCCATCAGCAGCTCGTAAGCGGACTCGCGATCAATCGGCTTATCGTAGCGCCCGGCTTGTGGCGACTGCCTGATCAAGGCAGCGCGCTCGGCCTCACTAAGCGGGCCGATGCGTGACTGCGGCGGTGCGATGGCCACCCGCTGCACCATCGCCGGCGTGCCTTTCTCTTCCATGGTGCTGACCAGCGCTTCGCCAATGCCTAACTCGGTGAGTACCGTCAGCGTGTCGAATGCCGGATTGGCCCGAAAGCCATCGGCCACCGCACGCAAGGACTTCTGCTCTTTGGCCGTGAAGGCGCGCAAACCATGCTGAATACGCAAACCGAGTTGCGCCAGCACATCGTCTGGCAAATCACTCGGCGATTGAGTCACGAAATAGACACCGACGCCTTTCGAGCGGATCAGCCGGACCACCTGCTCCAAGCGCTCCTGCAACGCCTTCGGCGTGTCAGCAAAGAGCAGGTGCGCTTCATCGAAGAACAGCGCCAACACCGGCTTATCCGCATCACCGCGCTCCGGCAGTTGCTCGAACAGTTCGGCCAGCAGCCACAACAAGAAGGTCGCGTAAACCTTCGGGGCCTCATGCACTAACCGGCTGGCATCCAGCAAATGAATACGCCCTCGGCCATCGGCATCGGGCTGGAGAATATCTTCCAACTGCAAGGCCGGCTCACCGAACAAGGCTTCGGCGCCCTGCTGCTCGAGGGTCGCCAGGCGGCGCAACAGCGCCTGACTCGAGCCGCCGGTGAACAGCGCAGCATCCTCACCGAGCAACTCGGGGTGATCTTTCAGGTGGTTGAGCAGGGCCTTCAGGTCCTTCAGATCGAACAGCAACAAACCTTCGCGGTCCGCCACCAAGAACGTGGCATACAGTGCCGCCTGCTGACTGTCGGTGAGCTCCAGCAGATTGCTCAGCAGCAGCGGACCCATCTCGCTCAACGTGGTGCGCAGCGGATGGCCACTGCGCCCGTGGATATCCCAGAGAGTCAGCGGATAAGCCTGCGGGCGGTGATTGAGCCAAGGCATCCCGGCGATACGCTCGGCCACCTTGCCCTGCGGATTGCTGACGGCGCCGAGACCACAGAGATCGCCTTTGATGTCCGCGGCGAACACCGCCACCCCGGCATCACTGAAGGTCTCAGCCAGGCGCTGCAAGGTCACCGTTTTACCGGTGCCGGTGGCACCCGCGACCAGGCCATGGCGGTTGGCCAGACGCAGCGCCTGGGCGACAGGCCGACCGGAAGGGTCAGCTCCGAGAACGAATTGGTTAGCTACGGGCATCTTGCCCTCCCTGAGTTAAAGCTTTATGGGTCGTTGCCGACACAGGAGACCCCGCTGCGGCAAGCAGCGGATTAAGACTGGAGCCTGACCTTCCTGGGCGCAAGAAAGCCATGACAAAAAGCTTGAAATTCAGCCACAAGATTCCCCTCGCCTTCTGCTCGCCGCCTCCCGGTGACGCTGGGGTTGCCGAGACTCCAGTCCAAATAGCAGGTAACCGGATGAACAGCCACAGGCATGCACGATTGACCGCGCGAGATCGAAGGGCTCCGAGCGAGCGCATAGCCCAGGTCGGGATACACGCCGCCGCTCGGAACTTCGCCATTTCCACCCGCACCGCCTACAAATGTTTGGCCCGCTTGCGCATCTAACGCCCACACAAAAAAGGCGCCCGGCTCTGGACGAGTCGGGCGCCTTTTTTATGCCTGCATTAAGGCTTAGAGCCGCAGACGGCTATTTCTGCCTCGGCTTGCTTACCGCTTGCTCAGGCACAGTTGCCGGCGGCTGCATCAACTCAACCCAAAGCTCGGCAGCGTCGGGAAACTCGGTGCCATGCTCATCATTCAACGCCTCGGGGTCGTAACGCCTGACACAGCCCTCCCCCAGCGTCGGTGGTGGGCTTGAGGTGGCGCGTTCGAGTGGACCGGTCATGCTTTAGCTTCCTCGGCCGACAGCCTGCAGGGTCGTTACCTGGTGCGATTCAGTCGGCGGTGGATCGCGGTCAAGCTATCTATCGCCGGCCATTCAGTCGAACACCACGGTCTTGTTGTCATGCACCAGCACGCGGTCTTCCAGGTGATAACGCAGGCCACGGGCCAGCACCATCTTCTCGACATCCTTACCCAGCCGAACCATTTCCTCGATGCTGTCGCGGTGGCTCACACGCACCACGTCCTGCTCGATGATCGGGCCGGCATCGAGTTCCTCGGTGACGTAGTGAGAAGTCGCCCCGATCAACTTCACCCCGCGCAGCGAGGCTTGGTGGTAAGGCTTGGCGCCAATGAACGACGGCAAGAAACTGTGATGAATATTGATTACCCGGTGGGCGAACTCGCGGCATAACGCTGGCGGAAGAATCTGCATATAGCGGGCCAGCACTACGGCATCGGCTTGCAGCTCCTGCACCAGGCGCGACACTTCGGCGAACGCCGGCTCTTTGTTCTGAGGGTCGACCGGCACATGGTGATAAGGAATGCCGTGCCACTCGACCATACTGCGCAAATCGTTATGGTTGGAGATCACGCAGGGAATTTCACATTCCAACTCATCGCTATGCCAGCGGTGCAGCAAATCGGCCAGGCAATGCGACTCACGGCTAGCCATCAACACGACGCGCTTCTTTTGTGCCGAGTCAGTGATCCGCCATTCCATAGAGAACTCGCGGGCAATTGGCGCAAAGGCCTGCCGAAACCCCTCGAGATCAAAGGGCAGGGAGTCCGCACGGATCTCGTGACGCATAAAGAACCAGCCACTTTGATTGTCCGAATGGTGGCTCGCTTCAGTGATCCAGCCGTTGTAGGTGGCCAGAAAGTTACTGACCTTGGCGACGATACCGACGCCGTCCGGGCAGGCGATTACCAGCCGAAAAGTGCGCATGCGGGAAACTCCAGAAACTTCACAAAGGCGGCCATTCTAGCCACAGCCCAGGAAAACTTCAGTAACCCGCGCAGCTCGGGCAAAGGCGGACAAGGCTGCAGACAGCGCAATCAATCCATTCAAGGTCTGCCCGAAAGCTCGCCCGATAAACACCAAACGCCCGCGACCGAGCAATTTTCCATGCCCGCGATAAGGTTTTGTTCAGCCTATACGTCCACTTGATGAAGGCCGTGTTTAATTCAGAAAATGGCTCTAAGCCAATTTTTCTGACTGAATACAGCTAGCGGCTAGAACAGCGCCGGAATATTTTGTGCAAACCTTTTCAAACATGTTTACTTGCAGAAAGTGCCTGACTATTATTAATAATACTTAGCCACCGCCCCTCTCGACTCAAGGTAAAGCACATGTCACTGATCAATGAGTACCGCGCTACAGAAGAAGCCATCAAGGAACTCCAAGAGCGCCTAAAAAACCTGTCGCAAGACGACAAGCTGAAAAAAGAACTCGAATTCGAAGGCAAACTCCGCACGCTGATGGGTGAATACCAGAAGTCCCTGCGTGACATCATTGCCATGCTCGACCCGGACGCTAAAGCGAGCAAAGCACCGCGCGCGACCAAAGTTACCGGCAGCAAGCGCGCGCGCAAGATCAAGCAGTACAAGAACCCGAACACTGGCGAAGTGATCGAAACCAAAGGTGGCAACCACAAGACGCTGAAAGAGTGGAAAGCCAAGTGGGGCGCCGCCGAAGTAGAAGGCTGGGCCACTCTGCTCGGCTAAGCACCGCGCTGCGCGCCTGACTCCTGCGCACAATAAAAAACGCCAGCAGCGCTGGCGTTTTTTATTGTCTGGCGATTACTTATCCAGCACTGACGAGCAGCACAAAAGCGCCAGTTATAAGCCATAGCGCTGCCGCAATTGCAGCACATACTCACGCCACTCGCCCAACACCAATTGCTGTGTAGCCGATGAGTTATCCAGTGCTTGCGTTAGCGCCACCTCGAAACTCATCAAGGTATTAGGTGCACCCCATTCCGGCGCACTCAAACGCCGCTGACAGAATTCTCGCCAGCGTTTTTGCTCAGGCTCCGACAAAGTTTCTGGAAAGTTGCGCGCCCGGTAGCGAAACAACAACTCCGGCAGACGCCCATCATCGAATGGCCAGTCGTCTCGGGCTAACCGTTGCGGCTCGGCGCAGCGCACTTGCTCGCACAGACGGCGGTCGCGATCACCCAGAAAACCGTCATATAACTGCTGCTCGGGATCCTGGCTCGGCGCAAACTCATCCGCGTTATAGAGTGCTACCAACTTATCCTGCCAAACTGCCTGTGCCTCACGCAGCACTGCAGCGCGGGCCTCACACTCCCCCATATCCACCTGTAAACGCTGCCGATCAGCTTCGCGCAGCACACTCAACGGCGCCAGAACCGGGCAGCGATTGACGTGCAGCAACTTCAGCGGCACCGGCAACTCACCTTCCGCCAACTGCTCGCGCCGGGTGTACAGCAGCCGCCGCAGGCTGTCGGCATCCTGTTCCAGCAACGGCGCCGGATCAGCCTGTAGATCGCAGACAATCAGGGCATTGCGATTGCGCGGATGCCAGGCCAGCGGCAGCACCACCGCCAGGTAATGCCGGGCAGCGGCAAAGCGTCCGGAAATATGCACCAGCGGTTGCAGCAGGCGGATCTGCTCGAGCACACGCTGTTTGCTGCGCAGTCGATAGAGGTAAGCATAGAGTTTCGGTTGCTGGGCGCGGATCAGGCGCGCCAGCCCGATGGTGGCGCGCACATCGGACAACGCATCGTGGGCCTGACCGTGGTCAATCCCGTTCGCGGCGGTCAAACGCTCCAGTTTGAGCGTGACCCGGCCATCCTCTTGCGGCCACTCGATACCCTCCGGCCGCAACGCATAGGCGGTACGCACCACGTCGAGCAGGTCCCAACGGCTATTGCCGCCCTGCCACTCACGCGCGTACGGCTCGAAGAAGTTGCGATAGAGGCTGTAGCGCGTCACTTCATCATCGAAGCGCAGGCTGTTATAGCCCGCCCCGCAGGTTCCCGGAGCAGACAGTTCGGCATGCACCCGCGTCATGAACTCGGCCTCGCCCAAGCCCTGCTCGGCGAGCCGACTGGGGGTGATCCCAGTGATCAGGCAAGCCGCCGGGTGCGGCAGGATGTCGTCGCTCGGCCGGCAATAGAGGTTGAGCGGCTCGCCGATTTCGTTCAGCGACTCATCCGTGCGAATTCCGGCAACCTGCAACGGGCGATCACTGCGCGGGTCGATACCCGTAGTTTCATAGTCGTACCAGAAGATGCTCGAGGTCACAGTCGATTCCTAAAACGAAGGGCTGCGGCAGTCTAGCATCCGCCGTCGAGCTGGCTGCCGGGCAGGCTTTCAGCAGCGCAAAGTTTGATACCCCGCACAGCGGCAGACAGCCTTTAGTCACGCGCCTTGCCGCTAACTCGCCAGTACCGCTAGCATGGTCAAGACTGGAAGTTCACCCCCATCACAAGGACGGATCACCATGAGCGACTCCCTCGCCCCAAATCCCTATGCAGTTCCCACCAGCAACCTGCAAGAGCCAACCGTAAGCAGCCAGGTGCCGACCATCGCCGAAGCCCTAAGCCGTGGTTACGACTTCAACATCGGCGACCTGATCAGCGAAGCCTGGCAGCGCACCAAAGGCACCAAGGGCATCATCCTCGGCGGCTTTATCATCTATTACGTGGCCATCTTGGCGATCACCACAGTCCTCGGGCTGGTCTTCGGCTTCGTCGGCCTCGGCGCTGAAGAAGGCGGCGTCGCCGCCCTAGTGGTCGGTCAACTGCTGATTGGCATCATCGGCTCGGCCCTCACCTACCCCTTCCTGGCCGGTATCATGATGACCGGCATTCGCCGGGCCGCCGATCAGCCGGTGACCTTCAACGAGATGTTCAGCCACTTCGGTCTAACGCTGCCCCTGATCGTCACCGCCCTCATCATGATGGTGCTGGTGTATGTCGGCATGCTGCTTCTGGTCATTCCAGGCCTTTACCTAAGCGTGGCCTATATGCTCGCCATTCCGCTAGTGGTGGAGCGCGGCCTGTCGCCCTGGCAGGCGCTGGAAGCCTCGCGCAAAGCCATCAGCCAGCACTGGTTCAAGGTTTTCGGCCTGTTCCTGCTGCTCGGCCTGATCACCGTGCTGAGCATGATCCCGCTAGGTATCGGCCTGATCTGGAGCCTCCCGCTGTTCGTGATCAGCATGGGCGTGCTCTACCGCAGCATCTTCGGCGTGCTGCCAGCCGCCAAATAAGCCACGCATAGGCTCCGGGCCGTTAATACGGCCCGGTTGGTTGCTTCCCCGCCTGCTGCTCGCTAGCATCGGGTTTTCCTCGACGCAGTTCGCCGATGCCTCTCACGCCCGCCGCCAACTTCCACCCTGGCACGCCTACCGGCGTAACGCTGGACACCCGTTTTCAGGTGGAAACCCCGGAAGGTATCGACCTCATCCTGCGTCCCGCCGGCCTGGTGCCGCGTGCTCTGGCCTTCGCCATTGACCTGGCGATCCGCGGCCTGGTGCTGTTGCTGATGTTCGTCACCCTCGCCGTGCTGGGCCAACTCGGCATGGGGCTCGGAACCATCCTGCTGTTTGTCGTCACCTGGTGGTACATGGTGCTGTTCGAGGTGCTCAACCAGGGGCGCTCACCGGGCAAACAGTTGCTGGGCCTACGCGTCGTTCACGATGACGGCACACCGGTCGGCTGGGCCGCTTCGCTGACCCGCAATCTGCTGCGCTTCGTCGATATCCTGCCGTTCGGCTACACCCTGGGCCTACTCAGCTGCCTCAATCACCCGGCCTTCAAGCGCCTGGGCGACTTGGCCGCCGGGACCCTGGTGATCTATCGCGATATGCCGCTCAAGCGCCCGCCACTCCTGACCGTCGAGCCCTTGCGCCCGCCCTTCCCGCTGAGCCTCAACGAACAGCGTGCGCTGCTGGGCTTTGCCGAGCGCCAGGCGGAACTCTCCAGCGCCCGCCGTGCCGAGTTGGCGGCGATTCTCGCCGAGCCCCTGGCCGTACCGGCGGAGCAGGCTGAAACGCAGATCAACCGCATCGCCCAGGGTTTGGTGGGGCCGGCATGAAACAGAGCCTGTTCGAAAGCCGTCATCAGGCCGATTGGCAACGCTTCGGCCAGTTGCTCGATGCGCTGGAGCGCGGCAAGGCCGAGAGCAAGGCCTGCCAGGCGTTCGCCGCCGACTACCGACACCTTTGCCAACAGTTGGCTCTGGCCCAGGAGCGGGGCTACAGCAGCCACCTGATCGATCAATTGCAACTGCTGGCCATGCGCGGCCATCAGCAGTTTTACCGGCATCGCAGCCACCTCGGGGCGCAGTTGATTGGCTTCGTTCTCGGCGGTTTTCCCCGTCTAGTGCGTGCCGAATGGCGTAGCGTGCTGGTCGCCAGCCTGTTGTTCTTCGGCAGCCTGATCGGCATGGGATTGCTGGTTTATCTGTTCCCCGAGCTGGTTTACAGCGTGATCGCCCCCGATCAGGTGGCCTCGATGGAAGCCATGTACGACCCCGACTCCACCCGCATTGGCCGCTTCGGCGAGCGCGACTCCGGCGACGACTGGATGATGTTCGGCTTCTACATCCTGAACAACATCGGCATCGCCTTTCAGACCTTCGCCAGCGGCCTGCTGTTTGGCCTCGGCAGCCTGTTCTTCCTGCTGTTCAACGGCCTGATGATCGGTGCCGTGGCCGGTCACCTGACCGAGATCGGCTACAACCAGACCTTCTGGTCCTTCGTCATCGGCCATGGCGCCTTCGAGCTGACCGGCATCGCCCTGTCCGGTGCCGCCGGCCTCAAACTCGGCTGGGCGTTGCTGGCGCCGGGCCGGTTGACCCGTACCGAGGCTTTACGAGTGGCCGCCGGGCGCAGCGTTCAGCTGGTCGCCGGGGTGATACTGTTCCTGCTGATCGCCGCCTTTATCGAAGCGTACTGGTCATCCATGACCTACACCACGCCGCAGATCAAATACCTGGTCGGTGCCGGCCTGTGGCTGCTGGTACTGGTCTATTTTGTCGGCGTTGGACGGACTGCCCATGCGCCTGACTGACGCCAGCGTGGTGATCCGCCCACGCAGCGCCTGGGAAGCCCTGGACTTGGGCGTGCTCCTGGCACGCCGGCATGCCGGCCTGCTGATGGCCAGTTGGGCGCTGGTCACCCTGCCGATCTTCGCGCTGCTCAGCCTGCTGCTATGGAACTACCCGAGCTGGGCCCTGTTCTTGTTCTGGCTGCTGAAACCAGCCTACGAACGCCTGCCGCTGCACATCCTCTCGCATGCCTTGTTTGGCGCTACGCCGACGCTCAAGCAAGCCCTCAAAGCCTGGCCGCGCCTGCTCAGGCCGCAACTGCTGGCCAGCCTGACCTGGCGCCGCCTGAGCCTGACCCGCAGCTTCGATTTGCCGGTGCTCCAGCTCGAAGGCCTCTCTGGCCAAGCCCGCAACCAGCGGCTGATCGTCCTCGGCCAGCGTGATGCCGGTGCGGCAACCTGGCTGACCCTGGTCGGCATGCACCTGGAGAGCGCCCTGTGGCTGGGCCTGATCACATTGTTCTACCTGCTGTTGCCGCAGCAGATCGAACTGGACTGGAGCTGGCAGAGCCTGATCGACGCCGCCTCCGGCCAGTGGCTATGGCTGGAGCACCTGTCCAACCTGCTCTATGCGCTGCTCCTGGTTATCTGGGAACCGGTCTACGTCGCCTGCGGTTTCACCCTCTACCTGAATCGCCGCACCGCCCTGGAAGCCTGGGATATCGAACTGGCCTTCCGGCGCCTGCGCCAGCGCCTCACGGGTGTGGCCTACGCCCTGCTGCTCGGCGCCGGCCTGCTGTTACTGCACTCGCCCAGCCCCGCCTGGGCCGCGCCGGCCAGTACTACACCGTCCACGCTCAGTAGTTGCCCGCTGCCCGGCGAAGACCCGTTGGGACCGGAAGCCGAACGCCTGCAACACCAGCCACTGACCAGCACAGCCGCGCAGGCCAGCATCGGCGCGCTGCTCGACCAGCCACCCTTCGAGAATCGCGAAACCGTGACGCGCTGGCGCTTTGCTGAAGAAAGCCAAGCGCAACAGCCGAGCGAGGCTAACGGCGAAGGCCTGGCCAAGCTGCTCAAGCATGTCCTCGACCTGCTCGGGTTCTGGAGCAGCATGGACAAGGTCGCGCTGTTCTTCGAGGTGTTGCTCTGGGGCGCGCTCATCAGCCTGTTGGTACTGCTGGGGTGGCGCTACCGCGACTGGCTGAGCGCCTTCTCCGGCCGTTTTACCCTGCCGCAGCGGCGCCAGCGGGCCATGCCGGCCATGCTGTTTGGCCTGGAAATCGCGCCGGAAAGCCTGCCCGAGGATGTCGCCGGCGAGGTCGAACGACTCTGGGCCGAACAGCCGCGCGCCGCGCTCGGTTTGCTCTATCGCGCGCTACTCAGCCGCCTGCTGCACGACTTCCGTCTGCCGCTAAAGGGCTCGCACACCGAAGGCGAAGTTCAGCAACTGGTGCAGAGCCTGGAGCAGGCCGACCTGAGCCGCTTCACCCAGGTGCTGATGCGCCACTGGCAGAACCTCGCCTATGGCCACCGACTGCCGCCGGAAAACCTCAAGCGCGGTCTCTGTGAAGGTTGGCGTCGGCTGTTTCAGCAGGATGCCCAGGCATGAACCGGCGCACCTCCTTCTTCCTTGGCGCCGGCCTGTTTCTCGCCCTGGGTCTGCTGGGCATCTATCTGCTCAGTCGCCTGTCGCCCTACCAAACCACCCTCGAACACGGCCCCGCGCCTGAAGTCGCCGCCAATCCCTATCTGGCCGCCGAGCACTTTCTCCGCAGCCGCGGCCTAAGCGTGCAACGGGCCGACGGCCTGGAGGTTCTGCCCGCCTTGCCGAGCCAGGGGCAAACACTGTTGCTGCTCGGCGCGCGTAAGCATATGACTCCGCGGCAAGTCGAACGCGTATTGGAGTGGGCCGCCAAAGGCGGTCACCTGCTGTTCGTCGCCGAACGCGTGTGGGACAAGGACGCGGGTAAGAGTGGCGACCTGTTGCTCGATCGCCTGCAGATCCAGCAGTACCTGACCGAAGACCTCGACGACGAAGATGCAGAAGATGCAGAAGATGCAGAAGACGGCGAGTCTGACGCAGACAGCGCCCAAGCACCGACCGAACAAGACAGCGCGAGTGAAGCAGCTAGCGAGGCCGACACCGCCAGCACTGGACAGCAGGCTGACGCAGAAGCCTCGAACCCGACAGACGAACAGAGCACCGATAAAGACCGCTACCCGGAGCTGACCAAGCTGTACCTGGAGAACGAGAACGCCCCGGCGTACATCGGCTTCGATACCGACTTCCACCTCTACGATGCCAAGAACCAGGCCCAGGCCTGGGCCAACAGCAGCGACTCCACCCACATGCTGCAGCTCAACCACGGCGACGGGTTGATCACCGTACTGTCGGACAACTGGATCTGGCAGAACCGCGACATTGGCAACTACGACAACGCCTGGCTGCTCTGGTATCTGACCCAAGACAGCGCCGTCACCTTGCTCTACCGCGCCGAACGCGACGACCTGGCCAGCCTGCTACTGCGCAACTTCCCCGAAGCGCTGGTGGCGCTGGCACTGCTCATCGCCCTGGCGCTCTGGGCGGTCGGCCTACGCCAAGGGCCGCTGCAAGCCCCGGCCAGCCGCGCACGCCGGCAGTTGCAAGAGCACCTGCGCGGCAGTGCCGATTTCCTCCGCCGTTGCAGCGGCCAGCACAGCCTGCTGCACGCGCTGCAACGCGACATCCTGCGGCAGGCACGCCGCCATCACCCCGGTTTCGAACGCCTCGATGTCGCGACGCAGTGGCAGACTCTCGGGCGCCTGACCCGTCTGCCGACCAGCGCCATCAGCCAAGCCATGCGCCCGCTGCCCCCGCAGCGCCTTTCCTCCGCCGACTTCACCCGCCAGGTCGCCCACCTGCAAACCCTTAGGAATGCCCTATGATCTGGCACCTTGCAAGAGTTAGATATCCATTCTATTAAGAATTAGCCCCTGACGAGCTCGTAGTCCTGAGATGGTGCGTGAGGGTCGATCTAATGGCCCTAACTCTGCCAGAGCAGACAATGGGATGGATGTCTGTTCAGTGCAGGGGACGGTAGATGGAGCTTGTGTGGGCTACTGAGGACTTGGTAATCGCTGGGCAACCCTATCCGAGGTTCCCCATTCTGCTTTGGGATTCAATGGAGAGTTGCATCCCGGCCAATTGGTTTTTTCGTCACTACCTGCTCCGCGGGAAAATTGGCTCTAAGCGATCCTGGCCCAGCACAGGACGCGCTCTGTACGACTTCTTCAGCTTCATCCAGGCCCATGAACTGGACTGGCGCGACGTTGATCGTGGCGAGGCCAAGAGCCTTGTGGCGGGCTATCGGGACTACTGCCTAGTGGCGTGCAAACTGGCACCGAACACCACTCGCCAGCGCCTGCATTACATCTGCAAGTTCTACGAATTTGCGCTGAAGAAGGGGTGGGTGAAGCGCCTGCCCTTCGCCTATGAAGAACGCACCGTGAGACGCGAAACAGGCTTCCTTGCACATGTCGATGCCAGTGGCGGCAAGGCTATGGCAAACGATGTGATGCCGAGTAGCCACAAGGTCCTGCCCAAGTTCTTGAGCATGGCCGAGGTCAAGGCGCTGCTTGCGGCAACGGATAATCCCCATCATCGGATGATGATGCGTTTGGCACTACATACCGGTCTGCGGCGCGAGGAACTCGCCACCTTCCCTCTGGCCTATGTCATCGACCCGAATAAGGCGATGCGAACCGAGCGCAACCTCCGCATTCGGCTCGCCCCCTACGACGGTAGCGGAATGGTGACTAAGGGCAGCAAGCCTCGAGAGATTCTTGTCAGTCGCCAGTTCATGGCTGAACTCTATCGCTATGTGACGAAAGTGCGTGGCGAACGTGCCTCGCTGAGCAAAACCTCACAACAGGCAATGCTTCTCAACCAGTTCGGGGAGCCCTACGGCGAGGACGGCAAGAGTCTCAACCGGATCATCAGTGAGGCCGGTAAGCGGGCGGGTATCAAAGTCCATACACATATGCTCCGGCATACCTATGCCACCCATACCTTGGTCAGCCTTCAGCGCAACCCTGCGAGCGGAATAGAGCCTCTAGTGTTCGTTCAGCGGCAACTCGGCCACAGTTCGATTCAGACGACCATGGTGTACCTGCATCTGGTCAACGAAATGGCCGACGAGGCGGTGCTGGCCTACGACGACGAGTTGAACGCACTGGCGGGGGTGGCCTGATGGGCAAGCGCAAGGTATTTACCAAGACCGACCTCAGCATCCCGCACGTCGAGCACAGCCACGACGCGACAGGCAATATAACTATTCTGCCCGAAGCCATCCCCCCGATAAAAACCACGGTCGAATTTGAGCGGAACACCTCAAATGCCCGGAGCTTCGACTTCGCCCGCTGGTACAAGGCTGGCATCGACCCCATCACCTATGCCTGCCAGCGCCAGATCGAACGTTTCCTCGCTGGTCAAGAGGGCGGCCTTACGGTAACCACCGTAGTTAGCTACTGTACGACGGGGCTGCGCAATTTCCTCGACTACTGCGTACTTCGCGCAGTAGCTTTTGATCGAGAGCTGACGTTAGCTGATATAAATCGGGATTTGATCGACGGATATCTCGGCTATCTAACCGGATTGTGTGTGACTACCACTGGTCAGAAGAGCTTCTACACCAAGACCAAGCCCGTGCTGCTCGCCTTAGGTCGACGTGAACTGACTCCCCTGTTGACGTCCGGCGATGCGGCGACCTTTCCCAATAACCCCTTCCCCAACAGCAAACGTAAGGTAAAGGGCGAAACAGCACTGTCCAAGCGTGAGCGGGAGGCGTTTGCAGTGGCGCTCAGGCTGGCATTAAAGCCGATCTGGACCGATGACGTGACTGTAACTGCCGACCTGTTGGTCTTCGCCTTACTGGTCGTGGCGTTGCACACCGGACGCAATGCCACGCCCCTTATAGAAATGGGCCGCAACTGCCTGCGTTCGCACCCCAAAGACAACAACGTTTTCTTAGTGCTGTGGAAGCGACGCGGCTACAACACAAGCAAGGTGGCACTACGCGCCAAACCTGACACCGAGCGCCTTCTAGAGTCCACGCCGAGCGTGAGAACAAGCGTGGAATGCCTAATTCGCCGCGTGATGGTTCTGACCGAACATCTGGATGCTGATGCCCCGGAAGACCTCAAAGGTCGAGTGTGGCTGTTTCGAAGTCGCACCGGCAAGGATGCCGGAAAAGTCACCCCGCTAACTAAAGCAACGCTAAGCTGGGCGACAAGCTGTCTTATAGCTGAGTATGGCCTGACGGATAGCAACGGGGAACCATTGCGGATTAACGTCTCGCGTCTGCGTAAGACCTTCGCCAACCGTATTTTCGAGTTGACCGACGGCAATCTGGCAACCACCGCCGCAGCTCTCGGTAACACCATGCGAGTGGCCGACCAAAATTATTTGGCTCCCGGGGAGGATGCTCGTCGCAATTGGCAGTTTATGGGCGAGGTACTGGTGCAAGAATTGCTGACCCGGACCATCGGGGCGACCTACAGAGAAACCCCCATGGGCCGCTGCGCCGACCCAGTGAACGGTCAATACGCTCCGAAGCGCGAGGGCGCGACCTGCATGAACTTCATGAACTGCCTGCGCTGTAAGCACTACGCAGTTACCGCCGAGGATCTATACAAACTATTCAGCTTCTACTTCCGCGTGCTGGCCGAGCGCTCGCGCATGGACAAGCGACGCTGGGCAAGGGATTACGCCCACATCCCACGCTTGATCGATAACTACATCGTTGCCGAGGGGTTGCGTCGCGGCACCTTCAAAGCCGCATCTGTCCAGGCAGCTCGTGAACGCTCCCGTGCCCTGCCACACCCGTACTGGTCAGTTGATCTGATTCAAAGCCTGGAGGTTTTTGCATGAGCGACAACACTCTGGCGGGCCTATCTTGGAAGCCGGTAGCGGCCCAGCCGGGCGACGCACTTGGACTCCCCGAGTCAGAACGCGACGCTCTGATTATCAGCGCGACTCAGGTCGACGGGCAGTGGGTCATTCTCAGCCGCTACGGCGACGATACCTGGCAGCTCGACGGCTGCACCAGCAACAGGCGGGCCAGCCATAAGCAGTTGGACTTCAACACAGTACCGCCGGCGTTCCGAGCGGTAATGAAAGCGATGTTTTACCGCTACCTACGGCGCGGGCGGCGCGGTGCAGGCCCGCCTAAAGGTGGCACGTTGCGCCAATGCTTCTCTGATGCAAGACCGTTCCTGCGTCACCTTGAGGATCTCAAGATTGATCACCTCAGCGCGGTGTCACTCATGGCATGCGCTACCTATGTGAGCGTCTGCAAGGCGCATCGGCAGACCAGCCAGTCGAAGGGCAAACCTTTATCACAGGATGCGCTTTATCACCGTTTTAAAGCCGTCGAAGGTCTACATGAACTCAGCCAGTACAGCTACGACCGGATGGTGCATCATCCTTGGCCCGAGACTTCCGCTAAAGCGATGGCGGGGCTTCTCGGCAGTGGTCAGGGCGGCAAGACGCCGCTGATCCCTGATGACGTGTTTTGCATCATGTTTGAGCGGGCCTCCCAGCAGGTTGAACGCGGCCATCAACTGCTTGACCTGCGCGATGAGCTGGAGGCCCTCGCGGCAGAGCATAGGTGGAAGAGTCGAGAGGGTGCTGTTTCTGCCAAAAACCGCCTACTGAACGCCCGTAACTGGGAGGGCGGACTGAGGGTATTCAACAAAGCGCTGATCGACCTGCGTACAGCCTGTTATATCGTCTTGGCCAGCACCTCCGGTTGTCGTAACCACGAGCTAGCTAACTTACAGTCGGGCGCGCTCCACCGCACCCAGGACGATGAAGGAACCGTCTACCACTGGATACGCTCACGATCGGACAAAACTGATGCGGGGATACATGACTGGATGATCCCGGAAGCCGCAGTACGGGCACTGCGCCTGATGGAGCGCTGGAGTGCTCCTTATCAAGCCATGATCGCCGCCGAGATCGTACAGCGGCGCCGGATCAACCCGTATGACCCGGAAATCGCCGAGGCACAGAAGCACCGCCAGGCGCTCTATCTCGGCGCAGATGCGAAAGGGGGCAACCAGGTGCGCACCCTCTCGAATGACAGTTGGAGCTCCTGTCTCAAAGTATTTCTCAAGGACTGCGGGCTGAGCTGGAATCTCGCCAGCCACCAGTTCCGCCGCAAGTTTGCTAATTACGCCGCGCATAGCCGCTTCGGCGACCTGCGTTATCTCAAGGAACATTTCGCGCACTGGTCGCTGGACATGACCTTAGGCTACGCCATGGACGACAGTTGGGGGCAGCACCTTGAACTTGAGCTGTACGACGATATTCAGGCGGAGTTGGAAGATATAAAACTCGGCGTCGTCGAGAACTGGCTGGGTAACGAACCCCTAGCAGGCGGCTATGGCCGAGCAATCAAGCAGTGGCAGCGGGAGCCGCAGAACCTGCTGATCTTCAAGGATCACGCCTCGATGCTGAAGTCCATTGCCGAGAGCACCGCGATTCGCAGCAACGGCCATGCCTGGTGTACAGCGGACGATGGCGGTTGCGTTGGTAATACCCTCGAGCGCACCCGCTGCGGCAACTGCAACAATGCCGTGATCGGGCGCGGCCACGCGGCCATCTACCAGCGACTCTACGATGACCTGAAAGGGCTGCTGCATTGCCCGGATATTGGCGAGGGCGGCCGTCAGCGCGTTGAGCGCGATCTGAATCGCTGCCGCGACGTATTGGCCCAGTTGGGCATGCCCCCGGAGACTTTGATCGCATGAAGCCCAAGGAAAAGGCAACCAACTACAAGCAGGCTGAAGATCGTGAGAAGGATCTGAAGCTCGCCCTCTACCGCATCCAGAAGTGCCGTGCCTACACTGGGGAAACCAAGGTTAGCATCGCAGCTGTAGCCCGCGAGGCAGGCGTATCGACATCGCTGATCCACAACTACTACCCGAGCATTGCCGAGGCTATCCGAGAGATTCAGGGACGTTCCAGTCGCGCAATGCGTGATGTGAAGCACCAAGACTTGATTGCAGAACGCAAGAAGTCCGCCGCATACCGTCAAGAGATCGAAGAGTTACGTGCCCAGGTCGCCAATCTCGCGTCCATCAACGAAGTGCTATTGGACGAGAACCATGTGCTCAAGGCTAAGATGAACGACCGTAAGGTGGTCGATCTGGCTGCAAGGAAGCCGCATGGATAGGTCGATTTCGCATGATGCGCAATTGCATTCATCTGAACAGTCAGTTGCATTTATGCTGCCCACGAATCGCATCCGAGTTGACTAGTAGACTGCATCGAGGGCCTACCAAGGCAGGGGCGATTCAGACTTCGGTTCCTAATTTAGTTGATGCGCCGGCAACTCATCTGCGAACCGGTGTAAGGCCACGGCGGGCAGCAAGAATAGCGACATCCTTTGTGTTCGCGCTGTGGTTGATCCGCTCTAGAACTTTTTGCTGCGTCTCGGGAGTCCAAAATATCCGCAGACGCTCGCGTGCCCGGGTTATTGCTGTGTAAAAGATGCTGTGTGTAATGTCATCTTCGTTGGCATCGGTAATGACGATTTTAACGGAGTCGTATTCGAGACCCTGCGCCTTGTGTATCGACACAGCGTAAGCAACTTGAAATGGTACTGTCGTGTTCAGGGAGTCATCGTCTTCGTCGCTCGTATTGGAGTCGTAGACAGAGAAGCGCACGGTCGAGCCCTCTATCCATTCAAGCTCATCATTATCTACGTCGAACTCGCTGAGCGGTCGATCAAGCTCTACGTCGAACTGGATCCGGCCACGAACACTCTCGATGCCAACGATGCGCCCTTTGAGATTGTTGTAGATCACTGGCCGGAACCGCTCGGTCTCGTGAAAGAGTACAGGGTCTCCAATCTTGTAGGTGGAGACGCGCCAAGTGGTTGTAGCGCCAGGGTTGCTGGCCTGCAGAAATCGGTTGATGTTGTTGATTCCATAAAGGCCATCGTAGTTTAGGCACAGGATGATCTCGTCCTGCCCCTGAGGCTCGAATAGAGCCTTGTCGAGCACGCTGGAGTACCCATTGCGAGCCATGACCTCGGCGAGGTCATCTTCAATGGCGCGGACCTTATTCCAGAAGCCTAACAACGATTTGTTCTTAGTCCTGAAGGGGGTTGTCAGCTCGAACACCGACGTGCTTGGAATAAACGATCGAATGATTTCGAACCAGTTACCGAACTGAATCGACTCGATTTGGTAGACATCGCCAACCAATACAAGCAGCTTGAAAGAGGTTTTCTCCAGCACCTTGATGAGATCTGCATTGCTGACGGTACTGCACTCGTCGATAACGAGAAGGTCGTACTCAGTGGCAGAGGCCCTCTTGCCAATTTGGCTGCTGATTGTTCGGAATTCGGATTTCTGTGCGGTCACTTTGCGTTTTAGATTGTCGATCGCTGGGTTTGTGTGCGCAAGAAACAGCTTTTCCTTATCGTTGAAATAGTGAGCGATATGATCAACCATCGTTGATTTTCCAGTACCGGCGGCACCATAGATCAGTGCGACGCGCGATTGGCTGAACAACTGCTTGAGAGCGTTCATTTTTATCGGGTCGTCGACTCGACCAGGTGTTTCATCAAGCCAGCGCTCAACGGCCTGAGTAAAGCCTTCGATTCTCGACGATGAGTATTTCTGCAGCAGCTCAACGATAGAGACAGTCTCATTCTCATACCCACGGACAAGGACGCTCCCCCTGTCGAGCAGGAGTTGGCGCTCGGTATGCTTGTAGTAGAGCCTCATGTTGTAGGTGGAGATCAACCCACTAACGTCTCCGAACGTCTCAAGGTCAGCCACGGGTGTGTAAAGGCTTCCGTGACGATCCACGTTGTTCTTCACGCGTCGAGCGAGCAATTCATGAATTCTTCCAGTCGTATCAAGGCTTTCGACTAGATCCCAGTACCGCGGATTGTGGGAGGACAACGAGGTACAAAACGGCATAGTGTCGAAGGGTATGCAGCTATACCGAAGCCTCAGCCCAGAAAGAAGGCGGCAACCGTCTCGGTCGTACTGCGACTTCAGTATCTGGTTCTGCATTCGAAGCATGAGATACCGAAGGACATTATGGCCCGGAGCGCTCGATCTGACGATCAAGCGTGCTTTATCCAGTACCGGGAAAATCAGCGCCTGCGCGCCGCCAGCCGTAGCCTCTGCTCTTGCCGCCGCATATTTGCCGTCGGAGATGTCCATAAGGTCAAGCAAACTGCCTGAGCCAGCCGTCAGCCGATGCATCAGGTAGCGATACTCCGTCGAGACGGTTCGCACTTTTGAGGCTAAACCAAGAAGACGCGCGAAATTGTCGAGCTCACACGGGCGGATTGAAACGTCCCACTCGCTGATGATCGTGATCGGCATCGTCTGGTCGAGCACCTCGATCGAATCCCGCCGAAGCGTCAACATGGCCGCGTACTTATCAGTCATGTCAATATCAGTGAAGGCGATGATGCGGTCGAACTTGCTCACCTTGTTTACGGCGCGATAGAGGGTAGCCTCGTAGTAAATCCGACCGAAGATGAAAAACGGGCGAGTTTTATGGATGTAGTATCGATCTCGAGGGCTGCTGCCCGACGGGGATAAGCGGGCCAGATCAATCCGTGCAGCGATCTTCTCGTGGTACTCACGAAGAGACGGATCGAGATCGGCCGGAAAGTCCTCAAGGTTTGTCAGTACGGCCAACCCACAGCGGTCTTGAAGCAAGCTGCGGATGCGGCAGAGATACTCGTAGTACTTGAGCATCAAACGCTCGGAGGCGTCCCCATCAAGCGTGTAGTGAGAGGCACTTTGCTGGATCAGCTTGTGGAACCTGCCGAGGAAGTTGAGCTTCCCATTGCTCCTGACGAAGGCCAGCCCCAATTCAACAACGGCGTAATTAAATTCAGTGTTGGGCGAGCCTGTATGGAGACGAACTGCTACGCCCTCGACTAGATTCCGGAGCTGAGCGAGCACGTTCTGCGAGAGCAATGCCCGCTGATCAGCGAGCAATTCGATATTTCGGCAGATCGCCTCGTCAGCGTTTTGGATCTGCTTGGTGACTGTAACCATAGGTTCTTCAGTCCCTATTGATCAAAAAATTCACAGCAAAGATGCTTGCCTTGAGTCATTGCAGCCAAAACTTCTACTTTCGGCGCATCTGCCTGACCGTCCGATCCTGACCGACACCACCGTAATGGGGCCAAATACTAAGACGTCACTGCTGGTTGGATCATCAGAGCCATGGCCAATGCCTTTGCTCCACCCAAGTCCAGCTGCATCGTGGCGTACGACTGCATAAGTAACGCTGGCGGGAGTACCCAATCCCATTTTTCTTGAGCCATGTTCTGTATGTCCGCCAGAACAGAGGACTCATCAATACCATTCCACCCGGCGATCTCGCGCAGCTTGTTTTCAAGCGATGTCCGATCCCCCTTGACCTCAATGACCAGCCCGCAGTTTTCACTGGTTATTCCGGTGTAGGTCAGCAAGATAGCCAAGGCATCGTTCGTCCAATCGCCTTGCCATGTGAACAGGTAAGTCTTGCCTCCGCTTTCGACCATGTTCGACTGTACCAATCCAAGGTCCGAAAAGGTGCTGCGCGCCTGAGCCAAAAGCTCCTGTGCCGTAGTATCAAGATAGGGATAGGTATCTGTCTCCAGTAATACGGCCTTCATCTCTTGCCGGACCCGATCATGCACACGTGCTCCAAGCCCGTCGAAGGATGGAGGAGCGCCACCAGGATCGGATCTCACGGCGATGACCTTGGCATCAGTGTCAACGTCCGTAACTCGCCAGCGGCGCCCAGCAAAAATAATGCGCTGGTCGACGGTCAGTGGTCTGGAGACCGGCAATGCTCCGAGAGGCTTGCCATCGCATACCAGGCGGAACTCTTCATTGCTTACGAATGCACTGTAGAAGTCGTAGTTGTTGATCATGCGTTCTCCCACCACGCCGGGCAGTAGGAGTCCTGATGCTTCTTGGGTTATCAAGTCGCGGTCGCCGAGGGCGCGAAGCAAATTTAGGAAGCGACCCTGCTCCACTCCAGCGAACGGACCACTTCGTATCAAAGTGCTCCATAGCTCTGCAGCTGTTGCTCCTCCCCGCTGAGCTATCACCGAGAGGCACTGCTGTACCAGTGTCGATAAATGAAGGCCCTGAACGCGGGGCGGCTCGAACCAGCCCTGCATCAACAACCTGATCATGGCGATACTTTGCACCAAGCCCTGGCGGAGTCGATCAGACAGTGGAGAGTCATGGTCCAGCCGACGCTCCTTGCAGTAACTGCGAAGAATGGCCGCCTCTCCCGGACGGCGCCCAGATCGGCCCAAGCGCTGGCGTAAACTGGCTACCGATGGCGGCGGTCCAATCTGCGCCACCGTCTTGATGCTGCCGATATCGACCCCAAGCTCCAACGTCGTAGTGCAAACTGCTGTGGCAGGCTGGTCACCGGCCTTCAGCGCTTTCTCGGTTTCCTCTCGAATGTCCTTCGCCAAGCTGCCGTGATGCGGCCAGAACTCGTTCGGCACACCATCCTGCTCGCAACGGTGCCGCAGATTGTCGGCAAACCATTCCACTTGGCTTCTGCTGTTCGGAAAGACCAGGTTATTACTACCGCGCAGCACCTGAAAGAGATGGTCTGCGATGGCGTGGTCCGGAAAAAACACCTCTTCACCTTCAGGCTGTATCGGGAGCGCCTGCTTGAACTCCACATATCCTCTGATCTGAACCTTAAGTATCTGACCACTACCCTTGGACTCAATCACCGACACATGATGGGGGGCACTGGGACGCAAGAAAGCAGCAGCCAACATCATGTCGCCAAGCGTGGCGGAAAGACCAACCCTGGGCAGGGGGCGATCAATTACCGTTTCCACACGATGCATGAGTGACTGCAACTGCTTGCCTCGCTCACTACCGATAAAGGCATGGAGCTCATCCACCACCAGGTACCGTAGGTTGGCAAACAACCCAGCTAGGCTGGTTCCCCTGTTCACGAACAGAGCTTCGAGCGATTCCGGTGTGATCAGCAGAATGCCTTCCGGAGACTTGAGAAAGCGATGTTTTCGGCTCGCCGAGATATCCCCATGCCAGGCAACAACTGGAAGTTCAAGCTCATCGCAAAGCCTCGTCAAACGATCCCACTGGTCATTGATGAGCGCCTTTAACGGGCTGATGTAAAGCACCGCCCCTGGTTTTTCCGTGTCCTGCAGGAGATTGGTAAGGATGGGCAGGAACGCGGCTTCGGTTTTCCCTGCAGCTGTAGCCGCCGCAATGATGACATCCTGGTCCGCTCCCAAGAGCGCAGGGATAGCACGCTCCTGGGCGTCCCGCAGGGAGGTCCAGCCCTCGGTCCATATCCAGCGCTGGATTCTCGGTTCAAGGAGTGCGAACCCAACCGACTCAGAGCTGGAAGGTGGCAAGCTCATCATCAGTATCCATATGGGTATCGGCCTCACCACCTCGGTCCGGTGCAATCTCTACGGCACCCAGGAGGGTGCGCCAATCAGCGCCCGGATTCTGCTCCAGCACCGCCAGCAGGTTGATGAATGCGGTGATAGTCGTCCGCGGGGTACGGAAGTAGGCCTCACCCAGACGCTGGTTGCAGTGGGCCATAAACAGTGGCAATGCCTCGTCGGGCAGCAGATAGCGCTCGCTCTCGCCTGCAGCGTAAACATGGCGCAGCTTCTGTAACAGCACGTAGAAGTCCTCGGGCGTCAAGCTGGTGAGGCGGATGACTGGCCCGGAAAGGTCCACCAACCCCGACTTGGCGAAGTTATTTTCCGCCAGGCGCGACTGCAGGGCTGGATAGCTGTAGAGGCCACGGCGAGTATCCATGAGGAACTCGGGGGTGCCGCCCAGCACAAAACCCAGCCCCTCTGCGGAGCCCTGCAGGGAGTCATTGAGGATGCGCAGGATCTGCTCATAGTTAGCGTTGCGAGCCTGGGTGTTTGAGAGTTTGTACAGGTTGACCAACTCGTCGAGACAGACCATCAGCCCACTGAAGCCTGCCAACCGAACGAATCGTGCAAGCAGCTTGAGCTGATCGAAGACCGACGCATCGTCGACGATGGTTCGCACGCCCAGTGCAGCACGGGCGTCTGTCTTGGTGGTGAACTCGCCACGCAACCAGCGGATAGCATCGGCCTTAAGCTGCTCGTTGCCCTCTTCAAAGCCTTTGCAATAGGCCGCGATCACATCCGCAAAATCGTAGCCACTGACCATCTCCGTCAACTGGGCGAGATGCTCACGAATCACGGCCTCACTGTCTTTACCGGCCGCCTTGGCCTCCGTTTTGGTCTGCGCAATGAACTTCTCGACAATTCCTTGCAAAGCGCCGCCGTCAGGCTTAGTCCGGGTAGACATATTCTTGGCCAGCTCGGCATACAGAGAGCGAGCCTGGCCGCCAGTGGCGTGCAGGCGACGATCCGGGTTCAGGTCCGCATGCATGGTAACGAGCTTGCGCTCCATCGCAATCGAACGCACCAGGTTGAGGAAGAACGTCTTGCCCGCGCCATACTCACCAATCACTACCCGGAACGCGGAACCACTTTCAGCAAGGCGCTCCACGTCACGGATGAGCGCCTCAAGCTCACCAACGCGCCCCACTTGGATCAAGTGTTGGCCTGCACGAGGAACTACGCCGGCGCGCAGGGACTGAATGACCGCATCGCGGTCCTTGGCTCTGATGCTGCTCATAGCGGTAGTTTTCCCATGATTTCAGGGTTGATTTCTAAGGGGTCTTCCCCTTCAGTGATTGGCATATCGAAATGCTCGAAGGCCATGTCGTTGATCTGCTCCAATGCACCGTCGAGCATGAGTTCCATATCGCTTGCAACCGCCTCCAACTCGTCTCGCACCCACTCGACACGGGATACGAGCACGCGCAGGAAGGCTGAGTGGTCGGCGTCCAGTCCACAGATAGTGGAAGTATCCTCGACAGTTTCTTCAACAACTGTCTCCTCGGCCTCAGCAGGCTGTTCGTCAACGAAGACCTGAGCCAGCAGAGCAGATACCTGTTCCGTTTCACGCTGTAACTGAGCGATGCGCTCCTGGTCCAGAACAAATCCGCCAACGGGCTTGGACGGAGTTGCTCCGGGTATTGAAGGCGTTGCCTGCGATGAGCCAACGGGACTACCACTGGCGGCCACATGAAGGTCGCTGTATAGAGATTGCGGATCCAGTTGCAGGGTCTTGTAGACGCGCTCCAGCAGCTTCACCTCTGCGGGGCTGACCTCACCGTCGACCTGCGCCAAGTGAGCGAGAAACGCCGCCACAACCCTCTTCGCCGGCTCGGCCAGGGGCTCCAATTTTTTCTTCAGGCTTTGCAGGGTTGGCGGCTGGTTAAGCTGCAGACGCAGATGGGCCTTTAGACGCTTCCGATGAGCACCACTCAGGTGACTCCAAGAGTCGACATGCTGGGATAGCAGCATAATTTCCTGCGGCGACGTGTCGCCATCGGCAGCCGCCACAGCACAGGCGAGATCCAACGTGACAGAGGCGGCGCTGTATGCAGGCGAAGATCGGAGATCGCCATCTTCAGCCTGGGTCGCAAAGAGCGCCACGCTGTCCTCAGCTTTGGGCGTTCGGCTGCCTGCCAGCACATCCGGCTCGATACCGATGTGCAACGACTCCAGTGCCCGGGCGAGTGTCAGGACCTTGTCTCGCGACAAGGCTCCCGCACTCTGCAGTCGCCCTGCCAGTTCGCCAAAACTCATGACCACCATGCCGTCGCCGATTCGTTGCTTCAGCTCATCGAGCGCTTTTCGAGCAGTCGCCGGCCAGAGGCTCACGGGCAGCTGCAGCAGCCCTTCTAGCGCATCAGACGTATCGGGATTGCGGCCGAGATAACGACTGTAGGGTTCTAACTGCAACGTGCATTCGTCAACCAACTGCTGCAGCTTCTTCCGGGCGGCGCTGGTGGCGGTGACATCAGGAATGCCGGACAGGCCATCCAGCTCCTGAGGTGGCAGCCCCGCAGAAGCAGTGTTGTATTGGAGTCTCAGACGGGTCTTGTTCTGGGGGAGCACCATGCCCGCGCCATGACGTTCCTGATAGCGCATGCGGAACAGCTGGGCGAACGCCTCTTCACAGCGGGTTACAGGTGTCCGTTTCCCGATATTGTGATCGGACAACACCCAGGCCAACGCCCAGTCGGGCGGCATTGGTTGCTTGTCGGCCGCCAGCTGACCCAAACCAATGCGCAGCTCTATAGGCATTTCATAACCGTAAGGCAGCGTTGCGGGCGGTGCCTCTTGATAGCGTCGGGTAAGCACTCTGTTATGACGGAGAAAGTCTACAAAGCGACTGGCATAGGTGTTGAACGAATGGTTCTCATCGTAGATCGAGAGCAGCCTTTCGACCTCAGCAATGATGGCAGGGATCTCGGCGGCCGCAGCCCGATCCGTCTTCGCATCAATGAATATCCTGCGCTCCAGGCCGTAGAAGAACAGGAATACGTAGCCAATGTTTGCATGCGGAGCCTTTCGGCCACTGGATAGCCACTGCAGATATGCCCGGCGGGCTTCAGGGGAGATGTTTTCGTAGCTGGGCCAGTAGGAAGTATGACGCTCAGCAATATCAACGATACCCCGCGCAATCTTCAGCTTCGGGTTGATCAGTGAGGGCTCCGAAGAGCCGTAGCGGCGGTTTCGATCTTCGCCGACATAGATCAGGCCGCCAGGGATCTTCTCACCGGCAACTTCAATAGGCTCGCCAGCAGAAAGCCAGCGCACTTTGGCCCCCGTCAGATCCGCGGGCACGTTCGGAATTCGGTGGGAGGGCCGCTCGACGGCACCTAGGGTCACGGTAAAGAACCCAGAACTCTCAGTCTTTGCAGAAACATGTTTCTGGAGCGAGGCCGATGCTTGAGCCGGCGTGGAAGATGGCACCCCTGCTGGGAAAACCTCGTCCAACGAGAATGTCAGGCCTGCATTCAATGGTATATCGGTGGCGCCCGCTCGATCGACCTGTCGAGGCGGCTGCCGTTTGGTCTGCGATGGAAGTACGAATGGTAGTTTGCTGCAGGCCTTGATGATCAACCACCCACCTGCACCGACGATGGCTATCCCGACCAGGACAACCCATACCTCTTTGGGAACGGAAGCGAGCAGCCCTAATACTATGGCTCCAAGAATCACCACTCCAGATACGTCAGACTTGCTGTTGCGTCTGCGCTTCCTTGCCATCGCCTCGCCCCCTAAAGCCAATGCTGGCCGTTTGGTAGTATCGGCAATTCGACTGCATCTGAATAGGCCCTGCTTCCCTGTAAACCTTAATGCCTCATTGTGAGGCTTAGATGCCACTAGGGCGGCTGAACCTTATTCAAGTTATGCAGCGCGCTGCTCTAGCAAAAGCCGCGCAGGAGGCTAGCGAGTGTGTCGAGATCACTGTCGAATTTTATAGTTGGTCGGAGAACACTCAGGAGCTCGCAGAGGCAATGGCCACCGGCATTCTCATCTGGCAAATGAACAATCCCCTGGACAAGGAAGAGCCATGACGCGCCGAATTACTTTGAGTCTCGATCTAAACGAAAATGACCTTGATGCTCTCCAAATCATGCTGGCTAATCCAGCTGCCATCGCTAGATCAGTCGCGCCGAATGATCCCCGCGAGCAGATCCGCATTGTCGACGTACTCGCGGAAATAGCCAGGGGAGTGACTGAGGCGGCCATCGACAAACAGGTTGCCTCTCCAGAGGAGAGGCGGGGTCGATCGACATGACAAATGCGGCGAACCCCTTCACTTCGTACTATGCGGTTCCGAGATCATACCCCGCGAAAAAACTAACCCCCCTGGCGCACAGTACCGGCAGGCCGGCCCGAGGCGCGGGGGTTATTCTTCCTGATCAAAGGTAGTGGGCACGTGGTCAGGCGTCACCTCGAATCCGGCGCACGCCACCTCCCTTTCGGCTAAAGCCAGCGGAACGGGCATATAGAAACCGGCCGAGCCCATATTGCGAACAACGAATTGACGACCTATGCACGGTGCATAGGTCGCTGGAGCACCTTCGAATGACGCCTCTCCGCACCTACCTCGACACCGAGTTCACGGCACTCAACCGCTATACCTACAAGTTAATCAGCCTCGCCCTGGTCGTACCTGATGGCCCGGAGTTCTATGTCGAGCTGATGGATGCTTGGGAAGAGGGCGACTGCTCTGATTTCGTGCGGGAGATCGTGTTGCCACAGCTGAACCTGGCGACCTATGGCCGCACGACAGAGCAGGCACGAATTGACCTATTGGATTTTCTCCAGAAGCTCGGACGGGTGGAAATCATCAGCGATGCGCCTGATTGGGATTGGCCCCTGCTGCTGTGGCTGATTGGCCCTGCTGGTCTCCCGATAAGCGTGCAGCCTCAGCCTGGGCTTCTCCGTATCGATATTGAGACCGAGTATGTCGGTGGAGATCCACCTCACCATGCGCTTGAAGATGCGCGCCTTCTTGCCGCCCTTGCTGAGAAATCCCATCTCGCATGACGAGCGGTTGTGTACGGTTAATCACTTAAACGTGATTAACCGTACATGGGCTTGCCTGCCGGTGTTGAGCGATAGGAGGCGCTGCTGCGATCTACTCAGTGGGAACCACGACTGAAGTCACCACAACGCCTTCGTTCTCATCATCACGCCAGAACGTATGGGAGCAGTCCTGGCATTGGTACTGCGCCATCACTGGATCTTGCTCCTGCTGCACGGCTTGAAGTTGTGTGCCATGACAAATGGAGTAGAGCAAATCCTCACCGGCTTTGGTTTGCGCACATTGAGTTAAATTGATCTTCATGAACGGCTGGAAAACTTCGACCAGGGATGAGAATACGTCCGCCCAGATTTCGAATCTGGGCTGCTGGAACAGACGGCCGGCGCTGCCGTAATGTTGACGGCACAGCCCTTCACCATTAGTCTTTGCACCAAGAATAACCCCCACGCCTCGGGCGAGATTTTTCTCGTACTGCGCACCAGGGGGTTAGTTTTTTCTGCTCTCCCAGCACTATCTCCAGTGCTCGCATTGCTCGAAATGCCCAAGCGCGCATCCAAACCTTATCAACGTCGTGAAGCCTGGGCTGCCAGGTACGTCCTGTTGTACACACGTGGGTGTAGATCTGAGTGCTTTCGATACCCTGGTGCGCGTGGGCTTTCTCCCTTTTATACTCTGAATAGGCCCTGATTTCGTAGATGCTCAAGGGTCGCCTCCGGCCAGAAGCGGACGTTTCGAGTAGGAAAAATAAATTTTTCCCCATTTGCTTTTCACTGAAACCAAACGAGCTGCCATGCCTCAACTCGGCGTTTGTCGGCGCATCCACTTCGCCCTATCCTAGGCGCACGATCAGGATTAAGTGCGGAGCGCTGGCGTGGAAGACAGAGAGCAGCTGTACACACTGCTGGCCCAAAAAGACTGGGAGGCGATTGGTAAAATCATCTACAAGAACAAGAAGGCCAGGACGCAAGACCCCTTCTTGGCCCAGGTCACTACGTTCTTTGAGGCTGAATTCTTTACCTTCGCAGAGCTTTTGCAGGCTGCTGAGCGCGCAAAGCAGTTTGAGTTCACTAACTTGATTATCGAACTAGGTCAGCACGGCTTTAGCCAGGGCTTCGTGGATCGTTTTGTGGATGAGCGCCTGAAGCTGATGCAGGAAACCAAGCACTCTGCACTCCTCAACTACGCCCAGTCGTATCAACACCGCCCCCTAGCCAAGCAGATCATCCAGTCTTTTTTGCAGACAAAGCCAGAAGCGGTTGCCGCCAGCCTGCGCGAGAACATGACAATTCGCGCGACAGAAGTGGAGGTCGGCAAGGCAAAAATCATTCGCCTGTTCAAGTCTAAGCAGGAAGAACACTTCTATGAGGCGGTACGTCGGGTTTTTCCGACCTATCACCCCTACCCTAACGTCGCCTTAAGCTGTGTATTGGATTACCCGGCCATCAAAAATCAGTTGTCCGAAAAGGCTAGGTCATACTTCTTCCAAGCCATCATCGACAGCGTGGTGTTTGATGTGGGCAGTGGGTATGAGCCTAGATACTTCATTGAGCTGGATAGCAGCTTCCATGATGAGCCTAAGGCCCAGGCCAATGACCGGCTAAAGGACTCTATTTTCCAAGCAGCAAACACCAAGCTCATTCGTATTCGGCCCTTGAATACCAGGGCCTCGTCGGTCGAAGAGTTTGAAAAACTGGTGCGTGAAGTGATGCGCCAGCTTTAAACCGGTCTGTTCCCGGTTGCTTAATTTGGCTGGTCTATCTCCGATATGTTATAGCGGCTGTATAGATGTCACAAAGATTTGGTAAAAAGCGAGCGCTGTAGATGGCAAGGATGATTCCGGAGCATGGGCCACACCACACTGAAAGCTATGGTGAGCGCCAACTGTACTCAATCCTAAAATCCAAGCTGCCTGACGAATACACAGTAATTCACAGCTTACCCTGGCTTTGTTCTGCCGTGAACAAGCTTGATAAACGCGCGAAGCCGACTGGAGAGATCGATTTTCTGATAATTCACCCCGAGAATGGGGTGCTTGCTCTTGAGGTTAAGAGCGGGGTTTATCGGGTAGAGAACGCTGTATTCGTTCATGTCCGGGAAGGCTTCATGATAAATCCGGTCAGTCAGACGAGGAAGAACGTACATGGATTCTCTGAGTGGCTCGGTGCTAAACCGTCGCTACGCCTGAACATAGGCTACGGATTCATCTTCCCTAACTCTGATTTCGGTGAGATTGCTTGTTCGCCTGGCATGTACGACACCACCGCCAACCCACCTCAACCCCTGTATATTGATTTTCAAGCATATCCAGACGTTGCGCAGAAAATCATAGAACTAATGAAATATTGGAAGGGCGCGCTTTCAAACCCAGATCTGGGCCCCTCTAAAACCCAAGAGCTTATTGATTACCTGTCTCCCAAAATCGATGGCCACCCTAGGTGGGGGAGTCGCATTCGTTACGACAATAAGATGTGGCTTCAGCTAACCAGCGAGCAAAGCGCAGTTGTTCGTTCCGTGGTGAACAATACGCACTCTCTTATTAGTGGCTGGCCGGGGACTGGTAAAACCCTGATTGCAATCGAAGTGGCGAGGAAATATGCATCGAAGGGTAAGAACGTACTCGTGCTCTCTTTCAATGCTCGACTTACTGAGCATATTCGCAACCAGCTTGATGGTTATGAATCATGCACAGTGATGACTTGGCATGGATTATGTCGTCAGGCCGCCGACGTTACTAGACGCGGAGCGATCGGCGAAGACTGGTATAAGACTGATTGTGTAGAGGATTTGAAAGCTGCTGTTCAAAGCAAGCTAATGAACGAATACGATGTTCTTGTGGTCGATGAATCTCAAGCCTTGGCTTATTCGTGGTGTGAGGCACTTGTTAGTTGGTTTGATGGAAAACCTAAGGCTTTCTTCTGTGACGAAACCCAGGTCTTCAAGTTTGAGCGAAACGCCTTATCTCTGGAGGGGTTGAAAGGCATCCTAGGCGTTGAGACCTTCCCGCTTACGATCATCTTGCGCATGCCGAAGGCGGTTACCGAGATTCTTGCAGAGGTAGTTCCTCCAAAGCTTCAGCATTCCTCGCCAAGAGCAGTGGAACCAGACACTGCCCTTGAAGTCATTACGCTCTCGCCTTGCGAAGAGCTGCTTCGTATCAAGAGCACGCTGCTCGAAGGAGGCGTGGACAATGATGATATCGTTGTCTTGACAGGCTCAATCATAGACAAAGCGTACATCGAGTTTTTACGAGCCCAGAAGATACTCACTGAAACGATTGCAAAGTTCCGTGGACTGGAAGCCCCAGTAGTCATCGTCATCGGTGCTGAGGCGCTAGATACAGCTGAGCTGTTTAGTGCGTATTCACGTGCGACCACGAAATTTATTGCGCTATACAATGCCCACAATCGATCCTGGAAAGGCCACTTGGACTTTCAATCGCGCTTACAAAAAAAACCTAATAGCGCTGCAACTCTGCGACGAGAACAGGTGCCTTTGCGCATACAGAACTTGATCGCCAGCAGCACAACCAGCAAATCTTTGGGCTTGAAGAGCCTGGATATTAGGTGGGCCGAGGACTGGAAGGCTTGGCTTGTTGAAATGCAATCACATGAAACTCAAATGCTACTTTGGCTTGAGTATCTCTGTATCAGTCTCGCACATCCAATATTTATATGGTACGGGGATACACTAACAAAATTTTATCGCATCAAGCCTGACTTGAGCGGCGATAATGAATCGTGCTTCCGCAAAACAATGATAATGGAACATTGTAAGGCATGTAATCGTCTCACCCCGCACACTGATGATTCCAAGAGCGAATGCGCATTGTGTGTCACGACGGACAGCAGATCATTACCTCCTAATGAAGACGCTGTAGAGAAAATCAGGTTGTATGACGCGGCCATTACCTCGCAACTCTCCAAAACGCACACGCTGCAAGTGCAGACCCAGCTTCCCATTGAAATAGCCGCGGTGGGAGCACTATTACGAGCAAATAAACATAAATTGCGCAGTAATGTGTTGCTTGCTCCGCTACCATCAGGGCGCCTTTTATATTTGGCGGCCTTCGTGTTTGCGCAATCTAGGATCGCGACCCATCCGGCAAAGACGACTATGCCTATTAATGAATTGGCTGACGAAATTTATAATCGCTTTAAATTGCTGGGAAGAGTTTCTTCAACAGAATGGCGTGCGATTCTTGCAAATGCATTTGGCACGTTCAAACAGAAAGGTTTTGTGGTTAGAATTGGAAAAGGCTTCTACATCCCTGTGGAAGACAGGGATGCCCCTATACCCAAGCAGGCATCGTATGTGTGATGAAGTGTACCTACTCAAGAGCTAGTCACTCTTTCATTGCCCTGGACTGGCTCTGTACCACAGTAGTGCAGTAGGGCTTTCGCTTGGCCTTCGTGGCACATCACGGGAATTTCCTGAGCTCCAGCAAAGTACAGATAACGTGTGCGATGGCGACCATTCATGTAACCAACGTAGCGCAACAGCCGCACACGGCGGCGACTGAGAAACTTCAAAACTGGCTCCCGATACTCCAAGATAACCTCGTTGAACGACACGATCGGCATTTCCACATGTCGCTCATTAGCGTTTGGCGGGGCCAAGAAGTCGAACATTCCTTTGCGCTTGCCCTCAGCCCATGTGTTCGCTGGTGCAATCACGAAGTGCGAATGCATGTGCTGATCGGAGTACCGGATGAGTCTCTGCGCATCCACAACGACGACCACATAATTATCGTGACCCGGTCTGCGGCGAAAACTGACATGCTGGTACTGCGGATGAGTGTCTGATAGACGCACGTGCCAGAGTTTTTCTTTCATCATGATGTATGGGAAAAGCCAAAAATGGAGGCCGCTGATGGTCAGCCAAGACCCCTGCTGCATCTCCAGGTTAGCGACGTCATAGCGACTGCGGTAACGTCGCTTTGTTCGTTCGCTGAAAGTAGAGTTAGACCAAGGGCGTGACCACCTGCCTCATGTGAGCGGGGCGGGCATACAACAAGTTAGCGGAGCGATTCATGCAGATTAGGCAGCTCAAGGTCTCGAATTTCCGGGGAATTTCTGCGCTGGACTGGACACCAGGCTCTCCCTTCTGTTGTCTGATCGGCGCGGGCGACTCGGGCAAGTCGACGCTGCTCGATGCAGCCGAAGCCGCCCTTTCTTCACGGTGGTTCTCGTTCACCGAGCCGGACTTCCTGGATTGCGACACCTCGAACCCCATTGTGATCGAGGCCACGGTCGGAGAGCTATCCAAAGCCCTGAAATCTGATGAGCGCCTTGGTCTATACATCCGAGGTTGGACGGCAGGGGATGAACTACGCGACGAGCCAGAGGGCGATGATGAGCCTGTCTTGACAGTCCGCCTCACCGTCGACGCCAGCATGGAGCCCTCCTGGGAACTGGTGTGCGACCGGCTCGATGAGCCACGTACTCTGTCAAACCGAGACCGCGCGCTATTTGGGTTGGTTCGGCTCGCAGGAGAGGATGCTCGCCACCTCGCCTGGGGACAAGGTTCGGTGCTCGCTCGACTGACGGGCGACAATAAGGAAGCTGCAGCGCGTTTGGCCGAGGCCTACCGTACGGCGCGCGCGAGTGCCAATCTGAGTGACATCAAATCGCTGGCCGACGCGGCGGCTTTGGCCGAGCGGTTCGCAAAGGGACTCGGGGCCTATGTAGAAGGCGTTTACGAGCCCGGGCTGGAGCTGGGGCGCTCCGGCTTATCGTCCGGCTCGATTGCCCTACATGACAGTGGCGTTCCGCTTCGGCTGGCTGGGCTGGGCACCAGGCGCCTTGCGACGCTCGCGATTCAGAAGTCCGCGATCACAGAAGGCGCGATCGTATTGATCGACGAAATCGAGCACGGGCTCGAGCCACACCGAATCATCGGCGCGATCGCCCAGCTCAAAGCCGATCAGGCCAAAGCGTTAGAGGCTCACAGACCCACCGGCCAGATTCTGATGACGACGCATTCAGATGTCGCTTTGGGCGAAGCCGGGGCAGAAAGCCTACGGGTAGTCCAAATTGTCCGGCCTGGCCGAGCGACAACCGTCTCCCGTCCGAAGTCGCCTGATCCCATCAGGCCGCTGATGCGCTTCACGCCCCGCGCGATGTTCGCCCGCCGAATCCTTGTGTCCGAAGGCAATACCGAGCTGGGGTTGCTGCTGGGTCTGCGTGAGAACTGGCCAGCGCGCCATGACAATCGCCCCATCGAACAACTGGGAGCAGCCATCGCCGATGGCAACGGAGACCAAGCCTGCTCCTTAGCATTGGCATTGGCCGGACTCGGCTACGAGATAGCCATCTACCGTGACTCCGACACGGTCCTGACGCCAGCCAATATTACTGCGTTGACGATGGCGGGCGTCCCTGTTTTCGAATATGGAGGCGGCCTGAACACCGAGCAGGCGATCTTCTCGGCCGCAAGCGATGAACTTGTCCAGGCGCTGCTCGCCTATGCACGCGAGGAGCGCGGAGATGCTGCCATCGATGACAACATCAACATCCAGATTCCGGACTTGGGCCTTGCTTTGATTCGCGACAACTTCGCGGACTGGAAGATACTGTCCATGCAGGACGACACGCAGCTTCGCGAAGCCATTTCCGAGGTCGCAGCCCGGAAAAAGTGGTTCAAGGACCAGCGCATCGGCCGAGGCCTCGCCCCTTTGGTCTGGCGTATCACCACAGAAAATGCCGCCTCTCCTCTGGCGACAGTTCTGGGCCAAGTCGAGGCGTGGCTGTATGCCTGACGCAGCCGACCTATTCGAACTCGGCAATGCAGCGGTCGTCGCTCCTGCCGGCCACGGCAAGACGGAGATCATCGCAAACGTGGCAGCTATAGGGCGCCGCGCGTTGATTCTCACCCACACGCATGCCGGCGTGCATGCAATCCGCTCCAGGTTGAAGCGCTTGGGAATTCCGCATGCCCGGGTGGCCGTGGACACCATCGCTGGATGGTGCATGCGCTACGCCCACGCCTTTCCCGGTGTAGCCCAACCACCTGACGGTCTGCCGCAAACCGGTGAGCAATGGAATCAACTCTACCAAGGTGCGTCGTGGGCCCTTGGCGTGCAAGCCGTCCGCGAAGTCATCGCTGCCTCCTACGACCGCATTCTGATCGACGAGTATCAGGATTGCCACGGACTGCAACACGAACTCGCGATCGCGCTCTCGGGCATTGTACCCACCTTGATCTTCGGCGATCCGATGCAGGGCATCTTTGAGTTTGCCGGGGCGACACTGAGCTGGGAGCGCGAGATCCATCCGCGCTTCCCGCTGGCTGGAACACTTGAAACGCCGCATCGCTGGGCCGGCAAGAACCCCGAGCTTGGGCAATGGATCGCCGAAACGCGTGAGAAACTCATGCGAGGCGAAGCCATCGACTTAGCCGACCCGCGCATCACCTATCGCGAATCCAACGACGTCTTCGACATGGGAACGCTGTTCGAAGGCATCGACGGCAAGGAAGGTAGTTTCGCCGCCATCCATTGCAACAAGACCATCTGCTATAGGCTGGCCAAGGCGGCGAATGGCGGATACCAGGCCATTGAGGAAGTGGCAGCCAATCGCTTACGGGAGTTCGCATCAGCATGGGATCGGGCGGTTGATAAAGGGGGCAGGCTGCAAGCGTTCGTTGACCTAAGCAACGACTGCTTCCACAAAAGGAAACTAGCTGAGGGAGAACAACCTGATCTGGAAGACGTGGCGGTTCAGCAAGCCATGCGCGATTTGGTTCCCGGTTTAGAAGCAGGCAACGGGGCAGAAGCAGCCGCCCAGTTGTTCTCCCTAGCTCGCAAGCGCCCCCTGTGGAAGCTTTACCGCAATGAGCTTTGGCGCGACGCCGATCGAGCGGCGACAGAGGTAGCGGCTGGCCGCGCCGAAACAATGGTTGCGGCAACCCTCAGCGTCCGCCAGCGAGTAAGCAATTCTGGCCGAAAGATGCCTAAACGCACCGTTTCAACCCCACTGCTATTGAAGGGACTCGAGTTTGACCATGTGGTCATCCCCGACGCCACACACTTTGCCAACGAGCGCCACGCTCAGGCAAAGCTCTTCTATGTCGCTATTTCCAGAGCCACCCAAACACTGACGATCGCGTCATCGCGGCGCTTCGTCCAATTCAACGCGCCAGAAATATGATCAAACCATGCAATGCCACTGGCTGCGTCAACCTTTAACCGGAGTTTGTGAAGGGATACGTATCTCGGCATCGACACGAGCTAGGGGACGTGAAGGCCTCGAGAATGAAATTGCAATTGCGAGGATTGGCAGTCACTCTTTTCGCACGTAAAAAACCCGAAAATAATTAAATTAGGTAAGCGGTTGATTTATGGAAGATAAATCACAAGTAACAGTTAGTAAGGCTCCGGAACTTGAGAGCGAACAGACGCCCGAACAGCCAATAACCGAAACCACTGCAAGCGCGGCGGCCAGCCCAGCCGCTGCCCCCACCGCCAACCCGGCAGTGCAACGGCAACGCGCCAGCCAGCTGGCCCAGGCCCTGCGCCATGAACTGCAAAAGGCCGTGATCGGCCAGAGTGCAGTGATCGACGACGTGCTGACCGCCCTGATCGCCGGCGGCCACGTGCTGGTCGAGGGCGTGCCCGGGCTCGGCAAAACCCTGCTGGTACGCGCCCTCGCGCGCTGCTTCGGCGGCGAGTTCTCACGCATTCAGTTCACCCCGGATCTGATGCCCAGCGACGTCACCGGCCATGCCGTGTACGACCTGCAGTCCGAGCAGTTCAAGCTGCGCAAGGGCCCGGTGTTCACCAACCTGCTGCTGGCCGATGAGATCAACCGCGCCCCGGCAAAAACCCAGGCGGCGCTGCTGGAAGTCATGCAGGAGCGTCAGGTGACCCTGGAGGGTCGTCCGCTGCCGGTGCCGCAACCCTTCATGGTGCTGGCCACGCAGAATCCCATCGAGCAGGAAGGCACTTACCCGCTGCCGGAAGCCGAACTCGACCGCTTTATGCTCAAGCTACGCATGGACTACCCAGCGGTCGATGAGGAGCTGAGCCTGGTTCGCCAGGTGAGCCGCTCATCCAAGGCCGACATGCTGGAAGTCACGGCGCTACGCACCCTGCTGCAAGCCAAAGATGTGCAGGCCCTGCAGAGGATCGCCAGTGAGCTGTCGCTGGATGAGCAGGTGCTCGACTACGCCGTGCGCCTGGCCCGCGCCACCCGTAGTTGGCCGGGCCTGGCCATAGGCGCGGGGCCGCGCGCCTCGATCGCCCTGGTGCGCGGCGGTCGGGCGCGGGCGCTGTTGCGCGGTGGCGACTTCGTGCTCCCGGACGATATCAAGGGCTGCGCCCTGGCCGTGTTGCGCCACCGCGTGCGGCTCTCGCCGGAACTGGATATCGAAGGCCTGTCGGTCGATCAGGTGCTCCAGCAGTTGCTCGAGCAGGTCGCGGCGCCGCGCCTATGAAGCGCCCCGCATGAAACCGTCCCGCATGCTGTTAGTGCTGCTCGGCGGCCTGCTCGGCGCAGCCATCCTGCTCGGCGCTTTAGCGGCGCTGGGAATCAAGCTGCCCGCGACTCTGCAGCCACTCTGGTGGGGCCTGCTGCTGGCCCTGGCGCTGATCGCCGCGACGGACGCGTTCTGGCTGCGGCGCCTGCCTTCACCGCAGCTGGAACGTCAACTACCGGGCAAGCTGTCGCTGGGCCGCTGGGGCGAGGTCCAGCTGACGGCCCACCACCGCTTCAACCAGGTGCAAAGGCTGGAGGTGTTCGACCACGTGCCCGCCGGCATGGAGTTCGAGCAGCTGCCGCAACGCATCGAACTGCACCCCGGCGAGCGGACGCAATTCAGCTACCGCGTGCGCCCACTGGTGCGCGGACACTTCAGCTTTCCCCGCTGCGAACTCAGCCTGCCCAGCCCACTGCGCCTGTGGCAGGGCCGACGCCACCTCGAACTCGCCGCCGAGACCCGCGTCTATCCGGACTTCGCCCGCCTCTACGGCGCCCAGTTGCTGGCGGTGGACGACTGGCTCAGCCAGCTCGGGGTGCGCCAGCGCCCACGCCGCGGCCTGGGTCTAGAATTCCATCAACTGCGCGAGTTCCGCGACGGCGACACGCTGCGGCAGATCGACTGGAAAGCCACCGCGCGCAAACGCACGCCGATCGCCCGTGAGTACCAGGACGAACGCGACCAGCAGATCATCTTCCTGCTCGACTGCGGTCGGCGGATGCGCAGCCAGGATGGCGATCTCTCGCACTTCGACCACGCCCTCAACGCCTGCCTGCTGCTCAGCTATGTGGCCCTGCGCCAGGGCGATGCGGTGGGGCTGGCGACCTTTGCCGGCGAGCAGCCGCGTTTCGTGGCCCCGGTCAAAGGCCCGGCACAGCTCAGCGTCTTGCTCAACGCCGTCTACGACCTGGAGAGCAGCCAGCGCCCGGCCGATTTCGCCGCTGCCGTGGACAGCCTGCTCGCCCGCCAACGCCGCCGCGCGCTCGTCGTACTGGTGAGCAATTTGCGCGACGAAGACGACGAGGAGTTGCTCGCTGCGCTCAAACGCCTGGGTCGCCAGCATCGCGTACTGCTCACCAGCCTGCGCGAAGAAGTCCTCGACAAGCTGCGTCAGGTGCCGGTGCAAGGCTACGAGAATGCCTTGACCTACTGCGGCACGGTGGATTACCTGAATGCCCGCGCCGGTCTGCACGAACGCCTGGCCGCCCACGGGGTGCCGGTCCTGGATGCACGGCCAAGCGAACTCGGCCCGCAGCTGGTCGGGCGTTATCTCGCGTGGAAGAAGGCTGGGGTGTTTTGATCGAGAACCGCAGCACAAAACCCGTAGGAGTGGGCCAGGCCCGCTCCTACGAAGAGCCAGCGCAGCGTTACAGCGACGCGGCCAACGAGCGGAAGCTGAAATACTGACGTAGGGCATCGACCATCTCGACATAGTCCGCCGGTGGCGCGACCAAGGCGAAACCGGAGTCGTAGCCGCCCGGTGTGACATCTTCGCGGCACCACTGGCAGGTGGCCGAGAAGTCGATGAGGCGTTGGCCATCCTGCCCGGGAATCTTCAAGCACATCTCGAAACGCGCGCCCACCAGCATCGGCAGTTGGCTGATCAGCAGCAAACCATCCAACGAGACGTTGCCGAGGTAACCCATCGGCTTATCGGTGATGCGGTTGAAGACCTTCAGGTAGTAAGGCAACTGATGGCGTTCGATTCGGCGTTCAATTCGCATGATGGCAAATCGCTACAAATGACGACTGAGTATGGTCGCACTCTCACCACCAAGCCAGCCTCAACCACAGCGTTCGGCCACGCGCTCGGTCAGTTGGCGACGAGCGGTGTCTATCTGGGTATCGCTGTAATAGACCCGCTGGCCCTGTGCATCGGTTGAGTAGTAACGCCCGCCATCGGCTAGCTGCGCCAGCCTATTGCGTAGCTCGCGGCACTCTTGTTCACGCTTGCTCTGGCGCTCTGCCGCTTGGGTCGAAGCCTGTTCCTGCTCCTGCCGACGCGCCTCGTAAAACTTCTCGGTGCGCGCCTCCCGCTCGCGGGTGGCGGCATCGCGCTCGACCACCTGCGGCTTGACCTCGATCTGTTCGGCACCCGCAGCCGGGCGCTGGTCGAAGTGCACCTGCCCCTGGGCATCGATCCAACGGTAGATCTCCGCTGCGGCCAATCCCGACCACAACAGCACAGAGCACAACAGGTAACGCATGGCTTTCCTCCCTGAAATGAAACTTGAGTTTAGGCGTTATTCAGATGCTAATCGAGCGACCACCGGGTGCAGCCGGCGGCACTCAGGGCCAAGGCCGGCACCGGTAAAATTCGCCTGGGCGTATCCTCCGCGGTGCAGTTTATCGACTGTCACGGCAAAAACTGCAAATTCCAGACTGCAGCATATCCTCCGATTGGAACTGCACCGCAGCGCTTGGCTCGCAGCACTGGCGCTGACTAGACTGGCCGCACCCGGCCCAGGAGCCAAGGAAACCTCATGCCCACTCGCCTCGCGCTGTTGCTCTGCTCGGCCTTACTGGTCGCCTGCGCGCCTACCACGCCCTTGTTTATTGCCCAAGTCACCACCCAAGAGGTGGTCGAGTACAAGACGCTGAAGAGCAACCGCATGACGGCGGCGGTAGAAGAGGAAGGCGACCTGCTGACTTACAGCGCCATGGCCATCCGCGATGCGAAAAGCGCCCAGGCCGAGCACACCTACCTGGCCGGTTACCACGACAAAAAACTCAGCCCAGAAGTACGCGCCATAGCGCTGTACCAGATTGGCCTGATCTATATGAGCCGCTACAACGATGAGCGCAACGACCCTAAGGCGCTCAACGACTTCTATCAGATACAGAACGAATTTCCGGGGACGCGCGCCGCGACCCGCAGCGACGCGCGCATCCAGTTGATCCGCCAGCGCACCCAGGAGCCGGTGCAGAAAACCTCGCGCGAGCTGCTGGCCCATTGGCAACCCAGCCAAAGTCTCGACCTCTACCAAGCCAGTCTCGACCCGGACATGACCCTGCTGTCACGTCGCGCGGTGCTCAAGGATCGGGTTGCCGAAGCCGAAGACTTCTACCGACTGGCCCTCAGCGATAGCGGCGTACAGGCGGACATCAAGGCAAAGGCGCTCTACCAGTTAGCCTTGATGTACCTCGCCGCCGACAACCCCCACGCCGATCGCGACAAGGCCATCGCCTACCTGCGGCAGTTGCTGGCGCAGTTCCCGAGCAGCGCGCAGGCCAGCCAAGCGGCGCGCCATTTGGATCAGGCGCTGAACCAGGCGAGCCCCTAAGCCGTCACCTTCTTGCGCACCGAGGCAAGCGAACTCAAGCCTTTGCAGAAAACCAATCGGCAAGCTCGCGACGCACTTTTGCGGCGAAATGCGACGTCCTGCCGGAACTGCGAACCGTTGCGTTAGGTAGTGCAGCGGAACAATGACTACAGCGCCGCAGCATAGTAGCCTCGCACTCTGCTCGAACCCTGGAGTCCCCCGCATGACCTTCCGTCGCACTAAAATCGTCGCCACCCTCGGCCCGTCCAGCAACTCCCCCGAAGTGCTGGAACAGCTGATCCTCGCTGGCCTGGACGTCGCCCGCCTGAACTTCTCCCACGGTTCCCCGGACGAGCACAAGGCGCGTGCGCGCCTGGTTCGCGAGATCGCCGCCAAGCATGGCCGCTTCGTCGCGCTGCTCGGCGACCTGCAAGGACCGAAGATTCGCATCGCCAAATTTGCCGATAAACGCATCGAGCTGAAGGAAGGCGACAGCTTTCGTTTCTCCGTCACCCATCCGCGCGATGCCGGCACCCAGGACGTGGTCGGTATCGACTACCCGGACCTGATCAAGGACTGCAAAACCGGCGACGAACTGTTGCTCGACGATGGCCGCGTGGTGATGCGCGTCGAGTCGACGACTGCCGACGAACTGCATTGCAAGGTCCTGATCGGCGGACCGCTGTCCGACCATAAGGGCATCAACCGCCGTGGCGGTGGCCTCACGGCGCCAGCGCTGACCGCCAAAGACAAGGCCGACATCAAGCTCGCCGCGGAGATGGAGCTGGACTACCTGGCGGTGTCCTTTCCGCGCGATGCCGCCGATATGCAACTGGCCCGCCGCCTGCGCGACGAGGCCGGTGGTACTGCCTGGCTGGTGGCGAAGATCGAGCGCGCCGAGGCGGTGGCCGACGACGAAACCCTGGACGGGCTGATTCGCGCCAGCGACGCGGTGATGGTCGCCCGCGGCGATCTCGGCGTGGAAATTGGCGACGCCGAACTGGTCGGCATCCAGAAGAAAATCATCCTCCACGCGCGCCGCCTCAACAAAGCGGTGATCACCGCGACGCAGATGATGGAGTCGATGATCAGTAGCCCGATGCCGACTCGCGCGGAAGTCTCCGACGTCGCCAACGCCGCGCTGGACTTCACCGATGCGGTGATGCTCTCGGCCGAAAGTGCCGCCGGCCTGTACCCGGTCGAAGCGGTGACCGCCATGGCACGCATTTGTGTCGGTGCCGAAAAGCACCCGACCAACAAACGCTCCAGCCATCGCCTGGGCCAGACCTTCGAGCGCTGCGATGAAAGCGTCGCCCTGGCGGCGATGTACACCGCCAACCACTTCCCCGGCGTGAAGGCGATCATCAGCCTGACCGAAAGCGGCTACAGCCCGCTGATCATGTCGCGCATCCGTTCCGAGATCCCGATTTTCGCCTTCTCCCCGCACCGCGCAACCCAGGCCCGTGTCGCCCTGTTCCGCGGCGTCTACACCGTGCCCTTCGACCCCGCGGCACTGCCGGCGGACAAGGTCAGCCAGGCGGCGGTCGACGAACTGCTCAAGCGTGGCGTGGTGCAGAAAGGCGACTGGGTGATCCTGACCAAGGGCGACAGCTATCACACCACCGGCGGCACCAACACCATGAAGATCCTGCATGTCGGCGATCCGCTGGTTTAAGCGCAGCCGTTAATGCAAAAGGCCGCTCAGTGAGCGGCCTTTTGCATTGGTTGGGAGAAGCCCGCCATCGACACCGCAAGGTGCCGCCTATGGCGGCATTGGTGGATTACGCTGCACTAATCCACCCTACGAGAAAACCGCTTTGCGCCGCTGCATAAAGGCCGACAACGCCTCGACGGCCTCCGGCGAACGCAGGCGCTGACCGAACAACTCGGCCTCTTCGGCAATCACCCGCCGTAGCGCTTCGCGGCCCGGGGCCTTCATCAAGCGCTTGCTGACCTCCACTGCCGAGGGCGGCAATTGCAGGAAGCGCAGCGCCATCTCCCGGGCTTTGGCCAAGGTGGCCGCGCCATCCGCCAAAGCCGCAGTGGCGATACCCCAGGCAGCCGCCTGCTCGCCATTGAAGGCTTCACCCAGCAGCAGCAGCTCAGCCGCTTTGGCTTGGCCGAGCAGCTGCGGCAGGATCAGGCTGGAGCCGAACTCCGGGCACAGGCCGAGGCTGACGAAAGGCATTTTCAGCCTGGCATCGCGACTGACATAGACCAGATCACAATGCAGCAGCAGCGTGGTGCCGATGCCGACTGCGGCACCAGCGACGGCTGCGACTACCGGCTTGTTCAGCTCGAACAAGGCGCGCATAAAGCAGAACACCGGGCTATCCAGCCCGGTTGGCGGCGCCTGGAGAAAGTCGGCGACATCGTTGCCACTGGTGAAACACTCACTGCCGCCGCTGATCAGCACCGCGCGCACGCTCGGGTCGGCATCGGCGGCTTCCAGCTCCTCGGCCATGCGGCTGTACATTGCGCGGGTCAGTGCATTCTTCTTATCCAGGCGATTCAGGCGCAGGGTCAGCAGGCCCTCTTCGCGCTCAACGACTACATGCTCGCTCATATCGATCCTCGGGTAGCGCACGGGCTCAGAACCTGTTCAACATCTGCCTGGGCAGCGCTCGATCGGAGCCTGAACAGGTTTTTAGCGCGCGTGGGGCAAAAACAGGTCAGCGAGCATCTGGTTGCGCGGCAGACCGGCCAAATACAGCCGGCGGGCGAAAGTTTCGACGCGGGCCGGGTGGCCGCAGAGTAAGGCGAGGGTTTGCCTTGAAACAAGGCGCAGTTCGGCCAAAGCCGCTGGCAACTCGGCCGCGTCGAGCAGTTCGACCTGCAGTTGCGGGTTGCGGCGGGCCAACTCGCTGAGTTCGGCGGCGAGGTAATGCTCGGACGCGTCGTGAGCCAGATGGATCAGCCGAATAGCGCCCCGATGATCCTGCCGCAAGGCTTCGCGCAGCACCCCGTACAGCGGCGCCAAACCGGTGCCGGCGGCCAGCAGCCAGAGCGGCCGCACCTGCCAGTCCGGGTCGTAATGCAGGGCGCCACCACGCAACTCGCCTAGGCGCAGCCCAGCCCCGGCCTTGAGCTGGCGCGCCGCATCGCTAAAGGCGCCGCTGTGGCGGCAATCCAGATGAAATTCCAGCCAGGGATCTTCATCCGGCAGGCTGGCCAGGGAATAGGGCCGCGCCACGCCCGTCGCGCTCCACAACACCAGGTGCTGACCCGCCTGATAGCGCAACGGCCGCTCGGGCAGCAAGCGCAGACGCAGCACACTGGGGCTGAGCCAGGTACAACTCTCGACCCGTGCCGGCAAGCCATCGCGCAGGGGGTCGAACACCTCGACGCTCAGGTCTTCGACCACGCGGCATTGGCACGCCAGACGCCAGCCCTCCTCACGCCGCTGCGCCGCCAGCGCCTCGGGTTTGGCATCCAGCGGTTCGCCACGCACACAACGCACCAGGCAGGCATGACAACTACCCGCGCGGCAGCTGTAGGGCACCGCGATACCCGCGCCGTGCAGGGCATCCAATAGGTTACTGGCCGGGGCCACAGTGCAACGCCGGCCGGCGACACAGAGCTCAGGCACCGCTGCCCGCCCACGCCGCATCGCAGCGGTTACGCCCGCCACGCTTGGCCCGGTAGAGTGCCTGGTCGGCCCGTTGCAGCGCCTCGTCGAGATCGTCGCCCATGGCCAGCAAGGTCAGGCCGGCCGACAAACTGATGCTATCCACCTGCACCCCGACCGGCTCGGCACTGGCAAAGGCTTCACGCAGGCGCTCGCAGCAGGCGGTGAACTGATCGGCATCGGTATTGGGTAACAACAACACAAACTCCTCGCCGCCATAGCGCGCCAATACATCGCCATCGCGCAGGCAGGCGCGCGCCACCGCGGCCAAGGTCTGCAGCACGCGATCGCCGACCGCATGGCCATAAACATCATTGATCCGTTTGAAGTGATCCAGGTCGATCAGCGCCAGACCATGCTGGCGCCCCGGTCGAAGGCTATCCAGCTCCCGCGCGGCAAGCCGGAGGAAATGCCGGCGATTGAACAGGCCGGTCAGTTCATCGGTTGCGACCAGATCTTCCAGTTGGCGCATCATGCCGCGCAGGGTGTCCTGGTGCGCCTGCAACGCGAAGCGCCGCTGGCGCATGCGCTGGCGCAGCGCCTGCATATAACCGGCAAACAGGCTCAACCAAACCAGCACAAACAACAAGGCACAGACTTGCAACAACACCAGCCCCGGCTCGGCCAGGCGCAGCTGGTAGGCCTCCCAGAGGTTGATACCGGCGAAGCCGAAAAAAGCCAGGGCCGCGCAGCGGGCAAAGACCCGGGGCTGCAGCTGAAATACGCCAAACAGCAGAATCAGCACATAGATCACCAGCAGGGTGCCACGGGCGCTATCGAGCTGGGAAAGCAGGTAGGTCTGCCAAACCAGGGCTAACAGCACCTGCGGCTCGGTCAGGCTGGGGTCGCGGAACCGCAGGTTGTAGCCACTGATAAACACGACAAACAGCACGACCTGGCTGAGTACCACCAGAGCGCAGCCGATCAGCGCGGTGGACAATGGCGCACGGTACAGATCGCTGAGCAGCGTGATCCAGAACAACAACAAGCTGAGGCCGTAGGTCGCTACCGCCATGCCGAAACGCTTCAGCAACAGGCTTTGCAGGGCTCTATGCGTGACCCTTTCACTCGCGGTGCTCATGGGTTTCATCCCGTACTGGCATCTTGCCGCCACTCTACCGCTGTGATCACAGAATGCCTAGTACGCTGACTGCTGCATTAACCGACCAAGGTCTATTGTCGGCGGGTGCGCCGGGGGCAAACGCCGCGTTATACTGCCGCGCCTTTTTTGCCTTGCCTTTTTACCTTGAGAGCCTGCGCCGGGTCGTGGTCCGGCGCGCCTTGATGTTCCCGTGTTTATAGAGGAGCGCGCCGCATGACCGTGATCAAGCAAGACGACCTAATTCAGAGCGTCGCCGACGCCTTACAGTTTATCTCCTACTACCACCCGGTAGATTTTATTCAAGCCATGCATGAGGCCTATCTGCGTGAAGAGTCGCCGGCCGCACGCGACTCCATGGCGCAGATCCTGATCAACTCGCGCATGTGCGCCACCGGCCATCGGCCGATCTGCCAGGACACCGGCATAGTCACCGTCTTCGTTCGGGTCGGCATGGACGTGCGCTGGGATGGCGCCACCATGGGTCTCGACGACATGATCAACGAAGGCGTACGGCGCGCCTACAACCTGCCGGAAAACGTCCTGCGCGCCTCGATCCTGGCCGACCCGGCCGGCGCCCGCAAGAACACCAAGGACAACACCCCGGCGGTGATCCACTACAGCATCGTCCCCGGCGATAAGGTCGAGGTGGACGTCGCGGCCAAGGGCGGCGGCTCCGAAAACAAATCGAAGATGGCCATGCTCAACCCGTCCGACTCGATCGTCGACTGGGTGCTCAAGACCGTGCCGGAGATGGGCGCCGGCTGGTGCCCGCCGGGCATGCTCGGCATCGGCATCGGCGGCACCGCCGAGAAAGCCGCGGTGATGGCCAAGGAAGTGTTGATGGAATCCATCGACATCCACGAGCTGAAGGCCCGCGGCCCGCAGAACAAGATCGAGGAAATGCGCCTCGAGCTGTTCGACAAGGTCAACCAGTTGGGCATCGGCGCCCAGGGCCTGGGCGGTCTGACCACCGTGCTCGACGTCAAGATCATGGACTACCCGACCCACGCCGCCTCCCTGCCGGTGTGCATGATCCCCAACTGCGCCGCCACTCGTCACGCCCACTTCGTGCTCGACGGTACTGGCCCGGCCAGCCTGGAAGCGCCGCCGCTGGATGCCTACCCGGAGATCGTCTGGGAAGCCGGCCCCTCGGCCCGCCGTGTCGACCTCGACAGCATCACCCCGGAAGACGTGCAGAGTTGGCAGCCGGGCGAGACCATCCTGCTCAACGGCAAGATGCTCACCGGCCGCGACGCCGCGCACAAGCGCATGGTCGAGATGCTGAACCAGGGCGAAACCTTGCCGGTGGACCTCAAGGGTCGCTTCATCTACTACGTCGGCCCGGTCGACCCGGTAGGCGACGAGGTGGTTGGCCCGGCCGGCCCGACCACCGCGACGCGGATGGACAAGTTCACCCGGCAGATCCTCGAGCAGACCGGCCTGCTGGGCATGATCGGCAAGTCCGAACGCGGGCCGATCGCCATCGAGGCGATCAAGGACAACAAGGCCGTCTACCTGATGGCCGTCGGCGGCGCCGCCTACCTGGTCGCCCAGGCGATCAAGAAGTCCAAGGTGCTGGCCTTCGCCGAACTGGGTATGGAAGCCATCTACGAGTTCGAAGTGAAGGACATGCCGGTGACCGTCGCGGTCGATGCCAAGGGCGAGTCGGTGCATATCACCGGCCCGGCGATCTGGCAGAAGAAGATCCATGACAGCCTGGCGGTGGAAGTGAAGTAAGCGCTGTCGCGTCACTGCAGAAGCCCGGCCCTGTGCCGGGCTTCTGCGTTTTCGGGAGGCAGGCAAGCGGTCGCGAGCGCTTCAGCGCCCCTTGCGCACGCCGGTACGAAAGCGCCCCGGGGCCACGTCGAAGAACTCGCGAAAGCAGCGATAAAAGTGCGAGATGCTGACGAAGCCACAGGCTACGGCAATATCGGCGAGGGATTTGTTGGTCTGCTGCAGCAGTTGGCGTGCGCGAGTCAGGCGCAACTCCAGGTAATAGCGCGAAGGCGTGGCTTTGACGTGACGACAGAATTGGCGCTCGAGCTGGCGCCGGGAGATATCCGCGCAAGCGGCGATCTCATCGGCCGTCAGCGGCTCGTCGATATTGTTGTGCATCAGCTCCAGCGCCAGCTTAAGGGGCTGCGGCAGGGTCGGGTCGCAGTCGACTGCCACCACCGACACGTCCATGACCTCCTGCATCTTGTCGCAGCTCAGCACCTCCTCTACCGCGTGGACCAGGCTGTCGCCGCAATCGCGCTTGACCACCTCCAGCATCATGCCCAGCGAACTGTTCGCCCCGGCGCAACCTATCCGCTCGCGGTCCAGCACGAAGGCGTGGCTGGACAACCTGACTTTGGGAAACAGCTCGGCCATCATTGCCCGGCCGTCGGGGTGAAAGGCACAGTCGTAGCCATCCAGCAGCCCCGCTTCGGCCAGAAAATAGGCACCGTTCCACAGCCCGCCGAGCATGGCACCGGTGCTGTCGGCCGAGCGCAGCTTGGCCCTGAGCAGCGGGTCGGCCTGCAACTGCACGCGAAAGCCGCCACAGACCACGATCAGGTGTTGCCGGCGCTCCTCCAGATCGACCAGGCGACAGCCCGCCGAGATGGCGATACCCAGGTCGCTGACAACCGCGTCCTCGCGACCACCGACTACCAGTATTTCATAGAGCGGCACGGCGCTCATCAGGTTGGCCGTGACCAGGGCATCCACGGCGCCGGTAAACGCCATCATCGAGAAATTATCCAGCAGCACGAAGGCAACCCGGTGCACAGCCATGGCCGGCTCGTCACGCAGCACCCGGTCGAGGTGCAGTCGGTTCTTGTCCTTCAGGACGCTCTCGAACGACGATCTCATCTGGCAACTCTCAAGCGGGAAGATTCCAACCCATGGTAAAGCCTGGACGGCCGGCGATGGCGGTGCAAAGCAGCGCGCCGTCGCGGCCGATGACTCAGAACGGCAAGGGCAGCTTGGCGGTGCGCCCACCGTCGACCACCAATACCTGGCCCGTGATGAACGCCGCTTCGTCAGAGGCGAGGAACACCACCGCTCCGCCGACGTCCCGGGGGGTGCCGGTACGGCCCGCCGGGTGCATGGCCAGCAGCCCCTTGCGGGCGCCGATAGGATCGTCCTGGGCATCGATGTAGGCGTCGCTCAGGTCGGAGTCGATCCAGCCCGGGGCAATGGCATTGCAGCGCACCCCGTCACGCCCCAGATCCACCGCCAGCGCCCGGGTCAAGCCATGTATCCCGGCCTTGGACGCGCAGTAGGCGGCATGCTCGGGGTTGGCGCCGAGGCCCTCGATCGAGCCGATATTGATGATGCTGCCACCGCCACGTTGGCGCATCTGCGCCAGCAGTTCGCGAGCGAGGAATACCGGCGCGCGCAGGTTGACCGCCATCATGCAGTCCCAGTCCTGCTCGCTCATCGCCTCGATCGGCTGTTCGAACATGAAGCCGGCGTTGTTCACCAGCACATCGATGCCGCCGAGCAACTCGGCCGCGGCCTGGGCGATCCGGCGCGGGGCGCCGGACTCAGCCAGATCCGCCTCGACGAAGAACACATCGGGATGGGCCGCCAGCTCGGTGTCCAGTGCCTGACGCTGGGCCACCAGTACTCGCGCGCCGGCGGCCAGGAGTTTCTCGGTGATGCCACGGCCGATGCCACGGCCGCCACCGGTTACCAGTGCATTTTTTCCAGTCAGTAACATAATCGTCTCCTCAACCCGATACCGGCTTGGCACCAGTGACCTCGAGGGTTTCACCGGCGATGTAACGGGCCTCGTCCGAGGCCAGGAAGGCGATCACGTCGGCGATGTCTTCCGGCTCGGCGATACGCCCCAGGGGCACGCTCTTGTTCAGTTCCTCGACCGCCTTGTCCGGGTCCAGGCCGCGGCGGATGAAGCCGGTGCGGATCATCGGCGTATTGATCTCGTGCGGGCACACGGCGTTGACGCGGATGCCCAGGGGCGCGCAGTCACGACCGAGGTTCTTACTTAGTGCTGCCACCGCGCCCTTGCTGGTGCAATAGGCGACATGCCCCGGCCCCGGATACACGCCCCACACTGAGGACGTATTAACGATGGCAGCGCCCGGCCGCCCCTTCATATGCGGGATGGCCGCGCGGCAGATGTAGAAGACCGCATTGAGGTTCACGCCCATGGCGTCGAACCACATCTCGTCGGTGGTCTCCTCGATGGTGCCGCGCGGGATGATGCCGGCGTTGTTCAGCACTATGTCGAGGCCTCCAAAGGATTCCACGGCGGTGCTCACCAGGGTCTCGCAATAGCTCTTCTCGCGCAGGTCGCCGGCCAGGTAGCCGACCTCGGCGCCCAGGGCACGGGCCTGTTCGGCGATTCGCGCACAGCCAGCCTCTTCTCGATCGGAGAGCATCAGCCGTGCGCCCTCGCGGGCAAACAGCAGGGCCAAGGCCTGGCCGACGCCACCGGCGGCGCCGGTGATCAGGGTTACTTTCTGCGCGAACTTCATTGGACTGACTCCTTCTGCCGGGATTGACCAGGCACCAGCGCGGTACCTGGAGCAACGAACAACAAGTCGAACAAGGCTTCACAGCTGGGGCTGGCAGCCAGCTCGGCAACTGCTCGCTCGATGGCCTGGCGCTGCGGCTCGCTCAGGCTGACGCCGGCCAGCAAATGGAACTTGGCGCTAAATTCGGCCCGGCTCATGGCCGTGGCCGGGTCGCCCTTGGCCGCGGTGATCGGACTCACGAAGTGCTGGTCGTCCTTGAGCCACAGCGAAACCCGCGAGAGGATCTCGTTGGGGAAGCGCGCCGACAGATCGTCGGCCTCGACGATCTCGATGCGCCGGCTGACGGCGAGGATGTCGGCGGCCTGGATCGCCGCACCGGTGACCTCCAGCGGACCGACCTGGCCCCGGGCCACCAGCGCCGCCAGCGGAAAGGCCAGGGCGTACTGCGCCTCGTCGGCGTTGGCCGGGGTGTGGCCCTGCAGGCGCATGGACTCGTGGAAGGTCTCGACCCGAATGCGTTCGACGGCCGCGCCGCCAATCTGCGGGTGCTCGGCCAACAGCAAGGTCATAGCGGTCAGCGCCGGCTGCGCCCAGCGGCACACCGGCCAGGGCTTGAAGTACTGCGCGTCGATCTCCCAGCGCTGGCCGAGGTCGTGCCACTGGGCGGCCACGGCCGTGCTTTCGACGGTTTCGGCCGGCGCGCCGGTGACCCCGGCCTGGGCCAACAGCAGGGCGTTGAGCCCGGCATAGGCGCCGGCGCCGTGGGCATCGCGCAGCATCGAGGGGTGATCGACCAGGCGCATCATCGGGCAGCGCGGACCGAAGTACTCGGCGATGCCCAGGGCATGGCGAAAGGTCTGCTCGTCCAGCCCCAGCAAGCGGGCGCCGGCACAGACCACGCCAAGCCCGGAGAAGGAACCGGAGGCATGGTACTCGGGCGCCGTGGCCATCAGCGCGGCCCCGGCGCGCAGCGCCGTCTCGTAGCCGATGCACAGCGCACCGAGCAGCTCCTCGCCACTGATGGCCCGACCCTGCTGGCGACAGGCGTCGACCAATGCCAGCACCGCCGGCACCACGGTGGCGCCGGCATGGCCCTTGGAGGTGAAGTGGCCCTCATGGGCATCCAGGCTATCCACGCTGAAGCCGCCGGCCCAGCCCGCGCCCAGCGGATGCACCGGGCGGCCGTCGAACAACAGGCGGCTGGCCAGGGCGCCGGCCGGGTAGTGGTCGACGGCGTACTGCCTGAGAATCTGGCTGGTCTGGTTGTCGCGGGCGCCGGCGGCGACCCCGAGGATATCCAGCAGACAGGTCTGCAGCAGCTCGCGGGTATGCCGTGGCGCCTGGCTGAAATTGAAATCACGGACGAATGAATAGAGCGACATGCGGCTACTCCACAGACGAGGCTCGAATCAACAGAAAAAAAGGCGCCCATCAGGGGCGCCAAAAAGGTTTGTAGCCTGAGCCTAGGACTCAGTTGGCGGCGGCGCGGGAAGCAGCCAGCCAGGCATCGAACTGCTCGCGGTGCGCGGCGACCCACTCGGCGGCATGCCGCTCGATATCGGCGGTGCTGTTCTCGCCGTTCTGCATCTTCAGGTTCTGTGCGCTCTCGTCGTCGGTGGTGATCTGCACCAGGGAGAGGAACTTCAGGGCCGCCGGATTCTCTTCGGCGAAGTCCTTGTTCAGCACGGCCTTCACGGTATCCACGGCGAAGCCCAGGTTCTTGCCGTTGAAGCTGGTGTTGACGGTATTGTCGCCGCCCGGCAGGTCGGTATGCGGCACCTCCAGCCAGACCACATCCTGGCCTTCGACCAGCACGCCGGCGATCCACTGCGGCACCCAGGTGAAGTAGAGAATCGGCTGGCCCTCCTTGTAGCGGGCGATGGTGTCGGCCATCAGGGCGAAGTAGGAGCCGCGGTTGTGGCTGACGCTCTTCTCCAGGTCATAGGCCTTCATGTGATGGTCGATCACCAGCTCGCAGCCCCAGCCCGGGTTGCAACCGGTGAGGTCGGCCTTGCCGTCGCCATTGGTGTCGAACAGCTTGGCGATCTCCGGCTTCTTCAGGTCGGTGAGGTACTTGATGTTGTGCGCATCGGCGGTCTTCTTGTCGATCAGGTAGCCCTGCAGCACGCCGGGGATCACATCGCCGGCCTTGACCATGGTGTCATCGCCGCCGGCCTTCTTATAGAAGGTGTCGTGCAGCTTGTCCCACAGGTGCACGCTGAAATCCGCATCGCCGTAGGACAACGCCAGCATCATGGTGGCGTATTCGGTTTCCTTGGGCTCCTTGACCTCGTAGCCCAGCTCGCGCAGGCCGGCCATGGCCAGCTCGCCGCGGAAACGCTCCTCGGCGATGCTCGGGAAGATCGGCGTCACCGCCACCCCCTGCCCCGGCTTCTCGGCCGAGGCGGCCTGGCCGTAGAGCGGCAGCAGGCCAAGGGATGCAACTGCGGCGCAGTGCAACAGCTTCTGGGTGAATCCACGCTTGTGCAACGTCATCGTCATCTACCTCTTGTGGTTTTCTTGTCGGTTTAACGGGTGGACAGATTTCAGGAGCTGGCCTTGGCCGTCTGCGGGCGGCTACCGAAGAGGCGCAGCAACAGGCCTACGGGACCGCTGTGATACCAGCGCGTACTCGGGTCGGCCCTGCCGAGCTCGCCCATCGCCTGAGTCAGGCGGTCGAGGAAGATCGCCAGCAGTACCAGACCGACACCGCCGACCGTGGCCAGGCCCATGTCCAGGCGGCCGATGCCGCGCAACACCATCTGCCCCAGGCCACCGACCGAGATCATCGAGGCGATCACCACCATCGACAGCGAGAGCATCAGGGTCTGGTTGACACCCGCCATGATGGTCGGCCCGGCCAACGGCAACTGCACGCGCATCAGCATCTGCCGCGGGGTACAGCCGAACGCCCGGGCCGCTTCGATCTTGTCTTCCGGCACCTGGCGTATGCCCAGATTGGTCAGACGTACCAGCGGCGGTACGGCGAAGACGATGGTGACCAGCACGCCCGGGACGTTGCCGATGCCGAACAACATCACCACCGGCACCAGATAGACGAACGCCGGCAGGGTCTGCATGGCATCCAGAATCGGCCGTACGATTCGCTCCATATGGTCGCTACGGGCCGAGAGAATGCCCAGCGGCACGCCGATCAGCGCACAGAAGAACACCGAGGTGAGCACCAGCGACAAGGTGGTCATGGCCTCCGACCAGACCCCAATCATCCCCAGCAGGGTCAGGGTAATGGCGCACAACCAGCCCATGCGCGCGCCGGCCACCTGCCAGCCGAGCAACGAGGACAAGAGAATGCCGATCGATGGCGGAATGCTCTGCAAAATAAACTCGAAGCCGTTGAGCACCTGATCGATCGGCCAGCGGATGGCGCGGAAGAATCCACGGAAGTTGTGCACCAGATAATTCAGGGTGCTTTCTACCCAATCCCCTAGGGGAATGGCCAAGGTCTGGAAGGGGTCGAGGAAACTGAACTCTGACATGTGGATACCTGCTCTTCGATTCTGCTGGAAGGGATGCTGCTAGGGCTGGCTAGCCACTCAGTGGCGACTCAGGGTCTGCAGCAGCAGATTCTTGGAAATGGTGCCCTTGAAGGCACCGCCATGATCCAGCACCGGCACCGGGTAAGGCACTGAGGCCACCAAATCGAGCACGTCGTGTAGCGGTGTATCGACATAGATCGGTTGATGGTGATCCAGGCGTATCTGCTCCAGCCGCTGCAACCCGGCGGCACTGCCGTTAAGCGCATCTGGCTCGACCACGCCGAGCAGCCGATCGCCCTCGCCGATCAGGTAGCCGAAGGGCACGCCCGCTTGGAAGCCCGGCACCTGGCCGTTGACCCGGCACACAGCAGCGGGGTCCAACTGCGCCACATCGCCGGCATTGAGCACCCGGGAACTGTCGAAGCCGTGAAAGAAGTTCTCGACGTACTCGTTGGCCGGATTGCACAGCAACTCCTGGGGCGTGCCGATCTGCACCACCCGGCCGCCCTCCATGATCGCGATGCGGTGACCGATGCGGATCGCCTCTTCGATATCGTGGGAGATGAAGATGATGGTGCGCTGCTGCTCGGCCTGCAGGCGGATCAGCTCGCCCTGCATCTCGCTGCGGATCAGCGGGTCGAGGGCGGAGAAGGCCTCGTCCATCAGCAGGATGGTCGGGTCGTTGGCCAGCGCCCGGGCCAGCCCGACACGCTGCTGCATGCCGCCGGACAACTGGTGCGGGTAGCTGTTCTCGTGCCCGGCCAGACCCACCTGGCGCAACGCCTCGATCGCCCGGGCCTTGCGCTCCTGCTCGCCGACCCCGGAAATTTCCAGGCCGAACGCGGCGTTCTCCAGCACGCTCATGTGCGGCATCAAGGCGAAGGACTGGAACACCATGCCCATTTCCTTGCGCCGCACATTGAGCAGATCCTTGTCGGACAACCCGGTGATTTCCCGGCCATTGAGGTGGATGCTGCCGGAAGTGGGCTCGATCAAGCGATTGAACAGGCGCACCATGGTCGACTTGCCCGAACCGGACAGGCCCATGATGACGAAGATCTCGCCACGCCTGACCGAGAAGCTGGCGTCGAACACACCCACTACCTGGCCGGTCTTCCGGAAAATCTCGTCCTTGTCCGCGCCTTTGCGCAGCATATCCATGGCAAGGTGCGGCTGCGCACCGAATACCTTGAATACATGCTTGACCGAGAGTATCTCGTCAGCCTGGGTCATAGCGTCCTCTTCTTATATCTGTGATCAATCGGCGAGCGGTCGAACTCAAGCCATGACTGTCGGCGACCACGCCTTTCGAAAACTGGACTATTTAATGAACGGCGGCAGGCACTCGATTAGCCGCTGTACCGCCTAAATCCCACTCGGCACACACGCTGCAAGTGCCGCTTTCCTATGGAATAAAAGTAGAGATTGGCGGTTATAGCGTCCAACGACATTTGTTCGGCCCAAACCATAACTTGATGTTATTGGTTGAGCCGGGGACTCACGGGCGGGCGACGAGCTGAAGGCGACCGATCCGGGTTCGGTGCCTGGGCCAGAAAGCTTGCAATAGAAGGGTTATGACGGCCTGCAAGGGGATCGAGAGGCAGGCGAATCTGTTGACCAACTGGGCGAACAGACGGGGCGGCCGGCGGCCCCGCCGGATTGAATACTGAGAGCATTGCCAGCAGACCCTATCGAACCCATCTGCCAGTTGTTTAGTTCGAGTCCTGCGAATAGCGGCTTTTCATCCGCTGCGCGGCGGCTTCGGCAGCTTCCAGCCCAGCGTCGATGGCTTGTTTGACGCCCTGCGCCTGGTCAAGGACCTCTAGCAAAGGGGCGAGCGGGGCTGGCCATTCCTGCCAATTGGTAGGCAATTGACTACCGCAACGCCTGCGGGGGTCCGGGCGAGCATGCACCACCTTGGCCATCAACAGGCGGTGGTTTGCGGAGTCGCGCTAAACATGGCCGGCCTCACGCAGGACGAGGTCGCCGAGTACGTCGCGGGGGTACGTGCGCAGAGGCAACCGACGGTCTTGTTCGCCGCCAGCCCGGAGAGCTTGCTAGCACATCGGGGTCACAGCATCGTGGCAGCACGAGGTGGTCGATCCATAGAAACGGCCCTCGCCGCCTCACCCCTGGGGAACACCTGGGGCACAAGCCGGCCATTTGCGGGTGTTGGCGTCGTGGCCCCGTTAGGTCAATGCCGTTAGCGCCTGCGCCAGACAGGCACAGCCTTGGTGCCGGGCGTGCCTGTCGTCCATGCCTTGCGGCTAGCCTCTACTTGATCCCGTTACGTTGCAGGATTTCATCGAAGGTGCCATTCGCCTTGATGGTCTGCAGTCCTTTGTTGAACGCCGCGATGAGCTCAGCGTGCTTGGGATTCTTCAGGCCGGCGGTTGCATTGCGCGCCTTAGCTGGCTTGCACCAGATGCACCACCCATTGCGGGAAGGGGATGCCGATGCCGGCTTCGGTCAGGCGTTCCTTGGCCGGTTCGGTGAACGCGAAGGTCACCGGCCAGTAGTCCGCCGTGTCCACCCACACCCGCAGCGACAGGTCGACCGCCCTGTCGCCCAGGCCGGTCACGAACACCACCGGCACCGGATCGCGGTGCACCCGCGGGTCACCGGCGATCGCCAGCAACACTCCGACGGCGACGGCTGGGAACTCGTCCATGTGGCCATCGATGATGCCAGCCGAATCGCCTTCAGCAGTTTGCATCCCGATGAGCGTGGCCCCAGTGCTTGTCAGGTCTTGCTCCAGACGCTGCGCTACTACCGCAGCCTGGGCATCCGTTTCACCCGCATCATGACCGACAACGGCAGTGGCTATCGTTCCCGCACGTTTCGGCGCCTGGTCGGGCGATTGGGGCTGCGTCATCTGCGCACCAAGCCTTGCACGCCACGTACTAACGGCAAGGCCGAGCGCTTCATGCAGACCAGCCTACGTGAGTGGGCCTATGTCCGTAGCTACGCAAGCTCCGAGCAGCGAGTGCAGCATCTGATGCCTTGGCTGCATCACTACAATTGGCACCGACCGCACGCCAGCCTCGGCTACAAACCACCCATCAGTCGTGTTCCGCCTTCACTGAACAACGTACTGGGTTTACACACCTAGCCCTGAGGTTTGCTCAGGGTCGAATGGTGGTGCTCTCCGTAGGTAACGCTTTGGAGCTAGGAGCAATCAGTCAAGGGGCGCAAGCCCCATTCTGGGGCGCCAGACGACAAGAGGGAGTGGTCATGCACCCAATTGTTGCCCAGGCCCTGCTCTACCCGCCGATGACCACATCCTGCAAGTGGGTGTAGCTGTCTACGAAACGCTTATATTTGTGCTGACCACTGGTGTATGGCTGGTATTTACTGGGTTTGTCTGCACTGATGCAGGTAGGAACCACATCAACCACCGCATCGAAATCAAGGTCGATGAAGAACGGAACCGAGTAACGATCCACACCGCTGGTATTGATCACGCGGTGCATGGTGGAGATATAGCGGTCATTGGTGAATGTCTGTACCAAGTCGCCAATATTGACAACAAAGGTATCCGCCACGGGTGGCGCGCTGACCCATTCGCCGTTTCTATTCTGCACTTGCAAGCCGCCATTCGAATCCTGCGAGAGGATGGTCAGAAAGCCATAATCGGTGTGAGCACCAATACCAATTTCTTTCAAAGTTATATGGCCGAACTGGGGTGGATAATGCAGCAAGCGCTGAATCGTAATCGGCCTCTTCTGCAATTTCTCAAAATAACCTGCCGGCAGATTCAGACTCAAGGCAATCGCACTGATTAATTTACGTGCAAGCCCTAGCATTACGGCATGATAAGTCTCCATGACTTGCTTGAACTCTTGAAAATCCTCCGGCATCAGGTTAGGGCCGAAAAAAGGTGAAACTTCCTCTTCGTACTCGCCATAATCAAAACACTCTTTAAAATCCTTGGTGTTTTTTGGGTCAACATTTTCGCCGTACATTGGAATATAGCCGCGCAACGTCGGACCGGAATTGACGATATTCAGCTGGTTCTTGACTTCGAAGGGCAAATCAAAAAACTTCCGAGAGAGCCGATACACATCACTTATTAGAGAAGCGGGGACCCCATGATTTTTAATATATAGAAACCCAACATTCTCACAAATATTTCCAATTTCGCGAGCCACCGAATTCGCATCTCTGCCGTCCAACAACGGACCGATATCAACAATAGGGATCTCACTGAAAGAGGTTGATTTGCTGGAAAGGCAGTTTTCGATTACTTGCGTCATGCTCTGTACCTCAATTTCGGTGGAGTGAAGTTAGCCATTAGCCTCTGCTCACCGGCGGTTCAGAGATATAACAAAACCGAAGAAATTTATAATTTTTTGTCGTTTCGCAACCGACTCGGGGAAAAGCCATAGGCCTCCCTGAAACGCTTGGTGAAGTAACTCTGTGACGCGAACCCCGTCGCCTGAGCAACAGTCGCAATGGGTAGCAGGGTATCCTCAATCATGGTCCTGGCGCGCCTCAGTCGAAGCTGAAGATAGTAATTAACTGGAGTGGTATTTTCATGAACCCGGAAGACATGCTCCAGCGTGCGCACCGTCGTGCCAATTTTTCCGGCCAACACTTCGATGGGATAGGGCGCATCTATATTGTTTTCCATCACCTCAATTGCCGCCCCCAAACAAAGCGACTTCATTCTTAATTCAAGATAGCGGCGACTATTTTGTATTTCATCCCGCGTTCTGATTCTGTCCTGACAAAACTGATGCGAAACTTTTAATGCGAATTCGGCGCCATGGTCTTGACCGACGATATAAAGCAACATATCGAGCGCGGTAGTTCCGCCCTGACAGGTAAAAACACCATCCCCCACGGTATAGATACTCTCATCGACCGTGACAGTAGGATAGAGCTCCTTGAACGTCGTCATTTGTTCACTAAGCAGCGTACAGGGATTTGCCCCCAAAACGCCCGCCTTGGCCAAGATAAAGCTGCCACTTGACAAAGACGCAAATCTGCAGCCTTTCTTTTTCAGAGCCTTCAACTTTGAGAAAAGCGCCGCACCATCATAAACAGCCGCATTCTTGTAAGCACAAATAAATAACAAGTTACTGTCTTCGATTTCACTACAGTGCCCAGAGACCTTGATGGAAACGCCGTTTGAGGTACAGACCTCAGTAGCCGCTGGATCGACATCACCGCTGTACAAGCGGTATTCATATGCCGCTGCCCCCCAAAGGAAATTTGCGACGCTAAGCGCTTCGATAGCCAAAGAAAAAGAAGTCAGGGCAAACCCGGGTACCAGAACAAACCCAACGCGTTTTGTATCACACTGATGCGACTGTATTGGCATGGTGGCCATTTCCTCTGCTTAAGGAAACGATAAAAGCATAGGCTAGAGTCTTGTTATGTATGCCGGGCCCTATTGTATCGACGCGATACCTAACCCGGATGTTTCATAAATGCGGTTGGAGGCTGAGCCGGGCGCGGCCAGGTCGGCGTTGATGCCATGTGCATATAAAATCTTGCATCTGATAAACCTCGCCCCCCGACCTGGCGACGGGCCCCTAGGAGCCTGTCGGACTTGACCGTCCGTAGCGAGGAAAAGTCCGGTTCGAGTCAGTTTTGTTGATCTTTCGAGGCGAATAGCTAGCTATTTAACGAGAAAGAGCGGCAAAAATGGCCGAATCCGGCTTTTCCGCAGTAGGACAGTGTTAAGTCCGACAGGCTCCTATGCCCCCTCGTTCGCGTCCAGCTTGACCGTCACCGGCTCCACCACTGCCACCCCCGGCTGCCCGTGGTCCTGCCGTGCCAGAATGATCGTGGCGACCACCACCAGCAGACCGCCGCCCAGCATGCCGGCACTCATAGGCTCGCCGATCACCAGCACGGCGATGCTCACCGCCACCACCGGTTCCAGGGTCGACAGGGTCGCCGCCGAGGACGAACCTATACGCGGCGAGCCGGCGAGGAAGGCGGCCACCGGCAGGATGGTGGCGAACAGCGCCAGGCCCAGGGTCGCCCACCAGGCGGAATAGCCGGAAGGCAGTGCCGCGCCCCAATAGAGCGCGGCCACGGCGAAGGTCAGGGCGCAGCCCAGCAGGAGAATGGCCGCCGAGGCCAGCGGCTGCACGTGACGAACCCGATGAGTGCCGTAGAGAATCGCCGTGCCGTAGGCCAAGGCAGAGAACAACGCCCAGAGCACGCCACTGACCTCGCCATGAAAACTCAACCCGGTGGCCAGCAGCACGCCCGCCAGCGCCAGCACCAGGCTGAGCAATTTCAACGGACTGGTGCGTTCGCCCAGATAGACGATCGACAGGGCGGTGACGAAGGCCGGGAAGGAAAACGTCAGGATCACCGCCAGGCTCACCGAGGTGGAATGGCTGGCGCTGTAGTAGCCCAGCGCGGACAAGCCATAGCCGATCCCCAGCAGCAAATTCTGCCCGGTCAGCTTCCAGCCGGGCAAGGCGATCCCGCGCAGGCGCAGAAACAGCAGCAGGATCGACGCGGCGATCAGAAAACGCGCCAGCAGCAGCCCTACCGGGTCCGCACCGCCGGCATAGGCATACTGGGCGAAGAGCGGCTGCAGGCCATAACAAAAACCCGCCAGCAACACCAAGATGAAGCCTCTGGCGTAGCCGCTGTGCCGGACAAGAGGAGGCGCACTGTGCATGATTTAGATACCTGCCATGAGGATTGCGCTGACACGCAAACCCCGCATGACCATCAGCGGTCATACGGGGCGATTCTTCCGCTACTGAGAGATCACAGCTAGTCGGCGAGCTTGCGCACCATGGTCGCGCAATACCAGTCATCGAACTGGCAGACACCGTTCTCGGCGATGTCCGAGTAGGGTCCCGGCTGATAGGCCGGCGAGTTGACCCCGGCCTGGGTGCCCTCGACCAGACGGCGGTCCTGGTCGTTGGTCGCCAACCACACCCTGGTCAGGGTTTCCAGGTCGTAGTCGAGGCCTTCCTGGGCATCCTTGGGCACCAGCCACTTGGTGGTCACCAGGGTTTCGTTCGGCCCCTGCGGCAGCACGCGGAAACTCAGGGCGTGGTCGCCGAGGAAGTGGTTCCAGGTCGAGGGGTAGTTGAAGTAGAGCAGTGCGCCGATGTTCTCCTCGCCACTCTTGTCCAGGCGCCGCGCCACCGCCGGCTTGCCGTTCATGGTGTAGCTGACGGCACCGGCCGACAGCGGAATACGGGTCATGCGGAACTGCCCGGCCTCGTCCATCACCAGGCGACTGGGCAGGCCGGCGGCCTCGCAGCGATCCCAGTGAGCGACCAGCTCGGGGTCCTCGGCACCGCCGACCCCCGCCACCGAGAGGTTCTCGACGTAGGAGTTGAGCAGCTCCGGGTGGGTGCCGTCGCAGTGGTAGCACTCGCGGTTGTTCTCGAACACCAGCTTCCAGTTGCCCTTCTCCACCAGGTTGGACTCGAACGCCACCTTGCAGTCTTCGAGGTTGTGCGGGGCGATGAAGGGCGACACGGCAGCGCGGAACTTCTCGAAGTCCGGGGCCTGCTCGGCCACGCAGACATAGATATAGCTGTTGACCACCTGGCAGTGGGCCGGCCTGAGGCCGTAGTCGGCCTTGTCGAAGTCCTCGCCCATGTTGCCGGCGAACAGCAGCTTGCCGTCCAGCTCGAAGGTCCACTTGTGGTAGGGGCAGACCAGCTTGGCGACCTTGCCGCTGTGCTCGGTGCAGACCTTGGAGCCGCGATGGCGGCAGGCGTTGTGCAGGGCGCGAACCTGACCGTCGGCGCCGCGCACCACGATCACCGGGTAGTCGCCGATCTGCAGGGTCAGGTACTGGCCCGGCTTTTCCAGCTCGAAGGTGTGCCCGGCAAAGATCCACTCTTTGTGCCAGATCTGTTGGAGATCCTGGCGATACACCTCGACATCGCCATAGAGCGCACTCGGCAGCGCATGTCGCGGTTTACGTTGCTGGATGAAGCCTGCCACCGCTGCTTTTTTGTTCACGCTTATATGCACTCCAACAGTTATCCAGTTAATTGCGCAGGCATTATTCGAACTGCACAAATCTACGGGAACCCACAGGTTCGACCTAGGCGACAGGGCTATTGTTCGGTGGCGCTTTCGACTACTCTCCGAGCTCGAGCGTCAGACCGTATCAATGCAATCGCCGACACTGGAAGTCTATTGCGCAGCTATAGTCGACAGAACCGACTTTTTATTCAGGATATTGAATACCTGTTGTTATGGTTATACATACCGAACCCGATCAAACGCTGATCAAGATGCCGTCGCTGCGCGCCGTTAAATCTTTCGTGGCGGCCGCCAAATACCAGAATTTCACTCGCGCTGCCGAAGCCTTGTGCGTGACCCAGGCGGCCATCAGCCGGCAGATTCGCGAACTGGAAACCTACCTCGGCGCCGAGCTGTTCACCCGCGCGGGCCGTGCGGTGGAGCTGACCGTCGCCGGCTCGATTTTCTTCGATGCGGTGCAGCTGTCCTTCGTCAACATCGCCCAGGCGGCCGAACGTATTCGCAGCCACAACGCCGGCAAGCGGATACTGACGCTGTGCTGCTCGCCAGCGTTTTCCGCGCTCTGGCTGGCGCATCGTCTGCCGAGCTTCTTCAGCGCCAACCCGGGTATCGACCTCAACCTGATCACCACGCAGAACTTCCTGTCGATGGAGCCGGGCGTGCGCCCCGACATCTTCATCACCAAGATGGCCAAGGTGCGCGAGGGCTACCGCAGTACGCCGCTGTTCCATGACGTCATCTATCCGGTCTGTACGCCACAGTATCTCGCGCAGCACCCGGAGCTGAGCAGCCTGGAAGGTCTGCGCGACAGCGTGCTGCTCAACCTCAGCCCCTATGGCCGCTCCCAGGTCGCCGAGCACGTCGACTGGGGCGTCTGGCTGGCCTTCCATAATGTCGATATCGCGACCCGCGCCCATGACAGCCCACACTTCTTCAACGCCAATGACTACAACATGCTGATCCAGATGGTGCTCAGCCATCAGGGCGTGGCGCTGGGCTGGCAGCACTTGGTCGGCCATCTGGTCGAACAAGGGCTGCTGGTGCGCCCGGTCGCCGAGGAAGTCGTGCATCGAGAGAGCCTGCACTACCTGACGTTCAGCGAGGACAAGGAAGGCGATGAGGCCTGCTGCAGCCTGCGCGATTGGCTGATGCAGCAGTTTTGATTACCCAGGGTTATTGTTTTCCGGCACTTCCAGTTATGCATAGTTGAATAGCCGCTAATTACGCCTTGCACACTTGCAAGATTGCTTATCAATAAACCTACCGTCGGTAGGTTTTTTTATGCCCGCAATTTGCCTCTGACACCAATCCATAACCATTGATTATTAATTAACGGCCGTAAATGTTGCTTATTACCCAAGGGAAAAGGCTCTTACCCTTTTATTCAAATCCACCACACATTCAACCTCTTACAATCAGGTGAACACATGAATTTCGATGGCATTTGGACTCCCGTGGTAACGCCCTTCAACGCCGCTGGCGCTATTGACTTCGAGGCCTTGGCCAAGGTCGTCGACACGCTGATCGGTCAAGGCGTCAACGGCCTGATCATCGGTGGTACCACCGGCGAGTACTATGCCCAGAGCAACGCCGAGCGTAAGCAGTTATTTGACGCCGTCGCCGAGCAGGCCAAGGGCCGCATTCCACTGATGGCGGGTATCAACGCCACCAGCACCGAGGAAAGCCTCGACCTGGGCCGCTACGCCAAGGCCGTCGGCTTCGACTGCATCCTCCTGGCCGCCCCCTACTACTGCCAGCCGACCCAGGACGAACTGCTCGCCCATGCCCTGTGCGTGGACGACGCCCTGAACCTGCCGATCATGCTCTACAACTTCCCCGCACGTACCGGCACGCCGATGAGCTTCGAGTTCATCGATGCGCTCAAGGGGCGGCCGAACTTCCAGGCGATCAAGGAAAGTACCGGCTCGATCGAGCGCATGCATCACCTGACCCAGGACTATGCCGACCAGCTGCAGGTCAGCTGCGGCATGGATGACCAGGTGCTGGAGTTCTTCGCCTGGGGCGCGCGCAGCTGGGTCTGTGGTGCCTCCAACTTCCTCGCCCCCGAGCACGTCGCCTTGTATCAGGCCTGCGTGGTCGAGCAGGACATGCTCAAAGGCCGCCAGCTGGCCCAGCGCCTGCTGCCGATGCTCAACCTGCTGGAAGGTGGCGGCAAGTTCTGCCAGTACATCAAGGCCGGCTGCGAGCTGGCCGGTATGCCAGTGGGCCCGACCCGTCGTCCGCTGCTGCCACTGAGCCCGGCCGAACAGGCCGCCTTCAAGCAGACCTACGAGCAGTTGATCGCCCACCGTGGCTAAACCACCTGGCGTGGAGGCACCTTCTATGCAACTGCAATGCAACTTCCTGCCCCAGGACGATGGTCGCTGCGGTTGGTATGAAATCCTGCCGCCCGCGCCGCCGAGTACGCCGTTGCGCGGCACTGTGCAGGCCGACTGGGTGGTACTCGGAGCCGGCCTGGCCGGCCTGGCCGCCGCCCGGCGCCTGGCCGAACTGCAGCCGGACGCCTCGGTCGCGCTGATCGATGCCAAACGCGTCGGTTTCGGTGCCGCCGGGCGCAACTCCGGGTTCATGGTCGACCTGCCCCATGATCTGACCTCGCACAGCTATACCAGCAGCCACGAGGCCGATCACAAGATCATCCGCCTCAGCCGCGGCGCGATCGATTACACCCGTGAGATCGTCCAGCGCCATGGCATCGACTGCGACTGGCGCGAGCAGGGCAAGCTGCATGGCGCGGCCAATGCCCGGGGTATCCACGCCCTGGAGTCATTCGCCAAGGGCCTCTCCTCGCTCGGCGAGCCCTATCGCCTGCTCAGCGCCCAGGAGATGAAGGCCGTCACCGGCAGCGACTTCTACCGGGCCGGCCTGCATGCGCCCGGCGCGGTGCTGGTACAGCCGGCGGCGCTGACGCGCGGGCTGGGGCAGACCCTGCCGGAGAACGTGCGGCTGTTCGAAGACAGCCCGGTGCTGAATATCGAAATTGGCAAGGTGCATACCCTGACCACCGCCCAGGGCTGTGTGCAGGCGCCGCGCCTGGTACTGGCCAACAACGCCTATGCCTCGAACTTCGGCCAACTCGGCCTCAAGGGCCGCCTGCTGCCGATCTACACCTACGCCAGCATGACCCGCCAACTGACCGCAGAGGAACTGGCGCGCCTGGGCGGCGAGGAAAGCTGGGGACTGATTCCGGCCGATCCGCTGGGTTCCACCGTGCGCCGCCTGGCCAACGGGCGCATCTGCGTGCGCAACTCCTTTACCTACAACCCCCGGGTCCAGGCCAGTGCCAGCACCCTGGAGCGGGTCAAGCGGGCGCACCGCCACTCATTCGACAACCGTTTCCCGATGCTCCCTGGCGTCGAGTTCGAATACACCTGGGGCGGCGCCCTGTGCATCTCGCGCAACTCAGGCTCGGTATTCGGCCAGATCGCCCCCGGCGTGTTCAGCGCCGTGTGCTGCAACGGCCTGGGCCTGACCCGCGGCACCATCTCCGGCAAGTTGATCGCCGAGTACGCCCTGGGCATGGACAGCGACCTGCTGCGCATCATGCTGGAACAACCGAAACCCTGCAGCAATCCGCCGGAGCCCTTTTTGGGTCTCGGTGTGCGCTCATCCATCGCCTGGAAAGAGTGGACCGCCGGCGTAGAACTCTGAGATTGCCTCAACCTTCAGGAGAACCCCCATGACTGACACCCTCACCCGCAGCGCCATCGACCAACAGCTCGAGCGCCTGGAATACCGCAACCAGGCCTTTATCAACGGCCGCTTCGTGGCTGCCCACTCGGGCGCCACCTTCAGCACCCTCAACCCGGCCACCGGCCAGGTACTGACCGAGGTGGCCGCCTGTGACGCCGAAGACATCGACCTGGCCGTGCAGGCCGCTCGCTCCGCCTTCGACGCCGGGGTCTGGTCTGGACTGGCGCCGGCCGCGCGCAAGGCGATCATGCTGCGTTTCGCCGACCTGATCGACGCCAGCCGTCTGGAGCTGGCGGTGCTGGAATCGCTGGAGGCCGGCAAGCCGGTCGGTGAGTGCTACGGCATCGACATCCCCGACACCGCCGCGACCATCCGCTGGCACGCCGAGGCCGGCGACAAGCTGTACGACAGCCTGTCGCCGTCCAACCCGCGCAACATCGGCATGATCAGGCGCGAGCCGATCGGCGTGGTCGGTGCCGTGCTGCCGTGGAACTTCCCCTGCATGATGGCCGGCTGGAAGCTGGGCCCGGCGCTGATCACCGGCAACAGCGTGATCCTCAAGCCCGCCGAGCTGACTTCGCTGGCCACCCTGCGCCTGGCCGAGCTGGCCTTCGAGGCCGGCATCCCGGCTGGCGTGCTCAACGTGGTGCCGGGCCTGGGCCACACCGCCGGCAAGGCCATCGGCCTGCACCCGGACATCGACATGGCGGCCTTCACCGGCTCCACCGAGGTCGGCCGGCTGTTCCTCGAATACTCGGCCAAGAGCAACCTCAAGCGCGTGGTGCTCGAATGCGGCGGCAAAAACCCGCAGGTGGTCATGGGCGATGCCGGCGACCTCCAGGCGGTGGCCAGCAACGTGCTCAGCGCGGCGTTCTGGAACATGGGCGAGAACTGCTCGGCCGGCTCGCGGCTGATCGTCCATCGTTCGATCAAGGATGCCCTGCTCGAGGAAATGCTACGCCAGCTCGAGGACTGGGCCACCGGCGACCCGCTGGACCCGGCCGTGCGCCTCGGCGCGCTGATCGAACAGGCGCACATGGAAAAAGTCCTGGCGCATATCGAGCAGGCCAAGGCCGAAGGCTGCAAGCTGGTCACCGGCGGCGTGCGTCTGCATGCACAGAGTGGCGGCTATTTCGTCGCACCGACCATCTTCGAGGCCACCTCCAACGCCGCCTCGGTGGCCCGCGAGGAGATCTTCGGCCCGGTGCTGGCGGTGATCGCCTTCGACACAGAGGAACAAGCCATCGCCATCGCCAACGACACCTGCTACGGCCTGGCCGCCTCGCTGTGGACCGACAACATCAACTGCGCCCACCGCATGGCCGCTGCGATCCGCGCCGGCACCGTGTCGGTCAACTGCTTCTCCGAGGGCGACATCAGCACCCCGTTCGGCGGCTACAAGCAGTCTGGCTTCGGCGGCCGCGACAAGTCGGTCTATGCCCATGACCAGTACTGCGAGCTGAAGACCACCTGGATTCAGCTGTCCTGAGTCCGACCCGGTCCGGCCGACAACTGTCGGGCCGCGTCCCTGATACAGAGAACAACCATGAGCAGCATCAGCAGCAGCGAATACCTCAATCCGGTCAACACCCAGACCTGGGCCAACGGCCGCCACCTGGTGCGCTGCCTCAAGGTCATCCGGGAAACCGCGGATGTCATAACCTACTGTTTCAGCATGCAGGAGCCGGTGCTGTTCTTCTTCAAACCGGGGCAATTCGTCACCCTGGAACTGGAGATCGACGGCGAGCAGGTAATGCGCTCCTACACCATCTCCAGCGCACCCTCGATTCCCTACAGCTTCTCCATCACGGTCAAGCGCGTACCCGGCGGAAGGGTCTCCAACTGGCTGCACGAGCACCTCAAGGAGGGCGAGCTGATCGCCGTGCACGGCCCGGTCGGCCAGTTCAACTGCATCGACTTTCCGGCCGACAAGGTATTGCTGCTGTCCGGCGGCGTCGGCATCACCCCGGTGATGTCCATGGCCCGCTGGTACTTCAACACCAACACCGAGGTCGACATGGTGTTCGCCCACAGCGCGCGCACCCCGGCGGACATCATCTACCGCGCCGAACTGGACTACATGTCCACGCGCATCGACAACTTCAAGCTGCACCTGATCTGCGAGCGCAGCGAAACCGGGCAGATCTGGGGCGGCTACCGGGGCTTTCTCAGCCGCGCGATGCTGCAGCTGATCGCCCCGGACTTCCTCGAACGCGAGGTGTTCTGCTGCGGCCCGACACCCTATATGCGCGCGGTGCGGCGCATCCTCGGCGAGGCCGGCTACGATATGTCGCGCTACCACGAGGAATCCTTCGGCGCGACGCCGGAAGAGGACATCGCCGCAGCGAAAGAACAGGCCGCGGTGGCCCAGGCAGAGGAGCCACACGCCAGCCACTGGGTGACCTTCAGCGAGTCCGGCAAGTCGGTCCAGGTCGAACTGGGCACGACCCTCTATGAAGCCGCCGCCAGTGCCGGCCTGACCATTCCCAAGGCCTGTGGCATGGGCATCTGCGGCACCTGCAGGGTGCGTGTCGTGAACGGCGCGGCGGCCATGGAGCACAACGGCGGCATCAGCGAGGAAGATATCGACGAGGGCTACGTGCTGAGCTGCTGCTCCCGGGTGACGGGGGCGGTGACCATCGAGTACTGACGGCAGGCCAGCGCGCCGCTTTTCAGAGCAGCCGCAGACGTCCCGCCGCGAACTGCTCCGACCAGTCCCGCCGGGTGACTACAGCATCGTCCCCGGCGACAAGGTCGAGGTGGACGTGGCGGCCAAGGGCGGCGGCTCCGAGAACAAATCGAAGATGGCCATGCTCAACCCCTCCGACTCGATCGTCGACTGGGTGCTCAAGACCGTGCCGGAAATGGGCGCCGGCTGGTGCCCGCCGGGCATGCTCGGCATCGGCATCGGCGGCACCGCCGAGAAAGCCGCGCTGATGGCCAAGGAAGTGTTGATGGCGTCCATCGACATCCACGAGCTGAAAGCCCGCGGCCCGCAGAACCGTATCGAAGAGCTGCGTCTGGAGCTGTTCGAGAAGGTTAACCAGCTGGGCATCGGCGCCCAGGGCCTGGGTGGTCTGACCACCGTGCTCGACGTCAAGATCATGGACTACCCGACCCACGCCGCCTCCCTGCCGGTGTGCATGATCCCCAACTGCGCCGCCACCCGTCACGCCCACTTCGTCCTCGACGGTACTGGCCCGGCCAGCCTGGAAGCGCCGCCGCTGGATGCCTACCCGGAGATCGTCTGGGAGGCCGGCCCGTCGGCCCGCCGCGTCGACCTCGACAGCCTGACCGCGGAAGACGTGCAGAGCTGGCAGCCCGGCGAAACCATCCTGCTCAACGGCAAGATGCTCACCGGCCGCGACGCCGCGCACAAACGCATGGTCGAGATGCTGAACAAGGGCGAGCCGCTCCCGGTCGATCTCAAAGGCCGCTTTATCTACTACGTCGGCCCGGTCGATCCGGTCGGCGACGAAGTGGTGGGCCCGGACCAGTGCCGGGCTTCTTGTTGGGTGGACGGGCGCAGCTTGTCCAGCAACACAGCGCAACCGCTGCCGCGCTAGGTCCGCCCTAGGAGACGCGCCCCGGCACCAGGCTCAATTCGCCGACCCTATCGCGGCGCTGGGCGAGGAAGCGGGTACAGCTCACCCGCAGGAAGGAGGCGAAGTTGACCACCTCGCCGCGGTAGTCCATGACCTCCTCGTACAGCTTGCCGATCAGCTGGTTGGTGGTCATGCCGTCGACTGCGGCGATTTCCGCGAGGAGGTCCCAGAACTGGTTTTCCAACCTCAGGGTGGTGACCACGCCACAGATGCGCAGCGAGCGTGAACGCGACTCGTAGAGAATCGGGTCGGCTTTGACGTAGAGCTCGCACATGCTGAAGTCCTGTGTGATGCGGTATTCGGACAACCTAGGGACTGATCGTGGTGCCCAGCAGCATCAGGAACCCGGCCAGCCAGTTCGGGTGTGCCGGCCAGGCCGGGGCGCTAACCAGGTTACCCTCGACATGCGCATGGCTGACTTCGATATCGACATACTCGCCACCGGCCAACCGTACTTCCGGCGCGCAGGCCGGATAGGCGCTGCACTCACGCCCCTTGAGCAGGCCCGCCGCCGCCAGCAATTGCGCCCCATGGCAGACCGAGGCAATCGGCTTTTTGGCCTTATCGAAGGCTTTTACCAGCTCCAGCACTTTCTTGTTCAAGCGCAGGTATTCCGGCGAGCGGCCACCGGGAATGACCAGGCCGTCATAGTCTTTCGCCTTGACCTTGGCGAAGTCGAAATTCAGGGCGAAGTTATGCCCCGGTTTTTCGCTGTAGGTCTGATCGCCGTCGAAATCATGGATCGCGGTGCGCACCGTCTGCCCGGCGATCTTGTCCGGGCAGACCGCATGCACGGTATGACCAACCATCTGCAGCGCCTGGAAAGGCACCATGGCTTCGTAATCTTCGACATAGTCGCCGACCAGCATCAGAATCTTTTTCGCGGCCATCGGGTTTCTCCTGGCTAAGGTTGGGGGCCGGCTAAGTATCCCGCCGGTCCAGAGCGCACAGGTAATAGGCTAGTACTACCTGCACGCTTTGAGCGCGCCACTGCGTCGGCCCCTAGACCTCTCGTGAGTGCTAGCGCGAAAAAGCCACTACAGCCATGGATCACTTCGCCAACCGTTTGAGCTCACTGCGTACCATGCTGGCGTACTCGGGCGGTGACAGCGTGCTGAGCTGAGCACGCATCCACTCGTCCCACTTGCCTTTTCGCTTCGCCTTTTCGCCGAAAATTCGTCCAGCCTCGATCTTCGAGCGCGACAGGTTGGCCTGCCACATCTCGTACAGACGCGACTTCTGCTCCTCGATGGAGGACCGCGCGTCACCGGGTTTATTGGCCAAGTTGAAGCTCATCGAGCACTCCTGCGACTGAAAAGGGGCGCGCATTCTACCCACCTTGGCAGAGATGACCAGAGCTTCGTGCGAGTGGCCGCACCCAAGGGTCGCCGGCTGAAAGCCGGTCTTGGCAACAGGCCCGCAGCACTTTAGATGCCGATTTTATCCAGTGCTCTACCCACCCCACGCCAGAAGCCCCGCTGGGCTCGGACACGCTCGCCACTCGCGGCAATCTGCGCGAACGGCTGCACTTCACGGGTGGCGCCGATTTCCTCTTGCGCCAGGCTTTGCGGGACCAGTTGCAGCGGCCCATCCCCCGCGCTCGGCGCGCCATTGCTGGCGGGCGGAGGATTCAATTCGTCGTAACGCAGGTAGTAAATACCGCCGGCCTGCGCATCCAGGGCGAAGCTGGCGATACGGGTGAAGTCCAACGGCCCGTCGGCCAATAGCGTCCAGTAGCTGCCGAATAGCGGCCGGCGCATTTCCAACTGATAACTGGCGATCTCGAACTCCAGCAGCAGATAAGCGTTACTCGGCAGGCTGCCGATCAGTTGATGGTTGAGGAACAGGCCCGGCGCCTCCAATTCCTGATCGGCCCAGTCGCTTTGCGGACGGTAGAGGTAGACCAGGGCGTGGTTCTCGTCGCTCATCGCGTGTTTGCTGAACGCCGCGCCAGCGCTGGCGCCGAAGAACGCGCCAGGCGTGGAGCAACCAGCCAGGGCGGCCAGCAGCATCAGGACGAACAGGTGTTGGTGGCGGCGCATGCGCGCATCCCTCTGGTGGTTATTGGCCGAGCATAGCCAGCTGGCTGGCGCGCAGCACCCGACAAAAGGCTGGGCAGCACCGGCCTTGTGGCTTAGCGGCGCTTATCGAGCAGGTTCACCACCAGCCGATCCAACCAGCCCCACACCCGCTGTTGCACGCGCCGCCACCAGGGCCGCGCCTTCCAGAGCTCCAGGGTGATTTCACGGCTACGGGCAAAGTCCGTGACAAAGCTGGCGGCGACCGCCTTGGCCAGCGCCGGATCCAGCGCCTCGAGATTAGCCTCGAGGTTAAACCGCAGGCCCCAATGATCGAAGTTGCAGGAACCCAGACTGACCCAATCGTCGATCAGCACCATCTTCAAATGTAGGAAGCCTGGCTGGTACTCGAAGATCCGTACCCCGGCCTTGAGCAAGCGCGGGTAGTAACGCTGACCGGCGAAACGCACCGGGGGGTGATCGGTGCGCCGCCCGGTCAGCAACAAGTGCACCTCCACGCCCCGCGCGGCGGCCTTGCGCAGCGCGCGGCGGACTTTCCAGGTCGGCAGGAAATACGGCGTCGCCAGCCAGACCCGTTGTCGCGCGCCCTGTAGCGCACGCACCAGCGATTGCACAATGTCCCGATGCTGCCGGGCATTGGCATAAGCCACACGGCCCAGGCCTGCGCCCACGGGCGGGCACGGCGGCAAACGCGCCAGCCCGGCCTCCTGGGGTGATTTCCAGGCAAAACGTGTCAGACAGGCCTGCCATTGCCGGTCGAACAAGCGCTGCCAGTCGGCCACCAGCGGCCCGGCCATTTCCACCATGACCTCATGCCAGGCGCTGCTGTCTTGGCCGGGCGTCCAAAACTCGTCGGTGACCCCGGTGCCGCCGACAAACGCCCGCTGACCATCCACCAACAGCAGCTTGCGATGGTCCCGGTACAGATTGCGCAGGCCCCGGCGCAGGCTGATCGGGTTGTAGAAACGCAGCTGTACCCCGGCCTTGAGCAGGCGCCCACGCTCACGCGCGAGAAGCCCCAGGCTGCCATAGTCATCGAACAGGCAGCGCACCTGCACGCCGCGCTCGGCGGCCGCGCAGAGCACCTGCACCAGCGCCTCGACACAGGCCCCCGCCTCGAGCAGATACAACTCCAGTTCGACCTGCCGCTCGGCCCGCGCAATCACCTCGAACATGCGCGAAAAGAACGCCGGGCCGTCGATCAAGAGGTCGAAGCGATTAGCACTGCGCCACGGGAAGACCGCGCCGGCCATCAGGCGGACTTCCCGCGCAAGAAGGCGGCGCATTGCGGCACTAGTCGTTGTTCAGTTGCACTGGCCAAACATTTCTCCCTATTCCCTGGCCTACACCAGCAATGTTGCGAGGTTCCGTGCGGAAAGTCGCCGAGCGAAGATCAGGCAAGGCGCAACGCAGCGAACCGGAGTAACAGCCGCAGGCTGGCCCGAAGGACGAGCGCCAGCGAGTCAAGACAGGCGAAGAAGCGCAGTTCACGAGTAGTAAATGCGCATTTTGAGCCCGATTTCAACGCGGCATGGCCGACGCGCAGCAGATCATGAACAGCTTCTCAGGACTCTGGCAGCGCCGCCGCGACCGGCAGCAACTGGCACCCCTGGCGCGGGCCGAGCCAGGCGGCCGTTTGGCTGCTACCGAGGCCACGCGCGGTGACCCGCTTGTGGGCCGCATCATCGAAGAAGCCGCTGGTGGGCACATACTGTTTGACGTAGCCCAGACAGTAGTCCGCCGGGTTATCCATCACATAGCGACAGGAACAGTATTCCTTGGCCGAGTAAGCCCCGATGATGCCGGGGAACGCCACGAGATGAACGCGATTCTGCCAGCCGAGCAAGGCCAGCCCGATGACGATCAGCAGCAACAGGCTGGTGAACGGGCGACGTCTGATAAAGGCGCTCATGGGTTGACCTCCACAGCGAAAGCCGCCTGCGCGAGTTTCAGCAGTTGGTTGTGCTGGTAGCTTGTGTCGCGATCATCGCCATAGCGGACTATCACCAGTTTCTCGCTCGGCAACACATAGAGCGCCTGCCCCCAGTGGCCGAGCGCGGCGAAGGTATCTTCCGGCACATCGGGCCAAGGCTTGGCGGCACCCGCCAGCGCCGCGTTCAGCCACCACTGACCACCCGGCACCGCGTCACCGGCGGTCTCGGCAGACGGCTGGTAATTGGCGAACGGCGTGCGGTTGAACGCAATCCAGGCCTTCGGCAACAGCTGGCGCTCGCCCCAACGCCCGTCGCGCTGCATCAGCAGGCCGACCCGGCCCAGATCGCGGGCGGTCATATACGCGTAGGAGGACGCGACGAAGGTGCCGCTGGCATCGGCTTCCCATACCGCACTGGTGATTCCAAGCGGCTCGAACAGCGCGGTCCAGGGGTAATGCTTGTACGCCGGCTCGCCGACCGCACCCTTCAAGGCGGCCGAGAGCAGGTTGCTGTCGCCACTGGAGTAGCGAAAGCGGGTGCCGGGCGTGACTTCCTGATCGATGCTCGCCGCATACGCCGCCATATCGGCGCGGCCACGGGTGTAGAGCATCGCCACCACGGTGGATTTCAGCGGCGCATATTCGTACCCCTCCTCCCAGGCCAGACCGGAGGCCCAGTTCAGCAGATGGCCGAGCTTGACGTCCGGATGCCCGGCGAACGGCGGGTAGAACTTGGCCACCGGGTCATCCAGCTTGAAGCGCCCGTTGCCATAGGCCGTACCCAGGGTGGCGGCCATCAGGCTCTTGCTCACCGACCAGGTCAGGTGCGGAGTCTCGGCCTTGGTCGGGCTGGCATAGCGCTCGTAGACGATTTCCCCGTCGCGGATCACCAGCAGCGCATCGGTGCGGACACCCTTTCGGGTCGCGTCATCGCGGACGGGAAAGGCGTAGGCCTCCAGGGCCTCGATGGCCGGGCTGGGCGCGCTGGGTGCGCTCGCCCAATCGGCGGCGGGCCAGGTTTCGGCGTGAACCAGGCTGGCCGTGGCACTCAGGCAGCTGGCGAGGCATAGGCGGCGGAACAGGTGAGCGGGCATTGAGCGGCCTCTGATTGGCAGAAGAAGCAAACCCTAGCACGGGCCAGATGACGGAAAACAGCGCCTAACACGCCGCATATGCGGGGCATTCGGCGCGCTTTGTCAGCGGCCAGAGCGACCCGCACGCAGCCTAAATGTTCATCCACGCGCGCACGTACTCAAACAGGCGCGGGACTCAAGCCAGCGCCAACGCCGCCAGCGCGTTTTCCAAGCGCTTGAGCCTTGGCCCCCGGGCGATTTCCAACAGCGTGCTATCGCGCTGCCAGAGTGCCGCCAACTCCGCCGGGCCAGCGGCAAATGCCGCCGTCAGTTCGGTTTTCAGCGCGCCGAACTGAGCGAATACGCCGGCCAACAACAGATGGCTGGCCGGCGCCGTGGCGCCCTGCCGCGCCACTTCGGCGCAACCGCCGAGCACACCGAGCAAGCGCAATCTGAGCGCCAGTGGCCAGCCGTGCTCCTGACCTATGCCATACAGCCAGGCGCCGATGGCACTGAGCACGTGCAGGTCTTCGAGGCTGCGGAAAGGTTTCACGTAAGCAGCCCAGCCATCGCCCGCCAGGCGTTCGCACTGGGCGCCGTCCAGATGCAAACGGGCGTGGCCGATATCCGGCATCAAAGACAGCGCCGGCAAGGGCTCGATACGCACGCCCGGCGCGCCGCTGTGGGTCACGCATAAGGCCAACTGCGGCGCGGCACCGTTCATCTCGCTGCGCGCGGCCACCAGCAACCAGTCGGCGGCCTCGGCGGCGGTGACGAAATCCTTGCGCCCGTGCAGCGTCAGCCCGTCCAGGCGCGTGTGCATATCCGCCGGGCGCACGCTTTTGTTCTCGGTCACGCACAGTGCGCCGAGGGTCCAAGGCGCCGACGGCCACAATGCCCGCAGCGCCCCCTGATAGCCCGCGAGAAAGGCCAAGCCCGGCGTGGCCGCCAAGCGCCCGCCGAGCAGCGCCAACTCGAACGGGCTGACGCCCTCCTCGAGCTGCGCCAGCAGCGCGGCGTACCAATCTTCCAGGGCGGGCAGTGCGGGCAGGCGCTCGCGGGTTTCGAGCAGTCGTTGCCAGTGCATGGGGGGTTCCTTGTTCGCTGTCATACAAGCATCACCAAAGCTTAATGGAGGTGACACCGGGGCTACCTAAGGTGAGCTTGCACAACAAAGTCGCTTGGCCGCAACCCGCATAAGGCTGGCTAACCAGGCCGTATAACGCGCGAAGCCCGCAGTAGGTTTCACACGGCCTGTAACGGAGGCTCATAGATGACCCAGATTGCCCGCACTCGTGACCACAACACCCAGGAACGCCGCCTGCAGGCCGAACGCCTGATTGGCCCGCGCGCACTACGGGAAGCCCAGGCACTGCGCTTCAGCGTATTCAGCACAGAGTTCGACGCCAAACTGAAAGGCGCCGAACTCGGCCTGGACATGGATGACTACGACAGCCACTGCGCGCACATCGGCGTGCGCGACCTGAACAGCGGGCGCCTGGTCGCCACCACCCGTCTGCTCGATCATCAGGCCGCCCGCAGCCTCGGTCGCTTCTACAGCGAAGAGGAGTTCAGCCTGCACGGCCTCGCCCATCTGCAAGGCCCGGTGCTGGAGATCGGCCGCACCTGTGTCGACCCGGCTTACCGCAACGGCGGCACCATCGCCGTGCTCTGGGGCGAGCTGGCCGAAGTCTTGAATGAGGGCGGCTACAGCTACCTGATGGGCTGCGCCAGCATCTCCATGCAGGACGGCGGCATCCAGGCCCAGGCGATCATGCAGCGCCTGCGCGAGCGTTACCTGTGCACCGAACACCTGCGTGCCGAGCCGAAAACCCCGCTGCCGGCGCTGGATCTACCGGGCAACGTCATCGCCGAGATGCCGCCGCTGCTCAAGGCCTATATGCGCCTGGGCGCGAAGATCTGCGGCGAGCCCTGCTGGGACCCGGACTTCCAGGTCGCCGACGTGTTCATCCTGCTCAAGCGCGACGAGCTGTGCCCGCGCTACGCCCGCCACTTCAAGGCCGCCGTGTGATGGGCAAGCTGCGGCTGTGGCTGCGCATCGCCCGTCTGCTGGCGGTGATCGGACTGGGCCTGCTGCTGGCCAGTTGGATGAGCCTGCTGGAGCGCCTGAAACTGCGCGATCTGCGCCACACCCGGCAACGCCTGACCCGCTGGTATCTGCTGCGGCTGAGCGCGGCGCTGCCCTTCCAGGTCGAGGTCCAGGGCGAACTGCCGCGCCAGCCGATGCTCTGGCTCAGCAACCATGTGTCCTGGACCGATATCCCGCTGCTGGGGATGTTGGCGCCGCTGTCCTTCCTGTCCAAGGCCGAAGTGCGTAGCTGGCCGGTGGCGGGCTGGCTGGCGAAGAAGGCCGGCACCTTGTTCATCCGCCGCGGCTCGGGCGATAGCGGCCTGCTCAACCGGCAACTGGCGGAGCATCTGCAGCAAGGCCGCGACCTGCTGATCTTTCCGGAAGGCACCACCACCGATGGCAGCGCGTTGCGCAACTTTCACGGGCGGTTATTGAACAGTGCCATCGAGGCCGGCGTGCCCTTGCAACCGGTGGCGATTCGTTACCTGCGCGACGGCCAGCTGGACTGCGCGATTGCGCCCTTTATCGGCGAGGATGACCTGCTCTCGCACCTGATTCGCCTGCTTTCCAGCGACTTGGCCGCCGTCCAGGTGCAGCTGCTGACACCCATCGCGACCGCCGGACTGTCGCGCAGCGAGCTGGCCAAACAGGCGCATCTGGCCGTCGGCAACGCGCTCTACGGTGAAGCCGAACCGTTGCGCAGCGCCGCTTGAACTGCGCTTGGAAAGGGTCAGATTCGGCGCATCATGGCGCATCGATTTGCCTGCGCGCAAACGCCTGCACATCCGGGTAAAACTGCCGGAAGTCCTCGCTGAGCGGCTGGTACAAGGCTGCCAGTTCATCCAGCGCGCCATCCAGCAGCTGCGGCCGTGACAGCCGCCGACGCATCCCCTGCAGCACCTGCTCGAGCACCGCAAACTCCTGATAGCTGCCCAGCCAGTCCTGCGCCGCCATGCGCGGGGCGATGCGCGCCAGCCGCGCAGGCAACGCCGGCTCCGCCGCCAGCACCCGATAAACCCGCGAGGTAAAGCACGGCAACGGCTCGTCGGCATAATCTTGCCAGTGCTGCGCCAGGCAATGATCGAAGAACAGGTCGAGCAGAATCCCCGCCGTACGCCGCCGCTCCGCAGGGAAGCGCGCCTTGGCCTGCAACACACGCGGATGACTGTCGGTAAATACATCGATGCGCCGATGCAGACGGATCGCCGCCTCGATATCCGCCGGATAGTGCCCAACCAAGGGGCCTTTGACGAAGTCGCCGTACAGGCTGCCGAGCAATTGCGCCGGTTGCGAACCGCCGAGATGAAGGTGTGCGAGATAGTTCATGGCATCCAGCTTACTGCCGGACGGCCATCCTGGGTATCGGCGGCCGGCCATGGCCGGTGAGTCCCAGGTTGCCCGGCATCGAAGCCATCGATAGTCAGTATCGGCGCAAACAATCTGTATATCGTGAAGTGACGATATACAGTCCGCTCCATTGCGATTTAGCGGTACAGCCGCACAGGTGCCCGAACATGACCATCGACCTCGACGAAATCATCAAAGCCCTGGCGCACCCGGTGCGCCGCGACATGCTGCATTGGCTGAAGGACCCGGAGAAGTACTTCGTCGAGCAGGAGCATCCGTTCGAGATCGGCGTCTGCGCCGGCAAGTTCGACCAGCGCACCGGCCTCTCGCAGTCCACCGTCTCGGCGCATCTGGCGACCTTGCAGCGCGCCGGGCTGGTGACCAGCCACAAAGTCGGCCAATGGAGTTTCTTCAAACGCAATGAAGCGCTCATCACCGAATTCCTTCGCCAGCTGAGCGAAGAGCTGTAACTCACGGCCTCCCGCCATAGCCAGCCGATTCAAGGAGCAGGCACATGCCTACTGCGCTTCTCGTCCGCGCTGTGTCCGCGCTGGCCATCGGCACCACGGCATTCGTGATCCTGGGCCTGCTGCCCGAGGTGGCCGCCGCTGTGCTGGCCGTACTGGCCCTGAGCCCCAGCCTACTGGGCTTCGCGGCCGGGCAAAGAACCGAGCTCGAACCGCTACTCGACCTATGACTTCATGCAGTACCCAGACCGGAGGATCCACCCCATGACTAGCCTTTTCGACCCCATAACTATTGGCGATCTGCAACTGAAAAACCGCATCATCATGGCGCCGCTGACCCGCTGCCGCGCCGACGAAGGCCGCGTGCCAAATGCCTTGATGGCCGAGTACTACGCCCAACGCGCATCGGCCGGGCTGATCCTCAGCGAAGCCACCTCGGTGACGCCCATGGGTGTCGGCTACCCCAACACCCCCGGCATCTGGTCCGCTGCGCAGGTGCGCGGCTGGAGCAACATCACCAAGGCCGTGCATGCCAACGGCGGGCGGATCTTCCTGCAGCTGTGGCACGTCGGGCGGATCTCCGACCCGTCGTTCCTCGACGGTGAAGCCCCGGTCGCACCCAGCGCCATCGCCGCCAAAGGCCATGTCAGCCTGCTACGGCCATTGCGTGAGTACCCCACCCCGCGTGCCCTGGAGACCGAGGAAATCGCCGACATAGTCGAGGCCTACCGCCACGCTGCCGAGAATGCCAAGGCCGCCGGCTTCGACGGCGTGGAAATCCACGGCGCCAACGGCTACCTGCTCGACCAGTTCCTGCAGGACAGCACCAACCGGCGCAGCGACCAGTACGGTGGCTCGCTGGAGAACCGTGCCCGCTTGCTGCTGGAAGTGACCGACGCCGTGCTCTCGGTGTGGGACGCCGGCCGCGTGGGCATGCACCTGGCGCCGCGTGCCGATAGTCACGATATGGGCGACTCCAATCGCTCGGCGACCTTCGGCTACGTGGCACGCGAGCTGGGCAAGCGCGGCATCGCCTTTATCTGCACCCGCGAGAAGCAAGGCGAAGACAGCATCAGCGCCGAACTGAAAGAAGCCTTTGGCGGCGTGTTTATCGCCAACGAACGCTTCACCAAGGACAGCGCCAATGCCCTGCTGGCCAGCGGCGCGGCGGATGCCGTGGCCTTCGGCATTCCTTTCATCGCCAACCCGGACCTGCCGGCGCGCCTGGCGCAGGACGCGCCGCTGAACGAGCCGCGCCCGGAGAGCTTCTACGGCACCGGCCCGGTCGGCTACCTCGACTACCCGCGACTGTAGGAGCGAATTTATTTGCGATGGGGGCAGCACCGAGTCGCTCCTGTTCGCGGATAAATCCGCTCCTACAGGTTGGGCATCGCGGTGCTCAGCACCAACCTACCGTGCGTTGAGCTGCTGCTGCAGGTTCAGCACCTGGCTCTGCAGGGTGCTGATGTTGCGCGTCATCTGCGCGCGGAAGGCATCGAACTCGCTGGTGCTGTTGGCTGCCGGACGGTTTTCCTGCTCGCTCTTGAGCACCAGCAGATCCTGCTCCAGGCGGCTGATGGCCGGGTTCGGGTTACCGAGCTTTTTCAGCGCCGCAACCTCGCCGCCCAGGCTCTTGAGCTGGCTGTCCAGCTTGGCTTGCTCGTCTTGCGCGGCCTTCAGCGCAATCTGCTCGCCGGCCAGGCTTTTCAGCTTGCCGTCCAACTGGCTGGCGGAGTCCTGCTGAGCCTTCAGGTCGACGGCCAGTTGCTCGACACGCTTGCCTTGCCCGTTTTGCTGGGTGCTGACGCTTTGCTGCTGCTTGCTCAGCTCAGCCACCTTGTTCTCCAACTGCTTGACCTTGAGCCGGAGCGCTTCGCTGCCGCTGGTCACGCTGGACTCGGTGGCCACCACCTTGCCGGAGATGTCCTGAATTCGCCCAGCCGCTTCCTCACTGATCCGCGCGAAGCTTTCCTGGGTGGCCACCAGTTGCTGGCTCATCAGCTCGATCTGCTGGTGGCTCCACCAACCGAGGCCGCCCAGGGCTATCACCAGAGCCCCCACCAGCGCCCATAACGGTCCGGTACTGGCACCTTTCACCACCACCGGCCCATTGCCGCGGCCATAGGCGGGGCTGCGCTCGGCCGGCTCCGGCTCATGAGCGAAGTCTCGATCGCGAGCATCGGTGGTCAGGCTGGGCACGCTATCCAGTTCGTCGAGGGCATCGTTACGCATGGGTAAACCTTCAGGGGCACACAAAGAGGGCGGGATGACGCGCAGTATACCGGTTCGCGCGCAGCGCTTCAGCGGCGCGCCAAGCCAGTGCGCGGCGCACCGACGAGGCGCGCGAACCTGTCCAGTGACCATCCCCAGGCCGCGCAGTTCCTCATTCGGTGAACTGGTACAGCATTTGCTAAATCCCGTAGGGGAGCTGACAAAGTGTCTACGCCGCCTCTTTGCCGGGCCAGGCGTTACCGGCCAAAGAGCTGCCGGTCACCGAGTCAGCCGGCTTCGAGCTCGCTGGAGCTCACGTCATTGGGGGAGAGATCGCATGGAACTGACCAAGGCTGTACTCGACTGCATGCAACTGCTGCGCCGCCGCATACGCCAGGAACAGGCGCTGGATATCCGCCTGAGCCAGCCTGGCGCAATAATCAGCATGCTGACGGCCTGCGCCGACTCGACAGTCGATGAAACCCGGGAGCTGGGCGCGCGCCTGAGCCAACTCAGCGGCCTGCGCTTGGCGCCACCTCCGCCGCCGGTGCTGAGCGAAGCGGAGTTGATCGCCAAATACACCCAGTACGCCGGCCCGCTGCGCGGCTGACTCGCGGGCTCACTCAGGGTTGCTGCAGCGCTTTCCACCATTGGCAGAACTCGTCCAACGCGGCCCATACACTGACCTGCGGGTCATAGTCCAAGTACTGTTGCGCGCGGCCGATATCCAGCGAGAAGTCCTTGGCCATCACCGCCACCCCGAGGCGGAACAGGCTGGGTTCCGGACGCCCCGGCAACACCTTGCAGAACGCTTCGTTCAGCGCTGCCGCCGCGTACGCCACGCCATAGGGTAGATGCCGGGTGACGGGCGGCAGCTCGAGTTGGCGCAGCACGTAATTGACCACATCCCAGAGTGGCACCGGCGCGCCGTTGCTGATGTTGTAGACCTTGCCCAGCGCCGGCCCGGCGGCCAGCAGGCCACTGAACAGCGCATCGTTGAGGTTTTGCATGCTGGTGAAGTCGACCCGGTTCAGGCCGTTGCCGATGATCGACAACCGGCCCTTGCGCTGCATCTCGATCAACCGCGGGAAGATGCTGGTGTCGCCGGCGCCGGTGACGAAGCGCGGGCGGTAGGCAATCACCTCCAGGCCAAACTCCTCGGCGCCGAAGACCTTTTGCTCGGCCAGATACTTGGTCGCGCCGTAATGATCGGAAAAGCGCTTGGGTACCTGCTCTTCCTTGATCCCGACATGCGCCTGGCCATCGAAATAGATCGACGGCGAGGACAGATGCAGCAACCGCCGCACCTGCTGTTTCAGGCAGCCCTCGACGACGTTTTCGGTGACCGCGACATTCGCCTGATAGAAGTGCTGGTAGTCACCCCAGACGCCCACGGCACCGGCGCAATGCACCACGGCCTCGACACCCTGACAGAGCCGCTGGACCAACAGAGGGTCGGCCAGATCGCCCTGGACAAACTCGGCACCCCGCTTGACCAGATGCTCCACCGCCTCCGGCCGCCGGCCGTTGATCCGCACCGTCAGCCCCTGCTCCAGGGCGAAACGGGCGAAGCGCCCACCGATAAAGCCGCTCGCGCCGGTCACCAGAATCTTCATTACCCGCCCCCGTGGTTGTCGTGGTGATTATGCCCACGACTGTAGCAAGGAGCCGCAGCCTTGTGCCGTGGCGTCGCGAGCCAAGCCTCTGACTTACGACGCCGAACATGGGGCAGCAGCCTTGTGCATTCGACTTGGCGCCAGGCATGGCCGTGCGGCATCTGCTGGAGTATGCAGGGCTCGGGCAAGAGCCTGGTTTCGTAGGCTGGGTAGCGCCGTTTTTAGGCGAAACCCAGCAGCGACAGGAGCTGGCTTGCGCAGGCTCTACCCAGCCTACACAGCGGCCGGCACCAGAGTCCGGGCGGCCGTGCGGAGCAGATGGGCGGTGAGTTCGCCGAGCAATTCACCGCCATTACGCCAGTGGTGCCAATACAGCGGCACATCGATCGGCTGCTGCGGCAACAGCTCAACCAACTCGCCCCGCGCCAGTTCCCGCTGCACCTGTAGCTCTGGCACCAGCCCCCAGCCCAGCCCGGCTTCGGCCAGGCGGATAAACCCCTCCGAGGAGGGGCAGAGGTGGTGGATAAAACCGCCCTCGACACCGAGCGCCGCCAGATAGCGATGCTGCAACAGATCGTCCGGGCCGAAGACGATGGCCGGCGCCCGCGCCAGGGCCGCCGGCGTCACCTCGGTAGGAAAATGCCGGGCGAGAAACCCCGGGCTGGCCAAGGCTCGATAACGCATCGCCCCCAACGCCAGGCTGCGCGCCCCGGAGACCGGGCGGTCACTGGCGCAGACACAGGCGGCCACCTCACCGGCGCGCATGCGCTTGAGGCCGACGTCCTGGTCCTCCACCACCAGATCCAGCAGCACCCGATGGCTCGCGCAAAACTCAGCGACCGCCTGCGCCCACCAGGTCGCCAGGCTGTCGGCATTCAAGGCGATGCGCAGGCGCTCCGGCAGACCGCCTTCGTCCAGCGCCGGCACCTGGCCCTGCAAGTCGCGCTCGAGCAGCCGCACCTGCTGCACATGGTTAAGCAGCCGCCGGCCGATTTCCGTCGGTGCCGGCGGCGTGGCCCGTACCAGCACCGGCTGGCCGACGCGCGCCTCGAGCAACTTGATCCGCTGCGACACCGCCGACTGCGACAAGCCCAGCACCTGCGCGGCCCGTTCAAACCCGGCCTGCTCCACCACGGCGGCCAAGGCAGACAACAGTTTGTAATCGAACAAAATCAATTCTCCTAATGAGCGATCAGCAGGATTTGTTTTCCTTATACAGCCAGCAACAGCAGACTCGCCAGCATCGAAGAGGAGATGCCTCATGTGGCAAAGTTATCTGAATGGTTTGCTGGTGGCCGCCGGGCTGATCGTCGCCCTAGGTGCGCAAAATGCGTTTGTCCTGGCCCAGAGCCTGCGCCGCGAGCATCACCTGCCGGTGGCGGCGCTTTGTGTACTCTGTGATGCGCTGCTGGTCGCCGCCGGGGTATTCGGCCTGGCCACCCTGCTCGCGCAAAATCCCGTGCTGCTAGGGGGCGCCCGCTGGGGCGGTGCAGCCTTCCTGCTCTGGTATGGGGTCAAAGCCTTGCGCCGCGCCCTCAACCCACAGGCCTTGAGCGAAGCCACCAAAGCCGGCCCGCGTTCGCGTCGTGCGGTGCTGCTGACAGCCCTGGCGGTGACCCTGCTCAATCCCCATGTGTACCTGGACACCGTGCTGCTGATCGGCTCGCTCGGCGCCCAGCAAAGCGTCCCCGGCGCCTATGCCCTGGGCGCCGCCAGCGCCTCCTTGCTCTGGTTTTTCACCCTGGCCCTCGGCGCAGCCTGGCTCGCGCCCTGGCTGGCCCGCCCCACGACCTGGCGCCTGCTCGACCTGAGCGTCGCGCTGATGATGTTTGCCGTGGCCGGGCAACTGATCACTGACTGAGGGGTCAGCTCAAGCCGGCACTCTAAGGCCCTTGCGCCGCGGCGATGGCCCTGGCATCGGCCTCTGCACTCGGCCTGCACGGCCTTTTCCACACAGTTGTTGCGTGGTTATGCCACAGACCCGGTGCTATGATCCCGAGTCCACGGCGCAAAGAGTACAAACTCCCCGCCGTATATCTGGCCGCCCGTGAACGGCCTCGCGCTCACCGCACCTGACCTGACCGCACCTGACCTGAGTAGGAGATAGACCATGGCTTTCGAATTGCCACCGCTGCCGTACGCGAAAAACGCCCTCGAGCCGCACATTTCTGCTGAAACCCTCGAATACCACCACGACAAGCATCACAACACCTACGTCGTGAACCTGAACAACCTGGTGCCGGGCACCGAGTTCGAAGGCAAAACCCTGGAAGAGATCGTCAAGACCTCTGCGGGCGGCATCTTCAACAACGCCGCGCAAGTGTGGAACCACACCTTCTACTGGAACTGCATGGCGCCAAACGCCGGCGGCCAACCGACTGGTGCACTGGCTGAGGCCATCAACGCGGCGTTCGGCTCCTTCGACAAGTTCAAGGAAGAGTTCAGCAAGACCTCCATCGGCACCTTCGGCTCCGGCTGGGGCTGGCTGGTGAAGAAGGCCGACGGCTCCCTGGCCCTGGCCAGCACCATCGGCGCCGGCTGCCCGCTGACCAGCGGCGACACCCCGCTGCTGACCTGCGACGTGTGGGAACACGCCTACTACATCGACTACCGCAACCTGCGTCCGAAGTATGTCGAAGCGTTCTGGAACCTGGTCAACTGGGACTTCGTAGCGAAAAACTACGCCGCCTAAGACCGGCCTCTAAGCCCAGAAAAACCCGCTAACTCAGACCCTGTGAAAACTCGCTGAGAGTGGGCCAAGCAAACGCTCCGACCTGTTCGGGGCGTTTGCTTTTGTGCGGATGATGATGGGAAAAGCGGCGTTTGAGCCCATCGGCGCGATGCGTTCAGCTCCCCCAGCACCTTGACCGCCCATTTGAGGTTGTAGGCTGGCACGGCCAAGGCCTTTTCGGTGCGAGCGCCCTTTAACTGGCGCAACAGGACGCGGCCGGTGCCGAACAGCCACTGCTTCCGCTTGCCGACGGGGTGTTCGACGGTGGCGCGCCGCCTGGCCATCATCCACCCGCACCAGATGCTCCGCGGGAATCAGTTCGTCCAGTGAAATCGGAAACACACGGCCTTGGTTGCGTGCTTCGCCCTGGCTATAGCCCAGAAACGACAATGCCCGTATCGCTCGAGACGGGCATTGTCTTCATCCACGGCTCAGACTGCTAGGTTTTCACCCAGTCTGAATCGGCGTTTTTTTATTTACGGCTTTGCGCGGGAGCGCGTTCTGCTCGCGCTTATAAAGCGGCAATGCCCAGCAAATACGCCGTCGCCAGCGCGCCGAGCAGACACAGCACAGCCGCCGCGGCGGCCTGCCAATAGAAGCGCCGGGCCAAGTCGTCCTCACCATAGCTGGACAGGATAAACGGCTGCGCTTCCCGCGGCCGGGCCAGATGGTTCTGTGCCGGTTGCACGCTCACCTGCCGATGCCGATCCTCGGCTTCCAACTGCGCGGCCAGGCGCACGCGATTCCACTCATGCTCATCCAACTGACCGTCGCGGTCGCTATCGAAGCGCTGCAAGAGGCCGGCGAAGTCGCCCTTCCATTCACGGATCACGCTGCTCTGCGCGGCACTCGGATCGAAGCCCTGACGGCCGCCGCCGGAGGTGCAGAAGTCGCCGATGGCATACAACGGCTCGCCCACGTGCAGGCGCTCCTCGGTGTAGCGGTAATCCTTGTCGCTGGCCAACCAGCCGAATATCCCACCTTGGGTCAGGCTACGGGGGTGCCGCAGGTTACCCTTCCAGACCTCACGCGTCGCCGGGCTCACCTGCGCCCCTAGCGGATCGATCAGGCAGTCACCGGTTGCATCGGCCATCCGCAGCCAAGCTTCACTGCTACCGCTCTCGACCTGACGCCACGAGCGGCCCTTGCCGTTGCTGCTGTATTCCTCGATCTTGAAGCGCCACCACAGGCAAGCTTTACCCGTCAGCGGGCCATGGATCGGTGCCTCCGGCAGCGGCTCCAGCACACCGTAAAACTCGACATAGCCTTGCGCCGCCGAGCGGATCTTCGAGGTCGGGGTATCCAGCAAATGGCGGGCTTCGGCCAAGCGCCGCAAACACCACCAGGCACCGCCTGCGCAGGCGCCGACGCTGAACGCCAGGCTTAACGCCAGTTCTTGAATCTCCACGACTTAACCGAACAAGGCTTTGAGGTCGATGTCGGCCTTTTGGGCCTCGCTGAACTCCAGCAACTCGGCGGCCTTGAAGCCAAACAGGCCGGCGATGATCAGGTCGGGAAACTGCTCGATGCGCACGTTGTTCAGGTTGACCGCTTCGTTGTACAGCTCACGCCGGTCGGCGATGCCGTTCTCCAGGCCGCTGATGCGCTGCTGGAGAAACTGGAAGCTCTCGTTGGCTTTCAGCTGCGGATAGTTCTCGGCCAAGGCGAACAACTGCCCGAGCCCGGCCCGCAGGCCGCTTTCCGCCAGCCCCAGGGCGCCCACATCGCCCTGCTCGCGGGCGCTGGCCACCGCGTTACGGGCGCGGATCACCTGTTCCAGGGTGCCGCGTTCGTGCTGCATGTAGTGCTTGCAGGTCTCCACCAGCTTGGGCAGCTCATCGTGGCGCTGCTTGAGCAGTACCTCGATGTTCGCCCAGGCCTTGCTCAGCCCATGCTTCAGACGCACCAAGGCGTTGTAGAGAATCACCGCATAAGCGGCGAGAAGGAACAAAACAACCAAGACCGCGACGCTGGTCAGGCTCATGCAGGCTTCTCCATAAGAACTGAGGATGCCGGCATTCTAGCGGCACCGCGTCGTGCAGAGCAGAACTGGCGCACGCCCTATAAGAACAAATAGCCGCGCTGGCCCTTTGCACAAAATGCAAATCTTTCGCATTATGTCGCGGTTTCACACGCGCAACGCGTACCGTTCTCATCTTTAGACGCAAAGGACTTCGCCATGATTCGTATGCCTCTGGCCACTGCCAGCCTGCTGGCCATTGCTATTTCTCTCGCCGGTTGTGGCGAAGACAAAGCCCCAGCAACCCAAGCGGCGGCCCCGGCTGCCAGCAGCACCAGCACTCCAGCCGCGAGCGCCGGCAAGCTCGATGAAGCGGCCGCCAAAGCGGTGGTCAACCATTACGCCGATGTCGCCCTGGCCGTGTTCAGCGACGCTGCCAGCACCGGCAAAGCGCTGCAGACTGCGGTGGACGCCCTGCTCGCTAACCCGAATGACGAGACGCTGAAAGCCGCCCGCGCAGCCTGGCTGGCCGCCCGCGCGCCCTATATGCAGAGCGAAGTGTTTCGCTTCGGCAACCCGGTAGTCGATGACTGGGAAGGTCAACTGAACGCCTGGCCGCTGGACGAAGGCCTGATCGACTACGTCGCCGCCGACACTCCGCACGCGCAGGGCAACCCGGGCGCCACCGCCAACATCATCGCCAACACCCAGGTCCAGGTCGGCGAAGACCAGCTCGACGTGACCGAAATCACCGGCGAAAAACTGGCCAGCCTGAACGAACTGGGCGGTTCCGAAGCCAACGTCGCCACCGGCTACCACGCCATCGAATTTCTGCTCTGGGGCCAAGACCTGCATGGCACCGGCCCTGGCGCGGGCGAACGCCCTGCAACCGACTACGCCACCGGCAATGACTGCGGCAACGGCCACTGCGATCGCCGCGGCGCCTACCTGAAAGCCGCCACCGACCTGCTGGTCAGCGACCTGAATGGGATGGTGGTGCAGTGGCAAGCCGGCGTTGCCGACAACTACCGCGCGACCCTGGTCGCCGATTCGGCCGAGAACGGCCTGCGCAAAATGCTCTTCGGCATGGGCAGCCTGTCGCTCGGCGAACTGGCTGGCGAGCGCATGAAGGTCGCCCTGGAAGCCAACTCCACGGAAGACGAGCACGACTGCTTCAGCGACAACACCCACAACTCGCACTTCTACAACGCCAAGGGCATCCGCAACGTCTACCTCGGCGAGTACAAGAAGGCCGACGGCACCACCCTGAGCGGCCCGAGCCTGGCGTCCCTGGTGGCCAAAACCGATCCGGCCAGCGACGCCACCCTGCAAGCCGACCTGGCCGCCAGCGAAGGCAAACTGCAAGCCCTGGTAGACAGCGCCAATAATGGCCAGCACTTCGATCAACTGATCGCCGCCGACAACAGCGCCGGCCAGCTGGTCGTGCGGGATGCCATCGCCGCCCTGGTCAAACAGACCGCTGCGATCGAACAGGCCGCGGGCAAACTGGGCATCAGCGACCTGAACCCGGATACCGCCGACCACCAGTTCTGATACCTCGGCACTGGCAACGGATGCGCCCACAAGGCGCATCCGTTTTTTTTCGCCTGCATGCCAAGCAGCCAGCAAACCAGGCGCGACATTTCGCCCTCCTCGTAAACGCTAATCCCTCTTATTCGAATTCCCTTAGCCTGATAAGCTTGCGCGCCTGATTCCGTGGCCTGGATCGTTGCCAATGCCCCGCCTGTTCTCTCTCCTGCCCTTACTGCTGCTGGCGCTTGGCCTGGCCGCGTGCGATGACGCGCCGCGTTTTAGCCAAGCCGAGCCCGGCGAAGCCCTGTCCGCCGGCAGCGCCACAGTGCGCAAGAGCGATCACAACGCCTTCTCCCAGCCCGCCGCGAACCTCTCGCCGCTGCGCCGCCTGGACTTCAGCGTCGGCAACAGCTTCTTCCGCAACCCCTGGGTCATAGCCCCATCGACCACCATTGCCCGCGATGGCCTCGGCCCGCTGTTCAACACCAATGCCTGCCAGGGCTGCCATATCAAGGACGGCCGCGGCCACCCGCCGAGCGCCGAGGCCGTCAATGCGGTGTCGATGCTGGTGCGCCTGTCGATTCCCGCCGGCGCCGAGCAGGCGCAGATCCTGCAGCGCCAAGGCGTGCTGCCCGAGCCGGTCTACGGCGGCCAACTGCAGGACATGGCCATCCCCGGCGTGGCCCCGGAAGGCAAGGTGCGGGTGGACTACCGGAGCGTCCCCGTACGCTTGCGCGACGGCAGCAGCGTGGAGCTGCGCCAACCCCGACTGCAGATCAGCCAGCTCGGCTACGGCGAGCTGCATCCGGACACCCAACTCTCCGCCCGCATCGCCCCGCCGATGATTGGCCTCGGCCTGCTCGAGGCGATTCCCGAAGCCGCCATCCTCGCCAACGCCGCGGCACAAAACGCCAAGGCGCAAGGCGTTTCCGGGCGACCCAACTACGTCTGGGACGACGCCCAGGCGCAGACCGTACTCGGCCGTTTCGGCTGGAAAGCCGGGCAGCCGACGCTGAACCAGCAGAACGTCCACGCCTTCGCCGGTGATATGGGCCTGACCACCAGCCTGCGGCCGCTGGATGACTGCAGCGCCACCCAGACCGCCTGCCGGGCCGCAGCCAAGGGCGGCGTGCCGGAGGTCAGCGACTATATCCTCGCCCAAGTGCTGTTCTACAGCCGCAACCTCGGCGTGCCGGCCCGCCGTCGGGTCGACGACCTGCAGGTGCTGGCCGGCAAGGGACTGTTCCACCAGGCCGGCTGCCAGCAATGCCATACCCCGCAGTTCAGCACCGCGGCGGATGCCGCCGAACCCGAGCTGGCCAATCAGTTGATTCGCCCCTACAGCGACCTGCTGCTCCATGACATGGGCGCCGGCCTGGCTGACAATCGCCCGGAGTTTCAAGCCAGCGGCAGCGAATGGCGTACCCCGCCGCTGTGGGGCATCGGCCTGACCGAAACGGTCAACGGCCACACCCAGTTTCTGCATGACGGCCGCGCCCGCAACCTGCTGGAGGCTATCCTCTGGCACGGTGGCGAGGCCGAAGCGGCCAAGCAACACGTACTGACCTTCGATGCCGAGCAGCGCGCCGCGCTCTTGGCTTTCCTGAACTCCCTGTAAGGAGCCGAGCATGCTGCGCCCCCACCGACTTACCGCCGTCTTCGCCGCCGTCCTCAGCGGCCTGGCCCTGAGTGCCTGTGCCCCCTCCGACCCGCAGAGCAAGACCAGTGCCGCCCTCACCGAGGGCGTGCTGCTGCCGACCTACAGTGCCTGGGTCGAGGCCGACCGCCAGCTCGCGACCAGCGCCAAGGCCTTCTGCGCCGGCAGTCAGGACCTGACTGCCGCACGCCAGGCCTTCTTCACCGCGCAGAGTGCCTGGGCCGGGCTGCAACCGCTGCTGCTCGGCCCGTTGACGGAAGGTAATCGGGCCTGGCAAATCCAGTTCTGGCCGGACAAGAAGAACCTGGTCGCGCGCCAGGTGGAAACCCTGCTGAAGAGCAAACCGCAGCTGACGCCGGCCGACCTGAATAAATCCAGCGTGGTGGTCCAGGGCCTGACCGCCTATGAATATGTCTTGTTCGATCCGGCGCTCGACCTCAACGACGCCACCCAGAAGAGTCGCTACTGCCCGCTGCTGACGGCCATCGGCGACCATCAGCAAACGCTCTCCGCCAACGTCTTGAGCCAATGGCAAAGCCAGGACGGCCTCGCCGCGCAGTTGCAAAGCTTCCCCAACGCCCGCTATGCCGAAGGGACTGAGGCCATCGCCGACCTGCTGCGCACCCAGGTCACCGGCATCGACAGCCTGAAGAAGAAACTCGGCACCCCACTGGGGCGGCAGAGCAAAGGTCTGCCGCAGCCCTATCAGGCGGAAGCCTGGCGCAGCAACGCCAGCCTGAACAACATCGCCGCCACGCTGGCCAGCGCCGAACGCGTCTGGCAGGGCGCCAAGCAGGATGGCATCCGCGCCCTGCTCAGCCCGGAACAGGCCGACCTGGGCAAACGCCTCGACGCGGCCTACGCCGATACCCGCCAGCGCCTCGCCGCGCTGCAACAACCGCTGGGCGAGCTGCTCGCCGACGAGGCCGGGCGCAACCAGCTGAATGCGCTGTATGACAGCCTGGATCGGCTGCACCGCCTGCACAGTGGCGAACTGGCGAAGACCCTCGGCATCCAACTGGGCTTCAACGCCAACGACGGCGACTGAGCCAGAGGAGCCAGACATGCAACGCCGTGCTTTTCTCGGCCTCGGCGGCGCCCTGCTCGCCGCCTCCGCCTTCGGCGGCTGGACCCTGGTCCGGCATGCCCGGCAACCATTGTTGCTCTCCGCGCGGGATGACGCCGACGGCCGGCACTACGCCGTCGGCTACCGCCTGGACGGCAGCAAGGTGTTTGCCACCGCGGTCAACGAACGCTGTCACGATGTGGTGCCGCACCCCAGCCTGCCACTGGCGGTGTTCGTCGGCCGCCGGCCGAGCACCGAGAGCTACCTGCTCGACCTGCGTGACGGGCGCCTGCTGCAAACCCTGAACTCGCCGGCACACCGGCACTTCTACGGCCACGGCATCTTCCACCAGAGCGGTGAATGGTTCTACAGCAGCGAAAACGACACCGCCGAACCCGGTCGTGGCGTGCTCGGCGTCTATCGCCTGGACGGCCGGCGGTTGCTGCGTAGCCATGAACTGTCCAGCCATGGCGTCGGCCCGCATCAGTTGCTGTGGCTGCCCGACGGCGAAACCCTAGTCGTCGCCAATGGCGGCATCCGCACCGAGGCGGACAGCCGCGTGGCGATGAACCTCGACGCCATGGAATCCAGCCTGGTCCTGCTCAAACGTGACGGCACGCTGCTGAGCAAGGAGCAACTGCCGGAGCGGATGAACAGCGTGCGCCATCTGGCGGTGGCCGGCGACGGCACCATCGTCTCCGGCCAGCAATACCAAGGTGCCCCCGGCGATCACGCCCCCATGCTCGCGATCAAGCGCCCAGGCCAGGCGTTCCAGCCCTTCCCGATCGCGGACGCGCAGCGCCAGGCGATGAACCAGTACAGCGCCAGCCTGGCCATTCACAGCGAGCTGCGCCTGCTGGCACTGACCGCGCCGCGCGGCAATCGCTTCATGGTCTGGGACCTGGACAGCGCACAGTTGCGTCTCGACGCGCCGCTGCCGGACTGCGCCGGGGTCGGCGCGGTAGCCGCTGGCTTCGTCGTCAGCTCCGGCCAGGGCCGTTGCCGGCTGTACGACTGCCGTGGCGAGCACCTCGTCGCCCAGCCGCTCGAACTGCCCGCCGGACTCTGGGACAACCACCTGCGCTTGGCCTGAAACCTGCCGAGCCGTTCCGGATCGTAGGCTGGGTTTCGCCAAAAAACGGCTCTACCCAGCCTACAACCTTCTCCCCCCGTTATCCGCGCGCCGCAAAGCCCCGGTAGCGGCACAACGCCAGCCAAGAAAGTGCCGGCATCTACGGGTTAGCTTCGCAACTTGCGCGGCATTGAGCGGCCTAGCTGCCGCATTGCAACCTTTTGCAAACGCCCGGTTTTGACTTGCCCAGAGCAGTGGGACTAAGGTACTGACCTTGCCTATTCCCAGGCCCCCATTTGCCCTGCCAAGGAACCGGAATATGTTGCTCCGCCGCATGCTGATCATGCTGGGCGTTGTCGTCCTCGTGGTGCTCGCCCTCGCCGCCTACAAAGCCCTCTCCATGTATCAGCAGATCCAGACTGTTTCCGCCCCGCCGCCGCCGATCAGCGTAGCCGCCGCCCAGGCCGTGGAAATACCCTGGCAGAGCCGACTACCGGCCATAGGTACGCTCAAGGCGTTCCAAGGTGTGGACCTGACCGTGGAAGCCAGCGGCACGGTGCAGGATGTGCTGTTTCTCTCCGGCGAAAAAGTCACCCTGCATCAGCCCATAGTGCAACTGGACAGCGATGTCGAGCAGGCCACCCTGGCCACCTCCGAGGCCGAGCTGGGCTTGGCGCGGGTCGAATTCGAGCGGGCGCGCAGCCTGCTCAGCCGGCAGGCGCTGTCCAAGAGCGAGTTCGATCGCCTCTCCGCCGAGCTGCAAAAGGCCATCACCCGCGTCGCGCAATTGAAGGCCATTCTGGCCAAGAAACGCATTCTCGCACCGTTTGCCGGCACCATCGGCATCCGCCAGGTCGATGTCGGCGACTTCGTCTCCAGCGGCACCATCATCGCCACCCTGCAAGACGTCAGCACCCTGTTCGTCGACTTCTTCTTGCCCGAACAGTCCGTGCCCCAGCTGAGCCTTGGCCAGCGCGTGCGCTTCAGTGTCGCCGCCTACCCGGGTGAGGTTTTCGAGGGTGACATAGGCGCGATCAACCCGAAGGTGGAAGACACCACGCGCAATGTGCAGGTGCGCGCCAGGCTGAACAACCCGGACGGCAAGTTGCTGCCGGGGATGTTCGCCAACCTGGAGGTGCTGCTGCCGGGCGAGCAAGCCCGGGTGGTGGTGCCGGAAACAGCCCTCACCTACACCCTCTACGGCAACTCGGTGTACGTGATCGGTGAGCAGAAAGCGGCGGACGGCCAGCTGCAGAAAGACGCCAAGGAGCAAACCCAGCTGGTGGTCGAGCGGCGGTTCGTGGAAACCGGCGAACGCCGTGATGGCCGGGTGGTGATCCTCAAGGGGCTCGCGAGCGGCGAACGGGTGGTCACCGCCGGCCAACTCAAGCTGGATAGCGGCTCCCACGTGAGCATCGCCGCCGACCAGGCCCAACCCGCTGCCTCGAACAGTCAGCCCAGCAGCCACTGAGCCGCCGCTGGCGCCAAGGAATCACCTCATGGCTTTTACCGACCCCTTTATCCGTCGCCCGGTGCTGGCGACCGTGGTCAGCCTGCTGATCATCCTGCTGGGCTTCCAGGCCTTCGGCAAGCTGAGCATCCGCCAATACCCGCAGATGGAAAACGCCCTGATCCAGGTGACCACCGCCTACCCCGGGGCCAACGCCGAGACCATCCAGGGCTACATCACCCAGCCGCTGCAACAGAGCCTGGCCAGTGCCGAGGGCATCGACTACATGACCTCGGTGAGCCGGCAGAATGTCTCGGTGGTGTCCATCTATGCGCGGATCGGCGCCGACAGCGACCGCCTGTTCACCGAACTCCTGGCCAAGGCCAACGAGGTGAAGAACCAGCTGCCGCAGGCCGCCGAAGACCCGGTGCTGAGCAAGGAAGCGGCCGACGCCTCGGCGCTGATGTACATCAGTTTCTACAGCGATGAGCTGAGTAACCCACAGATCACCGATTACCTGTCACGGGTGATCCAGCCCAAGCTGGCGACGCTGCCGGGGATGGCCGAGGCGGAAATTCTCGGCAACCAGACCTTCGCCATGCGCCTCTGGCTGGACCCGGTGAAGCTCGCGGCCTATGGCGTCACCGCCAATGACGTCAACGACGCCGTACGCCAGAACAACTTCCTCTCCGCCGCCGGCGAGGTGAAGGGGCAGTACGTGGTCACCAGCATCAATGCCAGCACCGACCTGAAATCCGCCGCGGCCTTCGCCGCCATCCCACTGAAGACCGTCGGCGACAGCCGCGTGCTGATCGGCGACGTCGCGCGGGTGGAGATGGGCGCCGAGAACTACGACTCGATCAGCTCCTTCGACGGCATCCCCTCCGTCTATATCGCCATCAAGGGCACGCCCAGTTCCAACCCCCTGGAGGTGATCAAGGAGGTGCGCAAACTCCTGCCGGAGCTGGAGGCGCAACTGCCGCCGAACCTGAAAGTCGCCATCGCCTACGACGCCACGCTGTTTATCCAGGCCTCCATCGACGAGGTGGTGAAAACCCTGTTCGAAGCGGTGCTGATCGTCATAGTCGTGGTCTTCCTGTTCCTCGGCGCGTTGCGCTCGGTGCTGATCCCGGTCATCACCATCCCACTGTCGATGATCGGCGTGCTGTTTTTCATGCAGCTGATGGGCTACTCCATCAATTTGCTCACGCTGCTGGCCATGGTGCTGGCGATCGGCCTGGTGGTGGACGATGCCATAGTGGTGGTGGAGAACATCCACCGGCATATCGAGGAGGGCAAGACGCCCTTCGCCGCGGCCCTCGAGGGCGCCCGCGAGATCGCCGTGCCGGTAGTGTCGATGACCATCACATTGGCGGCGGTGTATGCCCCCATCGGCTTCCTCGAGGGGCTCACCGGCGCGCTGTTCAAGGAGTTCGCCCTGACCCTGGCCGGCGCGGTGATCATCTCCGGCATAGTCGCCCTGACCCTGTCGCCGATGATGTGCGCCAAGTTGCTGCGCCACGATGAAAACCCCACGGGCCTGGCGCACAGGCTGGATCTGTTGTTCGAGCGGCTCAAGCAGCGCTACCAGCGCACGCTGCACGGCACCCTGAACACCCGCCCGGTGGTCGTGGTGTTCGCGCTGATCGTCATGTGCCTGATCCCCGTCCTCCTGCACCCGAAGCTCACCGAGAGTGAGCTGGCCCCGGACGAGGACCAGGGCATAGTGTTCTTGATGGCCACGGCGCCGCAGCCGACCAACCTCAATTACCTGAATGCCTATACCGATCAGTTCGTGAAGATCTTCAAGGAGTTCCCGGAGTACTACTCGTCCTTCCAGATCAACGGCTTCAAGGGCGTGCAGGCGGGGATCGGCGGCTTCCTGCTCAAGCCCTGGGACGAGCGGGAACGCACGCAGATGGAGCTGCTCCAGGAGGTGCAAGGCAAGCTCAGTGAGATCCCCGGCCTGCAGATCTTCGGTTTCAACCTGCCGTCGCTGCCGGGCACCGGCGAGGGCCCGCCCTTCCAGTTCGTGATCAACACCCCCAACGATTACGAGTCGCTGCTGCAGGTGACCGAGAAGATCAAGCAACGCGCCGAGGCGTCCGGCAAGTTCGCCTTCCTCGACGTCGACCTGGCCTTCGACAAGCCCGAGGTGGTGGTCGACATCGACCGCCAGAAGGCCGCCCAGATGGGCGTATCCATGGAGGATCTGGGGATGACCCTGGCCACCCTGCTCGGCGAAGGCGAGATCAACCGTTTCACCATCGACGGCCGCAGCTACAAGGTGATCGCCCAGGTCGAACGCGCCTACCGCGACAACCCGGGCTGGCTGAGCAATTACTACGTGAGGAACGCCAGCGGCGAGATGCTGCCACTCTCGACCCTGATCAAGGTGCATGACCAGGCGCGGCCCACCCAGCTGAACCAGTTCCAGCAGCTCAACTCGGCGATCATCCAGGGCGTGCCCATGGTCAGCATGGGCGAGGCCATCGAGACCGTCCGGCAGATCGCCGAAGAAGAGGCGCCGCGCGGCTTCGCCTTCGATTATGCCGGCGCTTCGCGGCAGTACGTGCAGGAAGGCAGCGCGCTGTACGTCACCTTCGGCCTGGCGCTGGCGCTGATTTTCCTGGTGCTGGCCGCGCAGTTCGAGAGTTTCCGTGATCCGCTGGTGATTCTGGTGACGGTGCCGCTGTCGATCTGCGGGGCGCTGATCCCGTTGTTCCTCGGTTTCTCCAGCATGAACATCTACACCCAGGTGGGCCTGGTGACCCTGATCGGCTTGATCACCAAGCACGGCATCCTGATCGTCGAGTTCGCCAATCAGCTGCGCCGCGAGAAGGGCTTATCCCGCCGCGCAGCGGTGGAGGAAGCCGCGGCGATCCGCCTGCGGCCGGTGCTGATGACCACCGCGGCGATGGTCTTTGGCATGGTGCCGCTGATCCTCGCCAGCGGTGCGGGGGCGGTCAGCCGTTTCGATATTGGCCTGGTGATCGCCACCGGCATGTCGGTCGGCACCCTGTTCACCCTGTTCGTGCTGCCCTGCGTCTACAGCCTGCTGGCCAAGCCGGATGCGCCGGCACCAGCAGAACAGCAACCCGAGCCGCTGCCGACCCGTTAACCGCGCCCAAGAAAAAGCCCCGCAAGTCAGACTGAGTGAAAACCTAGCAGTCTGATCCGTGGATGAAGACAATGCCCGTCTCGAGCGATACGGGCATTGTCGTTTATGGGCTATAGCCAGGGCGAAGCACGCAACCAAGGCCGTGTGTTTCCGGTTTCACTGAACCAACTGATTCCCGCGGAGCATCTGGTGCGGGCGATCGAAGCCCAGGTGGCGCGTCTCGAGGTGCGCGAGATGGGCCTCCGCTCCTCGCGGCGGCTGGCGGCCCATCCGGAGATGATGGCCAGGCGGCGCGCCACCGGCCGCGTCCTGTTGCGCCAGTCAAAGGGCGCTCGCACCGAAATGGCCTTGGCGTGCCAGCCTACAACCTCAAACGGGCGGTCAAGGTGCTGGGGGGGACTCATCGCGCCGATGGGCTGAAACGCCGCTTTTCCCATCATCATCCGCACAAAAGCAAACACCCCGAACAGCTCGGGGCGTTTGCTTGGCCCGCTATCAGCGGGTGTTCACAGGGTCTGTTAGGCCGATTTTTCATCCAACATGACTCAACGCAACTCAGTAAACGCCAGCTTCACACCCAGCCCGACCAACACCGCGCCCATGGCTCGATCGAACCAGTGGCCCATGCGGGCAAACCCGGCGCGCACCCGCTGCTGGCTGAACAGCATCGCCACCAGGCAGAACCACAGCGCCGTGGCAGCGGCCAGGTAAACGCCGTAACCGGCCTGCACCGCCAGGGGGGTATGCGGGTTGATGACCACAGTGAACAGCGAGAGGAAAAACAGCGTGGCCTTGGGGTTCAAGCCATTGGTCACCAAACCGCTGGTGAAGGCAGCGCGCGCCGTGCGCTCAGTCGCCAGCAACGGCAGCTCGGCCATGCCAGGGGCCGCGGGCTTGGCCCGCAGCGCCTTGATGCCGATATACAGCAGGTAGGCCGCCGCCAGCCATTTCAGCGCGTTGAACAGCACGATCGACTGCGACACGATCAAGCCGATCCCCAGCAGCGAATAGACCACATGGACAAAGATTCCGCAGCCGACGCCAAGCGCCGTCCAGGTGCCCGCACGGCGACCGTTGGCCACGCTTTCGCGCACCACTATGGCGAAGTCCGGGCCCGGGCTGGCCACGGCCAGCAGGTGAATCAGGGCAACGGTGAAAAATTCCGCCCAGTACATAGGGACCTCCGCGAACTATGAATACGTCAATCGGCTCGGCCGACTCTACGCGACTCGCCCGCCAGGCAACAGCTACAGTTGGGCTCACACAGAGCAAGCGGGCATTACCCGCCGCTTAGCCTCATAAGCGCTGCTTGAACAAACTGACGTCAAACACGCTGAGCTGATTGCGCCCCTTGGCTTTGGCCTGATACAGCGCCCGATCGGCGCAGTGCATCAGCATGGCGGCGCCTTCGGCCTCCCCCGCCGGCACGAAGGCATGCACCCCGGCGCTCAGCGTGACCACGCCCAGAGGGCTGCCCGAATGCACGATCTGTGAGGCCTCCAGGGCCTGGCGAATCTGCTCCGCGACCGTCTGCGCGCCCGCCGCGTCGGTTTCCGGCAACAACAAGCAGAACTCCTCACCACCGTAACGGGCGCCCAGATCGCCTGAGCGCTTCTGCCCGTTCTTGATCACCTGCGCCACGCGCCGCAGGCATTGATCGCCCGCCGCGTGGCCGTACATATCGTTGTACTGCTTGAAGTAGTCGATATCCATCATGACCAGCGCCAGCGAACGTTTGTACCGGGCCGCGCGCTGCAATTCATCCGTCAGCGCCGCCATAAAGCGCCGGCGGTTGGCCAGCAGGGTCAGCTCATCCTCCAGCGCCAGCTTCTCCAAGCGCTGATTGAGTGACTCCAGGGTGTCGCGGGCGGCCAGCAGCTGCGCCTCGGCGTTGAGCCCGCCCTTGATCAGGCGGATCAGATGAAACCCCAGCAGGCCGAGCAATAACGCCAATAGCGTGACTACGCCCAGTTGCAGATAAGCGTCCTGACGCCAGTTCGTGAGCACCTCGGCCTGCGATAAAGCCGCCGTGACGACCAGCGGATAGCCCTGCAGATGGCGATAGCTGTACAGCCGCGCCTCGCCATCCAGCAGGGACACGAACCTCGCGTTGCCTACCGGGCTTTTCGGCAAATACTCGCTGAAGATCGGGCTAGCGGCCAAATCGGTGCCAATGGCGCGCTCCTGAAAAGGCTGGCGTACCAACACCGTGCCGGTGTCCAGGGTGAGCGCAATGGCGCCCTTCTCATTGAGCTCGAAGCTGCTGTAGAAGCGCTGGAAATAGTCCATGGCCACTGTCGCCAAGACCACTCCGGCGAATTGCCCCTCGGCATCCTCGAGCCGCCGTGAAACCGGGATGACCCAGTCACCGCCATTGTGGCTGCGCATCGGCAGGCCAATGTGTGGCTGGCGGTCGGCATGCTCGCGGTGATAGATGAAATACTCGCGGTCGCTATGGTTGGCCACCGCTGGCGCGGCAGCCAAGGAGGTCACCCGCTGCTGCCCGCTCTGGTCGTAAACGAACAGCCCCTGCAGCTCCGGCAAGTCAACCACCTGCACACCCAGCAACTGCTGCAAACGCCGCAACTGCGCCGGCCCGGCGCCCTCCTCCGCCAGCCGCTCGACCAGCCCGATCAGGATGGTGTCGGCCTTCTTCAAGGTATCCTGCGCGTGCTGGGCGAGGGCAAACGCCAGGTTCGAGGTCTCGATCTGCGCGTCCTTGAGCCGGGTGACCCGTGCATTCCAGGTCATCCAGGCATCGCTGGCGATCAGGGAAATGCCGACGAGAATGACGAAGACCTTGGCCAAAGGCAGGACGGAACGCTGCTCCAGCAGACGCAAAAAGCGCGGAAATCTGTTGTACTCGTCAGTCATAAGTCCCTGCTTGGGTACTCGCGGAGCGTTAACCCTACACTAGACAACTCGCCACGCCGCTTAAACAGCCCGACGGCTTAATACCACAGCCTGACCGCTCGCGAATTGTCGCCGGCAAACGCCGAAGGGGACCAGCATACCGTCACTCTCGGGCGCCGCAGAGAGTATGTCACCTGAGCGCTGCCGAGGCAGGCACGGCGAATGTCCAGGGTTGCGCAGATGCCGCAACGGCCACAGGTTAAATTGCACCACGGATAAAGGGAGCCCCTACCGATGAACCCGCGCGCCGTATTCCTTGACCACGCCTCCCTCGATCTCGGCGACCTCAATCTCGCACCGCTTCAGCAGGTGTTTGGCGAACTGACTCTGCATGGGCAAAGCGCACCCGAGCAGATCGCCGAACGCTTGCAAGGTGCGCAGATCGCCATCAGCAACAAGGCACCGCTGACGGCGGCGACCTTTGCCGCCTGCCCGCAGCTCAAGCTGGTGCTGGTCGCCGCCACCGGCACCAACAATATCGACCTGGCCGCTGCCCGCGCCCATGGCATCAGCGTCTGCAACTGCCAGGGCTACGGCACGCCCTCGGTGGCGCAACACACCCTGATGCTGCTGCTCGCCCTGGCCACCCGCCTACCGGACTACCAGGCCGCCGTACGCGCCGGGCGCTGGCAACAGGCGCAGCAGTTCTGCCTGCTGGACTTCCCGATTGTCGAGCTGGAAGGCAAGACCCTCGGCCTGCTCGGCCATGGCGAGCTGGGTGGCGCCGTCGCCAAACTGGCGGAAGCCTTCGGGATGCGCGTGCTGCTCGGGCAACTGCCCGGCCGGCCGCCGCGCGCCGACCGCATGCCACTGGACGAGCTGCTGCCACAAGTCGATGCGCTGACCCTGCACTGCCCGCTGACCGAACACACCCAGGACCTGATCGGCGCCTACCAACTGAGCCTGATGAAACCCGGCGCCTTTCTGATCAACAGCGCCCGCGGTGGCCTGGTCAACGAACAGGCGCTAGCCGACGCCCTGCGCCGCGGCCATCTGGGCGGCGCCGCCACCGACGTGCTGACCCAGGAGCCGCCAACGGCGGGCAATCCGTTGCTGGCGGCCGATATCCCGCGCCTGATCATCACCCCGCACAGCGCCTGGGGCAGCCGGGAAGCGCGGCAACGTATCGTCATCCAGCTGGCGGAAAACGCCGCGGCGTTTTTCAGCGGGGCACCCCGCCGATTGGTCGGTTAGGCTCTGTTGACGTTTGAAGACGGCCGCGCTGGAGCCTATGCTGCGCCACTTTTTAGAAACGCCCAGGTTTAAGGAATGCCCATGGACCCGCGAAGCGAAGTGCTACTGCGCCAGCCCGAACTCTTCACCGGCAACCTGCTGCTCGCCGGTTTGCCGGCCGACGACTTGCTCGGCCAGCTGCCAGCCGCCCACGGCTGGAGCTGGCATGCCGGTGAGCAGGCGACACTGGAGGCACGTTTTCCCGGGCGCAGCCAGTTTGGCGTGACAGTGGCCGACGCGCAGTTCGACGCAGCCGTGCTCTTCCTGCCCAAATCCCGCGAGCTGACGGATTACCTGTTGAATGCCCTGGCGGCTCGCCTGCCCGGTCGCGAGCTGTTTCTGGTCGGCGAAAAACGTAGCGGCATCGAGCGCGCGGCCAAGCAACTGACGCCGTTCGGCAAACCGCGCAAGCTGGACAGCGCACGACACTGCCAACTCTGGCAGGTCAGGGTCGCGCAAGCCCCCGCCGCACCGGACCTGGAAGCCCTGGCCCAGCGTTATCAGCTGGAACTGGCGGATGGTCCACTGACGGTGATCAGCCTGCCTGGGGTCTTCAGCCATGGCCGCCTGGATCGCGGCACCGCCCTGCTCCTGCAACATCTGGACAAGTTGCCCAGCGGCCACCTGCTCGACTTCGGTTGCGGTGCCGGCGTACTCGGCGCCGCACTGAAGCGGCGCTTCCCGCACAACCAGATCAGCCTGCTCGACGTGGATGCCTTCGCCGCCGCCAGCAGTCGCCTGACCCTGGCCGCCAATGGCCTGGAGGCTGAAGTGTTGACCGGCGACGGAATCGACGCGGCGCCAAGCGGGCTCAACGCCATCCTCAGCAATCCACCCTTCCATGAAGGCGTGCATACCGACTACCTGGCCACGGAAAACCTGCTGCGCCAAGCGGTCAAACACCTCAAGCCGGGGGGCGAGTTGCGCCTGGTGGCCAACAGTTTCCTCAGGTACCAACCGCTGATCGAGGAACATCTGGGCCCCTGTCAGACCTTGGGCGAAGGCCAGGGTTTTCGGATCTACCAGGCCAAACGCCGCTGAGCGGCCCTTGCCCAATGCGCCACGCTTGGGCAAACTGCGCCCCGTCCTAGGGGAGTAGTCTCCCGCGAGCGCCAGGTTCACATCGGCAGGCTCGCCCGGCACGCGTCAACATACTTGGTCAGCAGACCATGGCGCGTGCGACCCAAGGTCCGCTCAGAATCTGCTCAAGATCGTCGCGATATTGAATAGGCTCTCAGCCGGGCCGCAGGGTTTGACCAGACCTATGACACGTACACCTTACCCGGGGCGGGAAGGCGTGCGTGTCATAGCCGTGTCGACCCGCCCCTGAGGAAGCCCGATGGAATCGCTCTACCTACCGACCCTGATCGTCGCCTTGGCCGAAATCGGTGACAAGACGCAGCTGCTGGCGTTGTTGCTGGCCGCCCGCTTTCGCCGGCCCTGGCCGATCATCTGCGGCATAGTGGTCGCCACCCTGGCCAACCATTTCGCCGCCGGCGCCATCGGCAACTGGGTCGCCAGCTTCTTCGCGCCCGCCACGCTGAGCTGGATTCTGGCGGCGTCCTTCGTCGCCGTCGCGCTGTGGACACTGGTCCCAGACCAACTGGACGCCGATGAAGCCTCGAGCCTGAAGCGCTACGGGCCCTTCCTCACCACCTTGATCGCCTTCTTCCTGGCGGAAATGGGCGACAAGACCCAGGTCGCCACCGTGATGCTGGCGGCGCAATACCCGCACTTCATCCTGGTGATCATCGGCACCACGCTGGGCATGCTGATTGCCAACGTGCCGGTGGTGCTGGCGGGCAACTTCGCCGCCGAGCGTCTGCCACTGACACTCATTCGTCGTCTAGCCGCTACGGCCTTCGGCGCCCTGGCCATCTACGCCGGCTATCACGCGCTTCAACTCAGCGGGCTGAGCTGAAGCGCGACCAACTCAACACTCTCCTGACGCCGGCTCGCTGGCGTTTCGGCCAATACCGGCCTGGGAGGGCCCGCTGTTAAAGTGTGCAAGTCATTGCACACCTTAGTGCGCCCATGGAGAGCAGTTATGTCACTGGATGATATGAAGAAACTGGTTCGCCAGCATATCGACCTGTCCTGGAACAAGGGTCGCCTGGCCCTGACCGAACAGCTGCACAGCAAGAGCTTCCTCTACAAAAGCTCCTTTGTCGGCCGCCCCATGGGCAGTGCGGCTTTCGCCCAACTGGTGCTCGACATCCGTAGCGCCATGCCGGATCTGCAGGTGGTGCTCGAGGAGTGCCTGGCCGAAGGCCATAAGGTCTTCACCTGGAGCACCCTGATCGGCACCATCGAGAAACCCGGCCTGGGCTACCCGCCGAGCGACAAGGTGCTGAGCATCTCGGCCATGGCCTGCTGGACCCTGTCGCCCGCCGGGGAAGTGGAGGAAATCTGCACCATGTTCGACATGGAGAGTTTCCGCTCACAACTCGGCCTGGAGTCCCGGCCCTTTGCCGAAATCGCCTTGCCGTGAAGATGCCCGCGCCTACCAATAAGCCTTATCGCGGAACCACCGGATAGCCCGCGCCAGCGTCTCATCCACTGTCGTTTGCGCCATGAAGCCCGGCTCAGCCTGGGCTTAACGCGCGCCTTTGGCCTGTTGATACAGCGGCAGCACTTTCGGGATGGCCGCTTGCAGCGCAGCAGTCCGGCTGCTGGAGGACGGGTGGGTGCTCATAAACTCCGGCGGCGCGCCTTCGCTGGCCTGGCTCATCTTGTCCCACAGGCTGATCGCCGCATTCGGGTTGTAACCGGCGCGCGCCGCCAGCTCCAGACCGATCAAGTCCGCCTCATTCTCATTCCCCCGGCTGTTGGGCAGCGTCATGCTGTACTGCACCACGGTGTCGGCCAACGCCAGGCTGTCCTGCCCCAGGCCGAGCAATGCGCCGGCGCCCTGTTTGGCCATCTCGATGCCGTAGGCCTTGGACATCGCCTCGCGGCCATGCTCGCGCAGCGCGTGGGCGATCTCATGGCCCATCACCGCGGCGATTTCGTCATCGCTCAGCTGCAGCTTCTCGATCAGGCCGCTATACATGATGATCTTGCCGCCTGGGCCGCAATTGGCGTTCAGCTCCGGGCTGTCGATCAGGTTGACCTCCCACTGCCACTGCGCCGAGTCCGGACGGAACATCGGCGCCTGGGCAATCAGCCGCTTAGCGATGGCATCGACACGCTTGGCATCGACGCTGCGCTTATCCAGCACGCCTTTGCCGGACGCTTCCGAAAGCGTCTGTTGATAAGACTGCGCATACATCTGATTGACCTGTTGGGTCGACAGCATGCTGAACATGTACTGCTTGCGCTCGACCCCAACGGCGCCGCCGCTGGTGGTATTGACGGCTTGGCAGCCTGCCAGCAGCAACGCGGTGAGCAGACCGGTAACGCGAAACAACGGGGCCATGGGGGTTCTCCAGTTAAACAAGGGCCGTATCTTAGTGTGCTGTCCCGGAAATACGTTCAAGAATTGGCGAGGGGATTCTGTTGCCAGGCAAGGCGCCGTGACGAGTCATAGCTGGGCTACTTTGATCCGCGGCAACGCAGTATCGGGGCTTCAGGCGCCTAAATTGACTAATGGAACTAGCCACACAGGCCACTAGGCCGGGGTCAGACACTCCGGCCCGTCCAGCTTCGGATCATTCACCAGGTTCGCCAACACCCGCTCACGCAGCGCCGGCTGCGCCTGACACAGCAGCGCCTGCAAGGCCGGCAGCGGCGTATCGGCCGCCAGCCAGAGTTCCTGCCCCGCGGCATCGAGAATCAAGGGGCGACGCTGACTGGCGGCGGCCTGAGTCACCACCGCGACGCTCAAATAGGTGTGGCCATCGACCGGATAGGCTTCCCAGACGGCCGCGAAGTACAAGGGCGACGCCTCGCTGGTGAGCCAGTAGGGCCGCTTACGGCTGCTGCCGCGCCATTCGTAGAAGCCATTGGCCGGCAACAGACCGCGGCGCAAACGAAAGGCCTCACGGAACATCGGTTGCTCGGCCAGGGTTTCCGCGCGTGCCTGTGCGGGCGTCTTCGACAGATCGGTCAACCACGGCGGAGTCAGCCCCCACCGCGCCCGTGCGGCGCGGCGTTCGCCCGCCACCTGGCGCAGCAGCAACACCGAGGTGTTCGGCGCAATATTCCAGGCGGCCCGCTGATCCGTGGGAAAACCAGGGGTGGCCGCTAACGCAGGGGTCCAGCGGAACAGGGCATAACGTCCACACATCGGGCGGCAAGACTCATTCTAAGAGGGGGTCAGCAGAGCAGAATGCCGGGGACGTTTTCCGGCTCATCGCCCGGCAGCGGCTGCGCGGCATTGTACGCGGCGATCAAACCCCGTGCGTGTTCGGCCTGGTCATTTTCCACCAGCAGCCCGAGCAAACCGCTGACCGGCAGTTCACCCACGGCCCCGAGCAGATCACCGCCGGTGAGATGAGCCGCCACCCCCTCACTGGCCAGCATGCCCTGCAACAGTTCGGCCTCGAGCAGATCCTGCGGCTCGTAAATGCGCTGCATCAGTCGTTCTCCGTGCGCACATCCAGCGTCCAGTCGACCCCATCGGTGCGCAAATCGAAAATAATCGGCTGACAACACACCGGGCAGTCCTCGATGTACTGCTGATCGCCGCCCGACAGATCCAGCACCGCCTCGGCCGGCTCACCGCAATAGGGGCACTGATAGTCCTGGGTCTCAAGCATCGCGGCCTCCGCTGTGACTTGTAGGTATAATCGCCGGTCTATTGCAGACCCCAGTTTTAGGGGTATTTCCCAACCGCAACCATTTCCAGAACAAGAGAGCATGATGGGCGAATTCGATGCCATCCGACCGTACGCCGACGCCGAAGTCCCTGCCGTACTGGCGCGCCTATTGGCAGATGAGGCCTTTCTCGCGATCCTCACGCACTTTCGCTTCCCGCGCGTGGCCCGCCACTTCGGCTGGCTGCTTAAACCTCTTATAGCTCATCGCCTGCGCCGTGAGTTCGACGGAGTCGCTTCTGTCGCGGCGCTGCAGGACAAGGTCGCGCACTACGTCGACCGCACCATCGAGCACGCCACCGACGGCGTCACCTATTCCGGTGTCGAGCAGCTCAAGAGTGGCAGCGCCTATCTGTTTCTCGCCAACCATCGCGACATCGTCATGGACCCGGCCTTCGTCAATTACGCGGTGTACCACGCCGGCCTGCCCACGCCGCGCATCGCGATCGGCGACAACCTGCTGCAAAAACCCTTCGTCAGCGATCTGATGCGCCTGAACAAGAGCTTTATCGTGCACCGCTCATTGAGCGGGCGGCGCGAGAAACTGGCGGCCTATCAACTGCTCTCGGCCTATATCAACCATTCGATCCGCAACGATTGCCAATCGATCTGGATTGCCCAGGCCGAAGGCCGCGCCAAAGACGGCGATGACCGCACCGATTCGGCGATCCTGAAGATGTTCCACATGAGCCGCAAGAGCGAGCCCTTCGCCGCGGTCATTCAGGAACTGAACCTGACCCCAGTGTCGATCAGCTACGAATACGACCCCTGCGACCAGGCCAAGGCCCGCGAGCTGTATATCCGCGCAACGGCAGGCAGCTACGAGAAAGTTGCCGGCGAGGACGACCAGAGCATCGCCCTCGGCATCACCGGCTACAAGGGCCGTGTCCATGTGAGCTTCGGCGCGCCGATCAAAGCAGCGTTCGAAGACACCAAGCAGCTGGCCATGGAGATGGATCGCCAGATTCTCTGCGGTTACCGGCTGTTCCCGGTGCATTACCTGGCCTATGCGCTGTGGACCGAACGTGACCCGGCCTTGAGCGTGCCGAGCGCCGCCGAGCTGTTCCCGGCCGCCGAGCTGGCCGCCGCCCAGGCCGAATGGCAGAAACGCCTGGACGCCTGCCCGGTCGAGCAACAGCCTTATCTGGTCGTGCAGTACGCCAACCCCGTGCGCAATCAGTACCGCATCAAAGCTGGACTGGCGCTCTAAGCCAAACCTCCAGCCAACAAAAACGGCGGCCCCTGTCACGGGATGCCGCCGTTTTTGTTTCTATCGTCGACCGGCTCAGAACTGAATACTGAGCCAGGACACCAACAGCGCTGCTGCCAGGCAAGCAAAACCGAAACCGTTGAAAAACCGGTTCAGGCGCAGGGTCGGCTCATCCAGTAACGAGGCCTGTTCATCGCGCTGGCCCAGTTCAGTGTCCGCCGCCAGCTGCGCCACCGCGCGCCGCTCACGCAAACGGGTAGCCACCAGCAGCCAGCTGCCGGCAACGGCAAAGAACAGCGCCAAACCATTGATCAGCTGGGCTGGATGGGCAAGCCCCAGGGATAACAACGCCTGCAGCGACATCAATAACCTCTGCTTCAGGTGGCACGCGGCGAATAGCGCAATGCCCTAGATAGACCCGAGCAAGCCCGACATGGGCTCGCTACGGCGGCGGATTCTACCTAAGCCATCACGCCCTGCGCGGCGTTTCCGACGAATGCCCGAGCACCTCGCAGTCGCGCCGCGGCGCAGGCGAGCAAGGCTTCGTGATCAGGTTCCCAGCGTCACGATATCGTCAAACAACTAGGCCAATCTGACACGCCCAACCCTCACCAGGAGCCCAGCATGCTGCACGCCCAGATTCAGGATCAGCTCTACCACATCAGCCCCAGCGACGAGCAGGAAGCGCTGATCGACGGCCTCGCCTTCAACGTGCAGGATCGCCATTGGTTGGTCTATTGCGCCCTTGGCGGCCACGAGCATTACGACCTGCCAGAGATCGACCAACAGACAGGCTTCAGCCTGCCGCAGTTGTACAGCGAAGCGGCCTGAGCGACTGGCGAACGCTGCCCGCAACCAACAGCGCACAACAAAAGCCCGACTCGCTGGTCGGGCTTTTTCATTACTTCATTGGGCTTACTGCGCCAGCATTTGGCCAATGGTCGGATCTTTGAAAGCGCGGGTCAGCGCATCGCTGAGCACGTCGCTCACCAACTTGGTATTGGTCTGCTGATTCGGCGCCATGCCGAAGCGCTGATCCAGCGAAGAGCCATAACGGCCGCTGTAACGGCGTGTGGCGTTCTGCACATCGGCGCGGAAGGTCGCACTGATGGTGGCCTCAGTCACGTACAGGCCTTCCTTCGGGGACTGGTACTTCAGCTCGGCCAGGGTGATGGTCAACTGTGGCGCGTTATAGGCGTTCGGCGATGGGGTGAAGCCGAGCAGACGCACCGCCGCTTCGGCCTGTGCCTGCAGCTTGGGCACGATATCCGCGGCGGCGACGCTGATCGCGCTGGTTTCCGGATACAAACCCCCGCGGGTGCCCAGCGCCGGCGACGGCCGACCATCGACCACCCGCACCACGACCGGCTGACCTTGGCCAACCGCCGTCAGCGCCGTGGTCAGTTTCGGTTGCGGGCTGAGTTGTTGAGGGCTGTGGGCACAGCCGACCAGAGTCAGGCTGGTAACAGCGATCAGACCAAGCAACAGGCGATGCAGCATGCTCATCTCTCCAGAGGGGTGGAACGCCCGAGTGGGCCGCTTAAAGTGGCCGGCAGTATAACCAGCGACGTCACGCGCTAACAGAGCCGCGAACTCTGACCCGACGCGGCCCCGGAGGTTCCTCGCCGGCCCTAGCCGGGCCGCCACAGCACCGCAGCCAGACGAATCGCGGCCAGCCAAGCCCGCAGCTCACCAGTCGTCACGCACTCAGCCCGCCGCTAGCCGTTGGCCGCCTGACCGACGGAAGAAGAAAAGTCACGCTAAAAAAGCGACTTTGCCGATTTCGCCGTTATAATCGCGCCCCGATTATAAGGACGTCTCCTGATCGGGCCTCGCAGTTACTCTGATGTGCTCAGCATCAGCCCGCACCGCCCCAGAGAGTCGCCCCCTTCGTGTTGCCTTTTCCGGCTTCGCCTGTCCCGCAAAACGTCTGGCAACCCTGCCACGTATTGCCCTCAGGTATGCGCCGGTGGCACATGAACTTTTGAGGTTCACGACTCCAAAAGAGCGTGAAAAAACGGTTTTCACTACTTCACAAGAGTGTGGCGAGCACATGGCGCAAAACGATTACGAGGCTGTCGATGTGGTGCTGGTTGGAGCCGGCATCATGAGTGCGACACTGGCCGTGCTGTTAAAAGAGCTCGACCCCGGCATCAAGCTGGAAGTCGTTGAGTTGCAAGAGTCGGGGGCTATCGAGAGCTCCAACCCTTGGAACAACGCCGGTACCGGGCATGCCGGGCTGTGCGAGCTGAACTACACGCCGGACGCTGCGGACGGCTCCATCGACATCAAGAAGGCGGTCAGCATCAACACCCAGTTCGAGGTGTCGAAGCAGTTCTGGACCTATCTGATCGAGCAAGGCAGCTTCGGCTCGCCGAAAGCCTTCATCAACCCGATACCGCACCTGAGCTTCGTGCAAGGCGACGAGGGCATCGCCTTCCTCAAGACGCGGTTCGCGGCGATGATCAAGCACCATGCCTTCGCCGCAATGGAGTACAGCGAAGACAAGGCCACCATGGCCGAGTGGATGCCGTTGATGATGCCCGGCCGTCCGGCCGATGAGCCGATTGCGGCCACCCGCGTACTCGCGGGTACCGACGTCAACTTTGGCGCCCTGACCACGCAACTGCTCAAGTACCTGGCCAACAAGTCGGACTGCCAGGTCAAGTACAACAAGAAAGTCACTGGCCTGCAGCGCACCGACAGTGGCTGGCGCGTCAGCATCAAGGACACCCAGAGCGGCAACCTGCGGGAAGTGAACTCGCGCTTTGTCTTCCTCGGCGCTGGCGGCGGTGCCCTGCCGCTGCTGCAGATGTCCGGCATTCCAGAAGGCAAAGGCTTTGGCGGCTTCCCGGTCAGTGGCCAGTGGCTGCGTTGCGATGATCCGGAGATCGTCAAACAACATGAGGCCAAGGTTTACAGCCAGGCCGCGGTGGGTTCGCCGCCGATGTCGGTGCCGCACCTGGATACCCGGGTGGTGGACGGCAAGAAATCCCTGCTGTTCGGGCCCTATGCCGGCTTCAGCACCAAGTTCCTCAAGCACGGCTCCTTCCTCGATCTGCCGCTGTCGATTCGCCCCAGCAATATCGGCCCGATGCTGGCAGTGGCCCGTGACAACTTCGACCTGACCCGCTATCTGGTCAGCGAAGTGATGCAGTCCAGCGAGCAACGCCTGGATGCGCTACGGCGCTTCTACCCGCAGGCCAAAGCCGCCGACTGGCGCCTGGAAGTGGCCGGGCAACGCGTGCAGATCATCAAGAAAGACCCGAAAAAGGGCGGCATCCTGCAGTTCGGTACCGAACTGGTCGCCGCCGAGGACGGCAGCATCGCCGCCCTGCTCGGCGCCTCGCCAGGTGCCTCGGTGACGGTGTCGATCATGCTGGAACTGATCGAACGCTGCTTCCCCGAGCAGGTGCGCTCCGCGCAGTGGGCGAGCAAGCTGAAGGAAATGTTCCCGGCCCGGGAGAAGGTGCTGGAAGCCGATGCCGCGCTGTACCGTGAAGTCAGCGCGCGCAGCGATGAGTGCCTGGAGCTGGTGGTCAAGGCCAACGCCGCAGCCAGCGTCTAAAGATCGAGTTGCCGCCGATAACAAACCGCCCCTCGGGGGCGGTTTTTTTGTGCCTGAGGTTAGGGCAGCGAAGTACCTGGGTCGGCCGCCTCGCAATTGACCATCCAGCCCACGCCGAAGCGATCGGTGAGCATGCCGAAAGCCGACGCCCAAAAGGTTTTCTGCAACGGCATGCCGACCTGGCCACCCTCGGCCAGGGCAGCAAAAACCTGCTCGGCCTGCTCCAGGCTATGGGTACTGATCGACAGATTGAAACCATTGAACGCCTGGGTACCTGAGCACATGCCATCCGACGCCATCACCTGGCTGCCGCCAATCTGCAGGTTGGCGTGCATCACCTTGTCCGGGTCCACCTGCGGCATGCCCTCCTGCTCTGGCGCATCCTTGAAGCGCATGAGGAGAGTGACTTTCGCGCCCAGCGCCTGGGTATAGAACTGCAAGGCCTCGTCACACCGGCCGTTGAAGAACAGATAGGGTTCGATTCGCATGCTGGCCTCCGAAGCAAATGGCTGTTGCTGGAAGGCTCAGTGTAGAAAAGCGCGGCACAGCGCGAAGACAAAAAAGCCCGCCGTGTGACGAGCGGGCTTTGGGTGGCCGATCGATCAGCCGCGGGCGGCTTTGATCACCTCGATGTAGGGCCCCGCCTGGCGCTGATCCTGGATCAGCGCGATAAAATCCTGGCCCTGCGCATCCTTGGCATTCAGGTCGTAGCCGGCGGCCACGAAGAAACCAATAAAACGCTCGAAATCGTCGATACGCAGGCCACGGTAAGCCTTGACCAGCTTGTGCAGGGACGCTGGTGTGTCGTCGCCCGGTTCCACGTCGAGGAACAGCTTGATCGGCTCATCACCAATCTCTTCGCCAATCACCTGCTTCTTGTCTTTACGCATCGTTCACTTCTCTTGACATGGTGGGGACCAGATATCACCGGGCCGGCAGTTTACCCCCGCCACGCCCTGGCGCTCAACGCGCGCGCTGCGCGCCGCTATGCAGATCGGCCCAGACATGCCCATTCGGATAGCTGAGAAACTGGCAATACAGCGTGCTGGTGCGCAACAGATCGAGCAACAGGCTGTACTGCGCCAAGGGGTAGTTCAGGCTGAGCACGCGGGTTTTCGCGTCATAACTGGGCTTTTTCAGGCTCTTGCCCTCGGCGTCGAAGTGAATCAGCACTTGGCTGACATTCGCGCCCTGACTGAGCGGCTTGCCTTTCAAACGCAGCAACACCGGTGAGGTAATCGGAATCGGCTGTTGGCTGGACTGCCGCTGGCTGCCGACCACCACGGCGTATTCGGTGACTTGAATCAGCTGTTGTTGCTCGGGCGGCTCCTGGCGCAAGGCGAGATCATCCGGCGGCAGGAACTGAGCATGCAGCGGTGGAGCGGCGCTGGCAGACAGTGGCAGGCTGCAGGCCACCAGTAACCACGCAGCGCAACGGATATGGACAAGCATCGGTAACTCCGGGAAAAATCAGCGAGCCACTCTAGCATGCGACTTTGCCGCGCTCACAGACGACTTAGGTCAGCCGCCTTAAGCGCCTGCGGCTTTATATTCCTGACCATTCCCGCGGAGCCCCTATGGCATTTTCCTTACCCCCGTTATTCGCGGCCTGGCGCCAGACCCGGCGCGCCGGTTACTCATGGCAGGCCCTGCGCGGCGACCTCGGCGCCGGGGTAACGGTCGGGATCATCGCCATCCCGCTGGCCATGGCCCTGGCGATTGCCGTCGGTGTAGCGCCGCAGCACGGGCTGTATACGGTGCTGATCGCCGCGCCCTTGATCGCGCTCAGCGGCGGTTCGCGCTTCAATGTCTCCGGGCCGACGGCCGCCTTTGTGGTCATCCTGCTACCGATCACGCAACAGTTCGGGCTTGGCGGCTTGCTCCTCTGCACGCTACTGGCCGGGCTGATCATGATCGCCATGGGCTTGGCGCGGGCCGGCCGGCTGATCCAGTACATCCCCTACCCCGTGACGCTGGGTTTTACCGCCGGCATCGGCATCGTCATCGCCACCTTGCAGTTGAAGGATCTACTTGGCCTCAGCCTGAGCAGCCAACCGCAGAACTATGTGGAGCAACTCGGCCTGCTGGTGCAGGCGCTGCCCAGCATCCAGCTCGGCGATGCCGTGGTCGCGGCAGTCTGCTTGGCGGTTTTAGTCCTCTGGCCGCGCTGGGTGCCCAAGATCCCGGGGCATCTGGTGGCCTTGGCCGCCGGCGCCTTGCTGGGGGTGGCACTGGAGCGTTTCGGCGTGCCGGTGGCGACGCTCGGCGAACGCTTTAGCTACCTGCTGGATGGCGTCAGGCATCCTGGCATCCCACCGTTTCTGCCGAGTTTCGCCTGGCCCTGGCAACTGCCCGGGGCGGATGGCGCGCCGTTGCCACTGTCGTTCGAGCTGATCCGCCAACTGCTCGCCCCGGCGTTTGCCATCGCCATGCTCGGCGCCATCGAGTCACTGCTCTGCGCGGTGGTCGCCGACGGCATGACCGGCAGCAAGCACGACCCGAATGCCGAGCTGATCGGCCAGGGGCTGGGCAATCTGGTTGCGCCGCTGTTCGGCGGGATCACCGCCACCGCCGCAATCGCCCGCAGCGCCGCCAACGTACGCGCCGGTGCCTTCTCACCCCTGGCGGCGATCATTCATGCCAGCGTGGTACTGGTCGCCATCCTGCTGCTCGCGCCCTTATTCAGCTACCTGCCGATGGCCGCGCTGGCGGCCTTGCTGCTGACCGTCGCGTGGAATATGAGTGAACCCCGGCATGTCTTGCATACCCTGCGCATTGCCCCGCGCAGCGACGTGCTGGTGCTGCTGACCTGCCTGACTCTCACCGTCCTGTTCGATATGGTGCTGGCGGTGGGTGTCGGTCTACTGCTCGCGGCCGGGCTATTTATCAAGCGCATGAGCGATCTGACCGACACCGAGCCCTTGCCCAAGCATTTCCATCAAGCGCTGCACGATCTGCCTGAGCACATCTTGGCCTATGCCATTCGTGGCCCGCTGTTCTTCGGCGCCGCCGAAAAAGCGCTCAACGTACTGCGCCGCTTTACCCCTGGGGTGCGGGTGGTGATCGTCGAAATGAGCGCGGTGCCGATGCTCGACATGACCGCCCTGGCCGCGCTGGACAATGTGCTGCGCGACTATCGCCACCAGGGTATCGGCCTGGTGTTGGTCGGCACGTCGCCGCGGGTGCGCCTGAAACTCCGCCGTGCGGGGATACACCGCGTCCAGGGGCAGCTGGCCTATGTGCAGGATCTGCAGCAGGCGCGGGAGAAGGCGCTGCGTTGGTTGGATGAAGGCCATAGCTAGGAGCGAGCCCTGCTCGCGATCAGCTTTAAGCTCGGCACACCATCGCTCGCCAACAGCGCTCACGCCTACAGGTCATCGGCAGTGCCCCAGGCAACCGGCTTAGTCGTTGAACTGCGCACGCATCCAGGCCTGGTAATCGGCAACCCCAGCCTCACCCTCGCGCGGCGCCCACTCCGCCTGCTCGCCGGCGCCAACCGGCCGATAGGGGCCGGCCTTGCATTCGAACAACAGGCTGTCGGCCTCCAGCACCACCAAGGCATGGAACACCCCAGGCGGCAGGTCCACACCCACGCAGTCGCCCCCCGCCTCGAGCACACGCTTGGCCAGCACCTCGCCGCTGTCGCTGAAGAGCAACAGCCCCAAACGCCCCTTGAGCACCAGCAAGGCCTCGGCTTTATCGGCCGAGAGGTGGCGATGCGGCGGGATATAGGTGTGTGGCTGCAAGCCGACCGCCATGCGGTGGCAGGGCTCTTCCATCTGGTGGAAGTTATGGTGCTGACGGCCACGCGGGTTGGCCGCGGCCTGCTGCGCCAGCTCGGCGAACAGCGTCTGGTCGAGGAAACGAGGCTCAGTCATTACAGGCCTTTGACCGCGTAGATACCGGGCGCATTGCGCCAGTAGCCCTTGTAGTCCATGCCGTAACCGAAGATGTAACGGTCGACGCAAGGCAGACCGACATAGTTGGCTTGCAGGTCCGGGCGCGCCTTGCGGTCGTGGGTTTTGTCGATCAGCACGGCGATATGCACCTTGGCCGCGCCCGCATGGCGGCAGAAATCGATGATCGCGCCGAGGGTGTGCCCTTCATCGAGAATGTCGTCGATGATCAGGACATCGCGGTCGATAAAGGACACTTCCGGCTTGGCCTTCCAGAACAGATCGCCGCCGCTGGTTTCATTGCGATAACGGGTGGCGTGCAGGTAGGACAGCTCCAGCGGGAAATTCAGCTTCGGCAACAGCTTGCCGGAGAAGATCAGACCGCCGTTCATCACGCAGAACACCACCGGATTGCGCTCGGCCAGCTCGGCGTTGATCGCCACGGCGACGCTAGCGATCGCGGCCTCCACTTCAGCCTCGTTATACAGGCAGTCGGCTTGCGCCATGACTTGACGAATGTGCTCGAGATCGACGGACATGGCGCGCTCCAGGGGCGGTTTAAGAAAAGTGGGCAAAGGTACGCATCCGCCGGCACGACGGCAAGTCCATCCTGACCGGTGCGACAGGTCTTGCCGAGCTATAGGGCTCACTGGCCGCTACACTTGCCCGCCGCTTTGCTGCTAGTACTGTATTTTAGCGAACATTATCCCCAGCCCCGCCGGAGCCTATCCCATGCCCATCCGTGAAATCCGCCACCCGCTGATCCGCCACAAGCTCGGCCTGATGCGCCGCGCCGATATCAGCACGAAAAATTTCCGCGAACTGGCTCAGGAAGTGGGCGCCCTGCTCACCTACGAGGCCACGCAAGACCTGCCGCTGGAAAGCTACGAGATCCAGGGCTGGTGCGGCAGCGTGCAGGCGGAAAAGATCGCCGGCAAGAAGATCACCGTGGTGCCGATCCTGCGCGCCGGCATCGGCATGCTGGATGGCGTGCTCAGCCTGATTCCCGGCGCCAAGGTCAGTGCCGTGGGCGTCGCGCGTAATGAAGAGACCCTGCAAGCACACACCTACCTGGAAAAACTGGTGCCCGAGATCGACGAGCGCCTGGCGCTGATAGTCGACCCGATGCTGGCCACTGGCGGCTCGATGGTTGCCACCATCGACCTGCTGAAGAAAGCCGGCTGCAAGGAGATCCGCGCCATGGTGCTGGTCGCCGCGCCCGAGGGCATCCAGGCGGTGCAAGCCGCCCACCCGGATGTGCTGATCTTCACCGCCTCCATCGACCAGCGCCTGAACGAACACGGCTACATCATTCCCGGGCTGGGCGATGCCGGCGACAAGATTTTCGGCACCAAGCAAAAGGACGCCTAAGCATGCCGGATGAATTCCACGACCCGCTCTGGCGGCAGGTGCTGTCGGGCGCGCAGATGCTCTTCGTCGCCTTCGGCGCGCTGGTGTTGATGCCGCTGATCACCGGCCTCGATCCGAACGTCGCGCTGTTCACGGCGGGTCTCGGCACTCTCCTGTTCCAACTCGTCACCGGGCGGCAGGTGCCGGTCTTTCTGGCATCGTCCTTCGCCTTTATCACCCCGATCATTCTCGCCAAGGGCCAGTTCGGCCTGGCCGCGACCATGGGCGGCATAGTCGCGGCGGGCTTCGTCTATACCTTCCTCGGCCTCGCGGTGAAGATCAAAGGCACCGGCTTCATCGACCGCCTGCTGCCTCCGGTCGTCATCGGCCCGGTGATCATCGCCATCGGCCTGGCCATGGCGCCGATCGCCGCCAATATGGCGATGGGTAAGAGTGGTGACGGCAGCGAGCTGATCCCTTACCGCACCGCCATGCTGATCTCGATGCCGGCGTTGCTCACCACCCTGATCGTCGCGGTGTTCGGCCGTGGCATCTTCCGCCTGGTGCCGATCATCTCCGGCGTGCTGGTCGGTTTCGCGCTGGCGTTCTTCTTCGGCGTGGTCGATAGCGCCGCCATCGCCGCGGCGCCCTGGCTGGAGCTGCCGAAGTTCACCGCACCGGCGTTCAACTGGCAGGCGATTCTGTTTATCGTGCCGGTGGCCCTGGCGCCGGCGATCGAGCACATCGGTGGAGTGATCGCGGTCGGCAGCGTGACCGGCCGTGATTACCTGAAAAAACCCGGCCTGCACCGCACCCTGCTCGGTGACGGTATCGCCACCTCGGTCGCCGGCCTGTTCGGCGGCCCACCGAACACCACCTACGCCGAGGTGACCGGCGCGGTGATGCTGACCAAGAACTACAACCCGAAAATCATGACCTGGGCGGCGATCTTCGCCATCACCCTGGCCTTTATCGGCAAGTTCGGCGCGCTGCTGCAAAGCATCCCGGTGCCGGTGATGGGCGGCATTCTCTGCCTACTGTTCGGCTCCATCGCCGCCGTCGGGATGAACACGCTGATCCGCCACAAGGTCGATCTGGCCGAGGCGCGCAATCTGGTGATCGTCTCCGTGACGCTGGTATTCGGCATTGGCGGTGTATTGATCGGCAGCGGCACCGGGCCGGACGACTTCGGCCTGAAGGGCATCGCCCTCTGCGCCATAGTCGCCATCGGCCTCAACCTGCTGTTGCCGAGCAATGACAGCTGGAAGAACAAGGCGCTCGACGAGCAGAAGCGCTGATCTTCCAACCCTAAAAAAAGCCCCGCAGTTGCGGGGCTTTTTTATGCTCAAAACCCTTTGATCCTAGACTCCGGCCTGCGCGGAAATGGCGAATGAGGGTGACGAAGCACTCTTTGCTGACCCGTCGCCGACAGGCTCGGCCACCCACTGCTGCAAGCGCACCACGCTGTCACGGTAGGGTTGCAAGCCCTTGTTCAGCAGGAACACCGAACTCAGCACCGCCAGGCTGGTGACCAGCAGAAGCGAATAACGCAGCGCGTTATCGTCGGCGAACACATAGTCGGTCACCAACGCCACCGCCGTCGGGCCGATGCCCAGGCCGATCAGGGTGATGACGAACAGGTAAATCGCCGAGGCCTGGCCACGCATGGAGTTCGGCATGATGTCCTGAATCGCCGCCGGCGCCACGCCGAACGGCATGCTCAGGCAGAACACCGTCGGCGCCATCAGCAGCGCCGCCAGATTGCCACTGTCCAGCAGCGGGAAGGCCAGCACGAAGGGCAACGCACCCAGCGCCGCATACAGGCCGACGCGCATATTGGCGTCCGTCCGCCCGCGCTTGGCCATCCAATCCGCCAGACGTCCGCCGAAGACGATGCCCAGGCAACCAAAGACCGCGACGATGCCGCCGTAGACCACGCCGACGTGCCCAGCATCCCAGCCATAGGTGCGAATAAAGAACGTCGGGATCCACGCGGCACTGCCGTAACCGGCGAAGGCCAGCCCGGCAAAACCGAAGTTGTGGCAGAGCACGGTGCGGCGGTTGGCGCGAATGTAACGACCGACCTCGGCCAGCGGCACCGCCACCCCGGCACCCACACCGCGCCGAGCAGGTTCGCGCACGGCCTGCATCATTAAGGTGAAGAGCAAGCCCGCGGCCCCCAGCAGCAAGAAAATCAACTGCCACGGGCGCACTTCACCGAGCACCGGCAGCAGCACATCGCCCTGTGCCGAGGCGAACTTGATCACCAAACCACCGAGCAGGAAGGCCAACCCGGAGCCGAGGTAAACCCCCATCGAATACACACTGATGGCGGTGGCGCGGCGCTCGGCGGGGAAGCTGTCAGCAATCAGCGAATAGGCCGCCGGCGACAACGCCGCCTCACCGACACCCACACCAATCCGGCAGAGCAGAAATTGCCAGTACAGCCTGGCCATGCCGCAGGCCGCGGTCATCGCGCTCCAGAACAGCACGCCGACCGCGATCAAGCCACGCCGGCTTTTGCTATCGGCGAGCCGGCCGAGGGGAATGCCGCAAACGGTGTAGAACAGTGCAAAGGACAAGCCCATCAGCAGGCTCATCTGGGTGTCGCTGATCATCAGATCGCGGCGGATTGGCGCGACCAGCAGGTTGAGAATCTGCCGGTCGATAAAGGACAGGACGTACGCCACCATCAGGATGGCGACAGTGCCCCAGGCACGAAGGTTGGAGGGATAACCGACATTATTATTGTTGTTCACTAACGGTCTCCTCGGCGCCGCTTGCGCGACGCGCGACGGTTGAAAGTGAGCGCAGCTTAGCCTCATCAACAACCGTACTTATACTGCCAGGAGAGCGTTATCCATCAAGCGAATGCAGCAAGCGCCCTTGCGCGAATGCCTGGCGAGTCACAGCCCCTGGAGCGCACGCTCGCACAGGGTTTGCAGCGCCGCCACCCAGCGCGGGTGATCGTTCAGGCAGGGCACCAGCACCAGTTCCTCGCCGCCGGCGTGCTGGAATTGCTCGAGACCGCGGATGCCGATTTCTTCCAGGGTCTCGATGCAGTCGGCAACGAATGCCGGGCACATCACCAGGAGCTTTTTCACCCCCTGCCTGGCCAGTTCCTCGAGCCGGGTTTCGGTGTAGGGCTCGATCCACTTGGCCCGGCCCAGGCGCGACTGGAACGACACCGACCACTGCCCGGGCTGCAGACCCATGCGCTCGGCGAACGCTTCCGCACTGCGCAGGCACTGGGCGCGGTAGCAGGTCGCCAAGACTTCCGGCGAGGCCGTGCGGCAGCAATCCGGGCCTTTCAGGCAGTGGCTGCCCGTAGGGTCGAGCTTGCGCAGGTGGCGCTCCGGCAAGCCGTGATAGCTCAGCAGCAGGTGATCGAAACCCTGCTCCAGATGCGGCCTGGCGCTTTCCACCAAGGCCTCGAGGTATTCAGGCTGAGCGTAGAACGGCGGCAGGGTGGCAAATTGCAGGTTCAACTTCTGCTCGCGCACCACCCGCCTGGCCTCTTCCAGCACCGTGGTCACGGTGCTGTCGGCGAATTGCGGATACAGCGGCGCCAGCGTCACCCGCTGGATGCCTTGCGCCGCCAGGCGGGTCAGCACGCTCTGGATCGACGGCTCGCCGTAGCGCATCGCCAACTCCACCGGGCCCTGGGTCCAGCTCGCTTTCATCGCCTCCTGCAAGCGCCGGCTGAGCACCACCAGGGGCGAGCCCTCATCCCACCAGATCGAGGCATAGGCATGGGCCGAAGCCGCCGGGCGCTTGATCAAGATCAGCGACACCAACAGACGCCGCAGCGGCCACGGCAGATCAATCACATAGGGGTCCATCAGGAACTGGTCGAGGTAACTACGTACATCGGCCACTTCGGTAGAAGCCGGCGAACCCAGGTTGACCAGTAGCAACGCGTGATCGGTCATGCAAAATCCCTAAAAGGCTGTTTTTAAATTGTCTACGCATTGGTGATGCTGCGTTAAAAATGGCTTCGGAATGCTCATTTACAGCTCGTAAACTCCGCTTCCTCAGCCATTTTTGCCTTGCCTGACCTTCGCTCGACGATTTTCAAAACAGCCTCTAATCAATGACGGCCCAACAGATCGTTCAGGGCCGAATCCAAATCGCTAAAGCGAAAACTGAAACCCGCCTCACTCAGCCGGGCCGGCAGCGCCCGCTGGCCGCCCAGCAGTAGACCGGACAGTTCCCCCAGGGCCAGTCGCAACACCACCGCCGGCACCGGCAAGCACGCCGGCCGCTGCAGCACACGGCCCAGCGCGCGGCTGAACTCGGCATTGCGCACCGGCTGCGGCGCGCAGGCATTATAAGGACCCTGAGCGCTCTCCTGCCGTAAGAGAAAATCGATCAGGGCGATTTGATCGGCCAGATGAACCCACGACATCCACTGTCGACCATTGCCGATCGGCCCACCCAGGCCAAGCTTGAACGGCGGCAGCAGGCGCTTTAAAAAGCCGCCGTCGTTGGCCAGCACCAGCCCGGTACGCACCAGCACCACGCGCATCCCCAGCGTTGCAGCCCGCTGCGCCGTCTCTTCCCAGGCGCCACACAACTGGCTGGCAAAGTCCTCGCTCACCGGTGCGGCGGATTCGCGCAACTCACGCTCACCCCCATCGCCATACCAACCCACGGCCGAACCGGAAAGCAGCACCCGCGGCCTCTGCGTGCGGCCTGCCAGCCAGCTCAACAGTTGTTCGGTCAAGGTGATCCGGCTAGCCCAGAGCAGTGCCTTGCGCTTGCTGGTCCAGGGCCGATCCGCAATGGGCGCGCCAGCCAGGTTGACCAGCGCATCCAGCGGCTCTTCGGCCAGCTCGTCGAGGCGACCAATCCCGCGCACCTGGGCACCGCAGAGGCTGGCCACACGCTCGGGCGTACGACTCCAGACCGTCAACTGCTGCCCCTGCGCCGCCCAATGACGGCACAGCGCACGGCCGATCAAACCCGTGCCGCCGGTCAGCAATATATGCATGACATCCTCCTCGCCTGGTGCTAAATGAAGATATAGCCCTAGTCTGGTTCATGTCGCGAGCACGTGTCTTTTCTCCAGCCGCGCGCCGTCCTAAAGCAAAGGAGGCGGCTGAACCCGAACCGTTCTATACATAACTACAGCGTACAGGTTCTGTCTAAAGCGTAGCCTGCAGCCCTAGGTAACGAGGTAGACCATGAGTGCACCTATCGCCATTATCGGTACCGGCATCGCCGGACTGTCCGCCGCTCAAGCCCTGCATTCGGCGGGGCAGGCGGTACAGCTGTTCGATAAAAGCCATAGCAGCGGCGGACGCATGGCCAGCAAGCGCAGCGACGCCGGCGCCCTCGACTTGGGCGCGCAATACTTCACCGCCCGCGATCGCCGTTTCCTCGAAGCCGTCCAGCGGTGGCAAACGCGGGGCTGGGTCGCCGAGTGGGCGCCGAGCCTCTACAACTTCAGCGACGGACAGCTCAGCGCCTCGCCAGATGAGCAAGTTCGCTGGGTCGGCACCCCACGCATGAGCGCCATCACCCGCGCCATGCTCGGCGCCCTGCCCATCAACTTCTCCTGCCGTATCACCGAAGTGTTCCGCGGCAAGCAACACTGGAGCCTGCAGGATGCCGAGGGCCAGAGCCATGGCCCCTTCAGTCACGTCATCATCGCCACCCCCGCACCACAAGCCAGTGCCCTGCTGGCCGCCGCCCCGAAGCTGGCCGGCGCCGCCGCCAGCGTCGCCATGGAACCCACCTGGGCCGTCGCACTGGCGTTCGCCAACCCGCTGGAAACGGCGGTCGAAGGCTGCTTTGTCGAGGGTGGCCCGCTCAGTTGGCTGGCGCGCAACCGCAGCAAACCGGGACGCGACACCCACATGGACACCTGGGTGCTACACGCCAGCAGCAACTGGAGCAAACTGCATCTGGACCTGTCTAAGGAAACGGTGATCGAACACTTGCACGGCGCCTTCGCCGAGCTGATCGGCTGCGCCGTGCCCGCCCCCGCCTTCAGCCTGGCCCATCGCTGGCTCTACGCGCGCCCCATCAGCAACCACGAATGGGGCACCCTGGCCGATGCCGACCTGGGCCTGTATGCCTGCGGCGACTGGTGCCTGTCCGGGCGAGTCGAAGGTGCCTGGTTGAGCGGTCAGGAAGCGGCGAAACGCTTGCTCGAACACCTGCAATGAACCGACTTAGCCCGCGCAAGTTGCTGCTGTCCAAATGGGCCGCGACGCAAGCGGAAAACCGTTAAGAACCGCGTAATGCGCCAATTGATCTGGTTTCGCAGCGATCTGCGCGTGCAGGACAACACCGCCCTGGCCGCGGCCATGGCTGCCGGGCCGACCCTCGCGGTGTTTCTGCTCAGCCCCGGCCAGTGGCAACGCCATGACGATGCGCCGAGCAAGGTCGACTTCTGGCTGCGCAACCTGGTGGAACTGTCCCGCGCCCTGGGCGAGCTGAACGTGCCGCTGCTGATCCGTCAAGCCGACACCTGGAGCGAGGCGCCCCAGGTCATCGCCCGCCTGTGCCGGGAGCGGCAAATCGACTGCGTACAGGTCAACGAGGAATACGGCAGCCACGAAAGCAGCCGCGACCAGGCGGTGGCCGCAGCACTGGATGCGCTGGGGGTGACTTTTCGCAGCCACCTCGATCAGCTGTTGTTCAAACCCGGCAGCGTGCTGAGCAAATCCGGCGGTTATTTCCAGGTCTACAGCCAGTTTCGCAAGCTCTGTTACAGCCGCCTGCACAGGGCCCTGCCCGGCCTGGTGCGCCGGCCGTCCGCCCAGGCGCCACTGGGCCTGGCCAGCGACCCCATTCCCACGGTCGTGGACGGTTTCCCCACCCCCGGGCAAAGCCTGCGCCAGCTCTGGCCCGCGGGCGAAGCGGCGGCCTTGGAACGCTTGCGGCGCTTTGCCGAAGAGCAGATCGGTTTCTACCAGGAGCGGCGCGACCTACCGGCCAAACCCGGCACCAGCCAGCTGTCGACCTACCTGGCAGCCGGCGTGGTCTCGCCGCGTCAGTGCCTGCACGCCGCCCTGATGATCAACTACGGCGAATTCGAAAGCGGCAATGGCGGTGTGGTCAGCTGGATCAACGAACTGCTCTGGCGCGAGTTCTACAAACACATCCTGGTGGGTTACCCACGAGTTTCCCGTCATCGCGCCTTCCGCCCGGACACCGAGGCGCTGCCCTGGCGCAATGCCCCGGATGAACTGGCGGCCTGGCAGGAGGGCCGCAGCGGCTTCCCACTCATCGACGCGGCCATGCGCCAGTTGCTGGCCACCGGCTGGATGCATAACCGCCTACGCATGGTGGTGGCCATGTTCCTGAGCAAGAACCTGTTGATCGACTGGCGCGAGGGCGAGCGTTTTTTTATGCGCCAACTGATCGACGGCGACCTCGCCGCCAACAACGGCGGCTGGCAATGGAGCGCCTCCACCGGCACCGACTCGGTGCCCTATTTCCGCCTCTTCAACCCGATCAGCCAGTCGGAGAGATTCGACCCGGACGGCCACTTTATCCGTCACTGGCTACCCGAGCTGGCCGGGCTGAATAACAAGGACATCCACAACCCCGCGCCTCTTCTCCAAAATGGCGGCGGCCTGTTCGGCGCGCTCGACTACCCGCGACCGATAGTCGATCTGCAGCAGAGCCGCGAGCGCGCGCTGGCGGCGTTCAAGAGCCTGCCAAAGCTTGCGCCGGCAGGCTGACCCGCCTGCATCCACAGCTGCGCGGAAAGCAATCAAGCAATAACGATGATCCAGGCCAAGCCGCCAGGCGCTGGTCAGCTGGACAACACCGAAGCTGGCGCCTGGCTTACACTGCCGGCCTATGACTACCGACTCCAACCAGATCCCGCTGACCACCCTCGAACCCGAGCAGGCCGTGACCTGCTCCACCTGCGCGGCCTGCTGCTGCCAGCTGGAAGTCATCCTGCTCACCGACACCGGCGTGCCCGACCGCTACATCGACACCGATGAGTGGGGCGGCGACGTCATGGCTCGACTCGATGATGGCTGGTGCATCGCCCTCGACCGCGACACCATGCTCTGCACCATCTATGAGAATCGCCCCTGGGTCTGCCGCGAGTTTGAAATGGGCTCAGCCGAGTGCCTGGAAGAACGCAGCGGCCTGTCGACGATTTATCGCTAAACGCAGCCGCATTCAGGAATAAAAAACCGGGCCTTGGCCTAATGCCAGTCAGTTAAGCTGATTGGCATTTTTGTTTCTGATCGGATATTTCGGGGATTTGAGCCTGATAGCCCGAGGATAAATACGCTCTTCTCGCCGATGCGGCAGGACA
>NZ_SCMP01000015.1 GCF_005502935.1 Pseudomonas sp. 2FG
GAAGATCGGCTGGGGGGTGGTGACCCACTCCACGGCAGCGCTGTTACGCGCGCTTAGGAGCAGCGGCGCCGCCATTACCGTGGCGGATAATTTGAGGAATGCGCGTCTCGCTGCGCCGTCGGGTAAATCCCTGGAGCGCTTCGACCTAGCTTGCCAACCCTTGGTTTTCATGGGGCATAACCACCTCCCCCCTTGCCAGTTTGCGCTGCCAACTCAGCCTGAAGGTTTGGTTCATGGCGGTTGTCCTCCCCAGCGCTAGCTTGACGGTGACTGTCCTGCGGCCCGTTCTCCCATGCCGCTCATAACGTCAATGATCAGACTAAAGTCCAACGCCTAGGGGTTGTAAAGTCGAATCCGCCGGTAAACCGGCGCTTTCGTCGGATTTAAGCAAACGGCCAGCGGTGCGAACCATTCAGAGCCGCCCCGCTGCCGAACTCAAGCCATTAAGGTGGTCGTCCCGAGCCTCCTTAAGGAATCGATCTAACCACTGCTGCCCTAAGCCGTGTGCACGACGCTATCGTCGACATGGTTGAGGGTGGCAAGGATCTGTTCGGGAACCGCGCGTGCCGCGGCCATGGTCCAGCGGTTGCTGCGGTCGTTGCCGATGCGGACCATACCGGAGTGGCTCGCCTTGTTGCCGTCGACTAGCGGATCGATATCGTAGAAGCCGAGGCGCCGGCGCACCAACTCGATGTCGGCCGGCGCCCCGGTCAAGAACGACCAGCCGGGGCCAACACGATGCTGTTTGGCGTAGGCCTTGAGGATCTGCGGCGTGTCCAGCTCCGGCTGCAGCGAGATCGAGTACATGAAGACGTCACGCCCGGCGCGCTCGCCCAACAGCTTCTGCACGCCCCGCAGGTTCGCCGTCGCGGTCGGGCAAATCCCCGCGCACGAGGTATACATCATGTTGAAGGCGACCACCTTGCCGCGGATCAGGTCGTCGTAGAACTTCACCGCCTTGCCTTCATGGGTGTAGAGCGTGACGTTGGGGAAATGGCTGGCGCCGGTCGTGTCGGCGCCCGCCGCTTCGATCAGGCCACCGTCGCTGCTGCTGCGCCAGGCGAGCAAGCCGAGCGCGGCGGTGCCGAGGCCAACCAAGACATTCCTGCGAGTGTTCATCTTCGTACCTCCAGTGTCGCGGACGGGGTTGGCGCGCACATCAGACGATGTCCCAGCGCAGCATCATCGCGTGATCCTCGTGGATCATGTTGTGACAGTGCATGGGGTATTTCCCCTTGAAATCGCGGAAGCGCAACAGCACCCGAATGGTTTCGGGGCCGCGGAGCACGTAGACGTCCTTGCGGCCTCGCTCGTGCGCCGCTAGCGGGACGTTTATCCCCTCAAAATTCCGGCTGAGGATGCGGCCCTCCTCGAAGTGGATGTGGATCGGGTGGATCCAGCCGTCGTCGATATTCACCAGCTCCCAGACCTCGTAGGCACCTTGGGGGATCTGCGCGCGCGGAGTTTGCACGTCGACCAGCTGATCGTTGATCGTCCACATGCCACCGCTGCGGGCAAACACCCAGCGGCGCACCGGGAATGCCGCGATTTCCGCGGCAGTGGGTAGCGCCGGCAGCGGGCGCAGCACATTCGGCACCACGCTGACATCCGCCGCGGTGCGGTCGACTATGAGCTTCAGCAGCTGGGTACCCGGCGCCTTTACGTTCCCTGGCTTGCGCGTAGTGATCTGCTCGAGGCGGTTGACTATGTACAGCTCGGTGCCGAGCGGATACCTGGAAAAGTCCACCACTATGTCGGCGCGTTCGGCCACGCCGATGCGCACCTTGACCTGGTTGCGCAGCGGGGCCGGCAGCAGGTTGCCGTCGTTGCCGATATAGGTGAAGGTCTGCACGACGCCGTTCGCCCGCGCCAGATACAGCTCGTAATTGCGGCTCGGGCCGGCATTCAGCAGGCGCAGGCGATACTTGCGCTTGGCGACGCGCAACACCGGCTCGATCTTGCCATTGACTATCACCTTGTCGCCGAGCACCCCCTCGGGATTGAACTGGTCGAAGAACAGCCGGCCGTTGGCGTCGAAGCGCCGATCGCCAAAGCTCAGGGTGTAGTCGTAGGGATGGCTCGGCAGCCTCAGTCCGCTGCTTTGCGGGCCTTCGTTATTAGAGTCCAGGCTGTCGAACAGCAGGTAAAAGCCGAACAAACCGCGGACGGTATTCGGCGCGGTGAAGTCCAGGGTGTGGTCGTGAAACCATAGCGTACCGAGGGCCTCGTCCGGATCGCCGAGGGGGGTTTTCTGCTGGTCGTAGCCGGCATAGATATTGGGGTAGAAGTGGTCTTTGAATGACCCAGGCGCAGTCAGGGTCGGGCCGGCCTTGTTCGGGCTGAAGTAGTCGCCGGGGAAGCCGTCGCTCTCCGAGGGTGTGTGCAAATTGTGCAGGTGGACGGAGATCTCCGGTGTGCCGAAGCCGGTGTGATTCTGTGGCAGCTTATTGCGAATGCGGCAGAGAATGGGCTGGCCATAACGCGCGAAGAACACCGGGCTGAATTGGCTCTTATCCGGGTTGTCGCTCTCGAAGACCCAGACCGGCTGTTTCGGATAGTCCGGATGGAACTGCCAATCGGGCCGCTCCACGGCATTCAGCGCGTAGAGAAGCGGTGCGCCCAGCGCGCCAGTGAGCTCGTCATGGCGCTGGTGTGGGCCCCGGCCGCATTCTTCGCCGCCCGCAGTATTCGCCGTCACGCTGGGGGACGGGGTTAGCTGGTCGACTGGGGCGAGTGGCGTGATCGCCTCGGGCAGCCTCTCCTGCCACGGCCTGGTCGGCGGGCTGGGGGGGAACACCGGCGGGGCTACCTCATCATCATCGTCCCCGGCAGTGCTCATTCGCGACTGCAAGAGCAAGGGTGCGGCCATTGCCACGGCGCCGAGCTTCAGAAAGGCGCGGCGGCCTGCGCCGTCGGGTTCGATGTTAGGTTCGTCCAAGGGGGCGGGGGCGAGAGGTTTCCAACCACCCGCCTGGATGGATATGCCCCAACTGCCCGCTTGCAGTTTGCCTGTCCAGCTGGCCAAGAGTTTCGATTTCATGGCGGCTCTACTCCTTGTTGCGCATTCCTCAATACTGGTTGCGGACATGCTTAATTCATGGCCGCAAAGACCCCCTCCGTGCGTAAACGAAGAAGATTGAATGTCAGGGGATTGGGCTAACGCCTCGGCTGAACGCGGCTGAATGGCTTGCGCCTACTCAGTGGTCAAGAGCCAGTGGTCAAGGACGGGTGATTTTGCCCGCGCTGACCGCGCGCCAGAGGGCGGCGTTGCTCGTCAGGTTGGCGGTGGGCCATGCAGTTGGGGTGAGAAACTGGCAGAAGGGAAAAGCACGATCACCCTGTAGCTGAACGCTGCTTTGTCCATGATGGTCTCCCTAGCTAGCGATAGACGTGGCACAAGACGCCTCGCCCTCTCCTGCGCAGCACTCCTCGCCAGCTGTCACACACATTTACAATTAGACTTAAGTTCTGTTGAACAGGGCTGTCAATGCGCTGACATTTTTCTTCTTAAAGCATATTTGCACTACCTAAGTGCCTGTAATGAAGAAATATTATTTCGACGATCTTGACCTGCCGGCAAGGGGCGGCGTGGCTGTCTCGGCGCTCCTTCATGGCTCTGTCAGGTGTAGAACCCGCGCTGTCCTGCCTGCCGTTGCCTGCTCTGGGCGTGCCGACCTAGCCGTTCTCCGCAGTCATGCCACCAGCGACGGCCTGCAACGTACATAGCCATCGGCTCTCCGGTGCCAGCCCAGCGCTGGTCAAGGGCTAAGCGCTCGAGTCGACCCGCAGGCTGAGCTGTCGCATTTGGGATACAGGGCCCCTGCCGATGGCCTAAGACAGTGGTGATGTTTTTATTCTTTTCAGGGCATGGAAGGTCATCCCGGCAAGGCCGCGCTTGCCCCCCATCCACCCTGGATTGGGCAGCGTCAGGCGCGGGTTCTGGCGGCCGGGGAAACTTTTGCGCGCTAGGCTCAAGCGGCTTGTCGCCAATAGCCGGCCTCCGGGGCGGTAAATTCGCCCAGCGGCAGCCGCGCTTGGTCAGTTTGAGCATTTTGACGTCGTAAACAGGCAAACGCGGTGCCTGGGTATTTCGCAGAATCGATAACAACGCAGAACCCCAGGCCGACCACCGCTGGCCGCGTCACCGTCGCCGACTTGTATCAGGCTCGGCGGGTGTCGAATCAACCTGGGTAGGGCGGCCCCAACAATTCAACGTGACACACGATTGTCGCAGGAGATCCGAGATGTTCAGCAAGCACGACCAGATCAAAGGCTACGACGACGAACTGCTGGCGGCGATGAATGCCGAGGAAGCGCGGCAAGAGCACCACATCGAGCTGATCGCCTCGGAAAACTACACCAGCCAGCGGGTGATGGAAGCCCAAGGCAGCGGGCTGACCAACAAATACGCCGAAGGCTACCCGGGCAAGCGCTACTACGGCGGCTGCGAGCACGTCGATGTGGTCGAGCAGCTGGCCATCGATCGCGCCAAACAGCTGTTCGGCGCCGACTACGCCAACGTCCAGCCGCACTCCGGCTCGCAAGCCAACGGCGCGGTCTACCTGGCGCTGCTGCAGGCCGGCGACACCATCCTCGGCATGAGCCTGGCCCACGGCGGCCACCTCACCCACGGCGCCAAGGTCAGCTCCTCCGGCAAGCTGTACAACGCCGTGCAGTACGGCATCGACACCACCACCGGGCTGATCGACTACGACGAAGTCGAGCGCCTGGCCGTCGAGCACCAGCCGAAGATGATCGTCGCCGGCTTCTCCGCCTACTCCAAGACCCTGGATTTCCCGCGCTTTCGCGCCATCGCCGACAAGGTCGGCGCCTATCTGTTCGTCGACATGGCCCATGTCGCCGGGCTGGTGGCTGCCGGTCTGTACCCGAACCCGCTGCCCTTCGCCGATGTGGTCACCACCACTACCCACAAGACCCTGCGCGGCCCGCGCGGCGGCCTGATCCTGGCCAAGGCGAACCCGGAGATCGAGAAGAAGCTCAATGCCGCGGTCTTCCCCGGCGCCCAGGGCGGCCCGCTGATGCACGTGATCGCCGCCAAGGCCGTGTGCTTCAAGGAAGCGCTGGAGCCAGGCTTCAAGGCCTACCAGCAGCAGGTGATCGACAACGCCCAGGCGATGGCTAAAGTCTTTATCGAGCGTGGCTACGACGTGGTCTCCGGCGGTACCGACAATCACCTGTTCCTGGTCAGCCTGATCCGTCAGGGCCTGACCGGCAAGGACGCCGACGCCGCCCTCGGTCGTGCCGGGATCACCGTGAACAAGAACGCCGTGCCGAACGACCCGCAATCGCCGTTCGTCACCTCGGGCCTGCGCATCGGCACCCCGGCGATCACCAGCCGTGGTCTCAAGGTCGCCCAGAGCGTCGAGCTGGCGGGCTGGATCTGCGACATCCTCGATCACCTCGGCGATGCCGATGTCGAGGCACAAGTCGCCCGGCAGGCCGCCGCGTTGTGCGCCGACTTCCCGGTCTATCGCTGAGCACAGACATTCAGTAGGAGCGGGCCATGCCCGCGAACTGTACGGATCGCGGGCATGGCCCGCTCCTACAGGTTTCAGCTTTCACGTATCAGGAGTACCACTGATGCAACGTTATTCCGGCTTCGGCCTGCTCAAACACTCGCTCAGCCATAACGAAAACTGGCAGCGTATGTGGCGTAACCCCACGCCGAAACCGGTGTATGACGTGGTCATAGTCGGCGGTGGCGGTCACGGCCTGGCCACCGCTTACTACCTGGCCAAGGTTCACGGCGTCAAGAATGTCGCGGTGGTCGAGAAGGGCTGGCTGGGCGGCGGTAACACCGCGCGCAACACCACCATCGTGCGTTCCAACTACCTGTGGGACGAGTCGGCGCGGATCTACGAGCACGCGATGAAACTGTGGGAAGGGCTGGCGCAAGACATCAACTACAACGTCATGTACTCGCCGCGCGGGGTGTTCAACCTCGGCCATTCGCTGCAGGACATGCGCGACATCGAGCGGCGGGTCAGCGCCAACCGCCTGAATGGCATCGACGGCGAAGTGCTCAACGCCAAAGAAGTCGAGGCGCTGATCCCCTACCTGGATTGCTCGAAGAACACCCGCTACCCGGTGATGGGCGCCTCCCTGCAGCGTCGCGGCGGCGTCGCCCGTCATGATGCGGTGGCCTGGGGTTATGCCCGCGCGGCCGACGCCCTGGGTGTCGACCTGATTCAACAGACCGAAGTCACCGGCTTCCGCAAGCAGGACGGGGTGGTGATCGGCGTCGAAACCAGCCGCGGCTTTATCGGCGGCAAGCGCGTTGGTGTGGTCACTGCCGGCAACTCCGGGCATATGGCCAAGCTCGCCGGCTTCCGCCTGCCGATCGAGTCGCACCCGCTGCAGGCGCTGGTGTCCGAGCCGATCAAGCCGATTATCGACAGCGTGATCATGTCCAACGCCGTGCACGGCTACATCAGCCAGTCGGACAAGGGCGACCTGGTGATCGGCGCCGGCATCGACGGTTATGTCGGTTACGGCCAACGCGGTTCCTACCCGACCATCGAACACACCCTGCAAGCCATAGTCGAGATGTTCCCGGTGCTCTCGCGCGTGCGCATGAACCGTCAGTGGGGCGGCATCGTCGACACCACGCCGGATGCCTGCCCGATCATCAGCAAGACCCCGGTGCCGAACCTGTTCTTCAACTGCGGTTGGGGCACCGGTGGCTTCAAGGCTACCCCGGGTTCCGGCCATGTGTTTGCCGCGAGCCTCGCCACCGGCGAAATGCACGCGCTGGCTCAACCCTTCGCCATGGACCGTTTCTATAACGGTGCCTTGATCGACGAGCACGGCGCCGCCGGCGTCGCCCACTAACAGGAGAAATCCGACATGCTGAACATCTTCTGTCCCCATTGTGGCGAGCTGCGCTCCGAAGAGGAATTTCACTCGGCCGGCCAGGCGCACATCCCGCGCCCGCTCGATCCGGCTGCCTGCACCGATCAAGAGTGGGGCGATTACCTGTTCTTCCGCGATAACCCGCGCGGCGTGCACCACGAGCTGTGGATTCACGCGGCCGGCTGCCGGCAGTACTTCAACGCCACCCGCGACACGATCAGCTACGAAATTTTCGAAACCTACAAAATTGGCGAGAAGCCGAGCGTGACCGCTAAAGCCAAGAGCGCTCCGCAGACCAGCCGCGCGGCAGGAGGAAAGGCATGAGCCAGATCAATCGCCTGAGCAAGGGTGGGCGGATCAACCGCAACCAGCCTCTGACCTTCAGCTTCAACGGCGTGACCTATCAAGGCTATGCCGGTGACACCCTGGCCGCCGCGTTGCTGGCCAACGGCGTCGACATCATCGGCCGCAGCTTCAAATACTCACGGCCACGCGGCATAGTCGCCGCCGGCGCCGAAGAGCCGAACGCGGTGCTGCAGATCGGCTCGCGTGAAGCGACCCAGATCCCCAACGTGCGCGCCACCCAACAGGCGCTGTACAGCGGCCTGGTGGCCAACAGCTGCAACGGCTGGCCGAGCGTCAACAACGACCTGATGGGCATTCTCGGCAAGGTCGGCGGCGACATGATGGCGCCCGGTTTCTACTACAAGACCTTCATGTATCCGCAGTCGATGTGGATGACCTACGAGAAGTACATCCGCAAGGCCGCAGGCCTGGGCCGCGCGCCGAAAGAAAACGACCCGGATCGCTACGACTACCTGAATCAGCACTGCGATGTGCTGGTGGTCGGCGGCGGTGCTGCGGGCCTGGCTGCCGCCTTGGCCGCCGGTCGCGCCGGGGCGCGGGTGATTCTGGCGGACGAACAGGAAGAGTTCGGCGGCCACCTGCTGGACAGCCGCGAGAGCCTCGACGGCAAGCCGGCCGCCGATTGGGTGGCCAAGGCCATCGCCGAGCTCAAGGCCATGCCCGAGGTCGTGCTGTTGCCGCGCGCCACGGTGCACGGCTACCACGACCACAATTTCCTGACCATTCACGAGCGGCGCTTCGACCACCTCGGTGAAACCGCGCCGCTGGGCGCCTTCGGTCAACCGGAAGCGCGTCAACGCCTGCACCGCGTGCGGGCCAAGCGGGTGGTGCTGGCTGCCGGCGCCCATGAGCGGCCGCTGGTCTACGGCAACAACGATGTGCCCGGCAACATGCTGGCCGGCGCGGTATCGGCTTATGTGCGCCGCTATGGCGTGGCGCCGGGCAAGCAACTGGTGCTGTCGACCACCAACGATTACGCCTACCGCGTCGCCTTGGATTGGCTGGAAGCCGGCCTGAAAGTGGTCGCCATCGCCGATGCCCGCCCCAACCCGCGCGGTGCCTGGGTCGAGGAAGCGCGGGCGAAAGGCCTGCGGGTCCTCACGGGCAGCGCGGTCATCGAAACCCGTGGCAGCAAGCGCGTCAGCGCGGCGCGGGTGGCGGCGATCGATCCGCTGGCGCACAAAGTCACCAGCCCCGGCGAGTGGCTGGAGTGCGACCTGGTCGCCACCTCCGGCGGCTACAGCCCGGTGGTACACCTGGCTTCACACCTGGGTGGCAAGCCGACCTGGCGCGAAGATATCCTCGCCTTTGTGCCCGGTGAAGGTTTCCAGCAGCGCGTGTGCGCCGGTGCGATGAACGGTGTGTTCGCCCTCGGCGACGTGCTCGCGGATGGCTTCGAGGCGGGCGTCAAGGCCGCCAGTGATGCTGGCTTCAGCCCGGTCAGCAGCGAATTGCCGAAAGTCTTCGGCCGCCATGAGGAGGCCGGCCTGGCGCTGTTCCAGGTGCCGCACGAAAAACCGACGGCTCGCGGGCCGAAGCAATTCGTCGACCTGCAGAACGACGTCACCGCCGCCGGTATCGAACTGGCGACCCGCGAGGGCTTCGAGTCGGTTGAGCACGTCAAGCGCTACACCGCCCTGGGCTTCGGTACCGATCAGGGCAAGCTGGGCAACATCAACGGGCTGGCCATCGCCGCGCGTTCGATGGGCATCAGCATCCCGCAGATGGGCACCACCATGTTCCGCCCGAACTACACCCCGGTGACCTTCGGTGCGGTGGCCGGACGCAACTGCGACGCGCTGTTCGATCCGGTGCGCTATACCGCGCTGCACAGCTTCCATCTGAAGGCTGGCGCCGAGTTCGAAGATGTCGGCCAGTGGAAGCGTCCTTGGTATTTCCCGAAAGCCGGTGAAGACCTGCACGCCGCGGTCGGCCGCGAATGCAAGGCAGTGCGCGACAGCGTCGGCATTCTCGATGCCTCGACCCTCGGCAAGATCGACATCCAGGGCGCGGATGCCCGTGAATTTCTCAACCGCGTGTACAGCAACGCCTGGACCAAGCTCGATGTGGGCAAGGCCCGCTACGGCCTGATGTGCAAGGAAGACGGCATGGTCTTCGACGACGGCGTGACCGCCTGCCTCGCCGACAACCACTTCCTGATGACCACCACCACCGGCGGCGCCGCGCGCGTCATGTCGTGGCTGGAGCTCTACCACCAGACCGAGTGGCCGGACCTCAAGGTGTACTTCACCTCGGTCACCGACCACTGGGCGACCATGACCCTGTCCGGGCCGAACAGCCGCAAACTGCTGGCCGAAGTGACGGACATCGATCTGGATAAGGATGGCTTCCCCTTCATGACCTGGAAAGAGGGTCTGGTCGGTGGCGTGCCGGCGCGGGTGTTCCGTATCTCCTTCACCGGTGAGCTGTCTTACGAAGTCAACGTGCAGGCCGACTACGCCATGGGCGTGCTGGAAAAGATCGTCGCCGCCGGCAAGCAGTACAACCTGACCCCCTACGGCACCGAGACCATGCACGTGCTGCGGGCCGAGAAGGGCTTCATCATAGTCGGCCAGGACACCGACGGCTCGGTGACCCCGGACGACCTGAACATGGGCTGGTGTGTCGGTCGCACCAAGCCGTTCTCCTGGATCGGCTGGCGCGGGATGAACCGCGAAGACTGCGTGAAGGACAACCGCAAGCAGCTGGTCGGCCTCAAGCCGGTCGATACCAACGCGGTGCTGCCGGAAGGCGCGCAGCTGGTGTTCGACACTAAGCAGCAGATCCCGATGACCATGGTCGGCCACGTCACGTCCAGCTACTACAGCACCAGCATGGGCTACAGCTTCGCCCTGGCCTTGGTCAAAGGCGGGCTGAAACGCATGGGCGAGAAGGTCTTCGCTCCGCTGGCGGATGGCCGCGTGATCGAGGCCGAGATCGTTAGCTCGGTGTTCTTCGACCCGAAAGGGGATCAGCAGAATGTCTGATGTCTTTGCCACCTATTTCCATCGCCCGATGCCCAAGCAAGCGAGGCCGCTATGAGTTCCGTAAACGTCTACAAACAGCGCCCGGATGCGGCTCACGCCGAGTCGCCGTTGTTCCACGCCGGTCTCCATGAGCTGGCGGGCAAGGGCAAGGCTAACGCCGGTATCCGCCTGCGCGAGAAGAAGTTGCTCGGGCACCTGACCATTCGTGGCGATGGCCATGACCCGGCATTTGCCGGTGGCGTGCACAAGGCCACCGGGCTGGAACTGCCCGGCGCGCTGATGCTGGTCAGCCAGGGCGAAACCTCGTTGCAGTGGATGGGCCCGGATGAGTGGCTGCTGATAGTCCCGAGTGGCCAGGAGCTGGCCGCCGAGCAACGCCTGCGCGAGGCGCTGGCCGGGCAGCACCATCAGGTGGTCAACGTCAGTGGTGGGCAGACGATTCTCGAGCTGAGCGGGCCGAAGGTCCGCGAATTGCTGATGAAGTCCAGCAGCTATGACGTCCACCCGAGAAACTTCCCGGTCGGTAAAGCGGTCGGCACTGTGTTCGCCAAGTCGCAACTGGTGATTCGCCGCACCGGCGAAGAGACCTGGGAACTGCTGGTACGCCGCAGCTTCTCCGACTACTACTGGCTGTGGCTGCAGGATGCCAGCGCCGAGTATGGGTTGGCGATCCAGGCGTAAGTCGCACATTCCCTCTCCCCCTCTTGGGAGAGGGGAGACAACCATCGGAGCCGCATATGAGCCGCACACCCGATACCTGGATTCTCACCGCCGACTGCCCGAGCCTGTTGGGCACGGTGGATGCGGTGACGCGCTACCTGTTCGAACAGGGCTGCTATGTCACCGAGCACCATAGCTTCGATGACCGGCTGTCGAGCCGCTTCTTCATTCGCATCGAATTCCGCCAGCCGGATAGCTTCGCCGAGCAGACATTCCGCGAGGGCTTGGCCGAGCGTGTCGCGGCGTTCGATATGAGCTTCGAGCTATGCCCGCCGAACTACCGCAGCAAGGTGGTGATCATGGTCTCCAAGGCCGATCACTGTCTGAATGACCTGCTCTATCGCCAACGCATCGGCCAACTGCCGATGGACGTGGTGGCGGTGGTCTCCAATCACCCGGATCTCGAGCCGCTGGCGCGCTGGCATGGGATTGCCTATCACCATTTCGCCCTCGACCCGCACGACAAGGCCGGGCAGGAGCGCAAGGTCTGGCAGGTGATAGAGGAGTCCGGCGCCGAGCTGGTGATTCTCGCCCGCTATATGCAGGTGCTGTCGCCGGAGCTGTGCCGCAAGCTGGATGGCTGGGCGATCAATATCCACCACTCGTTGCTCCCCGGTTTCAAGGGCGCCAAGCCCTATCACCAGGCCTATCAGAAGGGCGTCAAGCTGGTCGGCGCGACGGCGCACTACATCAATAACGACCTGGATGAAGGCCCGATCATCGCCCAGGGCGTCGAGCCGGTGGACCACACCGACTACCCCGAAGACCTGATCGCCAAGGGCCGCGACATCGAGTGCCTGACCCTGGCCAAGGCCATCGGCTTCCATATCGAGCGGCGGGTGTTCCTCAACGCCAATCGCACCGTGATTTTGTAAGCGACCGTAGGGTGGATAGCGCTGTTCTATCCACCGTTTACCGGATTGGTGGATAAACAGAGCGTTATCCACCCTACGCAAGCGCAAGACCTATACCGCTGCACTGTAAGGCCGCGCGACCCTTCGCAGTCCAAGGGCCGTGCTCTCACAACAACAAAAGCGAGGTGAAAGCATGTCTGGTAATCGTGGTGTCGTGTATCTCGGCGCAGGCAAGGTCGAGGTGCAGACCATTCCCTATCCGAAAATGGAAGACCCGCGCGGCAAGCGCATCGACCACGGCGTGATCCTGCGCGTGGTTTCGACCAATATCTGCGGTTCCGATCAGCACATGGTGCGTGGTCGGACCACGGCCCAGGTCGGGTTGGTGCTCGGCCACGAGATCACCGGTGAGGTGATCGAGAAGGGCCGTGACGTGGAGAACCTGAAGATCGGCGACCTGGTCTCGGTGCCGTTCAACGTCGCCTGCGGCCGTTGCCGTAGCTGTAAGGAACAGAACACCGGCGTCTGCCTGACGGTTAACCCGGCGCGCCCCGGCGGTGCCTATGGCTACGTCGACATGGGCGACTGGGTCGGCGGCCAGGCCGAATACGTGCTGGTGCCCTATGCCGACTTCAACCTGCTGAAGCTGCCGGACCGCGACAAGGCGATGGAGAAGATCCGCGACCTGACCTGCCTCTCCGACATCCTGCCGACCGGCTACCACGGCGCGGTGACCGCCGGTGTCGGCCCGGGCAGCACGGTGTATATCGCCGGTGCCGGCCCGGTCGGCCTGGCCGCTGCCGCTTCCGCCCGCCTGCTGGGCGCGGCGGTGGTGATAGTCGGCGACGTCAACCCGGTGCGTCTGGTGCATGCCAAGGCGCAAGGCTTCGAGATCGTCGACCTGTCCCTGGACACTCCGCTGCATGAGCAGATCGCTAACCTGCTCGGTGAGCCGGAAGTCGATTGCGCGGTCGATGCGGTCGGCTTCGAAGCCCGCGGCCATGGTCACGAAGGGGCGCAACACGAGGCGCCGGCGACCGTGCTCAACTCGTTGATGGGCGTGGTACGGGTGGCCGGCAATATCGGCATCCCCGGCCTGTATGTCACCGAAGACCCGGGTGCGGTGAATAACGCTGCCAAGCATGGCAGCCTGAACATCCGCTTCGGCCTCGGCTGGGCCAAGTCCCACAGCTTCCACACCGGCCAGACCCCGACCATGAAGTACAACCGTCAGCTGATGCAGGCGATCATGTGGGACCGGATCAACATCGCCGAGGTCGTCGGCGTGCAGGTGATCAGCCTGGACGACGCGCCCAAGGGCTACCACGAGTTCGATGCCGGGGTGCCGAAGAAATTCGTTATGGACCCGCACAAGCTGTTCAGTGCGGCCTAACGCGGGCTAAGTAGCAGGTTGGGAAAAAGGGCAGCGTTGAGCTGCCCTTTTTTATGGGCGCGAGACGTATAGGGATTAGTCGTAGGGTGGATAGCGTTCTTTTATCCACCAATGAAGCAGCCTGGATACCCCATGGTGGAAAACCGCTTTGCGGATTTTCCACCTTACGCCGCTTCCCACCCGTCGCCTTCCGCGGCCGGGCAACAGATAATCTTGCGCCAGACGGGAACATCGTCTGCACCGGCCCAGTCAAACCGGTGGCTCATTTACCTGCCGGCGGCATCGCCTCGGCAGGACTTTCCCCGAAGAGGTTTTACCGATGAACGCTCCACGTAGCCTTGCCCTGGTTGCAGTTCTTACCCTGGCGGCCTGCCCGGCCTTTGCTTTCAGCTTGAGCGACGCCGCCAATGTGCTGTCGGCCGCTACCGGCGACAACGGCAACGGCAGCGGCAGTGACACGGCAAGCCTGCTGGGCAACCCGCAGAACCTTGCCTTGCTGCAGACGCTGAGCAGTCTCAAGTTGACGCCGCAACAGGCGGTGGGTGGCACGGGGGCCTTGCTCGGGCTGGCGAAGAATCAGCTGCCGGGCGCCGAGTACAGTCAGCTGACCCAGACCGTTCCAGGCCTGGAGAAACTCGAGGGTAACAATGGCCTGAGCCAGTTGAGCGCCCTCGGCGGTCTGCTCGGCCAGTCGGCGGGAGCTCCGGTGAGCGGCGAGGCCAGTGCCGCGCTGGCGAATGTGAGCAGCCTGCAGGACCTGAATCAGGCGTTCAGCGCCCTGGGCATGGACAGCGGGATGATTGGCCAGTTCGCCCCGCTGCTGCTGCAGTACCTCGGCCAACAGGGCGTTGCGGGTTCGCTGCTGGGCAACCTGGGCAGCCTCTGGGGTGTCGGCGGCGCCTGAGTCCGGCGCCGGGGCGGGCCGCAGTACTCGGGCGCGTCTCGCTGGCGGAACGAATTTTTCACCGGCGCTGGGTTAAAAAGCCCGATCAGCGACCTACACTCCCATCCCCGTCGTCGAGGAAGCCTACGCGTGAGAGCCGTTCTTGCCCTGTTGACCCTGGTCGCACTGCCGACCCTGGCCGCCGAGCCGACTATTTATGGTCGCTACGAATACATCAAGCTGCCGGAAATCAAGCAGACCTTCAAAGCCAAGATGGACACCGGCGCGCTGACCGCCTCGCTGTCGGCCAAGGATATCGAGCGTTTCCAGCGCGATGGCGAAGAGTGGGTGCGCTTCCGCCTGGCGACCAAGGGCGCCGACGACACCGTCTACGAGCATCGCCTGGCGCGCATCAGCAAGATCAAGAGCCGTGCCGATGAGGAGGATGGCGAGGAAGAGCCCGAGGCGGTGAAGCGCCCGGTGGTCGATCTGAAGATGTGCCTGGCTGGCGTGACGCGCACCATTGAGGTCAACCTGACCGACCGCAGCAGCTTCAACTATCCATTGCTGATCGGCGCCAAGGCCTTGCGCGAGTTCGACGCGGCGATCAACCCGGCGCGGCGCTTCACCGCCGGCAAGCCCAAGTGCTGAGTGCAGTGGGCATGCGCCTGGCCTAGCGGTTGACCCTTGGCGCCGGTTTCGGCACCGTGCGGCTATCGTGTTGCTGCCGGATTGCTTGCTTATGCCACTGATTCTGATCGTTGAAGATGAAGCCGCGATCGCCGACACCCTGATCTATGCCCTGCACAGTGAGGGCTTCAGTACCCACTGGGTGACGCTGGCCGGCGCGGCGCTGGCGTTTCAGCAGGCGACGCCGGCGGACCTGCTGATTTTCGATGTCGGCCTGCCGGACATGAGCGGCTTCGAGGCGTGCAAGCAACTGCGGCGCTTCTCCGAGGTACCGGTGCTGTTCCTCACCGCGCGCAATGCCGAAATCGACCGGGTGGTGGGCCTGGAGATCGGCGCCGACGATTACGTGACCAAACCCTTCAGCCCGCGCGAGGTGGCAGCCCGGGTCAAGGCCATCCTCAAACGCGTGCAACCCCGTCCGGCGGAGCCTGCCGCGTGGAGCCAGGCCGGGCCGTTTCGCCTCGACCTGGGGCGTTACCAGATCCACTACCACGGCCAGTTGCTCGGCCTGACTCGCCACGAGTTCTGCCTGTTGCAGGCCCTGTTCGGCCAGCCGGAGCGGGTGTTTTCCCGCGAGCAGCTACTGGATGCCGCCGGCGTGGCCAGCGATGCCGGTTACGAGCGCAGCGTCGACAGCCATATCAAGAGCCTGCGCGCCAAGCTGCGCCAGGTGGCACCTGAGGCCGAACCGATCCAGACCCATCGTGGCCTGGGGTACAGCCTGAGGCTGGTCTGATGCCGTTAGGCGTGCGGATCTTCCTGGTCTACTTCCTCTTCGTCGGCCTGTCCGGCTGGTTTGTGTTGAGCACGGTGATGGACGAGATTCGTCCCGGCGTGCGCCAGTCCACCGAGGAAACCCTGGTGGATACCGCCAACCTCTTGGCCGAGTTGCTGCGCGATGACCTGGGTGCCGGGCGTCTGGATCAGAGCCGCTGGCAGGAACTGTTCCAGGCCTATGGTTTACGCCAGCCGCAGGCGCAGATCTGGGACGTGACCAAGACGGCGGTGAGCCACCGCATCTACGTCACCGACGCCCGGGGCGTGGTCCTGCTGGACTCCAGCGGCCAGGCGGTGGGCCAGGATTACTCGCGCTGGAACGATGTCTACCTGACCCTGCGCGGTCAGTACGGGGCTCGTTCGACCCGCGAGAGCGCGGATGACCCCGATTCCTCGGTGATGTACGTGGCGGCGCCGATCAATGACCACGGGCGGATCATCGGCGTGGTGTCGGTGAGCAAGCCGAGCCGCACCCTGCAGCCCTATATCGAACGTTCGCAGCGGCGCCTGGCCTGGTTCGGCGCCGGGCTGATCGCCCTCGGCCTGCTGGTCGGCGGCCTGCTGTCCTGGTGGCTGAGCGGCTCGCTGCGCCGGCTGACCCGCTATGCCCGCGCGGTCTCGGCCGGTGAGCGTGGCGAGCTGCCCAGGCTGCGCGGCGGCGAGCTGGCGCAGCTGGCCGAGGCGCTTGAGCACATGCGCAACGAACTGGAGGGCAAGGCCTATGTCGAGCGCTATGTGCACACCCTGACCCACGAATTGAAGAGCCCGCTGGCGGCCATCCGCGGTGCCGCCGAACTGCTCGAAGGCGAGATGCCGGCCGCGCAGCGCCAGCGTTTCGTCGCCAATATCCAGAGCGAAAGCGCGCGCCTGCAGCAACTGATCGAGCGACTACTGAACCTGGCCCTGGTGGAGCAGCGCCAGGGGCTGGAGGAGCGCATCGCGCTGCCGCTGCGGGCGCTGCTGGACGAACAGTTGCAGGCCCAGGCCGCGCGTATCGAGGGCGCGCAGCTGCGCGTCGAGAACCAGGTGGCCGAGGGCGTGCAGCTACTGGGCGAGCGCTTCCTGCTCCAGCAGGCACTGGCCAATCTGCTCGACAACGCGCTGGACTTCACCCCAACCGGCGGGCTGCTGCGCTTCAGCGCCGAGACGCGTGCGGGCTATGTTGAGCTGAGCCTATTCAACCAGGGCGAACCTATCCCCGATTACGCCTTGCCGCGGCTGACCGAACGCTTCTACTCCCTGCCGCGCCCGCTCAGTGGCTGCAAGAGCACCGGGCTGGGGTTGAATTTCGTGCAGGAAGTGGCCAGCCTGCATGGCGGTGCTATAACAGTGGGCAACGTCTCGGGCGGGGTCGCGGTGCGGTTGACTCTGCCGCGGCTTGAATAGGCAGGGTCGCCAGCGGGATAACCTACAGTGGATGCTCAGGCATTGTTGGGTTAGCCGCCCGAGAGTTTGGTTGGCGTTGGCAGAAATCGTGCAAGTCGCAAAGTTCTGCTACAAAAACTGAAAGCCCCCCAGGAGTAGCTGAATGAAAACGGTTGCCGAAATCCTCAAGTCCAAGTCGCATTCAACGATCTTCAGCGTCAGCCCCACGACCTCGGTTCTAGATGCCGTCACCCTGATGGCCGAGAAGGGCATCGGTGCACTGGTGGTGCTGGAGGGCGAGCAACTGGTCGGGATCGTCAGTGAGCGTGACTATGCACGCAAGGTCGCGCTGCTGGAGCGCTCGTCGTTTACTGCGCAAGTCAGCGAAATCATGACGGCGAAGGTCATCACGGTGAGTCCGAAACAGGGTAACCGGCACTGCATGGAGATAATGACCGAAGGTCACCTGCGCCATCTGCCGGTGATGGAAGACGGCAAGTTGATCGGCCTGCTGTCCATCGGCGATCTGGTCAAGGACATCATCTCCGAGCAGGAAAGCCTGATTCATCATCTGGAGCAGTACATCCGCGGCGAGTAGCGCGCTGCCGCTCATCTGCCGGCCGGGCAGATGAGCCCACCCGCCGTCTCTGCCGGGTCGTTGACCTGGGGCCGAATCTTGCTGGCCGCCCCGCTGCGGGGCGCTGTCTTCATCAATCTCCACACAATCTCCATATTGGCTCCACCGAGCCTCCACTCGGCCTGCCCAGACTCTCCCCATCGGCCACCCGGCCACCCACAGGGAGAGATGACGATGAACCGAAACCTGGGCCTCAAGCTGGGCGTGATTGCCCTGCTGATTGTGCTGCTGATGATTCCGCTGCTGCTGATCGGCGGGCTGGTCGGTGAGCGGCAGTCGTTGCGTGATGCTGTGTTGGCGGACATTGCGCGCAGCTCCAGTGCGCAGCAGCAGTTGACCGGGCCGATTCTGGTGGTGCCCTACCGCAAGACGCTGCGGGAGTGGAAAACCCACGAGAAGAGCGGCGCGCGTTACCTCGAGGAGCGCGAAGAGCGTGGGCGCCTGTACTTCCTGCCGGAGCGTTTCGAACTCAACGGCACGGTCGCTACCGAGGAGCGCAGCCGGGGCATCTACCGGGCGCGCCTGTACCACAGCGACAACCAGATCGGCGGCCACTTCAGGTTGCCGGCGCAGTACGGCATTCGTGAGGACTATAGCGATTACCGCTTCGAGCCCGCCTTCCTCAGTGTCGGCATCAGTGACATCCGCGGCATCGAGAACGACCTCAAGTTGCGCCTCAATGGCGCGGAGTTACCCTTTGCCGCCGGCAGTGCCGACCGCCTGCTGGCCAACGGCGTGCATGCGCCACTGCCGGCGCTGGACAGCGTCAACGGCCAGCGCCTGGACTTCGCCTTCAGTCTCAAACTGCAAGGCACCGCGCAGCTGGCGGTGACCCCGGTCGGCCGCGACACCCGGGTGCAGTTGCGGTCCGACTGGCCACACCCGAGCTTCGTTGGCGAGTTCCTACCGGTGCAGCGGGAAGTGACGGCCGGCGGATTCACGGCGCACTGGCAGACCAGTTTCTTCGCCACCAATTTCGAGGAAGTGCTGGATGACTGCGTCAGCCAGCGCGACTGCCAGGTCTTCAACAACCGCAACTTCGGCGTGAGCTTCGTCGACCCGGTGGACCAATACCTGAAGACCGACCGTGCGATCAAATATGCGCTGCTGTTCCTCGCCCTGACCTTCGCCGGCTTCTTCCTCTTCGAGGTGCTCAAGCGCCTGGCGGTGCACCCGGTGCAGTACGGCCTGGTCGGCCTGGCCCTGGCACTGTTCTACCTGCTGTTGCTGTCGCTGTCCGAGCACCTGCCCTTCGCTACGGCCTACGGGGTGGCCGCCACGGCCTGCGTGCTGCTGCTCGGCCTGTACCTCTCTGCGGTGCTGCAGAACGTGCTGCGCGGAGCCGGTTTCGGCGCTGCCCTGGCCGCGCTCTACGGGCTGCTCTACGGCTTGCTCAGCGCCGAGGACTACGCGCTGCTGATGGGCTCGCTGCTGGTCTTCGGCCTGCTGGCCGGTGTGATGCTGCTGACCCGCAAGCTGGACTGGTACGGCCTCGGCAAGGCGCAAGCTTCGGCCAACGACCACCCGGCCTGATCGAACATGGCGCGACACCAGTCGCGCCATGTTCGATCAGGCCGGCGGCTGGGTGGCCAGCAACGACGGCCGTTGACTGACCTCGGCATACCAGCCGGCCAGTTTCGGATAGCGGCTGCGCCAGTCCAGTTCGGGTTGGCGGAAGTCCAGGTAGCCCAGGGCGCAGGCGACACCGATGGCGGCGACATCGAAATGGCTGGCCAGCTCGGCGATGGCTTGCTCTTCGAGCTGGCTGAGGGCGCGGCTGATCTTGTCCTGTTGTGCGGCCAGCCAAAGGTCCCAGTGCTTTTCCGCCGGGCGCAGAAAGGTCTCGTAGCGGATCAGCACGGCGGCATCGAGAATCGCATCGGCCAGCGAGGCCAGGGTCAGGCGCCGCCAGCGCGCGGGACCTTCGCGGGGGATCAGCGGCTCGCCGACATGTTGCTGGTCGAGGTACTCGAAGATCACCCGGCTGTCGTGCAACAGGTTGCCATCGGCCAGGCGCAGGGCGGGAATCTTGCCGGCCGGGTTGCCGGCATTCACTTCCGGGCTCGGGCTGACCGGGCTCAGCGTCACGCAGTGCAAGGCCACGCGCTCAAGTTGGCCGGTCTCATGCAGGAGCACCATCACCTTGCGCACGAAGGGGGAGGCGGGGCTGTGGAACAGGGTCATCGAGGTCATGGGTGTCACTCCGTAGGAAAACGCGGATGCCGGGTGGGCAAGTTTCTTATCTCTTGGCATAACCCGCACTGCTGTCAACTGGCCATGCAGCAAGAACTCATCGCCAGGATGGGCGAAGTGGGCATTCAATGGCGACACCCAAGCGTTGCAGTAGGGGAGCACTGCGGGTGAATTCCGCTCGGTGGACACTCAATGCGGACTGCCGGAAACTGCCGAGGGTGCGGCGGCAGCTGGTTGTATGCCGAGCCGTGCCCTCAGCCAAAACCAAGGAGAAGCCGCATGAGTGCGCCCCTACTGATCGTCGGTTCCTATCTGTCTCCCTACGTGCGCAAGGTGCTGGTCTGTCTGGAGAGCAAGGGCGTGGCCTATGAAGTCGACCCGATAGTGCCGTTCTTCGGCAACGACGACTTCGGCCGCCTCAGCCCGCTGCGCCAGGTGCCGGTGCTGGTGGACGGCGAGCTGGTGCTGAACGACTCCACGGTGATCTGCCAGTACCTGGAGGAGCGTTACCCCACGCCTGCGCTTTATCCGGCGGATATCGCCCAACGCGCGCGGGCCCGCTGGCTGGAGGAGTACGCCGACACGCGGATGGGCCAGGTGATCATCTGGCAGCTGTTCAACCAGTTGGTGATCCGTCGTGCGGTGTGGGGCAAGGAGCCGGATCAGGCGCTGCTGGAGCGCACCTATAACGAGGACCTGCCGGCCATCTTCGACTACCTCGAGGGTCAGTTGCCGGCACAGGGCTGGCTGTTCGGCACGCCGTCGATCGGCGAGATCAGCCTCGCCTGCTTCATGCGCAACGCCCAATTCGCCCGCTATCAACTGGATGCCGCCCGCTGGCCGCGGCTGACGGCCTGCATGGACACGACCCTGAAGCTGCCGGCGTTCAGCAAGTTGGCGGCCTTCGAGGCGATCTGCGCGCGCACGCCGATTGCCCAGCAACGTGAGGCCCTGCGCACGGCCGGCGCGCCCATCAGTGCGCAGAGCCATGGCCGCACCGAGCCGGTGCGCGGGGTAATGAGCCGCGGCTAAAGCGCCGGGGCCTGCCGTCGGCGGCGCCAGCGGGCACCGGCGTCGGCCAGTCCGGCGGGGCTGTCGAGGCCCTGCTGGCGCGCGCGGCCGAACAGGATCAAGGCCAGTTCGGCGGTGACCAGCGCATCGGCGCTGGCGTGGTGGCGTTGTTGCACCTGCAGGCCGAAGTGCTGGGTCCAGTCGTCCAGCCCGCCGTGGCGGATGGCGGCGTGCGGGCAGAGCAGCGGCGCCAGCTCGGCGACGTCGAAGAAGGGGTGCTGCAGCCGATAGCCGAGCGTCTCTTTCAGTGCCTGGCCGAGCATGCGTTGGTCGAAGCTGGCATGGAACGCCAGCAGCGGACTGTCACCGAGAAACTCCATAAAGCTCAGTAGCGCCTCGGCGGGTTCGCGCCCCGCGGCAATGGCGCTGGGGGCCAGGCCGTGGATCAGCACGCTGGCGCCGAGCTTGTGCGTGGCCCGGCGCAGGGTGCATTCGAACTGCTGGGAGAGGTCGATGGCGCCGTCCTCGATCACCACCGCACCGATCGACAGCACCAGGTCGCGGCTCATGTTCAGCCCGCTGGTTTCCAGGTCGAGGACCACGAAGCGCTGCTCGCGCAGGGGCCGATCATTCAGCGCCGAGGGTGTCGCCAACAGATCGCGCCGTGCGGCAACGGCACTGCTCGGCTGCGGTCCGGCGCGCCGGCTGAGCCAGGAGAAGGCGTTCATAGCTGGTAGCGCAGCGCCAGGCTGCTCTGCAGGCGCTGGGCCTGGCGGAAGGATTCGCGCAGGATGCGCCGATCCAGATGGTTGAGGCTGTCCGGGTCCAGGCGATTGGAATAGGGCAGCTGCTGCCGCGCCTGGTGCTGGTGCTGTTGCATGCGGGTTTGCTGGATGAAGTGGTAGGCCTCTGCATAGGCGGCGCCATCCAGTGGATCGATCAGCGCTTGGGCGGTCAGCTCGCGCAGGCGCTGCAAGGTGTTGCCGGCGGCGATGCCGTGGGCCAGGGCGAGCAGCCGGGCGCCATCGACGAAGGGCATCAGGCCCTGCACCTTGAGGTCCAGGGTGTGCTTTTCGGCGCCTTTGCGGCTCACCACGAAGTCGCGAACGCGCCCGACCGGCGGCCGTTGGCGCAGGGCGTTAGCGGCCAGCAGGCGTTGGAAGATCCGGTTGTCGGCGACGTCCATCAGCAACTGCTGGCGCAGCTGCTCACAGCCGTCTTCCGGCCCCCAGACGGCCCGCAGGTCGAAGTAGATGCTGGAACTCAGCAGGTTCTCCGGCGTGGCCTCACGAATAAAGCCGCTGAACCGCCGTGACCATTCGGCCCGCGATAGGCACAGCTCGGGGTTGCCGGCCATGATGTTGCCTCGGCACAGGCTGAAACCGCAGCGCGCCAGACTCTGGTTGATCCGCGCCGCCAGCGGCAGCAAACGCCCGCGAATCTGCGCGGCCTCCGGCGCATCCGCGGCGTCGAACAGCATGCCGTTGTCCTGATCGGTATGCAGCGTCTGCTCGCGCCGGCCCTCGCTGCCGAAGCACAGCCAGGTGAAGGGCACGCCGGGGTCGCCGAGTTCTTCCAGGCTCAGCTCGATCACCCGGCAGACGCAGTGGTCGTTGAGCAAAGTGATGATCTGGGTGATCTGCGTCGAGGAGGCACCGTGGGCGAGCATGCGGTCGACCAACTGGCGGATGTCGCTGCGCAGTGCCACCAGGGTGTCGAGCTTGCCGGCGTGGCGGATGGTGCGCGCCAGATGCACCAGGTCGACCCGTTGCAGGGAGAACAGATCGCGTTCGGAAACCACCCCGCAGAGTTGGCCGTCCTGCACCAGGCAGACATGGGCGATATGCCGCTCGGTCATGGCGATGGCGGCGTCGAAGGCGCTGGCTTCCGGCGGCAGATGGAAGGGCGCCGGGGTCATCAGTCGCTCGATCGCTTGGCCGAGGTCGCCGTTGCCCGCGGCCACCACGCGGCGCAAATCGCGCAGGGTGAAGATCCCCAGCGGCCGCCGCCGTGGATCGACTATGACGATGCTGCCGACCTGCTGTTCGTGCATCAGCCTGACCGCCTCGCACAGTGGCGTGCCCGGCAGGCAGACCACCGGTTGGCGCATGGCCAGCTCGCCCAGGCGGGTATCCAGCGAATACTGCGCGCCGAGGGTTTCCACCGCGCGCAGTTGCACCTGCTGGTTGACCTGCTCGAGCAGGCTGCTGACCCCGCGCAGGGCGAAGTCGCGGAACGGGTTGGAGAGGGCGAACAGCTTGATAAAGGCCGGCCTGCTCAGCTGTAGGCAGAAGCTGTCTTCGGCGGCCAGGTGCTCGGTGCGGGTGGCGCGTTCGCCGAGTAGTGCCGCCAGCGGAAAGCACTCGCCAGTGCTGATCTCGAAGGTCGTCTCGCTGCCGCGCTTGGCCGAGTGCGGCCGTTCGCCGACAACCCGGCCCTGCTTGACGATATAGAAGTGCTGTACCGGCCCGGCACTGGGTTGCAGGATGCTCTCGCCGGCGCCATAGAAGCGCAGCTGGCAGTGCTCCAGCAGATAGGCCAGGTGGGCGCCTTCCATCAGGTTGAACGGCGGGAATTTTTGCAGGAACTCCATCAAGCCATGGATGTTCTGCTGCACCGCCACCTTGCCCGCCTGGGCGAAGTCATCCGCTTTGCTCATCACGTACTTCCAGAGCCATCGACTGGCCCATGGTCGGCCGTATGGCGCCGGGGGCACATTGGACGTAAGTCTAAAAGACGGGTTTTGCCGTACTCCTGACCTCAGAACCTGTTCACGCTCTCGCGAGCTAAGGTCAGGCAAGGCGAAATCCTGAACAGGCTCTCAAGGGGGGAATGCAGTGCGCAGGCCACCTTTCTGCTATCCACTGGCGCAATTGCGGCTCGCTTGATTCTGGCGAGAGGGAATGGCTTGTAGCTCAGCGCCTGCTCCGTATTGAATGACCGCTTTCCCCAGGCGGACGGCCGAGCGCATAGATAAATCTGCCCCCTTCCTGGCGGAGCTACGCGTTTGCGCAGATGCGCTGTTTTTGTGTAAACACTAATGCTTTCAACCCGCCGTCGGGGTGGATGTCGGCAAACTCTGGCGGGTTTTCTAGGCGCTGCTCAAAGCGCAGGCTCGGCGCCTCATTGGCTACGCCTTGGATTAAAAAGTCAGGGCCTATGGCCGGGTCATTTGTGCAAGCCAGTACCTCACCTTGCGCGGTGAGCAAATCAGGCAGACGGCGCAGGACTCTTTGATAATCCTGACTCAGTACAAAGCTACCCTTCTGGAACGAGGGTGGGTCGATGATGATCAGGTCATAGGGGCCGTATTTTTTTACTTTCCCCCAAGATTTAAACAACTCATGTCCTAAAAAACTCACTCGACTCAGATCATGCTGATTTAGTCGGTGATTGTCCCGCCCACGGCTCAAGGCCGCTTTGGACATGTCCAGATTCACCACATGCTCAGCGCCCCCGGCAATGGCCGCCACAGAGAAACCGCAGGTGTAAGCAAATAGATTCAGCACACGCTTATCCTTAGCCTGGGCGTGAACCCAGCGGCGGCCATAGCGCATATCTAAAAACAAACCCGAATTTTGTTTTTTGCCCAGATCCAATTTAAAGCGCAGGCCGTCCTCAGTGATAAGCCACTCATCGACTGGCTCCCCCAGCAGCCATTCCATTGTGCTGTCCTGGAGGTAACGGTGCTGCAGCAAGAGTGTATGCGCTTGGGTTTGCAGCCACTCGGGTGATTGGGTCAATGCCATCAGCATTTGCGTCAGCGCGACTAGGTCGGGTTCATTCGGCGCCCTGAATAGCGAGACCAACAGCACGCCTTGTAACCAGTCAACGGTGATGTCCTCAAGCCCCAGCCAGCGTCGCCCCCTACCGTGAAATAGGCGACGAGTGTCGCTGGGTGCAGCGCTTAACTCGGAGATTAAATGGTGTTGCAAGGTAGCGATGGCGTTTGAATTCATAGCTAATTATCAGTTATCCGTTTCGCCACATTTTAAACGCCATAGCTTGCCTGCGGTCATCGACTCAAGCCAAGCCGTTCATGCCACTGGGCGATGGATTCTTCGGGGTAGCCGTCGAATTGTTTATCGCCGAGCCGCGCATCGACTTCGACCCAGGACGCTTTCGAATCGAGCAGCAGATGGGTGTGCTCCGGCGGCACCGGCAGAGGCGTGTCGATGGCTGATGCGAAGGGATGAATGAGTTCAGGCCACTCCGGGCTGAATAGCCAGAGGGCGCTGCCGCAGAGCCGGCAGAAATGCCGCTCGGCACTACTGGTATGGGCGCGGCGGTCACCTTCATGTTTGATCTTGGCGTGATAGATGGATATCTGCTTGCGACCCGTGACTTTCAGACTGTGCGCATCGCCGCCAAGGTTGATTGAGTAACCGCCACCGCCCTGAGTTTTGCGGCAGATCGAGCAGTAGCAACGTTGATAGGGATAGGGATTGGCGCTGGTCAGACTGAAAACCACCGCACCGCAATGGCAGGAACCTTGGAGCAGCATGGGTGACCCTCCTGGCGAGCGGACAGAGCTGGCAAGATCGACGATTATTTTCTCGGCAAGCACATCTTCGCTTTGCGTGAGTACGTTGGCCGGGTTCATTGCTTCGGTTTTTAATCGCCATGTCCGCTGACTGCATTTGGCCGATCTCAGCCGGCCACGGATATCCCAACCAGGCTTGTGCCATAGGCCCAATATTTCTGTGAAAGCCATTATCCCGGTGGGTCAGGCCTCATTAGCGGTGCGCAATGCCGCGCCCGCTACCTCATACAGCGACACAGAGTCTGGCGGGAGACGGTGAGCCAGGGGAAGCGTGCGCAGGAGGGATTGCATGCTGGTGCCATCCTCCTGCAATCACCTGCGGATGAGGCTCAGCGTGCCTCCGCCCGAATCGCAAACCCACCCTTGTTCTCACTGACGATGCGGAAATGCTGGCTCTCGCCTTTCTCCAGTTGAACGACCAGTTCGCGGCGCAGGCGGCCCTTGCTGCAGAGTGTGTCGTCCTGTTCATCGATGCCGATGCCGACTATGTGGGCGCCCGCTGGCACGTGGAAGTTGGCCTCCTCACCGATGCCGATACGCGCGGCCACCTGGCGGTCGATCAGGAAGGCCACGTAGCAACCACCGCCGAGCATGCCGAGGTCGCGGTTCACCAGGATCTGACCACCGCCTTCGATAGGCTGCTGATAGGCCAGCAGGCGGTCATCGGAGACCTGGGTCACTTGCTCAGGGGCGGCGCGAAAGGATGAACAACCGGCCAGCGCCAGTAGGGGTAGTGCTGCACAGATCAATCGCATTGGGGCCCTCCTTGGGCGGATGAGCGGTGGGGACGCTGCAGGAACTGTAGCTGAATCGCCCCTGGTTTCGTCGACACTTCCGACTGATAGCTTTTAGCCGAATCCGGTTGCTCCTGAACTTCGCTGTTTTCAAGCATTCAAGCAGGTCTTCAAGCCGACTGCGGCCAAACGGTCGAGTTGAGGCCATTACCGGGCGACCTATAGCCGGCCGAAGTGTTGCCAGCGCCCATAAAAACCGCCCCGAAGGGCGGTTCTTTAATCGCAGTACGAATTACAGGCCGTTCTTGGCCTTGCTCTTGGCCTTGAAGTCGCGGCGGCGGCGGTGCAGCACCGGCTCGGTGTAACCGTTCGGCTGCTTGGCGCCTTCGACCACCAGTTCCAGAGCAGCCTGGAAGGCGATGTTGTCGTCGAAGTTCGGTGCCAGCGGGCGGTACAGCGGGTCGTTGGCGTTCTGCCGGTCGACCACCGGTGCCATGCGCTTGAGGCTGGCAACGATCTGCTCCTCGGTGGCGATGCCATGCCGCAGCCAGTTGGCCAGCAGTTGGCTGGAGATGCGCAGGGTGGCGCGGTCTTCCATCAGGCCGACGTCGTTGATGTCCGGCACCTTGGAGCAGCCGACGCCCTGGTCGATCCAGCGCACCACGTAACCGAGGATGCCCTGGGCGTTGTTGTCCAGTTCGTTCTGGATTTCCTCGGCCGACCAGTTGGTATTCGCCGCCAGCGGGATGCTGAGGATGTCGTCCAAGGATGCGCGCTCACGCTTGGCCAGCTCGGCCTGACGGGCGAACACGTCGACCTTGTGGTAGTGCAGGGCGTGCAGTGCAGCAGCAGTCGGCGACGGCACCCAGGCGGTGTTGGCGCCGGCCAGCGGGTGGGCGATTTTCTGCTCGAGCATGGCGGCCATCAGGTCGGGCATGGCCCACATGCCTTTGCCGATCTGCGCGCGACCTTGCAGGCCGGTAGCCAGGCCGATATCGACGTTCCAGTTTTCGTAGGCGGCGATCCACTTCTCGGACTTCATGGCGGCTTTACGCACCATGGCGCCGGCTTCCATGGAGGTGTGCAGCTCGTCGCCGGTACGGTCGAGGAAACCGGTGTTGATGAACACCACGCGCTCGCTGGCGGCCTTGATGCAGGCCTTGAGGTTGACTGTGGTGCGCCGCTCCTCGTCCATGATGCCGACTTTCAGGGTGTTGCGCGGCAGGTTCAGGACGTCTTCGATGCGGCCGAACAGCTCGTTGGTGAACGCGGCTTCTTCCGGACCATGCATCTTCGGCTTGACGATGTACATCGAGCCGGTACGGCTGTTCTTGCGGCTGCTGCTGCCGTTCAGGTTGTGCACGGCGATCAGCGCGGTGACCAGGCCGTCCATGATGCCTTCCGGCACTTCGTTGCCTTTGCCGTCGACGATGGCGTCTATGCACATCAGGTGGCCGACGTTGCGCACGAACAGCAGGGAACGGCCGTGCAGGCTCAGCTCGCCGCCGTTGGCCGCGCTGTAGACGCGGTCCGGGTTCATGGTGCGGGTGAAGGTCTCGCCGCCCTTGGACACGCTCTCGGCCAGGTCGCCTTTCATCAGGCCCAACCAGTTGCGGTAGACTACCACCTTGTCGTCGGCATCGACCGCGGCGACCGAGTCTTCGCAGTCCATGATGGTGGTCAGCGCCGCTTCCATCAGCAGGTCTTTGACGCCGGCGGCATCGGTCTGGCCGATCGGGCTGCTGGCGTCGATCTGGATTTCGAAGTGCAGGCCGTTGTTTTTCAGCAGCACGGCTGTCGGTGCCGCGGCGTCGCCTTGGAAGCCGATGAACTGGGCGGCGTTTTTCAGGCCGCTGCTGCTGCCGTCTTTCAGGCTGACCGTCAGCGCGCCGTTCTTCACGACATAGGCAGTGGCGTCGACGTGGGAGCCGCTTTCCAGCGCAGCGGAGTCATCCAGGAAGGCGCGGGCGAAGGCGATCACCTTGTCGCCGCGAACCTTGTTGTAACCCTTGCCTTTCTCGGCGCCGCCTTCTTCGCTGATCACATCGGTGCCGTACAGGGCATCGTACAGCGAGCCCCAGCGGGCGTTGGAGGCGTTCAGGGCGAAGCGCGCGTTCATCACCGGGACGACCAGCTGCGGGCCGGCCATGCGGGCGATTTCTTCATCGACGTTCTGGGTGGTGGCGTGGAAATCTGCGACTTCTGGCAGCAGGTAACCAATCTCTTGCAGGAAGGCTTTGTAAGCCACGGCGTCATGCGCCTGGCCAGCACGCGACTGGTGCCAGGCATCGATCTTGGCCTGGAAGTCGTCGCGCTTGGCGAGCAGGGCTTGGTTCTTCGGCGCCAGGTCATTAATGACGCTTTCGGCACCGGCCCAGAACTGCTCGGCAGAAATCCCGGTACCGGGGATGGCTTCGTTATTTACGAAGTCGAACAGGACTTTGGCGACCTGCAGGCCACCGACTTGAACGCGCTCAGTCATCACTTGCCTCACTCTGCTCAGCTCTTCAGCTCTACTCAATAGCCCACAACGGACCCGACGTTGACCGTCTTGTAGTCCGAGGCGCGGCATACTACATCAAGATGTTGTGAAAATCAGTGGGCACGCGTCGCCCTGCGACCTGAGCGTGCCTTGCAGTCACAGCGGGGGCGCGGATGTTCTCAAAAATGCTACAGATTGTTCCAGATAAATCTTCAAACAGTACACGATTAGTTCGTTAGTGCACCTGCGACAGGCAGTCGCGGCGGCCATGAGCAGCGCTCAATAAGTTCTGCCTATACTCGGGCAACCCCCGTTGGAGCCTAGCGAATGCCTATCCATGCTGCCGCCCCCGAAGACCTCGACGACCTGGTGCGGCTGTTTGCCGGCTACCTCGAGTTCTACCAAGTACCCAAGCCGCTAACGGTCATCCGCAGCTTTCTTGCGGCACGTATGGAGCGAGGCGATTCAACGCTGCTGCTCGCCCGGGATGTTGCCGGTGCGGCGCTGGGTTTCGTCCAGCTTTACCCGTTTTTCTCCTCCTTGGCGCTCGAGCCCGCGTGGTTGCTGAGCGATCTGTATGTGTCGGCGCAGGCCCGCCGTCAGGGCGTTGGCGAGGCGCTGATGAATGCGGCGCGCGCGCATGCACAGGCGAGCGGCGCTTGTGGCCTGCAACTGGAAACGGCGAAGACTAATTTGGCCGGGCAGGCGCTGTATGAGCGCCTAGGCTATGTAAGAGATGAGGTTTTTTATACCTATTGGCTGAGCCTGGCGCGTAGCTGAATCGGGTTCGCCTGGCTTTAGAAAAGGAGTCGCGTGTGAATCATCTGGTACTCACTATCATCGCCCAGGACAAGCCTGGCCTGGTGGAACACATTGCCGAGTGCATCGCCGAGCACGGTGGCAACTGGCTGGAAAGTCGCATGTCGCGGATGGCCGGGCAGTTCGCCGGCATCCTCCGGGTCGGGGTGCCGGCTGAGGCCTACGATGAGCTGGTCGATGCCCTGCAAGGGTTGAACAGCCAGGGCATTCGCGTGTTGTTGGCGGAAAGCGGCATCGAGCCGTCCTGCACCTGGAAGCCGATCCTGCTCGATCTGGTGGGCAACGATAGGCCGGGCATCGTCCGCGATATCACGCGGTTGCTGACTGAGCACGGGATCAACGTGGAGAGTCTGACCACCGAGGTGATGCCGGCGCCGATGAGCAGCGAGCCGTTGTTCCATGCCAAGGCGGTGCTGGCGGTGCCGCTGACGCTGTCGCTGGAGCTGCTGCAGACCCGCCTGGAAGCCCTGGCCGATGAAATGATGGTGGAACTCAACCTGCGCAGCGAGGCGTAGGTTGGCCGGGCCGCGCCTCGAAGCCCGTTGAACCGCGTAGGGCGGACTTCGGAGCGCAGCGAAGAGTCCGCCGTGTGTCTGGCGTACTGCTTCGCGAGTATGCCCTACGCTGCGCGGCGCAGATTGAACCAGGCATCGATGCTGTACAGCAGCAACCCTGCCCAGATAAAACCGAAGGCCGCCAGCGTGCTGGGCGCCAGGTGCTCGGCGAACAGGAACAGCGCCTGCAGCAGCACCAAGGTCGGTGCCAGGTACTGCAGAAAACCCAGGGTGGTGTAGGGCAGGTGGCGGGCGGCGGCATTGAAGCAAACCAGCGGCACCAGGGTGATCGGCCCCGCCGCGGCGAGCCAGAGCGCCTGCGAGGTGGTCCAGAAGTTTGCCTGACTGCTCGCCGCGGTGGGGTTCAGCAGCAGCCAGCCGAGGGCCAGCGGTACCAGCATCCAGGTCTCCACGACCAAGCCCGGCAGCGCCGCGACCGGCGCCTGCTTGCGAATCAGCCCGTAGAACCCGAAGGTAAAGGCCAGCACCAGCGAGACCCAGGGCAGGCTGCCGACCTGCCAGACCTGCTGCGCCACCCCGATCACGGCGAGGGCGACGGCCAGCCATTGCAGCGGGCGCAGACGCTCGCGCAGCAGCACCAGACCCAGTAGTACGTTGATCAATGGGTTGATGTAGTAGCCGAGGCTGGCTTCCAGCATGCGACCGTTATTCACCGCCCAGACATAGGTCAACCAGTTCACGGCGATCAGCGTGCCACTGGCGGCCAGCACGGCGAAGCGCCGCGGGTGGTTGCGCAACTCGGCGAGCCAGCCTGGATGCTTCCAGACCAGCAACAGCAAAGCTCCGCAGAGCGCCGACCAGAGCACGCGATGGACGATGATCTCGAGCGCCGGCACCTGCTCGATGGCTTTGAAATAGAGCGGGAATAGGCCCCAGATGCTATAGGCGCTGAGGCCGAGGAGGTACCCGCGGCGCGGGTTGGCGGCGTGCATGCTGAATCCTTGCTTAGGCAGCTAACGAGTTCGTTGGCCATTCTAAGGGCCGCGTGGCCGGCCTGTCTGTCAGTTCAGGGTTTTCTACGTTGGCTAAAACACGCCAGGCGTAAGCTTTGCTTTACGGCGGTGGTTGGGGGCGCTGCGAACAGGGTTCAGAACAGCCGCAGCGGCTCTTCGTCGAGGGCCGACAACTGTTCGCGCAGCACCAGCACCTGCTCGCCCCAATAGCGCTCGCTGCCGAACCAGGGGAAGCTGTGGGGGAAGGCCGGGTCGTCCCAGCGCCGCGCCAGCCAGGCGCTGTAGTGCATCAGCCGCAGCGCCCGCAGGCCTTCGATCAGCGGCAGCTCGCGGGGATTGAAATCGTGGAATTCCTGGTAGCCATCCATCAGTTCGGAGAGTTGGCTCAGGCGTTCCTGGCGCTCACCGGCGAGCATCATCCACAGATCCTGGACCGCCGGGCCCATGCGGCAGTCATCGAGGTCGACGATATGGAAGACCTCGTCGCGGCACATCATGTTGCCGGGGTGGCAGTCGCCGTGCATGCGGATCGTCTGATAGGGCGTCGCGGCATATAACTCTTCGACGCGCTTGAGCAGGTCGCGGGCGACCGACTCATAGGCCGGCAACAGGCTGCGCGGGACGAAGTTGCCTTCCAGTAGAGTGGTCAGCGAGTCATGGCCAAAGTTCTGCACCGCCAGTTCTTCGCGGTGTTCGAATGGCTTGGTCGCGCCGACCGCATGCAGGCGGCCGAGTAGCTGACCGAGGCGGTAGAGTTGATCGAGATTGCCCGGCTCCGGCGCGCGGCCGCCGCGGCGGGGGAACAGGGTGAAGCGAAAACCGGCGTGCTCGAACAGTGTCTGGTCATTGTGCTTGAGCGGCGCCACCACCGGCACGTCGCACTCGGCCAGTTCGAAGGTGAAGCTGTGCTCTTCGAGGATCGCCGCATCGCTCCAGCGCGCCGGCCGGTAGAACTTGGCGATCAGCGGTTCGCCGTCCTCGATACCCACCTGATACACGCGGTTCTCGTAGCTGTTCAGCGCCAGCACGCGGGCGTCGCTGATAAAGCCAATGCTCTCGACGGCATCGAGCACGAGGTCGGGAGTGAGCGCGGCGAAAGGGTGGGTCATGGGGCAATCCAAACGGCGGGGCGTATCAGTGTACGCCCACAAGCCAAGTGGGCGCCGATTGTGGGTGCAGTCACGGCTAGAAAACCGGAGCACTAAATTGGGTAAAGCCGTTTTTGGGTGAAATCCGCTCTACCCATCGCCGGGTTTTGGCGTGCGCGCCAGGCAATACACGTCGACTCGCGCGGCCCCGGCTTTTTTCAACAGGCGGGCGAGGCTTTCGGCGGTGGCGCCGGTAGTCAGCACATCGTCGACCAGCGCCAGATGGCGACCTTCGATCGTGGCGTGATCGGCCAGGGCAAAGGCGTGGCGCAGATTGCGTTTGCGCGCGGCGGCGTCGAGCTGCTGCTGGGCCGGGGTATCGTGCGGGCGCAGCAGCCAGCCTTCCGCCAGGGGCAGTTGCAGGCTCTGGCTGAGCCAGCGGGCCAGCAGCGCCGCCTGATTGAAGCCGCGCTGGCGCAAGCGCCGATTGGCCAGCGGCACCGGCAGCAGGGCGTCCGGCCGAGGTAGGCCGTGATCGAACGAGTCGAGCAGATGCTGTGACAACAGCTCGGCCAGCAGGCGTCCCAATGGCCACTTGGCCTGATGTTTGAAGCGCGTGATCAGGGTGTCGACCGGGAACGCATAGCGCCAGGGCACTTCGACGCGGCTAAAGGTCGGCGGGCGCTTCAGGCACGCGCCGCAAACCAGGCCGGAGGTCGGCAACGGCAGCGCGCAGACCAGGCAGTGCCCGCCGAGCCAGGGCAGTTCCGTCTCGCAACTGCTGCATAGCGGCACTGAGGCGTCCGCGGGCTCGTCACACAGCAGGCAGGATTGTTTGTTTTCTAACCAGATGTAAACCGGTTTGTTGCTACCTGGTTGACAGCGCATATCGCTTCCTTAACTATGCCGAGCATCCGTGTCGCGCCTGTGGACTTTAGAGCCTGTTCAAGGTCGTCGCGAGCGCAGGTCAGTGCGACGCCCGCTCCCTGCGGGTCAGCTGCATTCCCCACATCCATGTGGGTCACAAGGCGCAACGCAGTATGGCGCGCGTAGCCCGCAGCAGGCATTGAACAGGCTCTTAGCAGGTGCAAGCTATTAAATAAGGAACACCGAATGAGCGCCACCACTACCCCTAACCTGCGTCACGACTGGTCCCTCGCCGAGGTTAAGGCGCTCTTCGAGCAGCCGTTCAACGACCTGTTATTCCAGGCACAGACCGTGCACCGCGCGCATTTCGATGCCAATCGCGTGCAAGTCTCCACCCTGCTGTCGATCAAAACCGGCGCCTGCCCGGAAGACTGCAAGTACTGCCCGCAGTCCGGCCACTACAACACCGGGCTGGAAAAAGAAAAGCTGATGGAAGTGCAGAAGGTCCTGCAAGCTGCCGCCGAGGCCAAGGCCATCGGCTCGACGCGCTTCTGCATGGGCGCCGCCTGGAAGCATCCCTCGGCGAAAGACATGCCCTACGTGCTGCAGATGGTCAAAGGCGTGAAGGCCCTGGGCCTGGAGACCTGCATGACCCTCGGCCGCCTGGATCAGGAGCAGACCGCGGCCCTGGCCAGCGCCGGCCTCGACTACTACAACCACAACCTGGACACCTCGCCGGAGTTCTACGGCAGCATCATCACCACCCGCACCTACGGCGAGCGCCTGCAAACCCTGGCCTACGTGCGCGATGCGGGGATGAAGATCTGTTCCGGCGGCATCCTCGGCATGGGCGAGTCGCTGGACGACCGCGCCGGCCTGCTGATTCAGCTGGCTAACCTGCCGGAGCATCCGGAGTCGGTGCCGATCAACATGCTGGTGAAGGTCCAGGGCACGCCGCTGGAGAACGCCGAGGAGGTCGATCCGTTCGACTTCATTCGCATGCTCGCCGTGGCCCGCATCCTGATGCCTCTGTCGCACGTGCGCCTGTCCGCCGGCCGTGAGGCGATGAACGAGCAGATGCAGGCCCTGGCCTTCTTCGCCGGCGCCAACTCGATTTTCTACGGCGAGAAACTGCTGACCACCGCCAACCCGCAGGCGGACAAGGACATGCTGCTGTTCAGCCGTCTGGGGATCAAACCGGAAGCGCGCGAAGAGCATTCCGACGAGGTGCACCAGGCCGCGATCGAACAGGCCCTGGTCGAGCAGAAGAGCAGCGAGCTGTTCTACGACGCCGCGTCGGTCTGACTTTGGTCTGAAGGTTTGGGTTGGTGGATAGATAGAGCGCTATCCACCCTACGCTGGCCTCGACCTTTTCGTAGGGTGGATAAACCGCAGCGCGGTTATCCACCTTTTCTCAATACCGCATCCGAGCTGCCATGAGCTTCGATCTCGCTTCCCGCCTCGCCGCCCGCCAGGCAGATAATCTGTATCGCCAGCGGCCCCTGCTGGAAAGCCCGCAAGGCCCGGAAGTTATTGTCGATGGCCGGCCCATGCTGGCGTTCTGCAGCAACGATTACCTGGGCTTGGCCAATCACCCCGAGGTGATCGCCGCCTGGCGGGCCGGTGCCGAGCGCTGGGGCGTCGGTGGCGGCGCTTCGCACCTGGTGATCGGCCACAGCACGCCGCACCACGAGCTGGAGGAAGCCTTGGCCGAGTTCAGCGGGCGGCCGAGGGCACTGCTGTTTTCCACCGGCTATATGGCCAACCTCGGCGCCGTTACGGCGCTGGTCGGGCAGGGCGATACGGTGCTGGAAGACCGCCTCAATCACGCCTCGTTATTGGATGCCGGTCTGCTCAGCGGCGCGCGTTTCTCGCGCTATCTGCACAACGATGCGGCGAGCCTCGCCAGCCGGTTGGAGAAAGCCAGCGGCAACACCCTGGTGGTGACCGACGGCGTGTTTAGCATGGACGGCGACCTGGCCGATCTGCCGGCGCTGGCTGCCGCGGCAAAAGCCCGAGGTGCCTGGTTGCTGGTCGATGATGCCCACGGCTTTGGCCCGCTGGGCGCCAACGGCGGCGGCATCGTCGAGCACTTCGGCCTCGGGCTGGAGGATGTGCAGGTGCTGGTCGGCACTCTCGGCAAGGCCTTCGGCACTGCGGGCGCGTTCGTCGCCGGTAGCGAGGAGTTGATCGAAACCCTGATCCAGTTCGCCCGGGCCTACATCTACACCACCAGCCAGCCGCCGGCGCTGGCCTGCGCCACGCTGAAAAGCCTCGAGCTGCTGCGCACGGAAAGTTGGCGGCGGGCACATCTGGCCGCGCTGATTCAGCGCTTTCGCGCCGGCGCGCAGAGCATCGGCCTGCAACTGATGGACAGCTTGACGCCGATCCAGCCGATCCTGATCGGCGACAGCGGCCGTGCGCTGCGTCTGTCGCAGATGCTCCGCGAGCGCGGTTTGCTGGTCACCGCGATCCGCCCGCCGACGGTGCCGGCCGGCAGTGCGCGCCTGCGGGTAACCCTTTCCGCCGCCCATAGCGAGGCGCAGCTGCAGCTATTGTTAGAGGCACTGGCCGAATGCTGGCCGCGTTTAGAGCCTGCGGAGACCGTCAATGCGTAATCGTCTATTTCTCTTACCCGGCTGGGGCCTGGGGAGCGCACCGCTGGAGCCCTTGGCGGCGGCCCTGCAAGGCTTGGATGAGCGCCTGCGGGTGCAGATCGAACCGCTGCCGACGCCAAACTCCAGTGATCCGGCCGACTGGCTGGACGAGCTGGATGCCAACCTGCCGGAGGACGTTTGGCTCGGCGGCTGGTCATTCGGCGGCATGCTCGCCGCCGAATTGGCCGCGCGCCGCGCCGAGCGCTGCTGTGGCCTGCTGACCCTGGCGAGCAACGCCTGTTTCGTCGCCCGCGGCGATTGGCCGAGCGCCATGTCCAAGGCCAGCTTCGGCGCCTTCCGCGAGGGCTGTGCGGTCGATGCGGAGACCACCCTGAAACGCTTCAGCCTGCTCAGCGCCCAGGGCGCGGCAGAGGCTCGCAGCCTGGCGCGGCTGCTCGCCGGCGGGGCTCCGCACACGGCTGGCGCCGCGCTGCAGCAGGGCTTGGACGTGCTCGCCGCCCTGGATACCCGTGGCGCCTTGCAAGCCTTCCGTGGCCCGCAGCTGCACCTGTTTGCCGGCGCCGATGCGCTGGTGCCGGCCGAGGCGGCCGGCGCGCTACTGGCGTTGCTACCGGATATCGAGATCGGCTTGATCGAGCAGGCCAGCCACGCCTTCGTCGTCGAACGCCCCCATGAAGTGGCGGCGGCCATCCAGGCGTTTCTGCACGAGTCGGGCGATGACTGATCTCGCCCATTCCTCCGTGCTTGGCGGGCTACCGGACAAACGCCAGGTCGCGGCCTCCTTCTCCCGCGCGGCGGAGAGCTACGACAGCGTGGCGGAGTTGCAGCGCGCGGTCGGCGCGCAGCTGTTGGCGCGTCTGCCGCTTGAACTGCCGGCGCACGCCTGGCTGGATCTGGGCTGCGGGACCGGGCATTTCAGCCGGACGTTGGCGCAGCGGTTTCCGTATGCGCATGGCGCGGCGTTGGATATCGCCGAGGGGATGCTCCGGCATGCGCGGCCCTTGGGGGGCGCCCAGCAGTTCATCGTCGGCGATGCCGAGCGCTTGCCGCTCCAGGCGCAGAGCCGCGACCTGCTGTTCTCCAGCCTGGCGGTGCAATGGTGCGCGGATTTCGCCGCGGTATTGACTGAAGCCGAACGGGTTTTACAGCCGGGCGGCCTGTTTGCCTTCAGCAGCCTATGCGTCGGCACGCTGCAGGAATTGCGCGCCAGCTGGCAGGCGGTGGATGGCCTGGTCCACGTCAATCGCTTCCGCCAGTTCGCCGATTACCAGCGCTTGTGTGCCGCCAGCGGTCTGCGCGTGCTGAGCCTGGAGACCCGGCCGGAAGTTCTGCATTACCCGGATGTGCGCAGCCTGACCCATGAGCTGAAAGCCTTGGGCGCGCACAACCTGAACCCCGGTCGCCCCGGTGGCCTGACGGGGCGGGCGCGGATTCTCGCGCTGATCGACGCCTATGAAGGTTTCCGTCAGCCCCGGGGCCTGCCGGCCACCTACCAAGTGGTCTATGCCGTCTTGCAGAAGAAGCACTGAGATGACCGCGGCTTTTTTCATTGCCGGCACCGATACCGAAGTCGGCAAGACCACCATCGCCGCCGGTTTGTTGCACGCGGCGCGGCTGGCTGGGCTGAGTACGGCGGCGGCCAAGCCGGTGGCGTCCGGCTGTAGCGCCAGCAGCGAGGGCCTGCGCAACGAGGATGCGCTGGCGCTGCTCGGCGAATGTTCGCTGCCGTTGAGTTACGCCGAGGTCAATCCTTGGGCCTTCGCTCCCGCTATCGCCCCGCATCTGGCGGCGCGCGAGGCAGGGGTGACGTTGAGCGTCGAGGCGTTGCGCGGGCCGGTGCAGCATATTCTCGCCAAAGGTGCGGATTTCACCTTGGTGGAAGGCGCGGGTGGCTGGCGAGTGCCCTTGGCCGGGCAGGCATCGCTGTCGGATCTGCCGATTGCCCTCGAGTTGCCGGTGATTCTGGTGGTCGGTGTCCGCCTGGGCTGTATCAATCATGCGCTGTTGACCGTGGAAGCCATACTGCGGGACGGCCTGCGCCTGGCCGGTTGGGTGGCGAATATCGTCGATCCGGCCACCTCGCGCCTGGAAGAGAATCTCGCGACACTCAGCGAGCGCCTGCCGGCGCCGTGCCTGGGGCGGGTGCCACGTCTGGCCAGCGCCACGCCGGCGGCGGTGGCCGAGCACCTGAATCTGGCGTTATTGGGGTTGGCGCTATAAACCCTTGGCTATAGTCTTTTGTGGGTACTTTTTCTGCGCGTTACCGGCTGCAATTACCCCCAGTGAATTATTCCCCGCCGTCCGCACTGCCGGCCCGCTTCGGCTGATCTGAGGTTTTCCCCGACCCTGTTCGCGCCTGCCAGGCGTCGCTGCCGCGTGCCTGGCCAGCACGCCGGGTCGCGGACACCTAAACTGAATCTATGGCGGTTGCTGCTGAGAGGCCGTGCCCGCTGGGTGAGTTGCTTGCGCGACCGGCGAGCGGAGCTTGACAAGGGTTGGGCGTAAACGTATGTTTCAAACGCCTGTTTGATTGCTGGGCCGCATCCTAGCGGCGGGCAATCGGGAGCGATCCCGTAAGCGACCGAAAATCCGGTCACCCAATCTCGGAACCCATCGTAGAGGTTTACCGCTATGCCTGATTACAAGGCCCCCTTGCGTGATATCCGTTTCGTACGTGACGAGCTGCTCGGCTACGAAGCGCATTATCAGAGCCTGCCGGCTTGCCAAGACGCTACCCCGGACATGGTCAACGCCATTCTCGAGGAAGGCGCCAAGTTTTGTGAGCAGGTACTGGCCCCGCTGAACCGTGTGGGTGACACCGAAGGTTGCACCTGGAGCGAGTCCGGCGTTAAGACCCCGACTGGCTTCAAGGAAGCCTACCAACAGTACGTCGAAGGCGGCTGGCCGAGCCTGGCGCACGACGTCGCTCACGGCGGCCAAGGCCTGCCGGAATCCCTCGGCCTGGTGCTGAGCGAAATGGTCGGCGAGTCCAACTGGTCCTGGGGCATGTACCCGGGCCTGTCCCACGGTGCGATGAACACTATCGCCGAGCACGGCACCGCGGATCAGCAGCACACCTACCTGACCAAGCTGGTTTCCGGCGAGTGGACCGGCACCATGTGCCTGACCGAGCCGCATTGCGGCACCGACCTGGGTATGCTGCGCACCAAGGCCGAGCCTCAGGCCGACGGTTCCTACAAGGTCTCCGGCACCAAGATCTTCATCTCCGCCGGTGAGCACGACATGGCCGATAACATCGTCCACATCGTGCTGGCTCGCCTGCCCGATGCGCCGCAAGGCACCAAGGGCATCTCGCTGTTCATCGTGCCGAAGTTCCTGCCGAACGCCGATGGCAGCGCCGGTGCGCACAACGCCGTGTCCTGTGGTTCGATCGAGCACAAGATGGGCATCCACGGTAACGCCACCTGCGTGATGAACTTCGATGGCGCCACCGGCTACCTGATCGGCCCGGCGAACAAAGGCCTGAACTGCATGTTCACCTTTATGAACACCGCGCGTCTGGGTACCGCACTGCAGGGGCTGGCCCACGCCGAGATCGGCTTCCAGGGCGGCCTGAAATACGCTCGCGAGCGTCTGCAGATGCGTTCGCTGACTGGCCCGAAAGCGCCGGACAAAGCGGCTGACCCGATCATCGTGCATCCGGACGTGCGCCGTATGCTGCTGACCATGAAGGCCTTCGCCGAAGGCAACCGGGCGATGGTGTACTTCACCGCCAAGCAGGTCGACATCGTCAAGTACAGCCAGGACGAAGAGCAGAAGAAGCAAGCCGACGCCCTGCTGGCGTTCCTGACGCCGATCGCCAAGGCGTTCATGACCGAAGTCGGCTTCGAAGCCGCCAACCACGGCGTACAGATCTATGGCGGCCACGGCTTCATCGCCGAGTGGGGCATGGAGCAGAACGTGCGCGACAGCCGTATCTCCATGCTGTACGAGGGCACTACCGGTATCCAGGCCCTCGACCTGCTCGGCCGCAAGGTGCTGCAGACTCAAGGCGAAGCGCTGAAAGGCTTCACCAAGATCGTCCACAAGTTCTGCCAGAACAACGAAGCCAACGCGGCGGTCGCCGAGTTCGTGGCACCCTTGGCCAAGCTGAACAAGGAGTGGGGCGAGTTGACCATGAAGGTCGGTATGGCGGCGATGAAAGACCGCGAAGAAGTCGGTGCCGCTTCGGTGGATTACCTGATGTATTCCGGTTACGCCTGCCTGGCCTACTTCTGGGCGGACATGGCCCGTCTGGCGGCCGAGAAACTGGCCGCGGGCACTGCGGAAGAAGCCTTCTACAAAGCCAAGCTGCAGACCGCGCGTTTCTACTTCCAGCGCATTCTGCCGCGTACCCGTGCGCACGTAGAGGCGATGCTGTCCGGCGCCGGCAACCTGATGGCGATGGACGAAGAGCACTTCGACCTGGGTTACTGAGTCGTAACCTGACTTCAGGGCAAAAGAACGCCGTTCACCCTCGCGGGTGAGCGGCATTTTTTTGCCTGCGCATTGTGCCGGCGCGGGCTCGGTTCGCGGAGCCATTGCTGAACTTGCGCCTGGAGCGGGTGCCGAATCCAGCGCAAGCAGGCAAAATGCCAGCTACGATCTATCCAGTCCGTCAGCCTCTGGAATTTCGTCTTGTCTCGGTTCAAAGCGCTGCGTCTCAGTCATTTTTTGCCGTCGTCGCTGCTGCTCTGCGCTGGCATAGCGGCGGCCAGCCTGAATACGCTGAACGAGTTTTTCACTTCGTTGTTCAACGTGTTACCGACTCTGTTGCTGACTCTGGGTGGGGCTTTCTGCCTGATCTATGCGCGCCAGCGGGAGTTGTTCCTGCTGCTGGTGGTGTACCTCGCGTACTTCGTGCTCGACACCCAGGCCGATTACTACCGTGCGCACGGCCAGGCCCGGTCTGACGCGGCGTTGGTCTTCCAACTCTGCAGCCTGCTGCTGCCCTTGCTCTATGGCCTGTATGCGGCGTGGCTGGAGCGGACTCACCTGCTGCGCGACCTGATTGCCCGCGCGGCCGTGCTGTTGGCGGTCGGCGCTGTCGCGTTGGCCCTGGCGCGGCGTTATCCCGATGCTGTGCTGGCGTGGCTGGCGCAAATCCGCTGGCCGACCTTGCAGGCCGAGTGGATGAGCATGATTCAACCGGCCTATCCGCTCTTCCTGCTCGCCTTCGCGGTGCTGCTGGTGCAGTACCTACACCAGCCGCGGCCGCTGCATGCGGCGCAACTGCTGGGCTTGCCCGGGCTGTGCTGGATGCTGCCAAAGACCTTCCTCCTGGCGCATGGGCTGAACCTGATGAGCAGCCAGGTGATGCTGATCCTGGTCGCGGCGGTGGCCCACGAGGCCTATCAGATGGCCTTTCGCGATGAGCTGACCGGCCTGCCTGGGCGTCGCGCGCTGAACGAGCGCCTGCCACGGCTGGGGCGCAACTACGTGATCGCCATGGCGGACATCGATCATTTCAAGCAATTCAACGACACCCACGGCCACGATGTCGGCGACCAGGTGCTGCGCGTGGTCGCCAGCCAACTGCGCAAGGTTGGCGGGGGCGGCAAGGCGTTCCGTTTCGGTGGCGAGGAGTTCACCCTGGTCTTCTCGGGCAAGAGCCTGGAGGAGTGCCGGCCCCACCTGGAGACGGTGCGCCAGGCGATTGAAGCCTACAGCGTGCAGCTGCGCGACCAAGGCAGTCGGCCGCAGGATGACCGGTGTGGCCGGCAAAGGCGCGCAGGCGTCGCGGCGAGCCGTGTCTCGGTGACTGTGAGTATCGGCGTGGCGGAGAAAGAAAGTGACCAGCGCACCCCTGAAGAGGTGCTCAAGGCCGCCGACCAGGCGCTCTATACGGCCAAGGCCGCCGGCCGTAACTGCGTGAGGGTGCACGGGCAGAACTGCCGTGGGGCGGTGCGTGTCGCGACCACCAGCGCCTGAGCCGCCGGGCGCTTATGGCGGCGCATTCAGCGCCTGCACGGTGATTGTTCTCGACGGGCTGTCAGCAGTAGCGTGATCGACTCGATTACGCCTCCTGCGTACCTGCTGACGGAGAACTGCCATGCCCGACTACAAGGCTCCCCTGCGCGACATGCGCTTTCTGCTCGACGAAGTCTTCGATTTCCACGCCAGTTACGCCGCGCTGGGTGCGAGCGACGCGACCCCGGATATGGTCAGCGCCATCCTCGAAGAGGGCGCCAAGTTCTGCGAGCAGGTGCTGGCGCCGCTGAATCGCTCCGGTGATGAGGAAGAATGCCAATTCAACCACGGCGTGGTGACCACCCCGAAAGGCTTCAAAGAGGCCTTCGCCCAGTATGCCGAAGGCGGCTGGATGAGCCTGGCCGCCGACCCGGCCTACGGCGGCCAAGGCTTGCCGCACTCGCTGGGTCTGCTGATCAGCGAAATGGTCGGCGCCAGCAACACCTCCTGGGGTATGTACCCGGGGCTGACGCAGGGCGCGATGGCGGCGATCCATGCCCACGGCACGGAGGAGCAGAAGCAGGCCTACCTGACGCGCATGACCGCCGGCCGCTGGACCGGCACCATGTGCCTGACCGAAGCGCATTGCGGTACCGATCTGGGCATCATCAAGACCCGTGCCGTGCCCCAGGCGGACGGCAGCTATGCGATCTCCGGCAGCAAGATCTTCATCTCCGCCGGCGAGCACGACATGAGCGAGAACATCGTCCACCTGGTGCTGGCCAAGTTGCCCGACGCACCGGCCGGCACCAAGGGCATCTCGCTGTTTATCGTGCCGAAGTTCCTGCCCGATGCCCAGGGCGAGGCGGGCGCACGCAATGCCGTGTCCTGCGGCTCGATCGAGCACAAGATGGGCATCAAGGCCTCGGCCACCTGCGTGATCAACTTCGATAACGCCAAGGGCTTCCTGATCGGCGAGGCCAATAAAGGCCTCAACTGCATGTTCACCATGATGAACCACGCGCGCCTGGGCACCGGTATGCAGGGGCTTTGCCTGGGTGAGGCGAGCTTCCAGGGCGCGATCAAGTACGCCAACGAACGCCTGCAGATGCGCGCGCTGACCGGGCCGAAGGCGCCGGACAAAGCAGCCGACCCGATCATCGTGCATCCGGATGTGCGGCGCATGCTGCTGACCATGAAGGCCTTCAACGAAGGCAACCGGGCGCTGGCCTACTTCACCGCGCAGTTGCTGGATATCGCCCACGGCGGTGACAACGCCGAACAACGCCAGGAGGCCGAGGACCTGCTGGCCTTCCTCACGCCGATCTGCAAGGCCTTTATGACCGAGACCGGCCTGGAGGTGACCAACCTGGGCATGCAGGTGTTCGGTGGCCATGGGTTTATCCGCGAATGGGGCATGGAGCAGCTGGTGCGCGACTGCCGTATCGCGCCGATCTACGAGGGCACCAATGGCATCCAGGCCCTCGACTTGCTCGGCCGCAAGGTGCTCGGTAGCCAAGGCAAGCTGCTGCGCGGCTTTACCAAGCGGGTGCATCAGTTCTGCGCGGCGAATGCCGAACACCCGCAGTTGCAGGCCTATTTCGCCCAGTTGGCCAAGCTCAACCAGGAGTGGGGCGAGCTGACCCAGAGGGTCGGCATGGCGGCAATGAAAAACCCGGACGAAGTCGGCGCCGCCGCCCTGGATTACCTGATGTACTCCGGCTACATCATCCTCGGCTATTTCTGGCTGCGGATGGCCGTGGTCGCCCAGGGCCGGCTCAGCGCTGGCGGCGGCGAAGCGGCGTATTACCAAGCCAAGCTGGCGACCTGCGAGTTCTACTTCAAACGCCTGCTGCCGCGGACTGCCGCGCATCGGGCTGCGGTAGAGGCGGGTAGTGATTGCCTGATGCAGTTGCCGGCCGAGCAGTTCGCCCTCTGACCGACGGTCGCCAGGCGTAAGAGGCCCGCTAAAGAGCGGGCCTTTTTGCCCGCTAAAGAGCGGGCCTTTTTGCCCGCGCGGCACTGCGAGCCGTAAGTGACTTTTTGGTCACAACGCGACCCTATGTGTCTGAAAAGTTGTTCGGGTAAACTCTTAAGCCTGCGTCATAACGGCCATCAGGCCGCTCCGTTGGATCGTTCGAGGATCGCTACATGGCTGACTACAAAGCACCCCTGCGCGATATGCGCTTCGTCCTCAATGAGGTATTCGAGGTCGCCAAGCTCTGGGCCGAATTGCCGGCCCTGGCGGAAATCGTCGATGCCGATACCGCCGAGGCGATCCTCGAAGAGGCCGGCAAGGTCACCGCGAAAACCATCGCCCCGCTGAATCGCAGCGGCGACGAAGAAGGTTGCCGCTGGAACAACACCGCAGTCAGCACCCCGACCGGTTTCCCTGCGGCTTACACAATCTACGGCGAAGGTGGCTGGGTCGGTGTGGGCGGTGACCCGAACTACGGTGGCATGGGCATGCCGAAAGCCCTCGGCGCGCAGGTGGAAGAAATGCTCAACTCGGCCAACCTGTCGTTTGGCCTGTACCCGATGCTGACCGCCGGCGCCTGCCTGTCGATCAACGCGCACGCCAGCGAAGAGCTCAAGCAAGCCTATCTGCCGAACATGTATGCCGGGGTCTGGGCCGGCTCGATGTGCCTGACCGAGCCGCATTCCGGCACCGATCTGGGCATCATCCGCACCAAGGCCGAGCCGCAGGCGGACGGTTCCTACAAGGTCAGCGGCACCAAGATCTTTATCACCGGTGGGGAACATGATCTCACTGAGAACATCATCCACCTGGTGCTGGCCAAGCTGCCGGATGCCCCGGCGGGCTCGAAAGGCATCTCGCTGTTCCTGGTGCCGAAATTCATGGTCAATGCCGATGGCAGCCTGGGCGAACGCAACACCGTTACCTGCGGCTCGATCGAACACAAGATGGGCATCCAGGGCTCCGCAACCTGCGTGATGAACTTCGACGGCGCCACCGGCTACATCATCGACGGGCCGAACAAGGGCCTGGCGGCGATGTTCACCATGATGAACTACGAACGTCTGGGCGTCGGCATCCAAGGCTTGGCGGCCGGTGAGCGGTCCTACCAGAACGCCATTGAATACGCCCGCGATCGTCTGCAAAGCCGCGCGCCGACCGGCCCTGTGGCGAAAGACAAGGTCGCCGACCCGATCATCGTGCACCCGGACGTGCGCCGCATGCTGCTGACCATGAAGGCCTGCAACGAAGGTGGGCGCGCGTTTTCCACTTACGTCGCCATGCAGCTGGACACCGCCAAGTTCAGCGAAGACCCGACCACCCGCAAGCGTGCGGAAGAACTGGTGGCGCTGCTGACGCCGATTGCCAAGGCCTTCCTCACCGACCTCGGCCTGGAAACCACCGTGCACGGCCAGCAAGTATTCGGCGGTCACGGCTTTATCCGCGAGTGGGGCCAGGAGCAACTGGTGCGCGACGTGCGCATCACCCAGATCTACGAAGGCACCAACGGTATTCAGGCGCTCGATCTGGTCGGTCGCAAGATCGTCGGCAGCGGTGGCGCGTTCTACAAGCACTTCGCGGACGAGATCAAGGCTTTTGCCGGCAGCGCCGGCGCTGAATTGGCCGAGTTCGTCGAGCCGCTGCAAGCTGCGGTGGCGAACCTCGACGATTTGACCGATTGGCTGCTGCACAGCGCCAAAGGCAATCCGAACGAGATCGGCGCGGCCTCGGTCGAGTACCTGCACGTGTTCGGCTACACCGCTTACGCCTATATGTGGGCACTGATGGCCAAGGCGGCGCTGGGCAAGGAAACTCAGGACGAGTTCTACGCCAGCAAGCTCGGTACTGCACGTTTCTACTTCGCCCGCTTGCTGCCGCGTATTCACTCGTTGACGGCTTCGGTGAAGGCCGGCAGCGAGTCGCTGTATCTGTTGGATGCCGCGCAGTTCTAAGCCTGTCGTGATAGAAAAGCCCCGCAATTGCGGGGCTTTTTGCTTTCAGTCCCCTGCCCTTTTAGAGATAGGGTTGGGGAGGGCGCAGGCTGCTAGTAGCACTCAGCTCCGTCTGTTTTCTCCCCCGCCCAGGCTTCACTTCTGAGTCAACTGGTCGGCGGCAGCCGGGTCGTCGATAAAGCGGTTGCGGGTGCCTTGAAGCGTCTCGATCTGCGCATTCCGGGCTTGCTCTTGCGCATCCGGCGGGTCCATCCGATTCCAGCGCTGGTACATCTGCAGTTGGCCGACAATCGGCAGGTCATATTCGCTGTGCAGATAGAAGATGGCCCGCGCCACGTTGCCCTTGGCCTCATCACGAGGTTCGACCAGTTGGAAGCTGGCCTTCAGGTCGCAGCCAATGTCGCTGAACTTGCTCGGTACGCTGTCGTCGAGTTCACCGAACAGCGCATTGCGCCGCGCCAGTTCGACCCGGCTCATCTCTGGGTAAAGGTTATGCAGGTCGGCGAGCATATAGGGGTATTGCGGGGTCGAGACCGTGCACTGGTTGTCGGTGAGGCAACGCAGTGCCGATTTGATCTGTTTGCTGCTGTACACCAGGCTGGCGGTGACTTGGCCGCGTTCGGCGCTGAAGGCCGTGCCGCAATAGAGCGAGCTGCCGCCGTCCGCGTAGAGCTGTTTCCAGAAGTATTGCTCGACGGCGACTTTGGGATCGGAGAGTTGGTTTTGTCCGCCGGCGAAGGCCGGGGAGGCGGCACAGGCCGCTAGACAAGAGAGGGCAATCACAATTGCGCGCATGGTCTTGGCCCTTGGACCGCCGTGTCGGGGTCTGTTGTTTTTGTAGGACGGGATGAGTCTAACAAGACCTGCGTCACCAAAGAAAGCCAAGCGGACGCTTGGTTGGTTGTGTAAGCCTAGGCTTACATGACGTGTTGCCGATCGCCGCTATCGCCCCATACCGTGCGCGGCTACTCTGCAAGCATGGACGTCGCGCAGGAAGCGCCTAGGAACGAACAGGGATACGCTGGATTTCCGCCAGGATGGTGGAACGATTACGGATGTCAGGATTCAGTCTGCAAAGCCCCGCCTCGGCGGGGTTCTCTTTTTTCGGCATTGAGCCGACGCCTCGCGCAACAACTCTCTCTGGCTACACCAACGCAGCCTCTCGCGCCTGACTCTCACTCGCGACCAGCAATGCCTTCGGTTATTTTTTGATGGTTCCCACGTGCCGGTCTGGAAACCATCAAATCATTGGCGTCACTCAGCCCCTGACGTGCTGCTCCACCCATTGCGCATAGGCATTGATGAACTTCTGTAGGAACGGCCGGATGCCGTCGCCGAGCATGCCGGCCTCTTCGAAGAAACTGCCGGCGCCGCCCAGATAGGCCTCCGGCTGCTGCATCATCGGCACATCGAGGAACACCATGGACTGGCGCAGGTGGTGGTTGGCGCCGAAGCCGCCCACCGCTCCCGGCGAGGCGCTGAGCACCGCGCCCGGCTTGCCGCCGAACACGCTCTTGCCATAGGGGCGTGAGCCTACGTCGATGGCATTCTTCATCGGTGCCGGCACCGAGCGGTTGTATTCCGGGGTGACGAACAGCAGCGCATCGGCTGCTTTGACCTTGGCGCGGAAGGCGGTGTAGGCGTCCGGTGCCGGGTCGATATCGATATCTTCGTTGTACAGCGGCAGTTCGCCGATCTCGACGATTTCCAGCTTCAGCGAAGACGGTGCCAGGTCGGCCAGGGCCAGGGCGAGTTTGCGGTTGATGGAGGCCTTGCGCAGGCTGCCGACCAGGACGGCGACGTGGTGAACCTTGCTCATGATGACTCCTTGCAGCGCGATGGATAGGGGCGAACGGAAAAGCCCTGAGCTGAAAACTATAGCTGCGCCCCGTGTGGAAGGCCGTCTCAGTCGCTTTGCCATTCTTGGCAATGACGCCCTTCCTTGCTCGGTTTCCAGCAGTTGGAGCGGGCAGCCGGCAGCATGATTCTGGCTACTGGCCAAACGCGCCGAGCAAGTCCTCGACGAAGGCCCGTTGCGCCTCGCTCGGCTGGCGACCGCGATGGCTGGCCAGGTGGAATTGTACGGTGAAGCCAAATTGCTCCGGCAATAGCGCGCGCAATAGCCCGCGTGCTTCCCAGGGCGTGGCTATATGCCGGGGCAGGTGGCCGATATGGGCGCCGGAGAGGATAAACGCCAGGCTGCCTTCGACCTGTTCGGTGCGGGCGCTGCTGAGGTTGGACTGGCCGGGTTCGTCGGCATTGATGAAGCGATAGGGGTGATGCACGCGGTCGCAGCTGTCGAGGTCGGCTTTGACGATCTGCTGTTGGCTGAATAACGGATGCCCGCGGCCGCAGTAGAGCAACTGCTCCTCGCTGAACAGCGGTTGGAAAGCCAAGGCAGTTTGCTTGCCGGAGAAGTAGCCGATGGCCAGGTGCAGTTGATCCTGCAGCAGGCGTCGTTCCAGTTCGGCGGGCATGGCGCTGATCAGCTCGATCTGCACCGCCTGGTTGCGTTGGCGAAAGTGCCGGATGGCGGCGCCAACCCGTTCCAGCACCTGCGCAGCGAGGGCTTCGGAGAGGCCGATGCTGAGCTCGCCGAGCAGTTTGTCGGCCATGCCCTGGGCTTCGCCCTTGAAGGTTTCGATGGCGGCGAACAGCTTGCGCGTGGCCTGCAACACCTCGTCGCCCTTGGGTGTCAGGCGAAAGCCGGCCTTGCCGCGCTCGCACAGACGGAAACCCAGCCGTGTCTCCAGTTTGGCCATCTGGGTGCTGATGGTCGACTGACCAATCCCCAACTCGCCTTGCGCCGCGCTGAAGCCGCCGCATTCCACCACACTGACGAACAGCCGCAGCAGCTGCAGGTCGAGGTCGCGGACTTGGCTGAGCATGGCAGCTCCAAACATTGATGGGGATGAATGCCAAAGTAGCACACTTCATATTTATCCGAAGCGAGGCGCACCGCAGGATGGGCTCGTCAAAACAAAAAGTACCCAATGAGGATTCCTATCATGCGCATGGCCCTCTGGCCCTTACTGCTCTGCTGCGTGCTGCCCGTGCACGCGGAAGACAAGGCCCTGAACCTCTACAGCTGGTCCGCCTATATCCCGGAGCAGGCGCTCAAGAGCTTTAAGCAGGAGACCGGCATCCAGGTCAAATACGACATCTTCGACAGCGCCGAGGCCCTGGACAGCAAGCTGCTTACCGGCGGCAGTGGCTACGACGTGGTGTTCCCGGCCTCCAGCGGGCTGGCGCGGGCGATCAAGGCCAAGGCCGTGCAACCGGTCGAACAGGCGCAACTGAAGCATTACGCCAACCTCGATCCCGAGCTGCTGGCCAAGCTGGCCAGCGCCGATCCGGGCAACCGCTACGGCGTGCCCTACACCTGGGGCACGGTCGGCCTGGGTATCAATAAGCAGGCGGTGACCAAGCGCATTCCCGATGCGCCGCTGAACAGCCTCGACCTGCTGTTCAAGCCGGAATATGCCAGCAAGCTCAAGGACTGCGGCATCGCCGTGCTGGATTCGCCGCAGGAGGTGATCAGCATCGCCCTCAACTACCTCGGTCACGCCCCCTACAGCACCGACGCAACCGAGCTGAAACAGGTGCAACAGCTGCTCAGCGAGCTGCAGCCTAACCTGCGTTATGTCGGCACCGGCCGGCATATCGACGACCTGGCCAAGGGCGAGATCTGCCTGGCGCTGACCTACAACGGTGACGCCGCCATGGCCGCCGCCCGCGCCGGCGAGGCCAAGCAGCCGTTCGAGGTGCTCTACCGCATTCCGCGTGAGGGCACGTTGATCTGGTTCGACACCATGGCGATCCCGGTGGACGCGCCGCACCCGCAGGCTGCGCTCGCTTTCATCGACTACATGCTACGCCCGGAGGCCATCGCCGAGCTGACCAACAGCGTGTTCTTCGCCAACGCCAACAGCGCCGCCACCCCGCTGGTCGACCCGGCCGTGAGCGGCGACCCCGACATCTACCCGCCGCAGGAGGTGCGCGCACGGCTGTTCAGCGAGCAGTTGCTGTCGCTGCGCACGCAGCGCGAGCGCACCCGCATCTGGACCAGTTTCCGCAGCCAATATTGAGGATTTCATCGTGGAAGAATTTCAAGGTAACGATCTAGCCATCACCCGCGACAGCCTGTATGGCACCTTTTCCGAACCGACCTACGCCGGCGTCACCAGCTTTATGCGCCGGCGCTACACGCGGGATCTGCGTGGCGTCGATCTGGTGGTCAGCGGCGTGCCGTTCGACACCGCCACCACCAACCGCCCGGGTACCCGCTTCGGGCCACGGGCGATCCGCGCAGCCTCGATCCAGAGTGCCTGGGAGCGCCACTATCCCTGGGAGTTCGATCCCTTCGATCATCTGGCGGTGATCGACTACGGCGACTGCAACTTCGACCACGCCCAGCCGCAACAGACGCCGGCGGCCATCGAGGCGCATGCCGAGCATATCCTCGAGGCCGGCTGCGGCATGCTGACCCTGGGTGGTGATCACTTCATCAGCTACCCATTGCTCAAGGCCCATGCGAAGAAGCACGGCGCGCTGTCCCTGGTGCACTTCGACGCCCACAGCGATACCTGGCCGGATGCCGACGACAGCGTGCAGGGGATCAGTCACGGCACCATGTTCTATCACGCCGCCCGCGAGGGCCTGGTCGATCCGGCGCGCTCGGTGCAGATCGGCCTGCGCACCACCAACGACGACGTCATGGGCTTCCAGGTGCTCGACGCCCGGCAGGTGCATCGCAATTCGCCGGAGGCCATCGCCGAGCTGATTCGCGCGCGGGTCGGTGATAACCCGGTGTACCTGACCTTCGACATCGACTGCCTCGACCCGGCCTTCGCCCCTGGCACCGGCACGCCGGTCTGCGGTGGCTTGAGCACCCATCAGGCGCTGGAGATCCTCCGTGCATTGCGCGGCATCAACCTGGTCGGCATGGATGTGGTGGAAGTCTCGCCGCCTTACGACAACGCCGAAGTGACTGCGTTGGCGGGGGCGACCATCGCCATGGAGATGGTCTGCCTGTATGCCGCGCGGCATAAGCTGAAGTAGCGCTCTCTCCCCTGGTCCTTTTCCCTGAAGGGCTCGGTGAGTGGTTGCGGCGCCGCTCTTAATTTCCTCGCTCTTCGGGGCGGCCTTAGGGTGCGGTGAGCTGGCGAACCACACCGCTCACCGCCGTGGTGCGGTTTGCACCGCACCCTACGCGAGCCTGCCGCGCAGCCGCTCTTAGGTGCCGGTCAGGCGTCGAGGTCGGCACCGCTGAGGGTGGTCACGCCAAGCAGGGAAATCTCAAACTCGGCCGCCGAGTCGGCGTCGGTGCTGCCATACAGCACGCCGTTGGCGAAACGCAGTTGTCTGGCCGCATTGGTGCTGCTGAACGCGGCTGAACCGATAAAGCTAAAGGCGTCATTGGCTAGGGCGGTGATTTCGGGATCATCCTGCTCGCCAGGTGGTGTTGACCAGGGTTTCTCGCCCCAACTTGGCGCCGCTAGCGCTGGGTGAAGACGCCGTTAGTGTCGCCGTAGACGAGGGCTGGCATAGCAAGTTCCCTTTGCAGAATGAGGGGGGATTCTACTGGTTGAGATTTCTGGTGCCAAAGTGCCACTATTGGACCCGGGGTAAAGGCAAGACAGTTGCGGGACCGCCATTGGCGCTGCTGAAGCTCTTCTATTTGGCGCTAGGCCGCATTAGCAAGAAGTGGCTGGATATCGACCGATAGGGCCATGTTAAGCTTCGCCGCCGCAAATCTTTCGCCAGCTATCTATTAACTCTTGGATCCTATGCGACTCATTCTTGACCCCAGGCGGGATATCGATGCCGCGCTCCTGTGCTATCGCCGCCTATTCGGGGTGTTGGCCCTGTTCAGCGGCGTGATCAACCTGCTGATGCTGGTGCCCTCGATCTACATGATGCAGGTGTTCGACCGGGTCCTGACCAGCCGCAACGAAACCACGCTGTTGATGCTGACCCTGATTCTGCTCGGGCTCTATCTGCTGAGCAGTCTGCTGGAATGGGTCCGTGGCCAGGTGATGATCAAGATGAGCGCGGGCATCGACTCCCAGCTCGGCGAGCGGGTGTTCGGCGCGGCTTTCGAACTCAGCCTGAAGGAGCACAGCGCCAACCCGGCACAGGTGTTGAGCGATCTGACCGCCATTCGCCAGTTCGTCACCGGCCAGGGCCTGATCGCGCTGTTCGACGCGCCCTGGCTGCCAATCTATCTGATCGTCGCCTTCTTGTTTCACCCCTGGCTGGGCCTGTTCACCGTGCTGGGTGCCGCCATCCTGGTGGTCTTGGCGATCTGGAACGAGCTGGCCACGCGCAAGAGTCTGGCGGAAGCCAACCAGTTGTCCGTCACCTCCGCCAACTATGTGAACAGCACCTTGCAGAACGCCGAAGTCATCCAGGCGATGGGCATGCTGAATGTCTTGCGCCGTCGCTGGTTCTCCTTGCAGCAGCGCATCATCACGGCCCAGGCCGAGGCCAGCGAGCGCAGCGCGCGGATTTCCTCGATGACCCGCTTCGTGCGAGTGACGTGGCAATCCCTGTCGTTGGGGCTGGGCGCCGTGTTGGTGCTGGAGAACCAGATCTCCGCCGGGGTGATGATCGCCGTGTCGGTGTTGTTGGGCCGAGCCATGGCGCCGGTGGAGCAAGTCATCGGCTCGTGGCGGCAGATGGGCAGCGCCAAGAGCAGCTACCAGCGCCTTAGCCGCCTCCTCGAAGAGTTCCCCAAACCGCAGCCGCGGATGGCCCTGCCGGCGCCGACCGGCGCGCTGCGCACCGATCAACTGGTGGTCATCCCGCCCGGTGCCCAGCAGCCCGCGGTGAATGGGGTGACGGTGGCGCTGGCCAAGGGCGAGGTGTTGGCGGTGATCGGCCCCAGTGCCTCCGGCAAGTCCTCTTTGGCACGGGCCATGGTCGGCATCTGGCCGGCAATCCGTGGTTCGGTGCGGCTGGACGGCGCGGAAGTGGGCCAATGGTCACGCGAGGCGATCGGCCCGTACCTGGGCTACTTACCCCAGGATATCGAGCTGTTCGACGGCACCATCGCGGAGAATATCGCGCGTTTTGGCGAGGTGGATTCGCTCAAGGTGATCGAGGCGGCGCGTCTGGCCGGCATTCACGAGATGGTGCTGAATTTCCCCAAGGGCTACGACACGCCGCTGGGCATCGGTGGGCTGGGGCTGTCCGGCGGGCAGAAGCAGCGCATCGGCCTGGCCCGCGCGCTCTATGGTCAGCCGGCACTGGTGGTGCTGGATGAGCCCAACTCCAATCTGGACGAGGCCGGCGAGGCGGCGCTGGTGCGGGCCGTCAGCACGTTGAAGGCGGCCGGCTCCACGGTGGTACTGGTCACTCATAGGCCGAGCATTCTCGGGGTGGTCGACAAGCTGTTGCTCCTCAAAGACGGGGCGCAGCAACTGTTCGGGCCTCGGGATCAGGTGCTCAAGGCCCTCATGCCGCCGCCAGCTGCGGTGAATACAACCGCCGAATCTGCCAGCCAAGGAGCCTGAGGCGCCGATGAAGCCTATTCAGAACGACCTGCAGACCGACTCGCAAGCGCCTGCCCCCGACACCGATGCGGCGGGTATCGCCCGTTTTGGCTTGTGGCTATTGGCCCTGGGCTTTGGCGGTTTTCTGCTCTGGGCCGGTCTGGCTCCCCTCGATCAGGGGGTGGTCGGCAGCGGCACCGTGGTGGTGTCCGGCGAGCGCAAAACCGTGCAGTCGCTACTGGGCGGCGCCATCGAGCGCATCCTGGTGCGCGAGGGTGAGCAGGTGCGCCAGGGCCAGGTGGTGGTGCAACTCAACACCATCCAGGCGCAGTCCCAACTCGACGTCGCGCTGGGGCAGTGGCTGAGTGCGCGCAGCGTCGAGGCGCGCTTGATTGCCGAGCGCCTGGATCGCGATAGCATCGACTGGCCGCAGAATCTGCTGGCCATGGCGGCCGACCCGCGGGCACAGGCGGCCATGGAGTTGCAGGGCAACCTCTTCGCCACCCGCCGCGACGAACTGGCCAGCCGGCTGAAAATCCTCCAGCACGAGGAGGAGTCGTTGGCCGAGCAACTGGCCGGTTTCGAAGAGATCAAGCGCAACCACGACGCCCAGCTGAAATACCAACGGCAAGAACTCGAAGGTCTGCGCGAGTTGGCGCAGGAGGGCTATGTGCCGCGCAACCGCCTGTTCGAGGCGGAGCGCAATGCGGCGCAACTCGGCGCCCAGCAGGCGGCGGCGATTTCCGATATCGGGCGGACGCGGCAGGCGATCAACGAGAGCAAACTGAAGACGCTGCAGCAGGCGCAGGCTTTTCGCAGCGAGGCGGAGTCGCAGCTGACCCAGGTGGCCGCAGAAGCCTCGAGCCTGGCCGACCGGATCAAGGCACTCGACTTCGAGGTGCGCAACGGCTCTATTCTCGCGTCCGTCGCCGGGCAGGTGATGGGGTTGGCCGTGCATACGGTGGGGGGCGTGGTGCCGGCGGGTCAGCGGCTGATGGACCTGGTGCCACAAGGTTCGAGCTGGGTGGTCAAGGCGCAGTTTCCGCCGCTGGTGGCCGACCGGCTCAAGCCTGGGTTGCCGGTCGATGTGCGCTTCGCCTCGCTGCAGCGGGTCAATACGCCGGTCATGAGCGGTAAGGTGACCACCGTATCGGCCGATCAGCTGATCGACGAGCATTCACGGCTGCCTTACTTCTCGGTAGAGGTCGAGGTCAGCCCCGAGGTGGTGAGCGAGCTTAGACGTGCCGGTCTCGACGTCAAACCGGGGATGCAGGTCGAAGTCATTATCAAGACGGGCGAGCGCACCTTGATGAACTACCTGATGAAACCGGTCACCGAGCGTTTAGTGGGTGCCTTTAAGGAAGAGTAAGAGTGCGAAGCAGGACTGCCGTTATCGCCCTGATCTGGGCCTGTCCAATCTGGGCGAGCGACTCCGAGTTGTCGCTGACCGAGCTCTATGATGCCTCCCGGCAGAACGATGCCACCTATCAGGTGGCGGGTTACGACTACCAGGCTTCCCAGCAGGAGGAAGCCATCGGCAGAGGGGGCCTGTTGCCCCAGGTCGGGATCAGCTCCCGCTTTGGCCGCGGCGGAGAGCTTGGCGGTGAGTCTCAAGTCGCTAACCAGAGCGATCAGTTCAGCGCCGACACCGCCACCCTGGCGCTGCGTCAGCCGCTCTTCGACAAGGGGCGCTGGGCCTTCTACGAGCAGTCCAAGGCGCGTGGCCAACTGGGCGAGGTGCAGTACGAGGGTGCCGGCCAGGGCCTCTTCGAGCGCGTGGCCGAGGCCTATTTCGACGTGGCGCGAGTGGAAAACGAGCTGAAATTGGCGACCCAGCAGAAATCCGCGATCGAAGGGCTGGCCAAGCAGACGAAACGGCTGTTCGAGGCCGGCGAAGGGGCGATCACCGATACTGAGGAAGCCCAGGCCAGGCTGGACCTGATCCGCGCCCAGGAAATCGAATTGCAGGCCCAGCGGCAAGCGGCGCTGCGCAAACTCTCGGGGCGCGCCGGCATTGCGGTGATGCGGATCGCCGACATGCAGGAACAGCTGCCGGCCAATAACCTGCTGCCGGCCGATGCGGATCTAGGCTATTGGCTGCTCAAGGCCGACCAGGCCAGCCCGCTGCTGGAGGCCAGGCGCGCCTCGGTTCAGCTGGCCGAGGCCGATCTCAAGCTGCAGCAAGCCGGGCACTACCCGACAGTGGCGCTGACCGGCCAGCTGTCGCGCACCGACAAGAGCGATCTCAATGAATTCTCCCAGCGCCAGTCCACTTACTATGTGGGCCTGCTGGTTGATATTCCCCTCTATCAGGGCGGCGCCGTCAGCGCCTCGGCCGAGCGCGCCCACTCGGCCCTCTACGGCGCCCGTTCGGAATATGACGCCGAGCAACAGCAGTTAACCGAGGATATCGAACGCGACTACCTCGGGGTGGTGAGCGGTTTCGAGAAGAGCAAGGCGATGCTGACGGCGGTGCGTTCCAACCAGCGGGCGCTGACCTCTGCGGAAAAAGGCTACCAGGCCGGCGTGCGTTCGACCGTGGAGATTCTCGATGCGCAGCAGCGCCTGTTTGCCGCGAAGCGCGACCTGCTCAACACCAAACTGGTGATGCTGCAAAGCTACGTTAACCTGCATACCCGCACCGGCCAGATGACCCACGCCGTGCTGCAAGAGGTTCAGGGATTGTTTTAGCGGGCCTCTGCCGCTAGGTGAAGCGGACAGAGGCTGCATCGCAAGGCCGATCAGGCAAGCAGATCGGTGTTGCTCAGAGAGGTCACGCCCAGCAACTGGATTTCAAATTCAGCCGCCGCATCGGTATCGGTGCTGCCGTACAGCACGCTGCCAGCGAAGCGCAGTTGGCCGGCCGCGTTGGTACTGCTGAATGTGGATGTACCGATAAAGGCGAAGACATCATTGGCCGCGGTTGCCGTGTTGGCATCCAGGGTCGACAGGTCAATCTTGTCGCCTTCACTGCTTTTGAAATCACCCAGCACATCGCGCAGCGACCCCAGGCCCATTTCGGTTAAGGCGTTGAAGTCGAAGCGATCTGCTCCGGTGCCACCATTGAGCCTGTCTACGCCTGCACCGCCAACCAGAAGGTCGTTGCCAGCGCCTCCCGATAGGGTGTCATTTCCTGTACCGCCAATTAAAACGTTGGCGACAGTGCTACCCGTCAGTGTGTCGTTGTACTGACTGCCAGTGAGGTTTTCGAAGTTCGACAAAGTATCGGAGCCAGAGCCGCCGGTGGCTTGTGCTGCGGTGCTGGCCAGGTTAACGCTAACGGCCGTGGTGGCAAGGTCGTAATTGAGCAGATCGACCCCGGCCCCGCCGTCCAGCACATTGTTGCCGGCGCTGGCATAGAGGGTGTTGTTGAGGTTATTGCCGGTGCCGTTGATGGCTGCAGAGCCGATCAGCACCAAGCTCTCGAAGTTGGCGCCCAAGGTCCAGTTTACCGACGACCACACCGAGTCGATTTCACTGGTCAACACGCTGGTTTCGCTGATGACGTCGACGCTGCTGTCGACTATGTAGGTGTCGTTACCGAGGCCGCCGACCAGTGTGTCGTTGCCGCTGCCGCCATTCAGGATGTTGGCGGCGGTATTGCCGGTCAGGGAGTTGTTCAAGGCGTTGCCGTTGCCATTGATGGCCGCACTGCCGTTCAGTACTAGCTTCTCGAGATTGGCGCCCAGGGTCCAGGACACCGAGGAGTGCACCGTATCGATTTCGGTGGCCAGGGTGCTGGTTTCGCTGATGACATCAGACGCGCTGTCGACCACATAGGTGTCGTTGCCGAGGCCGCCGATCAGTGTGTCGTTGCCCGCGCCGCCATTCAGCACATTGGTAATGGCGCTGCCGGTCAGGGTGTCGTTGTATTTGCTGCCGATCAGGTTCTCGAAGTTCAGCAGGGTATCGCTGGCGGAACCACCGGTCGCCTGCGCTGTGGTGCTGGCTAGGCTGACGGTGACGCCGGCAGCAGCATAGGCATAGCTGAGGCTATCGAGACCCGCCCCGCCATCGAGTAGATTGTTGCCCGCATTGGCATAGATGACATTGTTCAGGCTGTTGCCGGTGCCATTGATGGCTAAGGAGCCGGTCAACAGCAAATTCTCAAGATTGGCGCCCAGGGTCCAGGACACCGAGGCGTGCACCGTATCGATTTCGCTGGCCAGGGTGCTGGTTTCGCTGATGACATCAGACGCGCTGTCGACCACATAGGTGTCGTTACCGAGATCGCCGATCAGTGTGTCGTTGCCCGCGCCGCCGTTCAGCATATTGGCCAGCGTATTGCCGATCAGGGTATCGGCATATGCCGAGCCCACTGCATTCTCGATCTGCGCCCCATAGGCGATGGCCAACCCATTATTGATATAGGCGGAGCCGCTCCAGAAGGTAGCGCCGATACTGCTGAAGGTGCCGGGGTTGAGGTTGAGGGTCACCGCTTGGCTCTGGTTGCTGGCACTCAGGGTGTCGATGCCGCCCGCATCCCAAATGGTTTCGAAAACGGGCTTGCCGGCGCTCCACTGGTAGGTGTCGTTCCCGGTATGCCACTGCATATTCGCGCCATACAGGTACTGAATGGCCGCTATGTCCAACAACATGGGCGTCGTCGGCTCGTAGGAATAAGGGTCGGTATAACTCATCACCGTATAGCGGACGTCGTCGTATTCCGCGGGAAGCACGGTGGAATTGCTGTCACCGTTCTCGAACGGATGCTTCAGGCCCAGGGCATGGCCGATCTCGTGCACGAAGGTGAGGTAGTCGTAAGTTCCAGTCGTGGGATTGGCCTCAGAAGTCGCCGGGCCGATCCAGACATCACCGGAAGCCGGCGCGCCACTGGGGAGATAGGCCCAGGCGGCGGTGTCGGAGTCCATGCCGGCATAACCGCCAAAGCGCAGGTCGCCTACATTGGTGCTCGAGTCGGTGGTTAGCGAGAAACTGATATTCGCAACCGCGGCCCAGGCACCGAGCGCTTGGGTGACAGCCGCTTTTTGATTGCTGGTCAGCTGGTAGCTGTTCAGGTGCTCGTTGTCGAAGGAGTATTCGGTCGCGTAATACGAGCTGCTGGAGAGAAAGCTATAGGACAGCGCCGCGCTGGAGCCGAGGGCGCCGCCCCATTTGCTGCCATACACCAGGCTATTGATATGCAGATTGTTGGAAAGAGCTACTTCACTGGAGACTGTCGATCCGTTAGGTGCTGGCATGACGTATTAATTATCCGTATTTGATGTCAGGAACACTGCATTCCCTTGTAGTTAATGACGTGCCGATTAGGGCGGAGGTTGGCTACCTCTATCCGGGCTTCGGCGCGACGGTGCTGATTGTACTTTCAATGTCTTTAAAAAAACGTGGCATATCGAACAAAGGCGAATGCTGGCGGCCTTGGTTCGGGCGTCGCTGCAACCCCGCCAGCAGATTTGAGTCGCCAGTTGAAGCGTGCGTTCTTGGTACTTTCCGAGTGTGGTGATGAGCTTCGGTAGGTCGATCGCGGTCAACAAACTGCCCGCCATGCTCTAGGCAAAGGCGCGGCTCTGGCAGGTGAGCGCGAGTAGGTGCAACTCGCAGGCCTCATCGGTGCTGACGATTTTTTTATCCGGCAGCGATTGTTAGATCGCCAGGACCTCTGGCGGCTTTTGCATACGTTCGAGGGCTGGGTTCTGCGCGATGGCGGCGAGGTAGGCACTTTCGGCGGCTGGCAGTTGCTCTAGCTGCGAGAGAGTGACGCCTAGATTGAACTGGGTATGGCGTGGTCGGTAGGGCGGTCAACGCAGCTGACGAGACGCAAGTCGATCAGCTGTTGCATAGGCAAGGAGCGCTGCAACTGAAAGCCAGGCAGGCTAAGTCTTTGATATATATGGTGGGCCCAGCAGGACTCGAACCTGCGACCAAGGGATTATGAGTCCCCTGCTCTAACCAACTGAGCTATAGGCCCTCAGAAAGCCGGCGGATTATAACGGGGCGTTCTGTAGAGTGCCAACCAAACGGTGTGGGCCGAGAAAATTGCTGGTGAGGGCATCCGCAGTCGCGGCATGGCAGCCTCATTACGACTCGGGGTATTGGCGAGTGTAGACGGGCTGCTATGGGTGGTGGGGGCGGAAAGCAAAACCCCCGGCTAGGCCGGGGGTTTTGTGGTTACTCGTCGAGGAAGGAGCGTAGATGCTCGCTTCTCGTCGGATGGCGCAGCTTGCGCAGCGCCTTGGCTTCAATTTGACGAATCCGCTCGCGGGTCACGTCGAACTGTTTACCCACCTCTTCCAGTGTGTGGTCGGTATTCATATCGATGCCGAAGCGCATGCGCAGTACCTTGGCTTCACGGGCAGTGAGGCCGGCCAGCACTTCGCGGGTCGCTTCCTTGAGACTTTCGACCGTGGCTACGTCGATCGGCGACTGCATGGTGGAGTCTTCGATGAAGTCGCCCAGGTGGGAGTCTTCATCATCACCGATCGGGGTTTCCATGGAGATCGGCTCTTTGGCAATCTTCAAGACCTTGCGGATCTTGTCCTCGGGCATCTCCATGCGCTCACCCAGCTCTTCCGGAGTCGGCTCGCGGCCCATCTCCTGCAGCATCTGGCGAGAGATGCGGTTGAGCTTGTTGATCGTCTCGATCATATGTACCGGGATACGGATGGTCCGCGCCTGGTCGGCGATCGAGCGGGTGATCGCCTGACGAATCCACCAGGTGGCATAGGTCGAGAACTTGTAGCCGCGACGGTATTCGAACTTGTCCACCGCCTTCATCAGGCCGATGTTGCCTTCCTGAATCAGGTCGAGGAACTGCAGGCCGCGGTTGGTGTACTTCTTGGCGATCGAGATCACCAGGCGCAAGTTCGCTTCAACCATCTCCTTCTTCGCGCGGCGGGCCTTGGCCTCGCCAATCGACATGCGCCGGTTGATGTCCTTGATCTCGGCCAGCTTCAGGCCGGTCTCGGTCTCAAGTGCTGCGAGCTTCTGCTGGCAACGCTGAATGTCGGACTGCAGGCGACCGATGGCCTCGGCGTATTTGCTCTTGCCTTTGGCCAGTTGCTCGGTCCAGCTTTCGTCGATTTCATGGCTGGGGAACTGGCGCAAGAAGTCGGCTCGCGGCATGCGGGCATCCCGCACGCAGAGTTGCATGATGGCGCGTTCCTGGGCACGCAGGCGCTCCAGGGAGTCACGCACCCGCACAACCAGGGCGTCGAACTGCTTCGGCACCAGCTTGATCGGCATAAACAGCTCGGCCAAGGCCTTCAGCTCGGCAATGCTTTGCTTGCTGTCGCGCCCGTGCTTTTTCAGCACTTTCTTGGCTTGTTCCAGCTGCTCGGCTACCGCGCCGAAACGTTGGCGTGCGACTTCCGGATCCGGGCCGCCATCGCCTTCTTCTTCGTCTTCGCTGTCGCCTTCGGCTTCTTCGTCTTCGGTCTCGGTCTCGGCGGCCGCGCCGTCTTTGATGGCCGGAACGGGGACTTCGGCCGGCGCGGCAATACCATCGTCCGGGTCGATATAGCCGCTGAGGACTTCGGCGAGGCGCCCGCCCTCGGTGGTGACGCGGGTGTATTCGGCGAGAATGCTGTCGACAGTTCCCGGGAAATGAGCGATAGCGCCCATCACTTCGCGAATGCCTTCCTCGATGCGCTTGGCGATTTCGATCTCGCCTTCACGAGTGAGCAGCTCCACCGTGCCCATTTCGCGCATATACATGCGCACCGGGTCGGTAGTGCGCCCGATATCGGTTTCTACCGCGGCCAACGCAGCAGCAGCTTCTTCAGCGGCGGCTTCGTCGGTATCGGCTTCGGCCAATAGCAGGGCATCCGCATCCGGGGCGCTCTCGAATACGTTGATCCCCATGTCGTTAATCATGCGGATGATGTCTTCCACCTGTTCCGGATCGGAAATATCCTCCGGCAGGTGGTCGTTGACCTCGGCGTAAGTCAGGTAACCCTGCTCACGACCACGGCTGATCAACTCTTTGAGGCGAGACTGTTGTTGCGCTTTTCCGGACATAACACCCTATCCACTGAAGGTCTTGGCGGGCAAAAAAACAAGCCGAGGATTATACCTGAGCAGGGACCTCACGCGCCAGTTGAGGTCGGGGTGATGGGAGTAATAGTGCGGCTGAGTAAGTCGCGCAGTTGGTCTTTTTCTTCTGCGCTTAGTTCACTTTGACGTGCTTTGCGGAGCAAATGTTCCAGGCTGCGCTCGCGTTGGCGGGCTGCAAGACTAGTTATAGTGTCGAAAAACTGTTGTTCAAGGTTGTCGGCCTGAATCAGCCATTCCTTTTCTGCCAGCGCCTTAAGCAGGCGGCCTTGTTCGGTGCCGTGCCAGCGGGCGATCAACTGCAATGAGCGTAGCTTGGGATTCTTCTGCAGGGCTCCGAGCAGGGCGACCAGCAGTTGCGCGTAGGTATCGTTTTCCGCGGCGAAATGGCTGGCATCCTCGACCTTATGCGCCAATTCCGGGTGGTGCAGTAGCGTGCGCAAGGCGGTCAGCGTGGGCGACTCTACCGGTGCGGCTATGCGTGGCGCCCTGGACTCGAAGTCCGGGCGCTTGCCTTTCTTGTCCCGGGATTTTTCCCACTGCTGCTGTCCGCGGCCTTTCTGTCCAGGCTTCTTTTGCCAATTTTGTTCGGGTTGAGGGCTGTATTCCTCGTGTCCGTAGCCAGGGGCTACGTCGTAGTAGGCGCTCGGATCGTAGCTTGGCGGCTCCTCGGCGGGGGCGTTCTGGATCGCCTGGCCAAGCGCTTCGCTGTTGAGGCCGGTAATTTCGCTGAGGCGCTGGCGCATCAGGGTGCGCAGGTTGGCACCGGGTATTTTGTCGATCAGCGGTACGGCCAGGGTGGCTAGATGGGCCTTGCCTTCCAGTGAGCGCGGGTCGGCTTCCTGGGTGAGTTGCTGGAAAAAATAGTCGGCCAGCGGCTGCGCCTGCTGATTGATGCGGGCGCGAAACGCATCGGTGCCTTCGCTGCGTACCAGGGTGTCCGGGTCTTCGCCTTCTGGAAGAAACAAAAACCGTGCGCGGCGGCCGTCTTGCAGGCTCGGCAGGGTCGATTCCAGTGCGCGCCAGGCGGCGCTGCGACCAGCCTGGTCGCCGTCGAAGCAGAATAAGACGCTCGGGACAAGGCGAAACAGGCGCTTGAGGTGTTCCTCGCTGGTGGCGGTGCCGAGGGTCGCGACGGCGTTGCGTAAGCCTTGCTGGGCGAGGGCGATCACGTCCATATAGCCCTCGACCACCATGATCTCGTCGAGGTTGCGGTTATTCTTGCGCGCTTCGAACAGGCCGTAGAGTTCCTGGCCTTTATGAAAGACCGGGGTTTCCGGCGAGTTCAGGTATTTCGGCTTGTCGTCACCCAGTACGCGGCCGCCGAAGGCGATCACGCGGCCGCGGCTGTCGCGGATCGGGAAGATCACGCGATCGCGGAAGCGGTCGTAGCGTTTACCGCTCTCGGCGTTTTCGATCAGCAGGCCGGCGTCGATCATGGCTTTCTGCTGCAGGCTGTCGCTGCTCAAATGTTTGAGCAGGTTATCCCAGCCGGGCGGGGCGAAGCCGAGGCCAAAGTCGCGGGCAATCTCGCCCGACAGGCCGCGGCCTTTCAGGTAGTCCACGGCGGCTTTGCGGGTTGGGTGGCTTTTCAGTGCCTGCCGGTAGTAGTCGGCGGCGGCGGTCAGCAGGGGGTAGAGCGGCGAGTCGGTCGGTTGTCGCGGTTTTTGATTGCGGCCGCTGCTTTCCTCGCGCGGCACTTCCATGCCGGCGGCTTTTGCCAGTTCCTCGACGGCCTGGGGAAAGTCCAGGTTGTCGTGATCCATGATAAAACCCAGGGCGTTGCCGCCGGCGCCGCAGCCGAAGCAGTAGTAGAACTGCTTGTCTGGGCTGACGCTGAACGAGGGGGTTTTCTCTTTGTGGAATGGGCAGCAGGCGCTGAAATTCTTGCCGGTTTTCTTCAATTGAACGCGCGAACTGACCACGTCGACGATGTCGGTGCGGTTCAGCAGGTCATCAATAAAAGTCTGGGGTATCAGCCCGGCCATGGCGTTCTCGTAATCAGGCGAGTCGCCAGCATAGCTGCGGCGGAATCAGGAGGACAGACAGGCTTTCAGTTGTTGGTTGATCAGTGCCATGTCGGCGCGGCCTTGCGTCTGGGGGCGCAAGACTGCCATCACTTTGCCCGTGTCCGGCATGCCTTGGGCGCCGCTGTCGACGATAGCGTGCTGGATCAGCGAGCTGATCTCGGGCTCGTCTAGTGGTTTCGGCATATAAGGCTTGAAGCACGACAATTTCGGCGGCTTCGGCTTCGGCGAGGTCTTTGCGACCAGCGTCGCTGAGCTGATGCGGGGAGTCGCGACGCTGTTTGATCATCTTGTCGAGGATCAGCAGGGTGCGAGCGTCATCGACCACGATACGCTCGTCAATTTCGATACGCTTAATATCGGCCATGGCGAGGCGTAACGTCATCAGTCGAGGCTTATCTTAGGCGCGTATGGCGTCCTTGATGGCCTCGGTGATGCAGATCTTGAGCTGGCTTCGGTCATGCCGGAGCCCGGCTTTGGGCCGGGCGTGGCAAAAACTGACTACGTGCGTCTGTGGATTAATACAGGCGTACGGCGCGGCGCTGTTCGCGCTGCACTTTCTTAGCGTGACGCTTAACTGCGGCTGCAGCCTTACGCTTGCGCTCGGAAGTGGGTTTCTCGTAGAACTCGCGGCTGCGAACTTCGGCCAGAACACCGGCTTTTTCACAGGAGCGTTTGAAGCGACGCAGAGCTACGTCGAAGGGTTCGTTCTCTTTAACTTTGACGGCTGGCATCCAGAGCTACCTTCATTCATTACCGGGGTAGACGTACTCGTGGCAAATGGCGCTGGAGGACGTCGGTTTTTAAGGGTTGCGGATGTTAACGCCTCATCGCCAGGAATGCAAAGCCTCTGATCGAAAACCGCTGGCCGGGGCCTGGGGGGGCGATTATTATGCGCGCCTTCGAATTTGCCCAGGCTGAAGGGACAAACCCATGCTCGTACTGGGATTAGAAACCTCTTGTGATGAAACCGGCGTCGCGCTGTATGACAGCGAGCGCGGTCTGTTGGCAGATGCCCTGTTCAGCCAGATCGATCTGCACCGCGCCTATGGCGGGGTGGTGCCGGAGCTGGCCTCGCGCGACCACGTCAAGCGCATGTTGCCGCTGATCCGTCAGGTGCTGGCGGAGTCTGGCTGTGCGCCAGGCGAGATCGATGCCATCGCCTATACCGCCGGCCCCGGCCTGGTCGGTGCGCTGCTGGTTGGCGCCTCCTGTGCTCAGGCGTTGGCGTTTGCCTGGGGTGTTCCGGCGCTGGGTGTGCATCACATGGAGGGGCACTTGCTGGCGCCGATGCTGGAAGAGCAGCCGCCGGAGTTTCCGTTCGTCGCGCTCTTGGTGTCCGGCGGGCATACCCAGTTGGTGCGGGTGGATGGTATCGGTCGTTATCAATTGCTCGGCGAGTCGCTGGACGATGCCGCCGGTGAGGCTTTCGATAAGACCGCCAAGTTGATCGGTCTGGGCTATCCCGGTGGGCCGGAAATCGCCCGGCTGGCGGAGAGTGGCACGCCGGGGCGCTTCGTCTTCCCGCGGCCGATGACCGACCGGCCTGGGCTGGATTTCAGCTTTAGTGGCTTGAAAACCTTTGCCTTGAACACCTGGCAGCAGTGCCGCAGCACTGGCGACGACGGTGAACAGACCCGTTGCGACATCGCCCTGGCCTTCCAGCAGGCGGTGGTGGAGACTCTGACCATCAAGTGTCGGCGAGCCCTTAAACAAACTGGCCTCAAGCGTCTGGTGATCGCGGGTGGCGTTAGCGCCAACCAGGCACTGCGCCAGTCACTGGAAAAAATGCTCGCGGAGCTCAACGGCAAGGTCTTTTATGCCCGTCCGGCATTTTGCACCGACAACGGCGCGATGATCGCCTACGCTGGTTGCCAGCGCCTGCAGGCCGGTCAGCACGAAGGGCCAAGCATCAAGGTGCAGGCGCGCTGGCCGATGGAGCAACTGCCGGCACTCTAGGCGTATTGCGCGTGGGTGGGACTGAGCTTGAGTCGGCCTCAGGAGGCAGACTCAGAAATGTCGTTCGCGCCCGGCGAACAGGTCGCGTAGATTGCCGCGGTGCCGCCAGACGATCAGGCCGGTCAACACACTCATCGGTAACAGTGCCCCTGGTTGCTGCCAAGCCAGTAATGGCAGGGTGAGTGGCGTAGCGATCAGGGCAGCCAGCGAGCTGGTGCGCGTGAGCTGGAAGGTCAGCGCCCAGGCGCCAATAGCCAGCAAGGCGGCCGGTGGGTAGAGGCCGAGGAGCATGCCGGCGGCAGTGGCGACGCCTTTGCCGCCGCGGAAGTGAAAGTACAGCGGATAGAGATGGCCGATCACTGCGGCCAGACCAATCCAGGCTTGTTGTTGGAGATGAAAGCCCAGCAGGTGTGCGATCAAGACGGGCAGCAGGCCTTTCAGCAGATCGCCGAGCAGGGTCAGGATCGCCAGTTTCTTGCCGGCGACCCGCAGCATATTGGTCGCACCGGGATTGCCCGAGCCACTGGCACGAGGATCCGGGCCGCCAGCCAGACGGCTGAGCAGAATGGCGAAGGACAACGAACCGAGCAGGTAGGCGAGGATCGCCAGCAACCAAAACATGGTATCCATTCCGGGGCGGACAAGCCCCGATTCTAACGGGGCCCTGTGCCCTTGTCGTGCGGCGGAGCAGAGTGTTTGGACAGAGTGTTTATCGAGGGTCTGGAAGTCGACACGGTGATCGGTGCGTATGACTGGGAGCGTGAGATTCGCCAGTGTCTACGTCTGGATCTGAGTTTCGGCTGGGATAATCGCCCGGCGGCGGCCGGCGATGACCTGACCAAGGCGCTCGACTATGCCGCGGTATCGGCGCGGATTCAGGCGTTTGCCGCGCAAGCGCAGTTCATCTTGGTGGAAACCTTCGCCGAACGTTTGGCCGAGACCTTGATGAGCGAGTTCCAGATTCCCTGGTTGCGTTTGAAGTTGACCAAGCCCGGCGCCATACCGGCGGCCAGTGGCGGGGTCGGGGTGGAGATCGAGCGCGGATGTCTCTGACCCCGATCTTGCTTGGCCTCGGTAGCAATATCGAGCGCGAGGCGCATTTGACTGCCGGTCTCGAGGCGCTGTCGGGCTTTCTGCGGCAGTTGCACTGCTCGCCGGTATTCGAGAGCCAGGCGGTGGGGATCAAAAGCGGTCCCTTCTTCAATCTGGTGGTGGCCGCGCAAACCGATCTGCCGCTGATCGAGCTGGATCGGCGGCTGAAGTTCATCGAGGCGGACAATGGCCGCTATGCGCCTGAGCGCAAGGGTCTGCCGCTGGACATCGACGTGCTGCTGTATGGCGAGCAGGTCGGCAATTTCGACGGCCTGGTGTTACCGCGCGCGGAAATCCTGAAAAACGCGTTCGTGCTCTGGCCGCTGGCGCTGTTGGCGCCGGAGAGGTTGCATCCGGGAGTGGGGCAGACTTTTGCCGCGCTCTGGCAAGGGGCGCGGATCGATCAGGCGCTGTGGCCGGTGTCCTTTATCTGGCGCGACCGCGAGCTGACCCCGCCATCGCTGCGTCAGGCCTTCCCGGAGCCGGCCTTGTAGGCTTTGAGTGCCGTCAGGCGCTCACGCTTTAACGCCTCCCCCAGCTCTGCACCTTGGAAACCTTGCGCCAGTAGCGGTTGTACCGTCACTGCGCGCGCAGCCTCGGCCGCGCCGCGCAGGTAGGCGGCTTGCGGGTAGTCGCGTTGTTCCAGGCCAAGGCGGCCGCGGGCGTCCATCTCGCAGGCGGCGATAAATTCCTCGAAGCGCTGCGGCCGGCGATAGCTGTCGAAGCTCTGCAGCAGCTCCAGCAGGGTCGTGGGTTTCAGCTCCAGGACCCGATGGGCGTGGCTGTGGTACTCGCCGACCAGCAGGGCCAGCTCCTGGCAATCGCGCGGTGCTTTGCAGCGCTCATTCACCGCGCGGATCAGGCGCAGGCCGTTGTGTTCGTGGGCGATATGCCGTGGCCACTGGCTTTCCGGCGTCAGGCCTTTGCCCAGGTCATGCAGCAGGCAGGCCCAGCGCACCGTCAGTGGCTGTGCATGCTCGGCACATTGGCGCAGCACGCTGAGCACATGGGCGCCGGTGTCGATTTCCGGGTGATGGGCGGCCGGTTGCGGTACACCGAACAGGCTATCGACTTCCGGCAGCAACACCTTGAGCGCGCCACAGTCGCGCAGCACTTCGATGAACACCTCCGGGCATGGCTCCAGCAGCGCGCGGGAAATCTCTTTCCAGCCGCGCTCGGGGGTCAGCGCCAGCAGTTCGCCAGACTCGCTGAGCTGGCGCATCAACGTCAGGGTTTCCGTGGCGATGCGAAAACCCAATGGCGCATAACGGGCGGCGAAGCGGGCGACGCGCAGCACCCGTAGCGGGTCTTCGGCGAAGGCCGGAGAGACGTGGCGCAACAGGCGGGCGGCAAGGTCGTGCTGGCCGCCGTAGGGGTCGTAGAGCGCGCCGTGGTCGTCTTCGGCCATGGCGTTGATCGTCAGGTCGCGGCGGATCAGGTCTTCTTCGAGGGTGACCTCGGGGCTGGCGTAGAAGGTAAAGCCGCCGTAGCCGCGCCCGCTTTTGCGCTCGGTACGGGCGAGGGCGTATTCCTCGCCGCTCTGCGGGTGGAGAAATACCGGAAAGTCCTCGCCAACCGGGCGAAAGCCCAGGGCTTGCATCTCTTCGGCGCTGGCGCCGACCACCAGCCAATCGATGTCGGTGACCGGACGGCCGAGCAAGCGGTCGCGCACAGCGCCGCCGACCTTGTAAATCTGCATGGAAAACCCCTTCCGTTAGCGCGACAGCATAACCGCTGCGCCCCGAAAACGGAGGCTCAGTGGGCGACGGGAATCTGTTGCAGCAACGCGGCTACGGCGCTTTGCAGCTGTTCGGTGCTATCCCAGGCGGGGCTCAGCCCGGTGCTGGCCAGGCCTTCCCAGAGCACCTGGCCGTTCAGGTCGGTCAGCCGTAAGCGCAGGGTGCCGGTTTCATCGTGCAGGCGGTGGATGGCCTGGTAGGCGCCGAGCGGGTTGGGTGGCGGCGTGTCGACGCGAAATTCCAGCGGGGTGTCGTGCAGGGCCAGCCAGTAATACACCCGCAACTCGGGCTGCGGGCTTTCGTGATAACCGCGTTCGGCGAGGCCTTGGCGCAGCAGTGGTTCGAGCTGGGCGTACTGCTCACGCAAAGGCAGCTCGCCGCTGAGTGCCTGCTCCGGTGGCAGCAACTGAAAGCTATGGCGACTCGCCAAGGCGGGCGCGGCGGCTTGCACCACGCGGATCTGGGGGCTGTGGCTGGCGCAGCTGGCCAGTGCCAGGCAGAGCAGCAAAACGACAAACACACGCATGGGCGGCAGGCTCCGCGGAGGATAACGGCATGCTCGGCGGCAGCTCGCGAGCGGTCAACCGATCAAATGGGCGGGATCATCAGGTCGAGCCGTGGGTAGTCGCCTGTGCCCTCTTGCTCGGATCTGGGGGGGACATGCTGGGTATGGACGATTTTCTCGCCCTGCACGGTTTCCAGATGGATGTCGAAGCCCCACAGGCGGTGCAGGTGTTTCAGCACCTCCTCGGTGGAGTCGCCCAGCGGTTTGCGATCGTGCTGCTGATGCCGCAGGGTCAGTGAGCGGTCACCGCGGCGATCGATGCTCCAGATCTGGATGTTGGGTTCGCGATTGCCAAGGTTGTACTGGGCGGCGAGGGTTTCGCGGATGAGGCGATAACCCGGTTCGTCGTGGATCGCGGAGACCAGCAGCTCGTCCTTCTGGTCGTCATCCAGGATGCTGAACAGCTTCAGGTCGCGGATCACCTTGGGGGAGAGGTACTGCAGGATAAAGCTCTCATCCTTGAAGCTATTCATGGCGAATTTCAGGGTCGCCAGCCAGTCGCTGCCGGCAATATCCGGGAACCAGCGTTTGTCCTCTTCGGTCGGCTCTTCGCAGATGCGGCGGATGTCGCGGTACATGGCAAAACCCAGGGTGTAGGGGTTGATGCCGTTGTAATAGGGGCTGTCGAAAGGCGGCTGGTAGATCACGCTGGTGTGCGACTGGAGGAACTCCATGATGAAACCGTCGGTGACCAAGCCTTCGTCATACAGGTCGTTCATCAGGGTGTAGTGCCAGAAGGTCGCCCAGCCTTCGTTCATCACCTGGGTCTGGCGTTGTGGATAGAAGTACTGGGCGATTTTACGGACGATGCGCACCACTTCGCGCTGCCAGGGCTCCAGCAACGGCGCGTGTTTCTCAAGGAAATACAGGATGTTTTCCTGGGGCTCTGCGGGGAAGCGCTTGCTGTCTTTATCGCTGCCCTTGCCGGCGCCTTTGGGGATGGTCCGCCAGAGGTCGTTGATCTGCTTCTGCAGGTGCTCCTCACGGTCTTTCTGCCGCCGCCGTTCCTCTTCGGCGGAGATCGGGTAGGGCCGCTTGTAGCGGTCCACGCCGTAGTTCATCAGGGCGTGGCAGGAGTCCAGCAGGTCTTCAACCGCGTCGATGCCGTGGCGTTCCTCGCACTGCATGATGTACTGCTTGGCGAACACCAGGTAGTCGATGATCGAGCTGGCGTCGGTCCAGGTGCGGAACAGATAATTACCCTTGAAGAAGCTGTTGTGCCCGTAGCAGGCATGCGCCACCACCAAGGCCTGCATGCACATGGTGTTCTCTTCCATCAGGTAGGCGATGCAGGGGTCGGAGTTGATCACGATCTCGTAGGCCAGGCCCATCTGTCCGCGGTTGTAGGACTTCTCGGTACTGAGGAAGTGTTTGCCGTAGGACCAGTGGTGATAGCCGAGCGGCATGCCGACGGAGGCGTAGGCATCCATCATCTGCTCGGCGGTGATCACTTCGATCTGATTCGGGTAGGTGTCCAGCGCATAGCCTTCGGCGAGTCGACTGATTTCGCGGTCGTAGGCGCGAATCAGCTCGAAGGTCCATTCCGAACCGGTGGAGATCGGCTGGCGTTTCTTTTCGTTGGGAGTCATTTTTTGAGTCCCCTCATGTCACTAGCCGGCGCTGGAAGAGCTCGCGGAACACCGGATAGATGTCGCCGGCGGACACCAACTGCTGCTGGGCGAAGGTGTCGGCGAAGGCCTCGCCGACCTGTTCGTACTCGAACCACAGCGCCTGGTGCTCGCGCGGGGTGATCTCGACGTAGGTGAAGTACTGCACGAACGGCATGATTTGCTTGAGCAGGATGTCACGGCAAATAGGCGAGTCATCATTCCAGTTGTCACCGTCCGAAGCCTGGGCGGCGTAGATGTTCCATTCGTTGACCGGGTAGCGCTCGGCCATGACTTCCTGCATCAGCTTCAGGGCGCTGGAGACTATGGTGCCGCCGGTTTCCCGGGAGTAGAAGAACTCCTCCTCATCCACCTCGCGGGCGCTGGTGTGGTGGCGGATAAACACCACATCGATCTTCTCGTAGTTCCGTTTGAGGAACAGGTACAAGAGGATGAAGAAGCGCTTGGCGATGTCCTTGGTGGACTGGGTCATGGAGCCGGAAACGTCCATTAGACAGAACATTACCGCCTTGGAGCTGGGATTCGGTTGCTTGATCAGCAGGTTGTACTTGAGGTCGAAGGTGTCGAGGAAGGGCACCTTTTTGATGCGCGCGAGCAGGCGAATTATTTCGGCCTCGGTGCGTTGAATGTCTTCGAAGTTGTCGGGTTCTTCGCGTTTAAGCCGTTCCAGCTCCAGCTCTGTGAAATGCAGTTTGATGCGGCTGCTGCCGGACAGCGCGATACGTCGCGCATGGGCCGACCTCAGGGTGCGGACGATATTGATCCGCGAGGGATTGCCTTGATTGCTGATCCCCGCGCGCACCGTTTTGAAGGTGTCGCTGCCGGTCAGGTGGCGTTTCACCAGGTTGGGTAGCTCCAGATCCTCGAACATGAAGTCGAGGAACTCCTCCTGGGTGATCTGGAAGACGAACTCGTCCATGCCCTCGCCGGAGTTGCTGGCCTTGCCGGCGCCTTTGCCTGCGCCACCGCCTGCCGGGCGCGGGATCCGCTCGCCGGCGGTGAACTCCTTGTTGCCAGGATGGACGATGGTCTGCTTACCGCCCCGGCCGTGATGAAACAGCGGCTCGTCGATATCGCGACCGGGAATGCTGATCTGTTCGCCGTGCTCCATGTCGGTGATGGAGCGGCGGCCGACGGCTTCTTCCACCGCCTTCTTGATGTGATCACGATAACGCCGCAGGAAGCGCTGGCGGTTCACCGTGCTCTTGTTCTTGCCGTTCAGGCGGCGGTCTATCACATAGCTCATGGGCGCTCCTTTGAGCCTGTTCAATATCTACTGCGCTTGGTCATGCGGCGTTGAAAACAGGTTCGGAATGCTCATTTACCACTCGTAAACTCCGCTTTCTCACCTGTTTTCGCCTTGCCTGACCTGCGCTCGCGACGATCTTGAACCGGCTCATAGAGCCTGCGGCCGTGACTGGGCGCAGGCTCTGCGGCAACAACGACCGGCCAGGCCGGTGGCCGGTTACTGCGACTTTCTGACCCGCAGATACCATTCGGACAGCAGGCGTACCTGCTTGTCGGTGTAGCCGCGCTCGACCATGCGGGAGACAAAGTCGTTGTGTTTCTGTTGATCCTCCTTGCTCGCCTTGGCGTTGAAGCTGATGACCGGCAGCAGATCCTCGGTGTTGGAGAACATCTTCTTCTCGATCACCACGCGCAGCTTCTCGTAGCTGAGCCAGGTCGGGTTCTTGCCGTTGTTGTTGGCGCGGGCACGCAGCACGAAGTTGACGATTTCGTTGCGGAAATCCTTCGGGTTGCTGATTCCGGCGGGTTTTTCGATCTTCTCCAGCTCCTCGTTGAGGGCTACGCGATTGAGGATTTCGCCGGTTTCCGGGTCGCGATATTCCTGGTCCTGAATCCAGAAGTCGGCGTACAGCACGTAGCGATCGAAGATGTTCTGCCCGTACTCGCTGTAAGACTCCAGGTAGGCAGTCTGGATCTCCTTGCCGATGAACTCGATATAGCGCGGCGCCAGGTATTCCTTGATGTAGCGCAAATAGCGCTCGCGCATTTCCGCCGGGAACTGTTCCTGCTCGATCTGTTGTTCCAGCACATACAACAGGTGCACCGGATTCGCGGCGATTTCGTGCGGGTCGAAGTTGAACACCTTGGAGAGGATCTTGAAGGCGAAGCGGGTCGACAGGCCGTTCATGCCTTCGTCGACTCCGGCGGTGTCGCGGTATTCCTGGATCGACTTGGCCTTGGGATCGGTGTCCTTGAGGTTTTCGCCATCGTAGACGCGCATCTTCGAGTAGACGTTGGAGTTGTCCGGCTCCTTCAGGCGCGAGAGTACCGAGAACTGCGCCAGCATCTTCAGGGTGTCTGGGGCGCAATGGGCCTTGGCCAGCGAGCTGTTGAACAGCAGCTTGTCGTAGATCTTGATCTCGTCGCTGACGCGCAGGCAGTAGGGCACCTTGACGATGTAGATCCGATCGATAAAGGCTTCGTTGTTCTTGTTGTTGCGGAAGCTATGCCATTCCGACTCGTTGGAGTGGGCCAGCAGGATGCCGCTGAACGGCAGGCCGCCGAGACCCTCGGTGCTGTTGTAGTTGCCCTCCTGGGTGGCAGTCAGCAGCGGGTGCAGCACCTTGATCGGCGCCTTGAACATCTCGACGAATTCCATCAGACCCTGGTTGGAGCGGCACAGGGCGCCGGAATAGCTGTAGGCGTCGGCGTCGTTCTGCGGGAAGTCTTCCAGCTTGCGGATGTCGACCTTGCCGACCAGGGCGGAGATGTCCTGGTTGTTCTCATCGCCGGGTTCGGTCTTGGCGATGGCGATCTGATTAAGGATCGAGGGGTAGAGTTTGACCACCCGGAATTGGCTGATGTCGCCACCGAACTCGGCCAGGCGCTTGGTCGCCCAAGGCGAGATGACGGTGCTCAGGTAGCGCCGCGGAATGCCGAAGTCCTCTTCGAGAATCGTGCCGTCCTCGGTGCTATTGAACAGCCCCAGCGGCGACTCGAATACCGGCGAGCCCTTGATCGCGTAGAAGGGCACCTTCTCCATCAGTTGTTTGAGTTTTTCCGCGAGTGAGGATTTGCCGCCACCGACCGGGCCGAGCAGATAGAGGATCTGCTTCTTCTCTTCCAGGCCCTGGGCGGCATGGCGGAAGAAAGACACGATCTGGTCGATGCATTCTTCCATGCCATGGAAGTCGGCAAAGGCCGGGTAGCGGCGGATCACCTTGTTGGAGAAGATCCGCGATAGTCGGGAGTTGTGGGAGGTATCGAGCAACTCCGGTTCGCCAATGGCCAGCAGTAGGCGTTCAGCCGCGGTGGCATAGGCGCTGCGGTCCTGCTTGCACAGTTCGAGGTATTCCTGAAGGGAATACTCCTCCTGGCGGGTCGCTTCGAAACGCTGTTGGAAGTGGCTGAAAATACTCATGACGTCACCTCGCTTGATGCTCGGAGCCGGCGCGGGATCGGTCGTGCGGGTGCTGGCAATCAGCCGACGAATCGGCGGATGTGAATCCCCCAGAACACCTAAAAGGTCGCTGCCGATAGCCCGGAAGCCGGTGTGCCGGCTCTCCCCTATTTTGGATGGCCTGGGGGTAAGGATAGTTCGGAATTGGCAAGGTCAAGGGCTGGCGAACGATAAGTGCCAATTACCGTTCGTCAGAGCAGGGCGGCAGCCCAGGGATGGCGCGGGGTCGCCAGCCTGAAAATTTTTATTCGGCCTGCTCGGTGGCGGTCTCGGTCGGGAAGGTCGCGCGCCATAGCTCGAAGCCGCCATCCAGGCTGTAAACCTCGGAGAAACCCTGGTTGACCAGATAAGCTGCGGCGCTCTGGCTGGAGTTGCCGTGGTAGCAGGTGACGATCAGCGGTTTGTCGAGGTCGGCCTTGGCGATGAAGTCGTGCAGCGAGTGGTTGTCCAGATGGCGTGAGCCGCTGATATGGCCGAGGGCAAAGCTCTGCGGGTCGCGGATATCGACCACCACTGCACCTTGCTCGCGCAGGGCGTGGGCCTGTTCGGGGGGGATGCGTTTGAACTCACTCATAAACGGTTCTCCGTACAGTCGCAGCGGTGGCGCTCGCCGCTATCGACATTCAATAAGGTCAGGGCGCCGCCCCACACGCAGCCGGTGTCCAGGGCAAACAGGCCGGGCTCGTGGCACTGGCCTTCCAGGGCGGCCCAGTGGCCGAAGATCAGCTTCAGCCCGCGGGTCTTGCGTTCGGCGTAACTGAACCAGGGGGCATAGCCGGGTGGCGCGCTGCCGAGCCCTTCCTTGCTCTTCAGGTCTAGTGTGCCGTCGGCTTTGCAAAAGCGCATGCGGGTGAAGTAATTGGTGATCACCCGCAGGCGCGTCACGCCCTTGAGATCCTTGTCCCACTTGGTCGGTTCGTTGCCATACATGCCATCGAGGAACAGGGGCAGACGGGTATCGTCGAGCAGCGCCTCTTCGACTTCGGCGGCGCATTGGAGCGCCTTCTTCAGGGTCCACTGCGGCGGGATGCCCGCATGCACCAGGGCGATGTCGCGCTCGGCGTCATAGTGCAGCAGCTTTTGCCGCCGCAGCCAGTCGAGCAGGTCATCGCGATCCGGCGCCTCGAGGATCTCGCGCAGGGTGTCGGCTTTCTTCAGACGCTCGATATTGTGCGCCACCGCCAGCAGGTGCAAATCGTGGTTGCCCAGCACGCAGACCAGTGAGTCGCGTATGGCGTAGAGAAAGCGCAGGGTCTCCAGTGACTGCGAGCCGCGATTGACCAGGTCACCGACCAGCCACAGGCAGTCTTTGCTGGGATCGAAGGCGACGCGTTGCAGCAGGCATTGCAGGGGTTCCAGACAGCCTTGCAGATCGCCGACAGCATACAGCGTCATCAGTGCAGGGCCCCGGGCACGGCTAGGCGGAACGGCGCGATGAGCGCGTCGAAGCGTTTACCGTCATCGGCGAGCATCTGGTAACTGCCCTGCATATTGCCGACGCTGGTGCCCATGACCGTGCCGCTGCTGTAAGTGTGGCTCTGGCCCGGCTCGATCAGCGGTTGCTGGCCAACCACGCCGGGCCCGCGAACCTCCTGCACGCGGCCATCACCGTCGGTAATCAGCCAGTGGCGCGACAGCAGCTTGGCCGCTAGTTGGCCATTGTTGTGGATGGTCACGGTATAGGCGAAAGCAAAGCGGTTCTGCTCCGGCTGCGATTGCTCCGGGAGAAAGCGGGTGACGACGCTGACGTCGACCTGGTAACGGGGATCGGACATGCGAATGGCTCTGATGGCGGAACAGCCGGGAGTCGAGTTTAGTGCGCCGTCTGAAAAATAACTGTTCAATTTTGCCGAGTGAAGGCTTGAACGGATTTGCGCGACAGCGCGCTAGGGCCTACTCGGCGCTCGTCTGCTCGCACAGTTGGTCCGCCAGGCGGACAAAGGCGGCCAGATCCAGTTGCTCGGGGCGCAGGCTGCCATCGACATTGGCGGCTTCGATCGCGTCGCTGCTGAGTAGGGCCTTCAGCGTATTGCGCAGCGTTTTGCGCCGCTGGTTAAACGCCTCGCGGACCACGCGTTCGAGTTGCCGATGGTCTTTCGCCGGGTGCGGCAGGGTTTCATGCGGCACCAGGCGCACGATGGCCGAGTCGACCTTGGGCGCGGGCTTGAAGGCGCCAGAGCCGACATTGAACAGATGCTCCACCTGGCAGTGGTACTGCACCATGATCGACAGGCGGCCCCAGTCGCCACCGCCGGGCGTCGCCGCCAGGCGTTCGACCACTTCCTTCTGCAGCATAAAGTGCATGTCGCGGATCAGCGAAGCATGCTCGAGCAGATGGAAAATCAACGGAGTGGAGATGTTGTACGGCAGGTTGCCAACCACCCGCAGGCTATGCGGTGCGGGATTCAGGCTGGCGAAGTCGAACTTCAACGCATCGCCCTGGTGCAGGGTGAAGTTGGGGTTGGCATCGAATTTATGCTTGAGCAGTGGAATCAAGTCCAGATCCAACTCGACCACGTCCAGGTGTGCGCCGCTAGCGAGCAGGCCCTCCGTCAGTGCGCCTTGGCCTGGACCGATCTCCAGCAACCGCTCGGCTGGGCGGGCATAGATGGCGCGCAGAATGCGGTGAATCACCCCGGCATCATGCAAGAAATTCTGGCCGAAGCGCTTGCGGGCGCGGTGTTGGTAGTGCTCGTTCATATAGGCTCTGTTGACGTTTAATGGCGAACCGCGTTGTGAAACTCGCCGGAAATAAAGACCAGCCTAGCGGCTCTCGGCCATCTGGTAAGCGGTTTCCAGCGCGACTTGCAGGCTGCCGGTGTCGATCTTGCCGCTGCCGGCGAGATCCAGCGCGGTGCCGTGATCGACCGAGGTGCGGATGATCGGCAGACCCAGGGTCACATTGACGGCGGCGCCGAAGCCTTTGTACTTCAGCACCGGCAGGCCCTGGTCGTGGTACATCGCCAGCACTGCGTCGCAGTGCTCCAGATATTTCGGGGTGAAAAGGGTGTCGGCCGGCAGCGGGCCAATCAGGTTCAGGCCGTCGCTGCGCAGACGTTCCAGGGTGGGTTCGATGACGTCGATCTCTTCGCGGCCGAGATGACCACCTTCGCCGGCATGGGGATTCAGGCCGCAGACCAGGATACGTGGCGCGGCGATGCCGAACTTGCTGACCAGATCGGCGTGCAGGATGCGGGCGACCCGCTCCAGGCGTTCGGCGGTAATGGCCGCGGCCACCTCTTTGAGTGGCAGATGGGTGGTCACCAGGGCTACGCGCAGGCCGCGGGTAGCCAAGAGCATCACCACCTGTGCGCTGTGGGTGAGTTCGGCGAGAAACTCGGTGTGACCGGAGAAGGCGATCCCCGCCTCGTTGATCACGCCTTTGTGCACCGGGGCGGTGATCATCCCGGCGAAGTCTCCGTTTACACAGCCTTGGGCGGCCCGGGTCAGGGTTTCCAGCACATAGGCGGCGTTTGCCGGGTCTAGCTGGCCGGGCTCTACCGCTGCGCGCAAGGGCGTATCCCAGACATACAGACAGCCGGCTGGTGCCGGTGCATCAGGCCAGGCGTCCGGCGTGACCGCCAGTAAGCGTACGCTCAGCGCCAGTTGCGCGGCCCGCTCGACGAGCAGGTCACGGCTGGCAATCGCGATCAGGGGGTGGGGCTGGGTGTGCTGGGCGAGTAGCAGGCATAGGTCGGGACCGATACCTGCAGGCTCGCCAGGCGTTAGAGCGAAGCGCCGTGGAGTCACAGCTTGGTTTCTACATAGGCCTCGTCGCGGATCTGGCGCAACCAGGCTTGCAGCTCTTCGTCGTACTTGCGGTTGCGTAGCACATTCAGGGCCTGCTGTTCGCGGAACTCTGCGCTGCTATCTGTGGCCCGGCGTCCCATGACCTGCAGCACGTGCCAGCCATAGGCGCTCTTGAACGGTTTGGACAGTTCGCCACCGGCGGTATGCGCCATCACCTGGCGGAATTCCGGAACCAGGGAGTTTGGGTCGATCCAGTTGAGATCGCCGCCATTCAGCGCGGAGCCCGGGTCTTCCGAGAAGCTCTTGGCCAGTTCGGCAAAGTCTTCCCCCGCCAGAATGCGCTCGTAGAGGCGCTCGGCGAGGCGCTGGGTCTCCGCTTCGCTGCGGATTTCGCTCGGTTTGATCAGGATGTGGCGGACATGCACTTCGTCGCGCACCTGGGAGCCGCCACCGCGCTTTTCCAGCAGCTTGAGCATGATGAAGCCGCCGGGAGTGCGCATCGGCTCGGTCACTTCACCGACGGATAGGGCACCGATCATGCTGTCGAACGGTGGTGGCATCTGTGCGGCTTTGCGCCAGCCCATTTCACCGCCCTCCAGGGCGGTTTCACTGGCGGAGCGGGCGATCGCCAGCTGCGCGAAGTCGGCGCCTTGCTGCAGTTGCCGGTAGAGTTCTCTGGCTTGCCGGTCGGCGGCCTGAATGGTCTCTGGCGTCGAACTTTCCGGGACGGGAATGAGAATGTTGGCCAGGCGGAACTCTTCCGAGAGCTGCATTTTGCCGAGGTCGGAGGCGAGGAAGTTCTGCACTTCCTGGTCGGTCACTTGAATGCGCTCGGCCACCCGCCGTTGCCGTACGCGGCTGATGACCATTTCCCGGCGCACCTGATCGCGGGCATCGTCGTAGGACAGTCCGTCCTGGGCCAGCGCCGCGCGGAACTGTTCGACGCTCAGGTTATTGCGCTGGGCGATAGTGCCGATCGCCTGGTTCAGTTCTTCGTCGGTGATGCGGATACCCGAGCGATCGCCGATTTGCAGCTGGATGTTCTCGATGATCAGCCGCTCCAGCACTTGCTGGCTCAGCACATGTTCCGGCGGCAGGGCGGCGCCGCGCTTGGCGATGGTTTGTTGCACCTCGCGCAGACGGCTATCCAGCTGGCTCTGCATGATGACGTCGGTATCGACGATGGCCACGACGCGGTTGATGGATTGCACTTCGGCCTGCGCCGCGGTACCCAGAAACACTGCGCCCAGCAACAGCGGGCGCAGACAATCAGAAAGCTTGGTCTTCACGTTCACGGTAACCTTGAATGCCTTGGTCGAGGAAACCCTCTACCTTATTGCCGACGACGCCACCGAGGCCCTTCAGCACGATTTGCAGGAAGATCCCGCGGTCGCCTTTCTCTTCGTCACGGGTGAGGTTGAACTCATCGTACTCGACCCAGTAACGGTTGATCAGGCGCAGCTTCCAGCAGCAGCTGTCGTATTCGAAGCCACCAAAGGCCTCGAGCGTACGGCTCTGGTTGTAGTCGAACTGCCAGCGGGCAATCGCGCTCCACTGCGGAACGACTGGCCAGATGACCGAGAAGTCGGACTGGTCAATCTTGAACTCTTCACCGCCGAACTCGAACTCACCGGTGTTCGGGTTGAAGCGCCTGGTGTCGTTACGGTAGCGGTAGCCGGCGTTGACGATCTTGCCTGGCTCGGCTTCCGGCTGGTAATGGAACATCAGGTTGCCCGAGCGGGTTTCGCCCTGGTCGGGATCCCAGTTGTAGTCGGAGGACAGGCGCCAGTCGCGGTTGAAGCGATATTGACCGGTCAGGGCGTACGGCGAGGTGGAGGCAGTCTCTTTCTCGTCGATACCCGGCAGCTGCACGCGGCGGTCTTCGAAGTAGAAGATCTGGCCGACGGCGACGCGGGCTCGCTCGAAGCCGTTCGGCTCGATAAAGCGGCTGGCGGTGCCGAGCGACAGCTGGTTCGCGTCACCGATGCGATCCTTGCCGGAGAAACGGTTTTCACGGAACAAGGAGGCATAACTGAAGGTGGTTTCGCTGGTGTCGAAGACCGGGATGTCCGACTGATCGCGGAACGGCACATTCAGGTAGTACAGGCGCGGTTCCAGCGTCTGGCGGAAGCCCTTGCCGAAGAACGTGGTATCGCGGTCGAAATACAGGCCGCTATCCAGGCTGTACAGCGGAACACCACGATCCTGGCTGCTCTCGAAGCTCTGGCCGGCGGCCAGGGTGTTCTTACCCCGCTGATCCAGGTCCAGGCTGTAGTCGGTATAGAGGTACTTGACCGTCGGTTTGACGAAGCCCCAGTGCCAGTTCAGCGGCAGGCCGACGCCTGGCTCCACATGCGCGCGGTCGCCGTTGGTCCGTGTCAGTCCCCGTAGGTTGCTGTCCGGGCTTGCCGTGCCGGCGAAGACATATTCATCCAGGTTACGGTCGAAGCGGACGAACTCGGTGCCGTAGGTAAAGTTCAAACCACCGGGCTGGAACGGCAGGGCACCATCGAAGGTGACCTGTGGCAGTCGATCATAGGGCGTGACGTCCGTGACGGTGGCCAGCTCATAGGCATGCACATTGAGTCGCGCCGCGAAGCTGTCGCCGCGGTAGGTCAGGCTGCCTTGCTGGTCGACGAAGGTCTGGTTGCTGACATCCAGGTCGGTTTCCAGGTCCTGGAAGTAGTACGGGTCGCTGATCTTGGTGTAGTCGACTTCGGCCAGCAGGCGCGAGTCCAGGCCACCCTTGTGTTGCCAATTATAGAGGTAGCGCTGGTCTTCGAACTTCGGCTCGTCCTTGCGCTCGTCTTCCTGGTCGTCCAGGTAGGAGGCGCCCAGTTGCCCTTCGCTGCTTTTGGTCAGGTAGCGGAACTCGCCTTCCATCATCAGGCCGCGCTCGCTCATGTAGCGCGGGTAGAGGGTGGCGTCGTAGTTCGGCGCAAGGTTGAAGTAGTAAGGCGTGACCAGCATGAAGCCGGTGTCGCTGGACGTGCCGATGCTCGGCGGCAAGAAGCCGGACTGGCGCCGGTCGTCGATCGGGAAATAGATGTACGGCGTGTAAAAGACCGGAATGTCCTTCACCCGCAGGGTCACGTTGGTGGCCGTGCCGAAACCGGTGGCCGGGTTCAACGTGATGTTGTTGCCTTTCAGGTTCCAGTCATTGCTGCCTGGTTCGCAGCGGGTGTAGGTGCCATCCTTGAGGCGGATGATGGCGTCTTCCTGGCGCTTGGCGTACAGCGCACTGCCGCGAACATTGGCCTTGTGCAGCACGTATTCGGCGTTATCGATCTTGGCTTCGCCGTTGTCCAGCTGCAGCTCGGCGTGATCGCCGACGACCAGGGCACCGTTATCGCGCAGCTTGATGTTGCCGTTTAGTTCGCCGCGGTTCTCGGCTTGGTGCAGGCTGGCCTCGTCGGCTTCGACTTGCATGCTGCCTTGGCGCAGCACCACATCGCCGGCCAGGGTGGCGACTTGCTGTTCTTGCTCATAGCGCGAGGCCTTGGCCGAGACGAACATCGGCGCTTCATCGAGCGGCGTCTGGTCGTTCATCCCGGGCCGGCTCGGCTCGATATAGGCGCCGGCACAGTAGGGGCCGGTCTCGGCCAGCTGGGCGGCGCTGAGCTTGTCGCGGGGCACCCAATCCAGATGGCTGAAGTCGGCGCTACGTGTCGCCAGGCCTTTGCCCTCACTCTCGGTAACCAGCTGAGGGGCTTGCCCTTCGGCGGCGGCGCCTGTGCTGCCCGGCTTTTCTGCGACAGTGCCAACCGTCGAGCTCACCGCGCCAGTGCTATGCACGGGACGTGGTGGGAGCGCGGCGGCATCCGCCTTCGGGGTACAGGCCCAGCCGCCAGATGCGGACACCTTGCAGTCAAACTGCTCGGCGGCGACCACATATTGGGTGGCAACGGATTGCAAGGCCAATAGACTGCCGGTAACCAGCAGTGGGAATTTTTTACGAAACGCGGGGTATTTTACTGCCATCTTGTAGTCCGGGCTTCCTGCGCGCCATCGGCCCGCTAGGACCGCACGCCTCTCGATGGGCTGAAAAAGATGCTGGATAATAAAGCATGACCCGCACAACGGCTAGCGCCGTCGGAGACCCTTGTAATGCTTGATGAAGATGTACGCCTGCAACAGCTGACTGGCTGGCTCGACCAGCATTTACCGGCCCTGTTTACCGCCAAGGGCTGGGGTGTCGTGCCACCCTCGACGCTGACGCCGGCCAGTAGTGATGCGAGCTTTCGGCGTTACTTTCGCTGGGAAGGGGCGGGCCGCAGCTTGATCGTGATGGATGCCCCGCCGCCGCAGGAAGATTGCCGACCCTTCGTCAAGATCGCCGGCTTACTGGCCGAGGCGCAGGTCAACGTGCCGCAGATCTTGGCTGCGGATCTGCAGCGGGGCTTTCTGTTGCTCTCCGATCTGGGCCGGCAGACCTACCTCGAGGTGATCAACCCGGATAACGCCGAGGCCTTGTTCGCCGGTGCGTTGCAGGCCTTGTTGGCGTTCCAGCAACTGCCACTGGATGCGCAACTGCCGAGCTATGACGAGGCCTTGCTGCGCCGCGAGTTGCAGCTGTTTCCGGATTGGTATCTGCGGCGCCAACTCGGGGTCGAGCTGAGTGGCGAGCAACTGGCGGCCTGGCAGCGGGTCTGCGTGCTGTTGATCGACAGCGCCTTGGCCCAGCCGCAAGTGCTGGTGCACCGTGACTATATGCCGCGCAACCTGATGGACAGTGAGCCCAAGCCGGGAGTGTTGGATTTCCAGGATGCGGTCTACGGCCCGGTCACCTATGACGTCACCTGCCTGTTCAAGGACGCCTTCCTCAGCTGGCCGGAAGCGCAGGTGCGCAGCTGGTTGGCGGGTTATTGGCAACTGGCGGGCGAGGCCGGTATCCCGGTTCAGCCTGAGTTGGAGGACTTCCTGCGGGCCAGTGATTTGATGGGGGTGCAGCGCCACCTCAAGGTCATCGGTATCTTCGCGCGCATCTGCCACCGTGACGGCAAGCCGAAGTACCTCGGCGATGTGCCGCGCTTCTTCCGTTATATCGACGCGGTGTTGGCGCGGCGGCCGGAGTTGGCCGAGCTCGGTGAACTCCTGGCCAGCCTGCCACAGGCCGAGGTCGCCCCGGCATGAGGGCGATGATCCTCGCCGCCGGCAAAGGCGAGCGCATGCGGCCCTTGACCCTGCACACGCCGAAGCCCTTGGTGCCGGTGGCCGGCGTGCCGTTGATCGAATATCACCTGCGGGCGTTGGCGGCGGCGGGCTTTCGCGAGGTGGTGATCAACCACGCCTGGCTCGGCCAGCAGATCGAGGACCATCTGGGCGATGGCGCACGCTTTGGCATGAGCATCCGTTATTCCGCCGAAGGTGAACCCTTGGAGACCGGCGGGGGGATCTTCCGGGCCTTGCCGCTGCTCGGCGATGCGCCGTTTCTGGTGGTCAACGGCGATATCTGGACCGATTACGGCTTTGCCACGCTGCGGCGACCCCTAAGCGGCTTGGCCCATCTGGTGCTGGTGGATAACCCCGCGCATCACGCCCGCGGTGACTTCTGTCTGGCGGATGGCCGGGTCGGCGATGGCCAGGACGGTGCGCCGAGCCTGACCTACAGCGGGATCGCGGTGCTCGATCCGGCGCTGTTTGCCGACTGCCAGGCGGGCGCCTTCAAGCTGGCGCCCTTGCTGCGTCAGGCGATGGCCGCGGGCCAAGTCAGCGGTGAGCGGTTCGGCGGGCGCTGGGTGGATGTCGGCACCCACGAGCGGCTGGCGCACGTCGAGCGTTTGCTCGCGGTGGCGGGCTGAGATGCTTTGGCCGGCCACGCTGCTCGGTGCGGCTGCGGGCCTGGCGTTGGCCAGCATCCCCGGCGCGCTGCTCGGCACATTGCTCGGGCAGGTGTTGGATCGTCGTATGGGCTTGCAGAGTTGGGCGAGCCTGCGTGAGCGCTTAGGCGCGGCGCCCATGCCGAGTGATGAGGAACTGCTGTTTGTGTTGCTCGGGCGTTTGGCCAAGAGCGGAGGGCAGGTGCTGGAAGCCCATATCCAACTGGCGCGCGCCGAGATGCGCCGGCTGCAGCTGGATGACGCAGGGCAGCGGCGGGCCATCGACGCCTTCAGCCGTGGCAAGGCCGGGCGCGAGGGCTTGCGCCTGCCATTACGCCAACTGCGCAACCGCGAAGGCCGGGTCGAAGAGCTGCTGCGAGCCTGCTGGCGGATGGCCGGGGCCGATGGGCGGGTGACCGCGCGGGAGCGCGAGCTGATTCTGCTGTGGGGCCAGTGGCTGGGTTGGCGCAGCGACCGGGTTGCCGCACTGGCCGGTGAATATGAGCCGCATAAGGGCTCCTTGTTGCAGGGTGCGGCGGCCTATCAGAACGCCTTGCGCTTGCTCGACGTGACGGCCGAGAGCGAGCCCGCCGCGATCAAGTGGGCTTACCGGCGGCTATTGAGCCGGCACCATCCGGACAAACTGCTCGGCGCCGGAGCCGATCCCGCGCGGGTACGCGAGGCCACGGAGAAAACCCGCGAGCTGCACGGCGCTTACGGCTTGATCCGTGAGCGCCGCGGTTTTCGCTAGCTGTCCGGCGTAGCAGTGGGTGCAGCGGAACAGTCCAGGCCGGGAGCTATGGCGGCAACCTAATGGCCTGCTGGCTCTTGGTCAGGCCGCGCCTTCGCCGGATCTGGGTGGGCTGGAGTAAGGTATGGCGGTTGTCCTTTTCTAACTACCCGGGGCTGTGCGCTGGATGATTCGTTTGCTGACCCTTTGCCTCCTGACCTGTTGGCTGTTGCTGCCAACGCCGGCCCTCAGCGCGGCAGCGGCAGCGCTGGCGTTGCCGTTGAATGAGCAGCAACGCGCCTGGTTGGCTGAGCATCGGCAGTTGCGCGTCGGGGTGGTCTTGCAGGCGCCTTATGCGCAATTCGATCGGCGCCTGCAGCAGCTCTCCGGGGCCAATGTCGAGCTGATGAATTGGCTGGCGGCGGCGCTGCAGGTCGAGTTGGTCTGGCAGCAGTATGCCGATCAGGCCGCGCTGGAGGCCGCGGTGCGGGCCAGGCAAGTCGACCTGGCCCCGGGCCTGAGCCAGACCCCGGCCGGGCTCAGGCTGTGGCTGTATTCCGACCCCTATATGCGCGTGCCGCAGTTGCTCGTGGGCGCGCGCAATGGCGGCGCGGCGGTCGATCTGGAACAGCTCGGTGCGCAAGATCCGGTCGCCGTGCGCATGCCCAGTGCGGTGGCCGATTACCTGCGCGGCACCTACATCAACCTCAACCTGCAAGCGGCGACCAGCGAGCGCCAGGCGCTGCAGAACCTGCTCGGCCAGCAGGTCAGATATGCGGTGATCGATGAGGCGCAGCTCAGCCGCTTATCCCGCGAGAGCGAATTCGCCGAGCTCGCCGTGGTCGGTGATATCGGCTTGCCGCAACTGCTGCGTATCGCCTCGCGGCGCGACTGGCCGGAGCTGTCCGGGATCATCGATAGCGCGCTGCGGACGATCTCCCCCAAGCAGCTGGATCAACTGCACGGGCGCTGGCTGCAGCTCAAGTATCCGCGGCTCGCCGAGTCGCCGGGCTTCTGGCAGAACCTCGGCTTGCTGCTCGCGGTGTTGCTGCTGGCGGCACTGGCCTGCCTGTTCTGGCTGCGCCGCCAACTGCATGCGCTGGAGCGTGGCTTGCTGGCTGCGCGGCACGCCATCGAATTGCGCGAGGCGGCGGAAGAAGCGCTGCGCCTGACCCAGTTCTCCATCGATCAAAGCACAGTCGGCATTCTCTGGGTCAACTGGGACAGCCACGTGCGCTACGCCAACCGTGCGGCGGAGCAGATGCTCGGTTATGTGCCGGGGGGCGTGGTCGATCGACCGCTGATCGAATTCGAGCCGAGCCTGCACATGGATCGCTGGCTGGCGCTGTGGAAGCGTGCGCGTTCGAGCGAGGAGGGACCCTTGAGTTTCGAGACCAATTGCCGCCGCGCCGACGGCAGTGCGCTGCCGGCCGATGTATCGCTGAGCTTCCTGCGTTTTCGCCAGGCCGAGTATTTGGTGGTGTACATCACCGACGTCACCGAGCGGCGCCGGGCCTTGGCCGCCCTGCAGGAAAGCGAGGCACGCCTGCAAGGCATCGCCGCCAACGTGCCGGGTCTGGTGTTTCGCCTGGAGCGCCCGCAACCCGATGCGGCGGTGGACTTTGCCTTCATCAGCGAAGGCAGCGAAAGCCTGGTCGGCTATTCCGCCAGCACGCTGCTGGCCGCCGACCGCGGCCTGCGCAGCCTGGTGCATGTGGACGATAAAGCCAGTTATCACCGCAGCCAGGATCAGGCGCTCGCCAGCGACAGCGATTGGCATTGGCAGGGCCGCATCCTGACCCGCGAGGGCGAACAGCGCTGGGCGGATATCAAGGCGATTGCCCGGCATCTGCAGGATGGCCTGGTGGTCTGGGACGGCATCGTCTGGGACATCAGCGAGAACAAGCGCATCGAGCTGGAACTGGCCGAGTCGCGCGCGCAACTGCGCGAGTTGTCGGCGCACCTGGAGAGCGTGCGCGAAGAGGAAAAAGCCCGCATCGCCCGTGAAGTGCATGATGAGCTGGGCCAGGTGTTGACCGTGCTCAAGCTGGAAACCTCGATGTGCGAGCTGGCCTATGCCGAGCTCGACCCGGGCTTGCAGGAACGCCTGAACAGCATGAAGCGCTTGATCGCCAATCTGTTCCAACTGGTGCGCGATGTGGCGACCGCCCTGCGTCCGCCGATCCTCGACGCGGGCATCGGCTCGGCGATCGAATGGCAGGCCCAGCGCTTCGAGGCGCGCACGCAGATTCCCTGCCTGGTGCAGGTGCCGGAGAACTTGCCGGCGCTGGCGGACGCCAAGGCCATCGGCCTGTTTCGCATCCTCCAGGAGGCGCTGACCAACGTCATGCGGCATGCGCAGGCGCATACTGTCGAACTGCGCCTGGCACTGGAGGAGGGTGCGTTGTGCCTGACGGTCAGCGACGATGGCTGCGGTTTCGTCGTCGCCCCGGGCCGCCCCAGCTCCTTCGGCCTGGTCGGCATGCGTGAGCGCGTGCTGATGCTCGGTGGCAGCCTGACGCTCGACAGTCGGCTCGGCGAAGGCACCACCTTGAGCGTGCGCATCCCATTGGATTGACAGGCCCCAGCCTAAGGAGACACCTGCGTGATTCGTGTTCTGGTTGCCGAAGATCACACCATCGTCCGTGAGGGCATCAAGCAACTGATTGGCCTGGCCAAGGACCTCAGCGTGGTCGGCGAAGCCAGTAATGGCGAGCAGTTGCTGGAAATCCTGCGGCAGCTCGAGTGCGAGGTGGTGCTGTTGGATATCTCCATGCCCGGCGTCAATGGCCTGGAGGCGATTCCACGGATTCGCGCCTTGCACCATGCGCCGGCGATCCTGGTGCTGTCGATGCACGATGAGGCGCAGATGGCCGCGCGGGCCTTGAAGGTCGGGGCGGCGGGTTACGCGACCAAGGACAGCGACCCGGCGTTGCTGCTCACGGCGATTCGCAAGGTGGCCGCCGGCGGCCGCTATATCGACCCGGAGCTGGCCGACCGGATGGTCTTCGAAGTCGGCCTGACCGATTCACGGCCGTTGCATGCGCGGCTGTCCGAGCGCGAGTTCTCGGTGTTCGAGCGCCTGGTCCAGGGTGCCAACGTCAACGATATCGCCCAGCAACTGGCGCTCAGCAACAAGACCATCAGCACCCACAAGGCACGCTTGATGCAAAAGCTGAATGCCGGCTCGGTGGCGGATCTGGTGCGCTATGCCCTGGAGCATAAGCTGGTCTGATGCGCTAGGGCGTATTCGCGCAGCAGTACGCCAGGTCATGCCACGCAACGCCAGGCGGCGGACTGTTCGCTGCGCTCTGGTGTCTGCCCTACGGCATTCCCCGGCGCATCTTCAGCAGCGACATATCCATTTGCGACCCCCATTGCGTGGCGGCAGGCCTAGCTCGCCGTCGCCGCCCGCCGGTCCATGCCTGTTCGCGCCGTCGGTGTAGGGCAATCCCTACCCACAGTCGGCCACTGTTCTTATAGCAATCTCTCATACCCCCCGATTTGCGCTGCCTGCAGGCTTCTCTAGTCTTTAACCACGACATACAAAAAAATAAAGGTGTGGTTATGGTCGAGACGCAAGCGAACGATGTGTTGGTCAGCTTCCGTGGCGTACAGAAGAGCTACGACGGCGAGAACCTCATCGTCAAAGACCTCAACCTGGAGATTCGCAAAGGCGAATTCCTCACCCTGCTCGGGCCGTCCGGCTCCGGCAAAACCACCAGCCTGATGATGCTGGCCGGTTTCGAGACGCCCACCGCCGGGGAAATCCTCCTCGCCGGGCGCTCGATCAACAACGTCCCGCCGCACAAGCGCGACATCGGCATGGTCTTTCAGAACTACGCCTTGTTCCCGCACATGACCGTGGCGGAGAACCTGGCGTTTCCGCTGTCGGTGCGTGGCCTGAGCAAGACCGACATCAGCGAGCGGGTCAAGCGCGCGCTGTCGATGGTGCAGCTCGACAGCTTTCGCAACCGCTATCCCGGCCAGCTCTCCGGCGGCCAGCAGCAGCGCGTGGCGCTGGCCCGTGCACTGGTGTTCGAGCCGCAACTGGTGCTGATGGATGAGCCGCTTGGCGCGCTGGACAAACAGCTGCGCGAGCACATGCAGATGGAAATCAAACACCTGCACAAGCGCCTCGGCGTGACCGTGGTCTACGTCACCCACGACCAGGGCGAAGCGCTGACCATGTCCGACCGGGTGGCGGTATTCCATCAGGGCGAGATCCAGCAGATCGCCGCCCCGCGCACCCTGTATGAAGAGCCGAAGAACACCTTCGTCGCCAACTTCATCGGCGAGAACAACCGCATCAATGGGCGTCTGCTCAGCCACACGGGTGAGCGCTGCGTGGTCGAGCTGGCGCGCGGTGAGAAGGTCGAGGCGCTGGCGGTCAACGTCGGTCAGACCGGCGAGCCGGTGACCCTCTCGATCCGCCCGGAACGGGTGCTGTTGAACGGCTCCAGCGAGGCCTGCACGAATCGCTTCTCCGGTCGGGTGGAGGAATTCATCTACCTGGGCGACCACGTGCGTGTGCGTCTGGAGGTGTGTGGCAAGGCCGACTTCTTCGTCAAACAACCGATTGCCGAGCTGGATCCGGCCCTCGCGGTGGGTGACGTGGTGCCGCTCGGCTGGCACGTCGAGCACGTCCGCGCGCTCGACCCGTTATTGGAAGCTCACTGATCGACCCCGCGCTTTACCAACCCTGCATTCTTTACCAACCTGAACTGTGGAGAAAACAACAATGAATAAATCTCTCAAACTCACCGCCCTGGCTCTCGGGCTGGCTTGCGCCGCTCAGGCCATGGCGGCCGACCTGACCGTGGTGTCCTTCGGCGGGGCGAACAAGAACGCCCAGGTCAAGGCCTTCTACGCACCCTGGGAGGCGGCCGGCAACGGCAAAATCATCGCCGGTGAGTACAACGGCGAGATGGCCAAGGTGAAAGCCATGGTCGACACCAAGAGCGTGTCCTGGAATCTGGTCGAAGTGGAATCGCCGGAGCTGGCCCGCGGCTGTGACGAGGGCATGTTCGAAGAGCTCGACCCGGCCCAGTTCGGTAATCCCGCAGACTTCGTGCCGGGGGCCATCCAGCCGTGCGGCGTGGGCTTCTTCGTCTGGTCCACGGTGCTCGCCTACAACGCCGACAAGCTGCAAAGCGCGCCGACCAGTTGGGCGGATTTCTGGGACACCGAGAAATTCCCCGGCAAGCGCGGCCTGCGTAAGGGCGCCAAGTACACCCTGGAATTCGCCTTGATGGCCGATGGCGTGGCGCCGAAGGACGTCTACAGCGTGCTGGCGACCAAGGAGGGCGTCGACCGCGCGTTCAAGAAGCTCGATCAGCTGAAACCGAGCATTCAGTGGTGGGAAGCCGGCGCCCAGCCGCCGCAGTACCTGGCCTCCGGTGACGTGGTGATGAGCTCGGCCTACAACGGCCGCATCGCTGCCGTACAGAAGGAAAGCAACCTGAAGGTGGTGTGGAACGGCGGCATCTATGACTTCGACGCCTGGGCCATCCCGAAAGGCGCGAAGAACTCGGCCGAAGCACAGAAGTTCATCGCCTTCTCGGTCAAGCCCGAGCAACAGAAGATCTATTCGGAAAACATCGCCTACGGCCCGGCGAACAAGCAGGCCGTGCCGCTGCTGGATAAGGCGCTGTTGAAAGACATGCCGACCACCCCGGAAAACATCGAGAACCAGGTGGCCATGAACGTCACCTTCTGGGCCGACTACGGCGAGCAACTGGAGCAGCGCTTCAACTCCTGGGCGGCCAAGTAGGTCGGGTCGCGTAGCCGGAGCAATGCCGGCTACGCGACCGCAGTACCGTCACTCCCGCGCAGGCGGGAGCCCAGAAAACTCGAGAACTGGGTCCCCGCCTACGCGGGGACGACGAGTAGATTTTATTTACGGTGGCTTAGACCACCCGTTTCCCGGAGTTCGCTATGGCCATCGCAGTGTCCTTGACCGAGGTCGCCGGCCCCACCCTGAAACAACGCCTGGCGCGTGCCGAGCGGCTGAACCGCTTGAAAGCCCAGGCGCTGATTCTGCCGCTGGTGCTGTTTCTGCTGCTGATCTTCCTGGTGCCGATCGTCGCGCTGCTCTACAAGAGCGTCGGTAACAGCGAAGTGGTCGGCACGCTGCCACGCACCCTCGAGGCGGTCGCCAGTTGGGATGGCAAGGCCTTGCCTGGCGAGCCTGCTTATAAGGCGCTGAGCCTGGACCTGGCCGAGGCGCGGAAGAATCAGACCCTGGGCGATCTGTCCAAACGCCTGAACATGGAACTGGCCGGTTACCGCAGCCTGATGGCGAAAACCGCCCGGGCGCTACCGTTCAAAACCGAGCCGGCCTCTTATAAAGAGGCGCTGCAAGCCCTCGATGAGCGTTGGGGCGACCCGGCCTATTGGCAGGCGATCAGCCGCAACACCCGCAGCGTCACCCCGTTTTATCTGCTGGCGGCGGTCGATCATCGCATCGACGACCTCGGCGAGCTGGCAGCGGCCACGCCGGATCAGGCGATTTACCTGGATATTTTCGCCCGCACCTTCTGGATGGGCCTGGTGATCACCGCCATCTGCCTGGTGCTGGCCTATCCGCTGGCCTATCTGCTGGCCAACCTGCCGTCACGCCAGAGCAACCTGTTGATGATCCTGGTGCTGCTGCCGTTCTGGACCTCGATTCTGGTGCGGGTGGCCGCCTGGATCGTGCTCTTGCAGTCGGGCGGTTTGATCAACGGCGCGCTGATGAGCCTGGGGCTGATCGACAAGCCGCTGGAGCTGGTGTTCAACCGTACCGGGGTGTACATCTCGATGGTGCACATCATGCTGCCGTTCATGATCCTGCCGATCTACAGCGTGATGAAGGGCATCTCGCCGACCTATATGCGGGCGGCGATTTCCCTCGGCTGCCATCCGTTCGCCAGCTTCTGGCGGGTGTACTTCCCGCAGACCTTGGCCGGTGTCGGCGCCGGTTGCCTGCTGGTGTTCATCCTGGCGATTGGTTACTACATCACCCCGGCGCTGCTTGGCAGCCCGACCGACCAGATGGTCAGCTACTTCGTCGCGTTCTACACCAACACCAGCATCAACTGGGGCATGGCCACGGCCCTCGGCGGCCTGCTGCTCTTCGCCACCCTGGTGCTCTACGTGGTTTACAGCTGGCTGGTGGGCGCGAGCCGCCTGCGCCTGAGCTAAGCCGTCTGTTCAAGGAGAAGTCGAAATGCTCAGTCCTTACCTGTCCCCCATCGAGCGCGTCTGGTTCTACACGCTGCGCAGCCTCTGCGGCCTGGTGTTGTTGTTCCTGATCTTGCCGGTGCTGGTGATAGTGCCGTTGTCGTTCAACTCCGGGAGTTTCCTGGTCTATCCGCTGCAGGGCTTCTCGCTGCACTGGTACCAGGACTTCTTCGCCTCGGCCGAATGGATGCGCTCGTTGAAGAACAGCATGATCGTCGCCCCGGCGGCGACCGTGCTGGCGATGGTCTTCGGCACCCTGGCGGCGATCGGCCTGACCCGCGGCGAGTTCCGCGGCAAGGCGCTGGTGATGAGCCTGGTGATTTCGCCGATGGTGGTGCCGGTGGTGATAGTCGGTGTGGCCAGCTACCTGTTCTTCGCGCCGCTGGGGTTGGGCAACAGCTATATATCGCTGATTCTGGTGCATGCCGTGCTCGGCGTACCGTTCGTGATCATCACCGTGTCGGCCACCTTGCAGGGTTTCAACTACAACCTGGTGCGCGCGGCGGCCAGCCTCGGCGCCGCGCCGCTGACGGCGTTCTTCCGGGTGACCCTGCCGCTGATCGCCCCCGGGGTGATCTCCGGCGCGCTGTTCGCCTTCGCCACCTCGTTCGACGAGGTGGTGGTCACGCTGTTCCTCGCCGGCCCCGAGCAAGCCACCCTGCCGCGGCAGATGTTCAGCGGCATCCGCGAGAACCTCAGCCCGACCATCGCCGCGGCGGCAACCCTGCTGATCGGCTTCTCCGTGGTGCTGTTGCTGACCCTGGAATGGCTGCGTGGGCGTAGCGAGCAGCTGCGTATCGCGCCAAACGAGGGTTGAGTTCGCTGCTGTAGAGGCTGGACTGTGACTGGAGTGGCGGGCCTGCGAGCAAAGTTGCAGGCCCGCCACTGACACATGACAACCGCCGGATCAGCCGACTCGGCTACAATGCGCGCCACTGTGATTTCGCTCTGAGGTGCGCCATGCAGCCCTTCGCTATTGCTCCGTCGATTCTCTCCGCCGACTTCGCCCGCCTGGGTGAGGAAGTCGACAACGTCCTCGCCGCCGGCGCCGACATCGTCCACTTCGATGTGATGGACAACCACTACGTGCCCAACCTGACCATCGGCCCGATGGTCTGCACGGCACTGCGCAAGTACGGCATCACCGCGCCGATCGACGTGCACCTGATGGTGTCGCCGGTCGACCGCATCATCGGCGACTTCATCGAGGCCGGTGCCAGCTACATCACCTTCCATCCGGAAGCCAGCGGCCATATCGATCGCTCGCTGCAGTTGATCAAGGACGGCGGTTGCAAGGCCGGCCTGGTGTTCAACCCGGCCACCTCGCTGGAAAGCCTGAAGTACGTGATGGACAAGGTCGACATGATCCTGTTGATGAGTGTCAACCCAGGCTTCGGCGGGCAGAAGTTTATCCCCAGCACCCTGGATAAATTGAGAGAGGCACGGGCGCTGATCGAGGCCTCCGGGCGTGAGATTCGCCTGGAAATCGACGGTGGGGTGAATGTGCAGAACATCCGCGAAATCGCCGCCGCCGGTGCCGACACCTTTGTCGCCGGCTCCGCCATCTTCAATACGCCGGACTACGCCGCCGTCATCCGGCAGATGCGTGAAGAACTGGCGCGCGCACGCGGATGAGTGGTTTCGAGCGGTTGCTCCCCGGTCGCCTGCCGCGCCTGGTGATGTTCGACCTGGACGGTACCCTGGTCGACTCGGTGCCGGATCTGGCGGCGGCTATCGACCAGATGCTGTTGACCCTCGGCCGGCCGGCCGCGGGTATCGAGCGGGTGCGCAACTGGGTCGGTAATGGCGCGCGGGTGCTGGTGCGGCGCGCCCTGGCCGGCGATCTGCAGCATGGGGCAGTGGGCGAGGCCGAGACCGAGCGAGCCCTGGCCGTGTTTATGGAGGCTTATGCCGACAGCCATGGCCTGACCCTGCTCTATCCTGGCGTGCGCGAAACGCTGAAGTGGCTGAAGCAGCAGGGCGTCGAGATGGCGCTGATCACCAACAAGCCGGAGCGTTTCGTCGCGCCGCTGCTGGATGAAATGCGCATCGGTCGCTATTTCCGTTGGATCATCGGCGGCGATACCCTGCCGCAGCAGAAGCCCGACCCGACGGCGCTGCTGCAGGTGATGAAAATGGCCGAAGTCAATGCGCAAGATGCACTGTTTATCGGTGACTCGCGCAGCGACGTGCTGGCCGCCAAAGCCGCCGGCGTGTCCTGCGTGGCCATGAGTTACGGTTATAACCACGGCCGGCCGATTGCCGAAGAGTCGCCGGCGCTGGTGATCGATGATCTGCGCGAGCTGCTGCCTGGTTGCTTCGAGCCAGCCGCTGCGCTAACGTTGCCCGACACTACTCAATCCCCCCGCCCAAGAGATTCCATCGTGGTGGTCACCCGCAAACACTGGTTCGTGAAGTCAGGGTTCATACAGTCCGGGATGAAAATCCTCAAGGCCTTGGCCCGTTGGCGTTGGCGCGCCTGACTTGATCCTGGCCGGTTCGCCGGTGCGTTTGCCTATCCGACCTAAACCTAATCTAAGATCGTCGCGAGCGCAGGTCAGGCAAGGTGAAACGCCGCCTCACCAAACGCAGCAGATATTAGATAGGCTTTTACCCTCAAGCCACGAGGCTGATTCATGACCCGCGAAGAATTCCTGCGTTTAGCCGCTGCCGGCTATAACCGTATCCCGCTTGCCTGCGAAACCCTGGCCGACTTCGACACCCCGCTGTCGATCTACCTGAAGCTGGCCGACCAACCCAACTCCTATCTGCTCGAGTCCGTCCAGGGCGGGGAGAAATGGGGGCGTTACTCGATCATCGGCCTGCCGTGCCGCACCGTGCTGCGCGTGCATGAGCAACAGATCAGTGTGAGCCAGGATGGCGTCGAGATCGAGCGGCTGGAGGCCGAAGATCCGCTGGCCTTCGTCGAACAGTTCAAGGCGCGCTACCGGGTGCCGAGCATCCCGGGGCTGCCGCGTTTCAACGGTGGCCTGGTCGGCTATTTCGGCTACGACTGCGTGCGCTATGTGGAGAAGCGTCTGGGCAAGTGCCCGAACCCTGATCCGCTGGGCAATCCCGACATCCTCCTGATGGTCTCCGACGCGGTGGTGGTGTTCGACAACCTGGCCGGCAAGATGCACGCGATAGTGCTGGCCGACCCCGCCGAGGCCAACGCCTACGAAAATGGCCGGGCGCGTCTGGAAGAGTTGCTGGAAAAGCTCCGTCAGCCGATCACGCCCCGGCGTGGTCTGGACTTCACCCAGGAATCGGGCGCCGAGCCGCTGTTCCGCTCCAGCTTCACCCGTGAGGACTACGAACGCTCGGTGGGCACCATCAAGGAATACATCCTCGCCGGCGACTGCATGCAGGTGGTGCCGTCGCAGCGCATGTCCATCGACTTCAAGGCGGCGCCGATCGATCTCTACCGGGCGCTGCGCTGCTTCAACCCGACGCCCTATATGTACTTCTTCAACTTCGGCGACTTCCACGTGGTGGGCAGCTCGCCGGAAGTGCTGGTACGGGTCGAGGACAACCTGGTCACCGTCCGCCCGATCGCCGGCACCCGTCCACGCGGCGCCAGCGAAGCGGCCGATTTGGCGCTGGAGCAAGACCTGTTGTCCGACGCCAAGGAACTCGCCGAGCACCTGATGCTGATCGACCTGGGCCGCAACGATGTCGGCCGGGTGGCCAAAACCGGCTCGGTGAAGGTCACCGAGAGAATGGTCATCGAGCGTTATTCCAACGTCATGCACATAGTCTCCAACGTCACCGGCCAGCTGAAGAGCGAGCTGAGCGCTATGGATGCGTTGCGGGCGATTCTGCCGGCCGGCACCTTGTCCGGCGCGCCGAAGATCCGCGCGATGGAGATCATCGACGAGCTGGAACCGGTCAAGCGTGGGGTCTACGGCGGTGCCGTGGGCTATCTGGCGTGGAACGGCAATATGGACACCGCGATTGCGATCCGCACCGCGGTGATTAAAAACGGTGAACTGCATGTGCAGGCCGGCGGTGGCATAGTCGCCGACTCGGTGCCGGCGCTGGAGTGGGAAGAGACGCTGAATAAACGTCGCGCGATGTTCCGCGCCGTGGCTTTAGCCGAACAAACCACCAAGACCGACGCCTGAGCCGCGTGCAAGGAGTAAGAGCCATGCTGCTAATGATCGATAATTACGACTCTTTCACCTACAACGTCGTGCAGTACCTCGGCGAGCTGGGTGCAGAGGTAAAAGTCATCCGCAACGACGAGCTGACGGTGGCGCAAATCGAAGCGCTGAACCCCGAGCGTATTGTGGTCTCGCCCGGCCCCTGCACGCCGACCGAAGCCGGCGTGTCGCTGGCGGTGATCGAGCACTTCGCCGGCAGGCTGCCGATCCTCGGCGTGTGCCTGGGCCATCAAAGCATCGGCCAGGCCTTTGGCGGCGATGTGGTGCGGGCGCGCCAGGTGATGCACGGCAAGACCAGCCCGGTCGTTCACGAAAATCAGGGCGTGTTCAACGGGCTGAACAACCCGCTGACGGTGACCCGCTACCATTCCCTGGTGGTCAAGCGCGAAACCCTGCCGGACTGCCTGGAGGTGACCGCCTGGACTCAGCGGGAAGACGGCTCCGTGGACGAGATCATGGGCCTTCGGCATAAAACCTGGAACATCGAGGGTGTGCAGTTCCATCCGGAATCTATCCTTACCGAGCAGGGCCACGAGCTCTTTGCCAACTTCCTCAAACAACACGGAGGCGTGCGCGGATGAACATCAAGGAAGCCCTCAACCGGATCGTCAGCCAGCTCGACCTGAGCACCGAGGAAATGCAGGACGTCATGCGCGAGATCATGACCGGGCAGTGCACCGACGCGCAGATCGGTGCCTTCCTGATGGGCATGCGCATGAAGAGCGAGACCATCGACGAAATCGCCGGGGCCGCCCAGGTCATGCGCGAGCTGGCCGCGCCGGTGCATGTCAACGCCGAGCGCCTGGTCGACACCTGCGGCACCGGCGGCGATGGCATGAACATTTTCAATGTCTCCACGGCGGCGGCCTTCGTGGTCGCGGCGGCGGGTGGCAACGTGGCCAAGCATGGCAACCGCGCGGTGTCCGGCAAGAGCGGCAGTGCCGACCTGCTCGAGGCCGCCGGGGTGTACCTGAACCTCAGCCCCGAACAGGTGGCCCGCTGTGTCGAGACGGTCGGTGTGGGTTTCATGTTCGCGCCGGCCCATCACGGTGCGATGAAGCATGCGATCGGCCCGCGCCGCGAGCTGGGCCTGCGCACCCTGTTCAACATGCTCGGGCCTATGACCAACCCGGCAGCGGTGAAGCATCAGGTGATCGGCGTCTTCAGCCAGGCGCTGTGCCGGCCGATGGCCGAGGTGCTGCAACGTCTGGGCAGCGAACACGTGTTGGTCGTGCATGCGCAGGATGGGCTCGACGAGATCAGCCTAGCCGCGCCCACCTTCGTTGCGGAACTGAACAAGGGGGTGATCAGCGAATACTGCATCCAGCCGGAAGACTTCGACATCAAGAGCCAGAGCCTGATCGGCCTGACGGTGGACACGCCGCAAGCGTCGCTGGAGTTGATCCGCGATGCCCTCGGCCGACGCAAGACCGAGAACGGTCAGAAAGCCGCCGAGATGATCGTCCTCAATGCCGGCGCCGCGCTCTATGCCGCGGACCACGCCAGCAGCTTGAAGGAAGGCATGCACCTGGCTCACGATGCGCTGCACACGGGGCTGGCCCGCGAAAAACTGGAAGAGCTGGTGTCCTTGACCGCGGTGTTCCGCCAGGAGAATGAAGCGTGAGCCTGCCCACCATCCTCGAAAAAATCCTCGCGCGCAAAGTCGAGGAAGTCGCTGCCCGGCGCACGCTGGTCAGTCTGGCGGAGCTCGAGCGCGAGGCGCGCGCGGCCGATGCACCGCGTGGCTTTGCCAAGGCGCTGCTGGCCTGCGCCAAGCGCAAAGAGCCCGCGGTGATTGCCGAGATCAAGAAGGCCTCGCCGAGCAAGGGCGTGCTGCGTGAGCACTTCGTGCCGGCCGACATCGCTAAGAGTTACGAGGCCGGCGGCGCGGCCTGTCTGTCGGTGTTGACCGACGTGGACTTCTTCCAGGGCGCCGATCGCTATCTGCAGCAGGCGCGTGCCGCCTGCAGCCTGCCGGTGATTCGCAAGGATTTCATGCTCGATCCCTATCAGATAGTCGAGGCGCGTGCCCTCGGAGCCGATTGCGTGCTGTTGATCGTCTCGGCGCTGGACGATGCGCGGATGGCGGAACTGGCGGCGGTGGCGAAAGAGTTTGGCCTGGATGTGTTGGTCGAGGTGCACGATGGCGATGAGCTGGAGCGGGCGCTGAAGACCCTCGACACGCCGTTGCTCGGCATCAACAACCGCAGTCTGCATAGCTTCGAGGTCAACCTGGAAACCACCCTCGATCTGCTGCCACGGATTCCGCGTGAGCGTATGGTGGTGACCGAAAGCGGGATCATGAACCGTGCGGATGTCGAGCTGATGGAAATCAGCGAGGTCTACGGCTTCCTGGTCGGCGAGGCCTTTATGCGCGCGGATAACCCCGGCGCCGAGCTGCAGCGTTTGTTCTTCCCCGAGCGCGGTCGCGTGCTGACCAGCCCCGACGTCGATTGAGACGTTAAATTGCACCCATAAAAAAGGCCGGCTAAATGCCGGCCTTTTGGTTTCTGCGTTTCAGCGCGTGCCGAACACCACCATGGTTTTCCCTTTGACGTGGACCAGCCCTTGTTCTTCCAGGGCCTTGAGCACGCGACCGACCATTTCGCGCGAGCAACCGACGATGCGGCCGATTTCCTGGCGAGTGATCTTGATCTGCATGCCGTCCGGATGGGTCATGGCATCCGGCTGTTTGCACAGATCCAGCAGGGTGCGGGCGACGCGCCCGGTGACGTCGAGGAAGGCCAGGTCGCCGACCTTGCGCGTGGTGTTGCGCAGGCGCTCGGCCATCTGGCTGCCGAGGGCGTAGAGGATGTCCGGATCCTGTTGGGTCAGCTCGCGAAACTTGGCGTAGCTCAGTTCGGCGACTTCGCATTCGGTCTTCGCGCGCACCCAGGCGCTGCGTTCTTTTTCGCTGCCGTCTTTTTCAAACAAGCCCATCTCGCCGAAGAAATCTCCGGCATTGAGGTAGGCGATGATCATCTCGCGGCCATCGTCATCCTCGATCAGGATGGTGACCGAGCCTTTGACGATGAAAAACAGGGTTTCACAGCGATCGCCGGCATAGATGATGGTGCTTTTGGCGGTGTAGCGACGGCGGTGGCAGTGAGCGAGAAGCTTGTCGAGATTTTTTATCTTAGGTGTAAGTGTTATCGCTACCATGACCTAGCCCCGAGAAGATAAATGTAAGCCTTTGTCTAGCAGGCAATTTCTTATAAGTTATCCGGCCAGTGTGCCAGTAATCCGGCGCCAGCTTAACAGAGGCCCATGACCGCTGAGCGGTTTTGCGACGTAACTAACATCTGCGCTATGACTATCAGGCGTTCTGCTGTGACTAAGTCCGTCTATAGCGCTGTGCTAAGCTGGCCGCTCTTTTTAACAGCGGAGTCGTGGCAATGAAAGCACGCATTCAGTGGGCTGGCGAAGCCCTGTTTCTCGGGGAGTCCGGCAGCGGTCACGCCGTGGTGATGGATGGCCCACCGGAGAGCGGTGGACGCAATCTCGGCGTGCGGCCGATGGAAATGCTGCTGATCGGCCTGGGTGGCTGCACCAACTTCGATGTGGTCAGCATCCTGAAGAAATCCCGCCAAGCGGTGGAAAGCTGCGAAGCCTTTCTCGAGGCCGAACGCGCCAGCGAAGAGCCGAAGGTCTTCACCAAGATCCACGTGCATTTCGTGGTCAAGGGTCGCGGCCTGAAAGAGGCGCAGGTGAAACGTGCGGTCGAATTGTCGGCGGAGAAGTACTGCTCGGCGTCGATCATGCTCGGTCGCGGCGGGGTAGAGATCACCCACGATTACGAGCTCATCGAGCTCGGCTGAGTAGCGACATCCGAACATCACAAAAGTGGCGCACACTCTGGCAGCAGGTTACCGACCTCTGCATAATAGCGCCCCTTTTTCAGGGGCCTGGGTTGATTGAATCAGGGCCTCGAACGAACAACCAAAATCGCCATCGCGAAGAGGTGTTAACCGTCCTACGCAGACGCGTCGTTCGCATCTGACGGGCATGCTCGATCACGCGGCAATGCCGCATAGCTAAAGAGAGTTACCTACGGTGAAAAGCAAACTCAAGCTCCACGGGTTCAACAACCTGACGAAGACCTTGAGCTTCAATATCTATGACATCTGCTACGCGGAAACGCCGGAAGACCAGCAGGCCTACGTCCAGTACATCAATGAAGAGTACGACGCCGCGCGCCTGACGCAGATTCTCACCGATGTTGTCGACATTATCGGCGCCAATATCCTCAATATCGCCCGCCAGGATTACGATCCACAAGGCGCCAGCGTGACCATTCTGATCTCCGAGCAGCCGGTCACCCCGACCGACAGCCAGATCGAGGAGTCGCCAGGCCCGCTGCCGGAAACCATTCTGGCGCACCTGGATAAGAGCCATATCACCGTGCACACCTACCCGGAAATCCATCCGGTGGACGGCATCGCGACCTTCCGCGTGGATATCGACGTGTCCACCTGCGGGGTAATCTCGCCGCTGAAGGCGCTGAACTACCTGATCCACCAGTTCGATTCGGACATAGTCACGGTCGACTATCGGGTGCGTGGTTTCACTCGCGACGTGGAAGGCCAGAAGCACTTCATCGATCACGAGATCAACTCGATCCAGAACTACCTGTCCGAGGACACGCAGGCGGCCTATCAAATGACCGACGTCAACGTGTACCAGGAGAACTTGTTCCACACCAAGATGCTGCTCAAGGAGTTCGAACTGGACAACTACCTGTTCGGCGACGCCACGCAGAATCTTTCCAGCGAGCAACGTGAACTGGTGGCCACTCGGGTCAAGCACGAAATGCTGGAGATCTTCTCCGCGCGCAATATGCCGCGCTGAGTTCTTGCAGCAATAAAAAGGGCCGCTGATTCAGCGGCCCTTTTTATTGCCCAGCGATTGCGCCCGGTTCAGATCCGATAGGTGCTTGTGGTCATGACCTTGGACAGCAGGCTCATGCCGAACTTGAGCGGCGCCGGGAAACGGAAGCCGCCGGCCTCGAGTGCGCTGGCGGCATGTTGCGCTTCATCGCTGCGCATCTGTTCGAGAATGGCGCGGGACTTGTCATCCTCGATCGGCAACTGGGTCAGATGTTCGTCCAGGTGTTTGCACACCTGATCTTCAGTCGCGGCGACAAAGCCCAGGCTGAGCTTGTCGCTGACCAGCCCGGCCACAGCGCCGAGGCCGAAGGACAGGCCGTAGAACAGCGGATTGAGCAGGCTCGGGTGGCTGCCCAGCTGGCGGATACGCTGTTCGCACCAGGCCAGGTGATCCACTTCTTCATCGGCGGCATGCTCCATGGCGGCGCGCACGTGCGGCAGCTTGGCGGTCAGCGCCTGGCCTTGATAGAGCGCCTGGGCACAGACCTCACCGGTATGGTTGATGCGCATCAGCCCGGCGACATGCCGAGCGTCTTCGGCACTCAGCTCGGCTTCGGGCTGCACCAAAGCCGGTGACGGACGGTAGGGCTGGCCGCTGAAGGGCAGCAGCGTGCGCAGCGCCGCATCGGCTTGCAGCAACAGGCGATCGACGGCAGAGTAGTGGCGTTCGGTAGCCATAAAGGCGCCTCCGGAAAAATCTACGCGGGCAGTTTACTCCAATCCCCTGAAGCGGTCGCGACCGGGGTGTAGCCCTTATGCGGTGGCTGCTTGAGGTCGCGCCGGCCTTATTAAGCGAAGGCCGGCAGCGATAGCAGCGTCGTCAGTGCGAGGGTTGAAAGTCGCCGCATCAGCCCGGCGGCCAATGCATCTGCCGCTGACCGAGCACGTGCATGTGAATGTGGTAAACGGTTTGCCCGCCTTGCGCGTTGCAGTTCATCACCACCCGGAAGCCGGCGTCGCAGCCCAGCTCCTTGGCCAGGCGCTGGGCGGTGAAGAGCATATGCCCGGCCAGAGCTTTATCGTCTTCGCCCAGGTCGTTGAGGGTGGCGATATGGCGTTTCGGGACCACCAGGAAATGCACGGGGGCCTGCGGGCCGATATCGTGGAAGGCGAACACCTGGTCGTCTTCATAAAGCTTGCGCGCGGGAATATCCCCGGCGACGATCTTGCAGAACAGACAGTCCACGGACAGCTCTCCGGCTTGCGATAAGAAGCCCCGAGTTTAACGGTGCGCGGTAAGCCCGGCCAGCCTCGGCCGGTATTCACAAGGAGTGGGTGTGAAAAACGATATTCATGATCTGGGCTTGGTGCTCGACTCCAAGGTCAAGCTGGTGGTGATCGAGTCCTGGGATGAGCCGCGGGTGCTGGAGACGCTCACCAGTCTGGCGGTCAAACGCGGTCTCGGCCTGTATACCTGGGCGGTGACCGAGGGCCTGCAGCGCCTGGGCTTCGGTGCCGAGCAGCAGGGCGAACAGCCGACCAGCGAGCCGGAAGCGGCGCTCAAGCTGATCAAGCACGACCCGCAGCCGAACCTCTATGTGCTCTGCGACCTGCATCCGTTTCTCGCGGATAACCCCAAGCTGGTGCGCCTGCTCAAGGAAATCGCCATGGTCGAGGCGCCGCACAAGCCAACCCTGGTGCTGGTCTCCCATGCGCTGAAATTGCCGGCGGAAGTACAGCGCTATGCCGCGCGGTTCAGCCTGGCATTGCCGGCGGAAGATGAGTTGCTGGCAATTGTGCGCGAGGAGGCGACGCGTTGGAGCGAGCGTAATCGCGGTGCGCGGGTGCGCACCGACAACCGCACCCTGTTGCAGGTGGTGAAAAACCTGCGCGGCATGAGCCACGCAGAGGCACGGGCCCTGGCGCGGGGGGTGATTTGCGACGATGGCGCGATCACCCAGGAGGATTTGCCGGAGTTGAACAAGACCAAGTTCCAGTTGCTCGATCTGGAGGGTGTGCTCAGTTTCGAGTACGACACCGCGCGCTTCGCCGAGGTCGGCGGGCTGAGCAACCTCAAGCGCTGGCTGGCCGAGCGGCAAGGCATCTTCCTCGAAGGCAAAGGCGCCGATCTGCCCAAAGGCATGCTGTTGGTGGGGGTGCAGGGCGGCGGTAAAAGTCTGGCGGCGAAAGCGGTGGCCGGGCTGTGGGGCTTGCCATTGCTGCGCTTGGATTTCGCCTGTCTGTACAACAAGTTCTTTGGCGAGACCGAGCGCAATCTGCGCGAAGCCCTCAAGCTGGCCGAGCAGATGGCGCCTTGCGTGTTGTGGATGGACGAAGTGGAGAAGGGCCTGGCCAGCGGCGAGCAGGATGGCGGCGTCAGTCAACGGGTGCTCGGCACGCTGTTGACCTGGATGGCCGAGCGCAAGGCGCCGGTGTTTATGGTGGCGACCGCGAATGCCATCGACCGGCTGCCGCCGGAGCTGGTGCGTAAGGGGCGTTTCGATGAGCTGTTCTTCGTCGATTTGCCGGATGCGACGGTGCGGGCGGAGATCTTCCGCATCCATCTGACGCGCCGTGAGTTGGAGCCGGCGGGCTTCGATCTGGCGCAACTGGCCGCAGCCAGCGACGGTTTCTCCGGGGCGGAAATCGAGCAGGTGGTGGTCAGTGCCCTGTATGCCGGGCAAGCCCAGCAGCAAACGGTGGATCAGAGTTTGCTGCTGCAGAACATCAAGAGCACCGCGCCGCTGTCGGTGGTGATGGCGGAGGATCTGGCGCAGCTACGGGCGTGGGCGAGTGGACGGACAGTGCCTGCTGGCTAAAGAGCCAGACGCCGGTTGGTGGGGCTGGGCTCAGCGCCCGGCGAAGGCTTTGTTGATCGCGGCCACGAGTTTTCGCACCAACCAGCGCGGCGCCAGGCGTGGGCTGAGCGCCAGCAATCGGTTGCGCCAACCGGGAATGATGATCGCGCGGTTTTTCTCCAGCGCCTTGACGGTGAGCAGTGCGAGCTCTTCGGCGCCCATCATCAGTTTGCTGCCCTCAAGCCTGCTGACATCCATCTGCGCGCCGCGGAAGAAGGCGGTGCGGGTGGGGCCCGGGCAGAGTACCGAGACCTTGATGCCGCGACTCTTCAACTCTTCCCGCAAGCCTTCGGAGAAGTGCAGTACATAGGCCTTGCTGGCGTAGTAGTTGCTCATCCAGGCGCCGGGCTGGAAGCCGGCGACCGACGCAACGTTGAGGATCTGTCCGCCGCCCTGCAGCGCCATGGCATTGCCCAGGGCATGGCAGAGGCGGCTCAGGGCCAGGATGTTTACCTCGATCAACTGCCGTTCACGACCCCAATCCTGTTCCAGGAAGGGGCCGGACGTGCCGAGGCCGGCATTGTTCACCAGCAAGTCGATCTGCCGCTCGCCCTGTTCCAGTTCATGCAGCAGGCCGGAGAGCTGCAGCGGTTCGCCCAGATCGCACACGCGGAATAACACCTCGACGCCAAACCGCTGAGTCAGCTCGCAGGCAATGCTTTCCAGGGCGTCGCGCTGCCGGGCCACCAGAATCAAACTGCGGCCGCGCCGGGCCAGCGCTTCGGCCAGGGCCAGGCCGATGCCGCTGGAGGCGCCGGTAATCAGGGCGTAACGGGGCATGCATGCTTCTCCGGTGCAGGGGCGGTGTAGACCGTGCCGCCCCCAAAAGGTTGCCGAGGCGGCATCTATTCCGTGGCGGGCACCACTTGCTCCGCCGGCGGCGCGGACAGTGCGGCGCTGGTGGCGCGGGTGACATAGTCCTGGTAGGCCGGAATGGCGATGGCGGCGAGGATGCCGAGGATCGGCACGAGGATGACCGTGCAGGCGAGGAGAGTGACTGCCCGGCTGTTGGGCGGCGGTGGCGGGCCGAAGCGATTGGCGTCGTTGCTGCCGGGGACAAGCAACATCAACAGGGAGAAGACACTGCCGACCACGGGGATCAGGTTGAGCAGCAGCAGCCAGCCGGACCAGCCGATATCGTGTAGCCGCTGCACGCCGATGAAGACGCTGATGACCACCAGGGTGATCACCGCGATTACCGCCAGCAGGCCGCCGAGCAGGTCCGAGAGCGCCATGCCCGCCATCACGATGCCGAATACCGGTATGGCGATCAGCATCATCGCCATGCCCCAGCCGAGGTAGCGTAGGCGGCCGATCCGGCCATCGGTAGTGAAGACATTGAGTTCGCCGAACTCCGGCAACACCTCACCCACCTGGGCTTGCGGCGTGGCGTACGGTGAAGGGGCGGCAGCGCTGGCGGCCGGGACGGTTGGGTTGGTCGGTGCCGTGGCGGTTTCGGCCAGTTGCGCCTGGCGGGCGAGGTATTTCTCGATGACGATACCGCAGGCCGCGCAGTCAACGGACTTGAGCTGCTCGTGGCCGCACTTGGGGCAGGTCATATTGTTGCTGCTCGGCGCGCTTTCCGGCTCGCTGGTGCGGTGGTCATCGGTTTCCACCAGGCTCAGGCTGGCGGCAAGATCGGGTTCCTTACGCACTTTTGCCCCGGCACTCTGCAGTGCGGCCAGATACTTATCCGCCTCGCTCGCCGTCAGATCGCGCTTGAGCGCCACGGCGCTGCCAGAAAATAGCCCGTCAATCTTGGCACGGTCGCTCTTGAACAGGCGGGCGAGGTTGTCTTTGACGGCGTCGAGTGTCACCGCGGGCATGAGTTCGCCAGTGAAGACGATCTTGAATCGAGCATCGGTCATGCGGGCTTCCTTGTCGGCGAGAGAGAGAAGGTCGGGCACAGCGTAATAGGCGCGCAGGCCACGAGACAAGCGGCCTGCGGTAGAAAATCAACCGATGCTTTAGCCAAGGCTCTGCGGCAACCAGCGACCGACCAGCCGTTTATGGCGCAATAGACGCAGTTCGCTGAAGTCGTCGAGCAAGCCTTCCGCCAGTTGCGGGCGGAGAAACACCCGGCAGCGGGCACCCTATAAACAGTAGGCGCGCCGGCGGCGTCGGCTTATCGCGGCCAGCGCTGGCCGAGCTGAATGGAGCGGGCCTGGGCGGCGCGGTATTCGGCATCGAGACGGCTCACCAGCGCCTCCACTGTGGGTAAGTCGCGGATATTGCCGACCCCTTGCCCGGCCGACCATACGGTTTTCCAGGCCTTGGCCTCGTCGCTGATCGGCTTGAGTTTCTCGCCGTAGTTGACCTCGCCCTTGTCCTGCAGGCGCGTCAGATCGAAACCGGCCTGTTCCAGGCTCTGGCGCATGAAGCTGGCCGGTACCCCGGATACGGCCGGGGTATGCACGATATCGGCGGCTCTGGCGTCGAGGATCATCTGCTTGTAGGCCAGTGACGCGTCATTTTCCTGGGTGGCGATAAAGCGAGTGCCGAGGTAGGCCAGGTCGGCGCCGAGCAACTGGGCGGCGAGGATTTCATGGCCGTGATTCAGGCAGCCGGCCAGCAGCAGGGTCTTGTCGAAGAATTGGCGGATCTCGGCGATCAGCGCGAACGGGCTCCAGGTGCCGGCATGTCCACCGGCGCCGGCAGCCACCGCGATCAAACCGTCGACCCCGGCCTCGGCCGCCTTCTCGGCATGTCGACGGGTGGTGACGTCATGGAAGACCAGGCCGCCGTAGCTGTGCACGGCATCCACGACCTCCTTCACCGCGCCGAGGCTGGTGATCACGATTGGTACTTGGTGTTCGACGCAGATGGCCAGGTCGGCCTGTAGGCGCGGGTTGCTCTGATGGACGATCAGGTTGACCGCATAGGGCGCAGACTCCGCCTGCAGTCCGGCTTCGATCTCTTCCAGCCAGGCCTCGAAGCCGCTGCTCTCACGCTGGTTCAGCGCCGGAAAGCTGCCGACTATGCCGGTTTGGCAACAGGCGAGTACCAGCTGCGGGTTGGAGACCAGAAACATCGGCGCGGCGACCACTGGTAAACGTAGGCGTTGGTCGAGCAGGGCGGGCAGGGACATGGTATTACCTCATGCATTTATTAGGTCGGCAGGCTCAGAACGGCCGCACTATCACCAGAATCACGATGGCGAGCAGCAACAGCACCGGTGCTTCGTTGAACCAGCGATAGAACACATGGCTGCGATTTTGCTCGCCCCGCGCGAAGCGTTTGAGCATGGCGCCGCAGACGTGGTGATAGCCGATCAGCAACAGCACCAGAGTCAGCTTGGCATGCAGCCAGCCCTGGCTCAGCAAACTCGGGTTGAGCAGCAGCAGCCAGATGCCGAAGACCACCGTGGCGAGCATCGACGGCAGCATGATGCCGCGGTAGAGCTTGCGTTCCATCACGCAGAAACGCTCGCGGCTGGTGCTGTCCTCGCTCATGGCGTGGTAAACGAACAAACGGGGTAAGTAGAACAAACCGGCGAACCAGCAGACCATGGCGATGATGTGCAGGGCCTTGAGCCATAGGTAGAGCATTGCGCGATTCCCAACTGAAAGTGCCCCGATAGTAGTGGCTGTTATGCCCGTACGTCACCATGACGGTTGGCCCATGGCCGATGCGGCCTTATCATCGGCAGCTTTCCAGTGGCTTTTTGCAGGGGGCAAGTGATGGTCAAGGTCGGTATCGTCGGCGGCACGGGCTACACCGGGGTAGAGCTGTTGCGCCTGTTGGCCCAGCATCCGCAGGCTGAGGTGGTGGTGATTACCTCGCGCTCCGAGGCCGGGATGAAGGTCGATGAGATGTACCCGAACCTGCGCGGCCACTACGATTCGCTGGCCTTCAGTGTGCCGGATACGCAAACCCTGGCCGCTTGCGATGTGGTGTTCTTCGCCACGCCGCATGGCGTCGCCCATGCGCTGGCCGGCGAGTTGCTGGCCGCCGGCACCAAGGTGATCGACTTGTCCGCCGACTTCCGTCTGCAAGATGCCGAGGAGTGGGCCAAATGGTACGGCCAGCCGCACGGCGCGCCAGAGTTGCTGGCGGAAGCGGTCTACGGTCTACCGGAAGTCAATCGTGAGCAGATCAAGCAGGCGCGCTTGATCGCCGTGCCAGGCTGCTACCCGACCGCGACCCAGTTGGGTTTCCTGCCGTTGCTGGAGGCCGGTCTGGCCGACACCTCGCGGCTGATTGCCGACTGCAAGTCCGGTATCAGTGGCGCCGGTCGTGGCGCAAGCGTGGGGTCGCTGTACAGTGAAACGTCTGAGAGCTTCAAGGCTTACGCGGTCAAAGGCCATCGGCACTTGCCAGAGATCCGTCAGGGGCTGCGTCGCGCCGCCGGTGGTGAGGTCGGTCTGACCTTTGTCCCACACCTGACGCCGATGATCCGTGGCATCCACTCCACGCTGTATGCCACGGTGGCCGACAAGGCTGTCGATCTGCAGCAACTCTTCGAGCAGCGCTACGCCAAGGAGCCTTTCGTCGATGTGATGCCGGCCGGTAGCCATCCTGAGACCCGTAGCGTGCGTGGTGCCAACGTCTGCCGGATTGCGGTGCACCGGCCACAGGGTGGCGATCTGGTGGTGGTGCTGTCGGTGATCGATAACCTGGTCAAAGGCGCTTCCGGGCAAGCCGTGCAGAACATGAACATCCTCTTTGGCCTGGATGAGCGCCTCGGCCTGTCCCACGCCGCATTGCTGCCTTGATCCCCGGCGCAGGTCGCGCGAGCGCTTATGGCTAGCGCCACATGGCGGCTGCGGGGCGAGCGTGCGGTCTTTTCAGCGGTTCGACGGGAATCATTGGAATGGCCGGTCGGCGCTTGAGCCGCACAATAGTTGACCGTTTTTCTAGGGGAAGCGGATAATGCAGCGTCCCAACGTACTGTGACGGCTTAAAGCCGGGAGATAGGCAGCATGAGCGTCGAATCCTTCACACCCACTCCCTTGCAATTCACGCAGGGCGCGGCGAGCAAGGTCAAGAACCTTGTCGATGAAGAAGGCAATCCACGTCTGAAATTGCGGGTGTTCGTCACGGGCGGTGGTTGCTCGGGTTTCCAGTACGGTTTCACCTTCGATGAAGAAGTGGCCGATGATGACACCATAGTCGAGCGCGAAGGCGTGAGTTTGGTGGTCGACCCGATGAGCTTCCAATACCTGGCGGGCGCCGAAGTGGACTACCAGGAAGGTCTGGAAGGTTCGCGTTTCGTGATCAAGAATCCGAATGCGACCACCACCTGCGGCTGCGGGTCATCCTTCTCGATTTAAGCGCTTGGCTGTACGGCATGACGCCGCGCCTTATGCGCGGCGTTGTCGTTTCTGCCTGTTGGAAAACGGGCAGGCAAATCAGGCGGGATAAATCGCGCCAAGCACGCGCAGCCCGCTCGCCCCGGTGACGCTCGGGCGGTTAGCCGGGATGCCTTCCAGGCAGCAATGCGCGAGCCAGGCGAACGCCATGGCTTCCACCCAGTCCGGCGGTACGCCGTAGTCGGCGGTACTGCTGACCTTGCAGGCCGGCAACAGATGAGCCAGGCGCGCCATCAACGCGCCGTTATGTGCGCCGCCGCCGCACACCAGTAGCTGTTCGGTGTCTTTCTGTGCGGTTTTCAGGGCGTCGGTGATGCTGAGTGCCGTCATCTCCAGCAGGGTCGCCTGCACATCCTCTGGAGCAAAGGGCGGCAGCTTCGTCAGCTGTTGATCCAGCCAGCCTAGGTTGAACAGCTCGCGACCGGTACTTTTCGGGCCCTGGGTCTGGAAGAACGGATCGCTGAGCAAGGCCTGTAGCAATAACGGCGCTACCTGGCCGCTGGCCGCCCAGGCCCCGTCGCGGTCGAAGCTCTGGCCCTGCTGGCGCTGAATCCAGGCATCCAGCAGCACATTGCCTGGCCCGCAGTCGAAGCCGCGTACCGGCTGGTCGGGTTCGAGCAGGCTGAGATTGCTGAAACCGCCGATATTGAGCACGGCCCGTCGGCTGCGACCGTCATCGAACAGCGCTTGATGGAAGGCCGGCACCAAGGGGGCGCCTTGGCCGCCGGCTGCCACGTCGCGGCGGCGGAAGTCACTAACCACGCTGATGCCCGTCAGCTCGGCAAGGAGCGCCGGGTTGCCGATCTGGATGCTGAAGCCGCGCGCCGGCTCATGGCGCACGGTCTGGCCGTGGCTGCCAATGGCGCGAATATCGCTGGGTTGCAGGCCCGCTTGGTGAAGTAGTGTCTCGATGCCTTGCGCGGCCAGCTCTACCCACTGCTGCTCGGCGATGGCAGCGCGCGCCAGTTCATCCGGGCCCGATACACATAAGGCGAGCAGCTCGGCGCGCAGCTCGGTTGGCATGGGTAGGTAATGGGTCGCGAGCAGGGTCGGGTGGTCGTTCTGCTCGAGTAGGGCAATGTCCAGGCCGTCCAAGCTGGTTCCGGACATTACCCCTAAATAGCTCGGCATCCTGTTTAGCGCTTGTTCAGGGCCAGCATGGTGGCTTTTTCCTGATCCATGCGCGCCATCATTGGTTTGCTCATTTGCAGGAAGCGCTGTTTCTCTGCGCGCGAGATCGGGTCAGCCATGGCCACTTTCTGGCCCAGCGGATCTACGTGTACACCCTTGACCTGGAATTCGTAGTGCAGGTGCGGCCCGGTGGATAGACCAGTGGTGCCGATGTAGCCGATGACCTGTCCTTGCTTGACGCTCACCCCGGTGCGGACGCCTTTGGCAAAACCCTGCATGTGCCCGTAAAGGGTGCGATAGCTATTGCCGTGCTGGATGATCACGGCATTGCCGTAGCCACCACGGCGGCCGGCGAGCAGTACTTTGCCATCGCCCGCAGCTTTGATTGGCGTGCCGCGCGGCGCAGCGTAGTCGACACCTTTGTGGGCGCGAATCTTGTTCAGGATCGGGTGGCGCCGGCCCATGGAAAAGCGCGAGCTGATGCGGGCGAAATCCACAGGGGTGCGGATAAAGGTCTTGCGCATGCTATTGCCATCGGCGGTGTAGTAACTGGTTGAGCCTTGTTTGTTGGTGTAACGCACGGCGCTGAAGGGCTTGCCGCGGTTAACAAAGCGTGCGGCGAGGATACTGCCGGTGCCGACCTGCTTACCGTTGATGATCTTTTCTTCGTAGATCACCTCAAACTCGTCGCCTTCGCGAATATCTTGGGCGAAGTCGATGTCGTAGCCAAATACGTTGGCCAAATCCATAGTCAGGTTATGTGACATGCCGGCGTGTTTGGCCGAAACAAACAGTGAGCTGTCGATCACGCCGTGAGCGTAGGCGGCGCGCACGGCAGGCTTGGTCAGTTCGCGCTTGAAGGCAAAACCTTTATCGGTCTTGGCTAGGCTGATGCTTTCTAGGTCGCTCAGTTTGCTCTGCAGGCCTTCTAACTGGCCCTCTGGGGTGAGCTTCATCTCCAACACTTGGCCTACTTTGAGCTGGCCAAATTGCTTGGCGTCTTTGCTGCTATTGAGGACTTCATGCAGATCTGTGGCGGACAAGCCGGCTTTAGCGAAAACCGTGGACAAGGTATCGCCATTGGCAACAGTCATCGTCTTGTGGCGTGGGTCGCTTGGAGGGGTACCGCGAGCGCTTAGGTTTGATGCTTTGTTCTTCTTGTTCGTGTCTTGTCCGGCGCTGTTTTGGTTATCGCTGGAGCCTTCAATCGTGGCAAATGGCGAGGGGCTCTCATCTGCGGCTATGGCGTCTGCTCGGAGATCGTCTTTCTCTTGCACAAGCTGCTCGGAGCCGTTGCCGAACTCCAGACCGAGGTAAGTCTTCTTTGCCTCTACTTCGCGCGATGGGAACACCAATAAGGCCAAGCTAAGCAGCGCCGCGACCCCGCTGGCCGCCAGTATGTGGCTTTTAGGGTACGGCGGAGGCGCTTTGGGGGTTGTCTGGGGCATAGGGTGATTTTGACTTTGAAAAGATGAATAGAAGAGATGAAGAAAATGATGAATATGAAATAACTGTATAAAATATAACCAAAACCCGCAGGAGGCAAGCTTGGGGGCTTGGCAGTCGTCAGTTGGGGTGCGACGGTGGGGCAAAACTTGTAATTAGTGCCTGATCTTGTATGGTTGGTTCCCTTTGATTTTTAGGTGGTAACGGGTCTGTTATGAAGTCGGTTGAAGAGCAGCTGGCGCTGATCAAGCGTGGCGCGGAAGAGGTTTTGGTCGAGTCTGAGCTGATCGAAAAACTAAAGCGCGGCCAGCCGCTTCGCATTAAGGCCGGTTTCGATCCGACCGCTCCGGATCTGCATCTGGGTCATACCGTGCTTATTAATAAGCTGCGGCAGTTCCAGGAGCTGGGGCATCAGGTGATTTTCCTGATCGGCGACTTCACCGGCATGATTGGTGATCCGAGCGGTAAAAGCGCCACGCGTCCACCACTGACCCGCGAGCAGGTGCTGGACAACGCGGAGACCTATAAGGCGCAAGTCTTCAAGATTCTTGACCCGGCCAAGACAGAGGTGGCGTTCAACTCCACCTGGATGGACCAGCTGACGCCTGCGGATTTCATCCGCCTGGCATCGCAGTACACCGTGGCGCGCATGCTTGAGCGTGATGATTTTAGTAAGCGCTACTCGACCAATCAGTCGATTGCCATCCATGAGTTTCTCTATCCTTTAGTGCAAGGGTACGACTCGGTCGCCTTGCGTGCAGATGTCGAGCTGGGCGGGACGGATCAGAAGTTCAATCTGCTAATGGGGCGCGAGCTGCAGCGTTCTTATGGTCAGGATGCTCAGGTCATTCTCACCATGCCGCTGCTCGAGGGCTTGGATGGGGTGAAGAAGATGTCCAAGTCGCTGGGTAACTATGTCGGTATCCAGGAGGCGCCGGGCGTCATGTACAGCAAGCTGGTCTCTATTCCCGATGCTTTGATGTGGCGTTACTTTGAGCTGCTCAGCTTCCGCGCTATGGCGGAAATTGAGGAGTTCAAGGCGAGTGTTGAGCGAGGTGCCAACCCGCGAGACATTAAGATCAAGCTGGCTGAAGAGATCGTCGCGCGCTTCCATGGCGAAGAGGCGGCGGCTGGTGCGCATCGTTCGGCGGGTAACCGGATGAAGGATGGCGAGTTGCCGGAAGATATGCCGGAGGTCGAGTTGGTGTCTGCTGAGGATCTGCCGATTGCGTCCCTCCTTAATAAGGCGGGCTTGGTGAAGAATGCCGCTGGTGCGCGCGATCTGCTCGGTTCGGGTGGCGTGCGCATAGATGGCGAGGTGGTGGATCGCGCCTTTACCTTTAAGCGGGGTTCGGTTCACGTCTGCCAGGCCGGCAAGAAGGCTTTTGCACGAGTTACGCTGAAAGCCGAATAAAGTGACAATAAGTGCTTGACGGTTAATTTGCTGGGCCTATAATGCGCACCACTTCCGGCGCAGACCTCTCAGAAAACTTCTTAGATAACAAGAAGTTAGCTTTAAAAGAGGGGTTGCA
>NZ_SCMP01000016.1 GCF_005502935.1 Pseudomonas sp. 2FG
GTCACCCTGATTGCTCCGATCGCGATGGAAGACGGTCTGCGTTTTGCCATCCGTGAAGGCGGTCGTACCGTTGGCGCTGGTGTAGTAGCCAAAATCATCGAGTAATCGTTGATTCTTGAAAAAAGCCCCCGCTTGCGGGGGCTTTTTTATTGAGTTGACACCTAGAGGGGGCGTCTATAGAATTGCGCCTCCTTTTAACGGGCGTATTGCGTCCGCTGGGAATAGCAGCTGGGAGTCTGAGGTCAATGCAAAATCAACAAATCCGGATACGGTTGAAGGCTTTTGATCATCGCCTAATCGACCAATCCACCCAGGAAATCGTGGAAACCGCGAAACGTACTGGTGCTCAGGTGCGTGGTCCGATTCCTCTGCCTACTCGCAAAGAGCGGTTTACGGTTCTGGTTTCTCCGCACGTCAACAAAGACGCGCGCGACCAGTACGAAATCCGTACTCATAAGCGCGTGCTGGACATCGTTCAGCCAACGGATAAAACCGTTGATGCTCTTATGAAGCTCGATCTTGCGGCTGGCGTGGAAGTGCAGATCAGCCTCGGCTAAGACCTGTAAGGTTTTAGTCGTGTAACGCTCTGAAATGGGCGGCCATAGCGGGTGAAAGCCCCGTACACTCATGAGGTTTACAACATGACTATTGGTGTAGTCGGTCGTAAGTGCGGTATGACCCGTATTTTCACCGAAGAAGGTGTCTCCATTCCGGTTACGGTCATTGAGATCGAGCCGAATCGCGTCACTCAGTTCAAAACCGAAGAAAGCGATGGCTATCGTGCAGTGCAAGTCACTGTCGGTGAGCGTCGTGCTTCGCGCGTGACTGCTGCTCAAGCAGGTCACTTCGCTAAAGCAAACGTAGCTGCCGGTCGCGGCGTCTGGGAATTCCGTCTTGAAGAAGGCGAGTACCAGGCTGGCGATCTGATCAATGCAGAAATTTTCCAAGCAGGTCAGCTGGTGGATGTCACCGGTCAGTCCAAGGGTAAAGGCTTCGCCGGTACCATCAAGCGCTGGAACTTCCGCGGTCAAGATAACACCCACGGTAACTCCGTCTCCCACCGCGTCCCTGGCTCCATCGGCCAGTGTCAGACTCCTGGTCGTGTTTTCAAGGGCAAAAAGATGTCCGGTCATATGGGCGCTGAGCGCGTGACCGTGCAGTCCTTGGAAGTTGTGCGCGTCGACGCTGAACGCAATCTGCTGCTGGTCAAGGGCGCTGTGCCTGGCGCTACTGGCGGCAACCTGGTTGTGCGTCCGGCAGCCAAGGCTCGCGGTTAAGGGGAAGCTGACATGCAATTAAATGTAAATGACGCTCAGGCGATCGAAGTTTCCGAAGCAACCTTCGGCGGCGAATTCAACGAGACGCTGGTACACCAGGCGGTCGTGGCCTACATGGCTGGCGGTCGTCAGGGCAGCAAGCAGCAAAAGACTCGTTCCGACGTTTCCGGTGGCGGTAAGCGCCCGTGGCGTCAGAAGGGTACTGGCCGTGCTCGTGCCGGTACTATCCGTAGCCCAATCTGGCGTGGCGGCGGTACCACTTTCGCAGCGCGTCCGCAGGATCACTCCCAGAAGCTGAACAAGAAGATGTACCGCGCAGCACTGCGCTCCATCCTTGCTGAGCTGGTGCGTACCGATCGTCTGGTTGTGGTTCAAGACTTCGCTGTCGAAGCGCCGAAAACCAAAGATCTGCTGAACAAGCTGAATGGCATGGGTCTGACGGATGTTCTGATCGTGTCTGATGCTGTTGATCAGAATCTGTACCTGGCTGCTCGCAACCTGCCGCACGTCGACGTACGTGATGTGCAGGGTTCCGATCCGGTCAGTCTGATCGCATACGACAAGGTGTTGATCACTGTGTCGGCCGTGAAGAAATTCGAGGAGCTGCTGGGATGAACCAGGAACGCGTATTTAAAGTGCTACTTGGCCCGCACGTCTCTGAGAAAGCCACGGTTTTGGCTGACAAAAAAGGCCAGTTCGTTTTCAAGGTTGCGACCGATGCAACCAAGCTGGAAATCAAGAAGGCCGTCGAAAGCCTGTTCAGCGTGAAAGTAGAGCGTGTGACTACCCTGAATGTTCTGGGTAAGAGCAAGCGTACTGCTCGCGGTCTGGGCAAGCGTAATGACTGGAAGAAGGCAGTAATCTCCCTTCAGCCGGGCCAAGATCTCGACTTCAGCAGCAGTGCTGAGTAAGGAAGGGGTGCATCATGGCAATCGTTAAATGCAAACCGACTTCCGCTGGCCGCCGTTTTGTGGTCAAGGTGGTCAACCAGGAGCTGCACAAAGGCGCTCCTTACGCACCGCTGCTCGAGAAGAAGTCGAAGTCTGGTGGTCGTAACAACAATGGCCGTATTACCACGCGTCACATCGGTGGTGGTCATAAGCAGCATTACCGTCTGGTCGATTTCCGTCGCAACGACAAAGATGGCATTCCGGCCACTGTCGAGCGCATCGAATATGACCCGAACCGTACCGCGCACATCGCTCTGCTGATGTACGCAGACGGCGAGCGCCGCTACATCATCGCCCCTAAAGGCGTGAGTGCTGGCGACCAGCTGATCGCAGGTGCCCTGGCACCGATCAAGCCGGGCAATGCTCTGCAACTGCGTAACATGCCGGTCGGTAGCACCGTGCATGGTGTTGAACTGAAGCCGGGTAAAGGTGCTCAGATCGCTCGTTCCGCTGGTGCTTCGGCTCAGCTGATCGCTCGTGAAGGTGCTTACGTGACCCTGCGTCTGCGTTCCGGTGAAATGCGTAAAGTGCTGGCTGAGTGCCGTGCGACCCTGGGCGAGGTCTCGAACTCCGAGCACAGCCTGCGTTCGCTGGGTAAAGCTGGTGCCAAGCGCTGGCGTGGCGTTCGCCCGACCGTTCGTGGTGTTGCCATGAACCCAGTCGACCACCCGCATGGTGGTGGTGAAGGTCGTACCTCTGGTGGTCGTCATCCGGTGTCTCCATGGGGCTTCCCGACTAAGGGCGCGAAGACTCGTGGTAACAAGCGCACCGATAAAATGATCGTCCGTCGTCGCAAGTAAATAGAGGGATACGACAGTGCCACGTTCTCTGAAAAAAGGTCCTTTTATTGATCTTCACCTACTGAAGAAGATCGAAGTGGCGGTGGAAAAGAACGATCGCAAGCCGGTGAAAACCTGGTCGCGCCGTTCCATGATCCTGCCACAGATGGTTGGTCTGACCATTGCTGTACATAACGGTCGTCAACATGTCCCAGTTCTCGTGAACGAAGACATGGTCGGTCACAAACTGGGCGAGTTTGCCGGTACCCGCACTTATCGTGGGCACGTGGCTGACAAGAAAGCCAAGCGTTAAGGGGTAAGGAACGATGGAAGTAGCCGCTAAGTTGTCGGGCGCTCGAATCTCCGCCCAGAAAGCCCGCTTGGTCGCCGACCAGATCCGCGGGAAGAAGGTGGGCGAAGCGCTCAACCTGTTGGCTTTCAGCAGTAAGAAAGCCGCCGAGATCATGAAAAAAGTGCTGGAGTCGGCTGTAGCCAACGCCGAGCACAACGAAGGCGCAGACGTGGATGACCTCAAGGTTTCCACTGTTTTCGTCAACGAAGGGCGTTCGCTGAAGCGCATCATGCCACGTGCCAAAGGCCGTGCTGATCGCATCGTCAAGCGGTCTTGCCATATCACTGTCAAGGTTGCTGACAAGTAACGGAGTCGAAGAGATGGGTCAGAAAGTACATCCCATTGGCATTCGCCTGGGTATCGTCAAGGAACACACCTCCGTCTGGTACGCCAGCGGTCGGACTTATGCGGACTATTTGTTCGCTGATCTGAAGGTGCGTGAGTATCTCCAAGACAAACTAAAAAGCGCGTCCGTCAGCCGTATCGATATTCATCGTCCGGCTCAAACAGCACGTATCACCATCCACACCGCTCGTCCCGGCATCGTGATCGGCAAGAAAGGTGAGGATGTTGAGAAGCTGCGTCAGGACCTGACCAAGCAAATGGGTGTGCCTGTGCACATCAATATCGAAGAGATCCGCAAGCCGGAGCTCGACGGTATGCTGGTTGCGCAGAGCGTAGCTCAGCAGCTGGAGCGTCGTGTGATGTTCCGTCGCGCCATGAAGCGCGCTGTACAGAACGCCATGCGCATTGGTGCCAAAGGCATCAAAATCCAAGTGAGCGGTCGTTTGGGCGGCGCAGAAATTGCCCGTACCGAGTGGTATCGCGAAGGTCGTGTGCCGTTGCACACCCTGCGTGCCGATATCGACTATGCCACGTACGAAGCGCACACCACTTATGGTGTGATCGGTGTCAAGGTTTGGATCTTCAAGGGCGAAGTAATTGGTGGTCGCCAGGAAGAACTGAAGCCGCAAGCACCTGCGCCTCGTAAAAAAGCTGCTAAGTAAGGGGTACGCCAAATGTTGCAACCAAAGCGTACGAAGTTCCGCAAGCAGATGACTGGCCACAACCGTGGCTTGGCTCAGCGCGGTAGCAAAGTCAGCTTCGGCGAGTTCGCGCTGAAGTCTGTTGCTCGTGGTCGTCTCACCGCCCGTCAGATCGAGTCCGCTCGTCGTGCTCTGACTCGTCACGTTAAGCGTGGCGGGAAAATCTGGATTCGAGTGTTCCCTGATAAGCCGGTCACCAAGAAGCCTCTCGAAGTGCGGATGGGTAAAGGTAAGGGTAGCGTCGAGTATTGGGTTGCCCAGATTCAGCCAGGCAAAGTCCTGTATGAAATCGAGGGTGTTTCCGAAGAGCTGGCGCGTGAGGCTTTCGCCCTGGCTGCTGCAAAGCTGCCGCTCGCCACCTCCTTTGTTAAGCGGACGGTGATGTGATGAAAGCGAATGAACTTCGTGAAAAATCAGCACAGCAGCTGAACGAGCAACTGCTCGGCCTGCTGCGCGACCAGTTCAATCTGCGTATGCAGAAGGCAACTGGCCAGTTGGGGCAGTCTCACCTGCTCTCGCAAGTTAAGCGTGACATCGCTCGCGTGAAGACTGTGCTCAACCAGCAGGCAGGTAAGTAATCATGGCTGAAGCCGAAAAAACCGTCCGTACGCTGACTGGCCGTGTCGTCAGCGACAAGATGGACAAGACCATCACCGTCCTGATCGAGCGTCGCGTAAAGCACCCGATCTACGGTAAATATGTGAAGCGTTCGACCAAGCTGCACGCCCACGACGAAACCAATCAGTGCCATATCGGCGACAAGGTCACTATTCGTGAGACTCGTCCGCTGGCCAAGACCAAAACTTGGGCACTGGTTGAAGTCGTTGAACGCGCAGTGGAAGTCTAAGGACTAGGGGTCGGAGAAATTATATGATTCAGACTCAATCCATGCTCGATGTGGCCGACAACAGCGGTGCACGCCGTGTTATGTGCATCAAGGTGTTGGGCGGTTCGCATCGCCGTTACGCTGGCATCGGCGACATCATCAAAGTCACCGTCAAGGAAGCAATTCCGCGCGGTAAAGTGAAGAAAGGCCAAGTGATGACTGCTGTCGTAGTCCGCACTCGCCACGGTGTTCGTCGTCCAGACGGCTCCATCATTCGCTTTGATGGCAACGCTGCTGTTCTGCTGAACAACAAGCAAGAGCCGATCGGCACCCGTATCTTTGGGCCCGTGACCCGTGAACTTCGCTCTGAGAAGTTCATGAAGATCGTCTCGCTCGCCCCTGAAGTGCTGTAAGGAGATCCGACATGCAAAAGATTCGTCGTGACGACGAGATCATCGTGATCGCCGGCAAAGACAAAGGTAAGCGTGGCAAGGTGCTCAAGGTTCTCGCTGACGACCGTTTGGTCGTTGGTGGGATCAACCTGGTAAAGCGCCATACCAAGCCGAACCCGATGTCGGGCGTTCAAGGCGGTATCGTCGAGAAGGAGGCGCCGCTGCACGCCTCTAACGTCGCCATTTTCAACGGTGAAACCAGCAAGGCTGACCGCGTTGGTTTCAAAGTAGAAGACGGCAAAAAAATTCGTGTCTTCAAGTCGACCCAAAAAGCGGTTGATGCTTGAACACTGCTAGGTAGAAGACCATGGCACGACTAAAAGAGATTTATCGGAAAGAAATCGCTCCGAAGCTTAAGGAAGAACTTAAGCTGTCGAACGTGATGGAAGTTCCGCGCGTTACCAAAATCACCCTGAACATGGGTCTTGGCGAGGCGATCGGTGATAAGAAAATCATCGAGCACGCGGTAGCGGATTTGGAAAAAATCACCGGTCAAAAAGTCATTGTGACTTACGCTCGGAAATCCATCGCAGGCTTCAAAGTCCGTGAAGGTTGGCCGATCGGCGTCAAAGTTACTCTGCGTCGCGATCGTATGTATGAATTCCTGGATCGTCTGCTTTCGATCTCCCTGCCGCGCGTGCGTGACTTCCGCGGCCTGAATGCCAAGTCCTTCGATGGTCGTGGCAACTACAGCATGGGCGTCAAAGAGCAGATCATTTTCCCGGAAATCGATTACGACAAGATCGATGCTCTGCGCGGTCTGGACATTACCCTGACCACCACTGCTCGTACGGATGATGAAGGTCGCGCCTTGCTGCGTGCTTTCAACTTCCCGTTCCGCAACTGATTGGAGTAGGAACATGGCCAAGCAAAGCATGAAAAACCGCGAGCTGAAGCGTCAGCAAACGGTAGCAAAGTTCGCTAAGAAGCGTGCCGAGCTGAAAGCTACCATCGTCAATCCGAACACCAGTCCGGAAGCTCGTTGGGAAGCGCAGATCGCTCTGCAGAAGCAGCCACGTGACGCCAGCGCCTCGCGCCTGCGTAACCGCTGCCGCCTCACCGGTCGCCCGCACGGAGTGTACCGCAAGTTCGGCCTCGGCCGTAACAAACTGCGCGAAGCTGCCATGCGCGGTGACGTACCGGGTCTGGTGAAAGCTAGCTGGTAAGTCGTCTTGTCTCGATTCGTGGCTGCCTGGCTCGCAAGGGTTCGGCAGTTGCGTTGAGCGATAATGAATCAAGCCCCTTTTGGGGCTTGATTCATTTTTAAGCAGTCTCTAGAATGATCGGCTCGCCTGAGCCTGGGTTTTTAATTTGCCCAGAGTTTTTTCTAGCGACTGTAGTAGCCGTAAGGCTAATTCTTTTTGTATCAGGAGCGTCTAGCCCATGAGTATGCAGGACCCGTTAGCGGACATGCTAACTCGTATCCGTAATGCCCAGATGGCTGAAAAGTCCGTCGTCAGCATGCCTTCCTCCACGTTGAAGGTGGCTGTAGCCAAAGTCCTCAAGGACGAAGGTTACATTGCGGGTTTTCAGATCAGCAGCGATATCAAGCCGTTGCTATCCATCGAGCTGAAATATTTCGAAGGCCGTCCGGTCATCGAAGAAGTGAAGCGCATCAGCCGTCCAGGCCTGCGCCAGTACAAGTCCGTCGATGATCTGCCAAAAGTTCGTGGCGGTCTTGGCGTATCCATCGTCTCCACCAACAAAGGTGTGATGACGGATCGTGCTGCGCGCGCTGCCGGTGTCGGCGGTGAAGTGCTTTGCACAGTGTTCTAAGGGGGGATAAGCATGTCTCGCGTTGCTAAGAACCCCGTTAAGCTGCCAGCTGGTGTTGAGATCAAACTCGCCGGCCAACAGCTTTCGGTGAAGGGTGCTAAAGGCGCTCTAGAACTGAACGTTCATTCGTCCGTTGAAGTGGTTGAGGAAGCCGGTGAACTGCGTTTTGCAGCTCGCAATGGCGATCAGCAAACACGTGCAATGGCCGGTACCACCCGTGCGTTGGTTAACAACATGGTGATCGGCGTCAGCCAAGGCTTCGAGCGTAAGCTTCAGCTGGTTGGTGTTGGTTACAAAGCACAGGCAAAAGGCGAAGTGCTGTCCCTGGCGCTGGGCTTCTCGCATCCGGTGGAATACGAACTTCCGCAAGGCGTCACCGCCGAAACCCCCAGCCAGACCGATATCCTGATCAAGGGCATCGATAAGCAGCTGGTTGGTCAAGTGGCCGCTGAGATCCGCGACTTCCGTCCGCCAGAGCCCTATAAGGGCAAGGGTGTGCGTTACGCAGACGAAGTCGTCCGCCGTAAAGAAGCCAAGAAGAAGTAGGGCATAGCAAATGACCGACAAAAAAGTTACTCGACTGCGTCGCGCTCGCAAAGCACGCCTGAAAATGCACGAGCTAGAAGCCGTGCGTCTCTGCGTGTATCGCTCTTCGCAGCACATTTACGCCCAGGTCATTTCGGCCGACGGCAGCAAAGTCCTGGCAAGTGCCTCGACTTTGGACAAGGATCTGCGTGATGGTGCCACCGGCAACATCGATGCGGCCACGAAAGTTGGTCAGCTGGTTGCTGAGCGTGCGAAAGCCGCTGGCGTCACTCAGGTGGCATTCGACCGTTCTGGCTTCAAGTACCACGGCCGTGTTAAGGCACTGGCTGATGCTGCTCGTGAAGGCGGGCTGGAGTTCTAAGTTATGGCAAATGATCAAAGACGCGACAGCCGCGACGAAGGCCGCGACGAAGGCTACATCGAGAAGCTGGTTCAAGTTAACCGCGTTGCTAAGACCGTAAAAGGTGGCCGTATTTTCACTTTTACCGCGTTGACCGTGGTGGGTGATGGTAAGGGTCGCGTAGGTTTCGGTCGTGGCAAGTCCCGCGAAGTGCCGGCTGCTATTCAGAAAGCAATGGAAGCTGCTCGTCGCAACATGATTCAGGTGGACCTCAATGGCACCACTCTGCAGTACGCGATGAAGTCTGCCCATGGCGCCTCCAAGGTGTACATGCAGCCTGCTTCTGAAGGTACCGGCATCATCGCGGGCGGCGCTATGCGTGCCGTTCTCGAAGTGGCTGGCGTGCAGAACGTATTGGCCAAGTGCTATGGCTCGACTAACCCGGTGAACGTGGTTCACGCCACATTCAAGGGTTTGAAGGCTATGCAATCTCCTGAGTCTATTGCGGCTAAGCGCGGCAAGAGCGTTAAGGAGATCTTCTGATCATGGCTACCGTTAAAGTAACGCTGATCAAAAGCATGACCGGCCGTATCCCCAACCACAAACTCTGTGTGAAGGGGTTGGGTCTGCGTCGTATCGGTCACACCGTAGAAGTGCTGGATACTCCCGAGAACCGCGGGATGATCAACAAGGCTTACTACATGCTGCGAGTCGAGGGTTAACACATGTACCTGAACGATCTGAGTCCTGCGCCGGGTTCCCGTCGCGAGAAGCACCGTCCGGGCCGTGGTATCGGTAGCGGTTTGGGTAAGACTGGTGGCCGCGGCCACAAAGGTCAGACCTCCCGCTCCGGTGGCACCATTGCTCCGGGCTTTGAAGGCGGTCAACAGCCGCTGCACCGTCGTCTGCCGAAGTTCGGCTTCGTCTCCCTGAAGGCTATGGATCGCGCCGAAGTGCGTACCTCCGAGCTGAATAAAGTGGAAGGCGATGTCGTGACTCTGCAGTCTCTGAAGGATGCCAACCTGATTAATCAACACGTACAGCGCGTGAAAGTCATGCTGTCCGGTGAGATTACTCGTGCGGTCACCCTTAAAGGTATCGCTGCCACCAAAGGTGCGCGTGCGGCTATCGAAGCAGCTGGCGGCAAGTTCGAGGACTAAATGGCTAAGCAAGGTGCTCTCTCAGCGCTCAGCAATGGTGGGTTATCCGAGCTCTGGGCTCGACTGCGCTTCCTCTTTATGGCGATTATCGTCTATCGGGTAGGTGCACACATCCCAGTGCCGGGGATCAATCCCGACCGGCTGGCTGACCTGTTCCGACAGAATGAGGGGACTATTCTTAGCCTGTTCAACATGTTTTCCGGCGGCGCGCTGGAGCGGATGAGTATCTTTGCGCTGGGGATCATGCCGTACATTTCGGCATCGATCATCATGCAGCTCATGACCGCTGTCAGCCCGCAGCTGGAGCAGTTGAAGAAGGAAGGTGAGTCTGGCCGTCGCAAGATTAGCCAGTACACCCGCTACGGCACCTTGATCTTGGCTTTTGTGCAGGCGACCGGCATGTCCGTTGGCCTGGCGGGTCAGGGTGTGGCGTTCTCGGTCGATTTCGGCTTCCACTTCGTGGCTGTCACCACCTTCGTGGCGGGTGCCATGTTCATGATGTGGTTGGGCGAGCAGATCACTGAGCGCGGTGTCGGTAACGGCATCTCGATGCTGATTTTTGCGGGCATCGTGGCTGGTCTGCCGAGTGCTGTCGGGCAGTCTTTCGAGTCTGCTCGTCAGGGCGATATCAATATTTTCGCCCTGGTCGCCATTGGTTTGCTGGCGGTAGCGATCATCGGTTTTGTGGTGTTCATTGAGCGTGGTCAGCGTCGCATTGCGGTGCATTACGCCAAGCGTCAGCAGGGCCGTAAGGTCTTCGCGGCGCAGACTAGCCACTTGCCGCTGAAGGTGAACATGGCCGGTGTCATTCCGGCAATTTTCGCCAGTAGCCTTCTGTTGTTCCCGGCTTCGCTGGGTGCCTGGTTCGGTCAGTCTGAAGGTATGGGCTGGCTCCAGGATATTTCACAGGCTATCGCTCCTGGTCAGCCGTTGAACATTTTGCTGTTTAGTGCAGGGATTGTTTTCTTCTGCTTCTTCTATACGGCACTGATGTTCAATCCGAAAGACGTAGCAGAAAACCTGAAGAAGTCCGGTGCCTTTATTCCGGGTATCCGTCCGGGCGAGCAGTCCGCGCGCTATATCGATGGCGTGTTGACTCGTTTGACCATGTTCGGTGCTTTGTACATGACGGCCGTTTGTTTGCTGCCCCAGTTCCTGGTGGTGGCTGCCAACGTACCGTTCTACCTTGGCGGGACCTCGTTGCTGATCGTGGTAGTGGTTGTGATGGACTTTATGTCGCAAGTACAATCGCACCTCGTTTCACACCAGTACGAATCCCTGATGAAGAAAGCCAACCTGAAGGGCTACGGCAGCGGCATGCTCCGCTGATGTGTCCATAAGGTTCGAGGAGTTGGTGATGAAAGTTCGTGCATCGGTGAAAAAGCTGTGCCGTAACTGCAAAATTATTCGCCGTGAAGGTGTCGTGCGAGTGATCTGCAGTGCTGAACCGCGTCACAAGCAGCGCCAAGGCTGAGTGTGATCAAAAGCTATAAGCCCGGCAGCTAGTGCGCTGCCGGGTTGCTTATTTGTTATTACAGCGTTAATATCTCGCGCCCTTTTCTTGGCTTCCCGGGCGTAGGTAGCTGTCAATTGGAGTCTCACTGAATGGCCCGTATTGCAGGCGTCAACATTCCAGATAACAAGCATACTGTTATCTCGCTGACCTACATCTTTGGTGTTGGTCGCACTACTGCGCAGAAAATTTGCGCAACCACTGGGGTTAACCCAGCGGCAAAGATTAAAGATCTGAGCGATGAGCAGATTGAACTCTTGCGTGGCGAAGTTGCGAAGGTAAACACCGAAGGTGACCTTCGTCGTGAAGTCAACATGAAAATCAAGCGCTTAATGGACCTGGGTTGCTACCGCGGCCTGCGTCATCGTCGCGGCCTTCCGGTCCGCGGTCAGCGTACCAAGACCAACGCACGTACCCGTAAGGGTCCGCGTAAGCCGATCCGCAAGTAATCGCACCCGCGAATCGACAGGAATCTAGTCATGGCAAAACCTGCTGCTCGTCCTCGTAAAAAAGTCAAAAAGACAGTGGTTGATGGCATCGCCCACATCCACGCGTCTTTTAACAACACCATTGTGACCATTACCGATCGTCAAGGTAACGCCCTGTCCTGGGCTACCTCTGGTGGCTCGGGTTTCCGCGGTTCACGCAAGAGCACCCCGTTCGCCGCCCAGGTGGCTGCTGAACGTGCTGGTCAAGCTGCGCTGGAATACGGCCTGAAGAACCTCGACGTTAACGTCAAGGGTCCCGGTCCGGGTCGTGAGTCCGCTGTCCGTGCATTGAACGGCTGCGGTTACAAGATCGCCAGCATCACCGACGTGACGCCAATCCCGCATAACGGGTGCCGTCCGCCGAAGAAGCGTCGCGTGTAATCAGGAGACAGTAGAAAATGGCTCGTTACATTGGTCCCAAATGCAAACTGTCCCGTCGTGAAGGCACTGACCTCTTTCTGAAGAGCGGTGTTCGCGCTATCGAATCGAAGTGCAACATCGAGGCAGCCCCTGGTATCCACGGTCAACGTCGTGGTCGCCAATCCGATTACGGTACTCAGCTGCGTGAAAAGCAGAAAGTTCGTCGTATCTACGGCGTACTAGAGCGCCAGTTCAGCGGTTACTACAAGGAAGCTGCCGGTCGTAAAGGCGCAACCGGTGAGAACCTGCTGCAACTGCTCGAGTGCCGTCTGGATAACGTCGTATACCGTATGGGCTTCGGTGCTACTCGTGCCGAATCCCGTCAGCTGGTTTCGCACAAAGCGATCAGCATCAACGGTAAAACCGTAAACGTACCGTCCTACCAGGTTCGTGCTGGTGACGTGGTTGCGGTTCGCGAGAAATCGAAGAATCAGCTGCGCATTGTTCAAGCTCTTGAGCTGTGTGCCCAGCGTGGCCGCGTTGAGTGGGTCGAAGTGGACACTGAGAAGAAAACGGGTGTGTTTAAAAACGTACCGGCTCGCAGTGACCTCTCCGCCGACATCAACGAAAGCCTGATTGTCGAGCTCTACTCCAAGTAAGGGCTAGAAAATAGGTGCATCCATGCAGATTTCGGTAAATGAGTTCCTGACCCCCCGCCATATCGATGTGCAGGTGGTCAGTCCGACCCGTGCCAAGATCACTCTCGAGCCTCTCGAGCGTGGTTTCGGCCATACCCTGGGCAACGCGCTGCGTCGTATTTTGTTGTCCTCAATGCCTGGCTGTGCAGTAGTCGAGGCCGAAATTGACGGTGTACTCCATGAGTACAGCGCCATTGAAGGTGTTCAGGAAGACGTCATTGAAATCCTGCTCAACCTGAAAGGTCTGGCTATTAAGCTGCATGGTCGCGACGAAGTGACTCTGACACTGGCGAAGAAGGGCTCGGGCGTAGTTACCGCTGCCGATATTCAGCTGGATCATGATGTCGAGATCGTCAATGGTGATCACGTTATTGCCAACTTGGCTTCTAACGGCGCACTGAATATGAGGCTCACTGTGGCTCGTGGTCGCGGCTATGAGCCGGCTGACTCGCGTCAGAGTGATGAAGACGAAAGCCGCAGCATTGGTCGCTTGCAGCTTGACTCTTCGTTCAGCCCGGTACGCCGTGTGGCGTACGTGGTTGAGAACGCCCGTGTTGAGCAGCGCACTAACCTCGACAAGCTGGTTATTGACCTGGAAACCAACGGTACCCTGGATCCGGAAGAGGCTATCCGCCGTGCCGCGACCATTCTGCAGCAGCAGTTGGCCGCGTTCGTCGACCTCAAAGGTGACAGTGAGCCCGTGGTGATCGAGCAGGAAGACGAGATCGATCCGATCCTGCTGCGCCCGGTTGACGACCTGGAACTGACCGTACGTTCGGCCAACTGCCTCAAGGCGGAGAACATCTACTACATCGGCGACCTGATTCAGCGCACCGAAGTAGAGTTGTTGAAGACTCCGAACCTGGGCAAGAAGTCCCTGACAGAGATCAAGGACGTCCTGGCCTCCCGTGGTCTGTCCCTCGGCATGCGCCTCGACAACTGGCCGCCGGCAAGTCTTAAGAAAGACGACAAGGCTACGGCCTGATCGTCGTAATCACCGAACGTGAGTTTGGTAAGGAATTGAACCATGCGTCATCGTAAGAGTGGTCGTCACCTGAGCCGCACCAGCGCTCACCGCAAGGCCATGTTTCAAAACATGGCGGTGTCGCTGTTTGAGCACGAGCTGATCAAAACTACCCTGCCTAAGGCCAAGGAACTGCGTCGCGTCGCCGAGCCGCTGATCACCCTGGCTAAAGAAGATAGTTTGGCTAACCGTCGTCTAGCTTTCGACCGTACCCGTTCGAAAGCCATCGTCGGCAAGCTGTTCAATGACCTGGGCAAGCGCTACGCCACCCGTCAGGGCGGTTACCTGCGTATCCTCAAGTGCGGTTTCCGCGCTGGCGACAATGCTCCAATGGCTTATGTTGAGCTGGTTGACCGTCCGGTCGGCGGCGCAGTAGAAGCTGCTGAGTAAGTCGTAGGTTGTAGAAAGAACCGGGCCATTGGCCCGGTTTTTTTATGTGCGTAAAAAGTGTCGAGAATAGTGCTTGTTGTTGTCCGCGGTAGGTGTGTTTTTAGGCGCGCCTGCCTGTGGTTTCTGCCATTAGGCATGCTGCCTGCCTGCCTGCCTGCCTGCCTGCCTGGTTGTGAGTGGTGAGGTGGTCTTGGGCGATGAGCTGGGGTCTTCTGTTTTGCTTATCTTAATTCTGTAAAAGAATAAGACTATCGAGAGCTTTTACTTAATAAATTGGCTCTGTTTCCCGGGTGGATCTAGCCTTTCATCCATTGCCGGACAGCACCGGTTGTATAACTGATGAGGAGAGCCAGGATGAGCCAGAAGCCTATTCTTACTAGCAGTAGCGGTAGCCCAGTTGCCGATAACCAGAATTCTCGTTCTGCCGGGCCGCGCGGGCCCTTGCTGCTGGATGACTTTCATTTGGTCGAAAAGCTGGCCCATTTCAACCGTGAGGTGATCCCTGAGCGCCGTGTGCACGCCAAGGGGTCGGGTGCTTACGGGACCTTCACCGTCAGCCGCGCTATCACCCAGTACACGCATGCCAAGCTGTTCGAGTCAGTGGGTAAACAGACGCCGGTATTCCTGCGCTTCTCCACTGTGGGTGGTGAGCGCGGTTCGGCGGATACCGAGCGTGATCCGCGTGGCTTTGCCTTGAAGTTCTACACCGAGGAAGGCAACTGGGATGTGGTCGGTAACAACACCCCGGTGTTCTTTATCCGTGACCCGTTGAAGTTCCCTGACTTCATTCATACCCAGAAGCGTTTGCCGCAGAGCAACCTGAAGAGCCCGCAAGCCATGTGGGACTTCTGGTCGCTGTCGCCGGAGTCGCTGCATCAGGTCACTATCCTGTTCTCGGATCGTGGCATTCCGGACGGTTATCGTTTCATGCACGGCTTTGGCAGTCACACCTTCAGTCTGATCAACGCCAAGGGTGAGCGGCATTGGGTCAAGTGGCACTTCAAAACTAAGCAGGGCATCAGGAACTTGGCGCCAGCCGATGCCGCGCGTTTGGCCGGTACTGACCCGGATTACGCCCAGCGCGACCTGTTTGGCGCGATTGAGCGTGGCGACTTCCCGAAATGGCGGGTGTGCATTCAGCTGATGACCGAGGCCCAGGCGGCAGCGCATCACGAGAACCCGTTCGATGTGACCAAAACCTGGTCGCAGAAGGAGTATCCGCTAATCGAAGTGGGTGAGCTGGAGCTCAATCGCAATTCGCAGAACTATTTTGCCGAGGTTGAGCAGGCGGCTTTTGCCCCGAGCAATATCGTGCCGGGTATCGGCTTGTCGCCGGACAAGATGCTGCAAGGCCGGGTGTTTGCTTACGCCGATGCGCATCGCTATCGCGTGGGGACCAATCACCAGCAGTTGCCGGTTAACGCGCCGAAGTGCCCCTACCACAACTATCAGCGGGATGGCTCGATGCGTTTCGATGGCAATGGTGGGGCGACGCCGAACTACGAGCCTAACAGCTATGTAGATGCGCCCAAGCAAGCGCCCGAATATCGCGAGCCGGCGTTGGCGTTGAGTGGTGCGGCGGATCGTTTTGACCATCGCGTCGATGATGATTACTACAGCCAGGCGGGTGCGTTGTTCCGTTTGATGGACGCAGGGCAGCAAGCGTTGTTGATCGACAACATCGCCGGCGCGATGAAAAGCGTCACGCGCGACGTTCAACTGCGCCAGATCGGGCATTTCCTCAAGGCCGATCCGGCCTATGGTGAGGGTGTCGCCAAGGCCTTGGGAGTTGCCCTGAGCTAAGTGGCGTCCTGTATGAAAAACCGCCCTAGTTCGAGGGCGGTTTTTTATGCGCGTAGATTTTTGCCGAGCGAATGGCTCGGGCTAAAACCGTGACCCGCCGGGGTTGTTCGGTCAAACTTGGCGTTTTGCTCAGGGAGAAGCGGGCGGATGAAAGGGCACCCGGAAGTCATCGACTATCTCAACACCTTGCTGGCCGGCGAGCTGGCGGCTCGCGACCAATACTTCATTCATTCGCGGATGTACGAAGACTGGGGCTTCAGCAAGCTTTACCAGCGCATCAATCATGAGATGGAGGAAGAGGCGCAGCATGCGGATGCGTTGATCCGCCGAATCCTGATGCTTGAGGGCACACCGCGCATGCGGCCTGACGACCTTGATCGCGGAGCCACGGTGCCGGAGATGCTGGCCAGCGATCTGCGCCTGGAGTACAAGGTTCGGGCTGCGCTGTGTAAGGGCATCGAGCTCTGTGAACAACACCAGGATTACATCAGCCGCGATATTTTGCGCGTACAGTTGGCCGACACCGAAGAGGACCACACCTACTGGCTCGAACAGCAGCTCGGCCGAATCAAGCTGATTGGCTTGGAGAACTACCTGCAATCGCAGCTCTGAACTGCTCGAGCAGGCACAAAAAAGCCCCTGCGCCCAACCGGCAGCAGGGGCTTTTTTTTCAGGCTCTGTCGCGCTCCAGCAAGGGTTTGAGGAAGTAGCCAGTATGCGATTGCGGCATCTCGGCCACTTGCTCCGGGGTGCCGCAGGCGATGATCTGTCCACCTCTGGAGCCGCCTTCGGGGCCGAGATCGACCAGCCAGTCGGCGGTCTTGATCACGTCGAGGTTGTGCTCGATCACCACCACTGTGTTGCCGTGGTCGCGCAGGCGGTGCAGCACATCGAGCAGTTGCTGGATATCGGCAAAGTGCAGGCCGGTGGTCGGCTCGTCAAGGATATACAGGGTCTTGCCGGTATCGCGCTTGGACAGCTCGCGCGACAGCTTGACCCGTTGGGCCTCGCCGCCAGAGAGCGTAGTGGCAGACTGGCCGAGCTTGATATAGGACAACCCGACGTCGACCAGCGTCTGCAGCTTGCGCGACAGGGCCGGCACCGCATCGAAGAACGGCCGAGCCTCTTCGATGGTCATCTCCAGCACCTCGTGGATGCTCTTGCCCTTGTACTTGATCTCCAGGGTTTCGCGGTTGTAGCGCTTACTCTTGCACACGTCACAGGGCACGTAGATGTCCGGCAGGAAGTGCATCTCGACCTTGATCAGACCGTCGCCCTGGCAGGCCTCGCAGCGTCCGCCCTTGACGTTGAAGGAGAAGCGCCCGGGGCCATAGCCGCGTGAGCGCGACTCAGGCACGCCGGCGAACAGCTCGCGGATCGGCGTGAACAGGCCGGTGTAGGTCGCCGGGTTGGAGCGCGGCGTGCGGCCGATCGGGCTCTGGTCGATATCGACGACCTTGTCGAGGTGCTGCAGGCCGTCGCAGCTGTCATGGGCGGCCGCTTCCAGTGTGCTGGCGCCGTTCAGGGCGGTGGCGCTAAGCGGATAGAGGGTGTTGTTGATCAGCGTCGACTTGCCCGAGCCGGAGACGCCGGTCACACAGGTCAGCAGGCCGAGCGGAATCTCCAGGTCGACGTTGCGCAAGTTGTTGCCGCGCGCGCCCTTGAGTTTCAGCGAACGCTTCTTATCGCGCTCGGTGCGTTTGGCCGGCACCGGGATTTTCACCCGCCCGGAGAGGTATTTGCCGGTCAGCGAATCCGGGTGCGCCATCACCTCGGCCGCCGTGCCTTCGGCCACGATTCGCCCGCCATGCACGCCCGCGCCGGGGCCGATATCGACCACATAGTCGGCCATGCGAATGGCGTCCTCGTCGTGCTCGACCACTATCACAGTGTTGCCGATGTCGCGTAGGTGCCGCAGGGTGCCGAGCAGGCGCTCGTTGTCGCGCTGGTGCAGGCCGATGGACGGCTCGTCGAGGATGTACATGACGCCCACTAACCCTGCCCCTATCTGGCTGGCCAGACGAATGCGCTGCGCCTCGCCGCCGGAGAGCGTGTCGGCGCTGCGATCGAGGGTCAGGTAGTCGAGGCCGACGTTGACCAAAAACTGCAGGCGTTCACGAATTTCCTTGAGGATCTTCTCGGCGATTTCGCCGCGGCGGCCGGTCAGGCTCAGGCTGCCGAAATACTCGGTGGCATCGCCAATCGGCAGGCCGGTGACGGCCGGCAGGGTTCTGTCCCCCACCCAGACATGCCGCGCTTCGCGGCGCAGGCGGGTGCCGCGGCAATCCGGACAGGGCTGGGTGCCGAGGAACTTGGCCAACTCCTCGCGCACCGTGGCCGATTCGGTCTCGCGGTAACGACGTTCCAGGTTCGGCACTATGCCTTCGAAGGGGTGGGCGCGTTTGACGATATCGCCGCGGTCATTCAGGTAGCGGAACTCGACGTTGGCGCTGCCGCTGCCATAGAGAATGACTTTCTGCTGTTCGGCACTGAGGTCGTCGAAGGGCAGCTCCAGGCTGAAACCGTAGTGTGTGGCCAGCGAGCCGAGCATCTGGAAGTAATAGACGTTGCGCCGGTCCCAGCCACGAATCGCGCCTTCCGCCAGGGTCAGCTCGCCGTTGACCAGGCGCTTGATGTCGAAGAACTGCTTCACGCCCAGGCCGTCGCAGGTTGGGCAGGCGCCGGCGGGGTTGTTGAAGGAGAACAGCTTGGGTTCCAGTTCGCTGATCGAGTGGCCGCAGAGCGGGCAGGCGAAGCGCGCGGAGAAGATGATTTCGTCGCCTTCCTCGCCGTGCTCATCGTCCGGGAGTGGCGCGACGAAGGCCAGGCCGTCTGCCAGCTTGAGGGCCGTCTCGAAGGATTCGGCCAGGCGCTGCTGTAAGTCGGCGCGTGCCTTGAAGCGGTCGACTACCGCATCGATCGAATGCTTCTTCTGCTTGTCCAGCTTGGGCAGCTCGTCCAGTTCATGAAGCTTGCCGTTAATCCGCACGCGGACGAAGCCCTGGGCGCGCAGCTCATCGAATACCGCCAGGTGCTCGCCTTTGCGCTCGCGCACGATCGGCGCCAGCAGCATCAGTTTGCGCCCTTCAGGCAGCGCCAGGACTTGGTCGACCATCTGGCTGACGGTCTGGGCTTCCAGCGGCAGATCGTGGTCCGGGCAGCGCGGAGTACCGACGCGGGCATAGAGCAGGCGTAGGTAGTCGTAGATTTCGGTGATGGTGCCGACGGTGGAGCGCGGGTTGTGCGAGGTGGATTTCTGCTCGATGGAAATCGCTGGCGACAGGCCTTCGATGGTGTCGACGTCAGGCTTTTCCATTATCGAGAGGAACTGCCGGGCATAGGCCGACAGCGACTCCACATAGCGCCGCTGGCCTTCCGCATAGAGGGTGTCGAAGGCTAGCGACGACTTGCCGGAGCCGGACAGCCCGGTGATCACGATCAATTTATCGCGCGGCAGGGTCAGGTCGATGTTCTTCAGGTTGTGGGTTCGTGCCCCACGAATCAGGATCTTGTCCACTGCGGCCTCGCATGGCGGGCGGAAACCCGCGAGTATACGGCTCGCAGCGACCTAGCGGCAAAGCGTCGCGCCTGTGCGAGGGTGAGACGGGGCTGGTAGAATCGCTGCGCATTTTCAAGAGGTTCTTCCATGCACGATCCGCACAGCGAACGCATGAGTGGTAGCGAGACCCGCGCGGCAAGCGGGCTGGCGCTGGTGTTCGCGTTCCGTATGCTCGGGATGTTCATGGTGCTGCCGGTGCTGGCCACCTATGGCATGGATCTGGCGGGCGCCACGCCGGCGCTGATCGGGCTGGCGATCGGCGCCTACGGCCTGACCCAGGCGCTCCTGCAAATCCCCTTCGGGGTGATTTCCGACCGTATCGGCCGGCGCCCGGTGATTTATCTCGGCCTGCTGATTTTCGCCGCCGGCAGTGTGCTGGCGGCGAATGCGGACTCCATCTGGGGGGTGATCGGCGGGCGCGTGCTGCAAGGCGCCGGGGCGATTTCGGCCGCAGTCATGGCGCTGCTCTCCGACCTCACGCGCGAGCAACACCGGACCAAGGCCATGGCCATGATCGGCATGAGCATCGGCCTGTCCTTCGCGGTGGCGATGGTGGTGGGGCCGTTGCTGACTCGCGTCTTCGGTCTCTCCGGGCTGTTTTGGGCCACTGCGGGCATGGCGTTGCTGGGGCTGGCGATTGTCGCCTGGCTGGTGCCGCGCTCAGACGGGCCCTTGCATCATCGCGAGTCTGAGCTGGCGCGCGAGGCGCTGGGCGCGACGCTGCGGCATCCGGACTTGCTGCGCCTGGATCTCGGGATCTTCGTGCTGCACGCGATTCTGATGGCCAGCTTCGTCGCGTTGCCGCTGGCGCTGGTGCAGGAGGCCGGGTTGCCCAAGGAGCAGCACTGGTGGGTGTATCTGACGGCGCTGCTGGTCAGCTTTGTCGCGATGATCCCGTTCATCATCTATGGCGAGAAAAAGCGCCAGATGAAGCGCGTCCTGCTGTGGGCGGTCACGGTGCTGCTGCTGTGTGAGCTGTTCTTCTGGCAGTTTGGCGGCAGTTTGCGCGCGCTGGTGCTGGGCACCGTGGTGTTTTTCACCGCGTTCAACCTGCTGGAAGCCTCGTTGCCCTCGCTGATCAGCAAGGTGTCGCCCGCGGGCGGCAAGGGCACCGCGATGGGGGTGTACTCCACCAGTCAGTTCCTCGGCGCGGCGGTGGGCGGCATTCTCGGTGGCTGGTTGTTTCAGCATGGCGGGTTGGGGTTCGTGTTCCTGGGTTGTGCTGCGCTCTGCGCGCTCTGGCTGGCCTTTGCTGTTACTATGAACGAGCCTCCGTATGTCACTAGCCTGCGCTTGCCATTGTCATCTGTAGCTGTGCGTGATGCTGGTTTAGTCGAGCGTTTACTGGCGGTGGCCGGAGTGACGGATGCTGTGGTGGTGGCCGAGGAGGCCGCCATCTATATCAAAATGGATACCGAACAATTGGATCGCACGTCCCTTGAGCGCCTGATCGAAGCGGCGCCGGCACGTGCTGAAGCCTAGGAGAACGTTATGGCCCGTGGGGTTAACAAAGTCATCTTGGTCGGAACCTGTGGCCAAGACCCGGAAACGCGCTACATGCCAAATGGCAACGCGGTCACCAACCTGAGCCTGGCCACCAGTGAGCAGTGGACCGACAAGCAGAGCGGGCAGAAGGTCGAGAAAACCGAATGGCACCGTGTTGCGCTGTTCGGCAAGGTCGCCGAGATTGCCGGTGAATACCTGCGCAAAGGTTCTCAGGTGTATATCGAGGGCAAGCTGCAGACCCGCGAGTGGGAAAAAGATGGGATCAAGCGGTACACCACCGAAATCGTCGTCGACATCAACGGCACCATGCAATTGCTTGGCGGTCGTCCAGACAGCAGTGGCGACTCCGCCCCGCGTCAGCAGCGCCCGCAACCGCAGCGCGAGCCGCAACAGCAGGCCCCGCGCGAGTCGCGTCCGGCACCGCAGCAGCAACCTGCGGCTCAACCGGCGCCGAACTACGACAGCTTCGACGACGACATTCCGTTCTAGCGACGGAGTTAGCCGGATCTTATGCGTATGCGCCTGATGCTGCTGGGCGGTGGTAATGCTCTTGGGCAGGCGCTGATTCGCCTGGGCGCCGAGGAGGACATTGGCTTCCTCGCGCCGCGCCCGCCGGAAGGGGGCTGGGATGCCGCCAGCCTGACCCAGTTGCTCGATGAAACCCGCCCCGATGCGCTGATCAATCTCGCCTACTACTTCGACTGGTTCCAGGCCGAAGTAGTCAGCGAAGAGCGCTTTGTGGCCCAGGAACGGGCGGTCGAGCGCTTGGCTGAACTGTGCCAGCATCACGCTATTCGCCTGCTGCAACCGTCGAGCTATCGGGTGTTCGACGGCTCGCGTGCCACCGCCTACAGCGAGAAGGAGGAGCAGGTTCCGCTCGGTTTGCGTGGGCAAACGCTCTGGCGGATCGAGCAGAGCGTGCGCGCGGCCTGTCCGCGGCATGTGTTACTGCGCTTTGGCTGGTTGCTCGACGAAAGCGTCGATGGCCTGCTCGGGCGCTTTCTCAGCCGCGCCGAGCAGGATGCTGAGTTGTTTCTAGCGGACGACCGGCGTGGTAATCCGACTCCGGTCGATGATGCCGCGCGGGTGATTATCGCCGTGTTGAAACAGCTGGACTGCCTGGCGCCGCTGTGGGGCACTTACCACTACGGTGGCTACGAGGCGACCACCTCGTTGGCGCTGGGCCAGGCCGTTCTGGCGGAGGCCCGGGCCTTCCGAAGTTTACGGGTGCAAGAGATCAGCCCGCAGGCCCATGCGGCCCGCCCAGATGCCGCCGATGAGCCGCAACATGCGGTGCTGGCCTGCAAGAAAATTCTGCATACCTTCGGCATCAAGCCGCGTGCTTGGCGGGCTGGGCTGCCGAGCCTTCTGGATCGTTATTATCGTCATGTCTGATTCGCCTATTTTGGTCACCGGTGGAGCCGGTTTTATCGGCTCGCATCTGGTCGATGCGCTGCTCGCCAAGGGCTATGCCGTACGCGTGCTGGATAATCTGTCGACGGGCAAGCCGGGCAACCTGCCGCTGGAAAACCCGGCGCTGGAGCTGATAGTCGGTGATGTCGCCGATGCGGCGCTGGTGCTGCGGGCGGTCGCCGGCTGCCAGGCGGTGGTGCATCTGGCGGCGGTGGCCTCGGTGCAGGCTTCGGTGGACGATCCGGTCAGCACCCACCAGAGCAATTTCGTCGGCACCCTGAATGTGTGCGAGGCGATGCGCCAGCACGGCGTCAAGCGGGTGCTGTTCGCCTCCAGCGCGGCGGTGTATGGCAACAATGGTGAAGGCCAGGCGATCGATGAAGACACGCCCAAGGCCCCGCTGACGCCTTATGCGGTGGACAAGCTGGGCAGTGAGCAGTACCTGGATTTCTATCGTCGCCAGCATGGCCTGGAGCCGGCGATCTTTCGCTTCTTCAATATCTTCGGGCCGCGCCAGGATCCGTCCTCGCCCTATTCCGGGGTGATCAGCATCTTTATCGAGCGTGCGCAGCAGGGCCTGCCGATCACGGTGTTTGGCGATGGTGAGCAGACTCGCGACTTCGTCTATGTCGGCGATCTGGTCGGGCTGCTGCTGCAGGCGCTGGAGTTGCCGACGCTCGAGGGGGGCGCGGTGAACGTCGGTTTGAACCGTGCCACTAGCCTCAACCAGCTGTTGGCCGAGATCGCCGGAGTGCTCGGCGGCCTGCCGCAAGTGAGCCATGTGGCGGCCCGTGCCGGCGATATTCGTCATTCGCGGGCGAACAATCGGCGCCTGTTGAGCCGTTACCGCTTCCTCGAGCCGACGCCTATGAGTGTTGGCCTGGCGCGCTTGCTGGGGCGTGACTAAGCCTTAGTGCCGGCAGCAAAAAAGCCGGCGAGTGATTCGCCGGCTTTTTTATCCACATCAGAATTTGTAACCGAGGCCAACCATATACACCCAGGGGTCGACATCCACGTCGACCTTGACCTTGGTATCGCCCAGATAAGTCGTGGCCGTGGTGTCGATATCCACGTACCAGACCGCGGCGTTCAACAGCAGTTGCTCGCTCAGCATCAGGTCGACCCCGGCTTGCAGGGCCAAGCCCATCGAATCGTCCAGCTCCAGGTTGTTGAAACCTTGCGACTTGCGTGTGCTGGTCAGCTCTTCGTCGAAGAACAGCGTGTAGTTCAGGCCGGCGCCGACGTAGGGCTGGACCTGGGATTTTGCAGCGAGCGGGTAGTACTGCAGGGAAAGGGTCGGCGGCAGCTGTTTGAGGTCGGCCAGTTTGCCGTCCAGCGCGCCGAGACCTTTGACGCCGACGCTGTGCTGGAAGGGTGTGGCGGCCAGTAGTTCGACCGCAACATGGTCGCTGAGCATATAGGCGGCGGTCAGGCCGAGCTGGGTGTCGCTATCCAGCGTGGCCTGGCTGCCGGCGACCTTGGCGCCGGCGATGGCCAGGCTGGAGCTGTCCTCATGGGGATCTGTGCTGGCGGCGCCGGCGCGGATGATCAGGTCGCCCGCTTGATGGGCCTGGGCCATGGGGGTGGCGAGGGCCAGTGCGAGCAGCGAGGCGGCAAACAGAGACTTGTGCATTAAGGGGTCCTTAACATTGAACGGGTTGGCTGAGTTCAATGTTAAGGAGCGCCTGCGGCGCCATCTTGATCCAGAGCAAGGCTTGCCGAATCTGCGTGCTAACGGGCTCTTACTTTTCGGCAATGCTCAGCGTTAGCTGTCGGGCATCTCGTAGGGATAGATCTTGCTGGCGTCCATCTGATAACCGGCCTCCGCCAGTTCGCTGCTGCTGGCTTGCACTTGCAATGGGCCTTCGATCCAGAAGGGTTGATACAGGGCATCCATCAACACGCCCAGTTCGCTGGTGACGTGGACGATCTGATTGGACGGCGGTGGCGGCACGTGGATGCAGGCGCCGAAATAGGGCACCAGGAGAAACTCGGTGACGCGGCCTTCTTCGGTGACCTCCAGCGGCACTATGTAGCCGGGCAGTTTCACGTCCTGGCCATCCAGGGCTTGGACCACCGGTGCGGCAGGCGACTGTTGCGTGGCCGCCGGAGCGGATTCGGCAGCCAAGGCGTCGGCCAGTTGCGAGAGGTCATGGAGCGGCGCTGGCGCTTGGCTTGCCGCCGGTGCGTCCGCCGGAATCAATTGCGACCAGGTCAGCTCGCGCACCTGCGCCGCCTCGACGTGCAGGGCCAGTGGGGTCGCCAGTAACAGCGCAAGGGTCAGTGAGCGGCGCAACATCAAGCGATCCTCATATGCGTATGGACAGGCCATCGGCCAGCGACTGCCGATAGGCGCGCCAGGCCGGCACACAGCCCATCAGCAGGGCAGTGGCCAGAATAGCGCCGAGCAGCGTCCACTCATAGCGGCTCGGCAGCGCCAGCGGCAGATACAGGCCGTAATTGGCCTGCACATAGCCTTGGGCGCCGGCGATGCCGACGTAGAGCAGCAGCGTGCCGAGCAGCACGCCAGCGCAGGCCAGGGCAAAGGCTTCCAACACCAGCAGGCTGGCGATATGCCAAGGCCGCGCGCCGACCGAACGAAGGATCGCCATCTCGCGGCGCCGCTCATTCAGGCTGGTCAGGATTGCCGTGAGCATGCCAATCAGCCCGGTGATCACCACGAACAGCGAGACCACGAACAACGCCTTCTCTGCGGTGCCCATCAGGCTCCACAGCTCTTGCAGGGCTACGCCAGGCAGGATCGCCAGCAGCGGTTCGCCACGAAACTCGTTGATCTCGCGCTGCACGCTGAAGGTGGCGATCTTGCTGTTCAGCCCCAGCATGACCGCGGTGATGGCTTGTGGAGTCAGGTCCATGGTGCGCGCCTGCTCGGCGCTGAGCCGCCCGGCGCCTTGCGCCGGCACACCGCCCTGCCAGTCGATATGCAGCGCCTGCATGCCGCCCAGGCTGATATGCAGGGTGCGGTCTACCGGGGTGCCGGTGCGTTGGAGGATGCCGACCACGGTGAAGGGTTTGTCGTCGTGCTTGACCAGGCTCACCGTCGCCACGCCGTGGGCAAGCACGATCTGCTCGCCGAGCCGGTACTTGAGGGCGGCGGCCACTTCGGCACCGAGGACCAGCTCGAAGGGGTCGCTCGCGAAGGCCCGGCCCTGCGCCAGCTGCAGGGCTTGCCCGCGGCCGTAGTGGTAGTGCTCGAAGTAGGCCGTGCTGGTGCCCATCACTCGGTAGCCGCGATGGGAGTCGCCGAGGGACAGCGGAATGGCCCATTTCACCCGCGGGCTGTGGGCGAAATGCTCGAAACTGTCCCAGCGAATATTGTTGGTGGCGTTGCCGATACGGAACACCGAATACAGCAACAGGTTGATCGAGCCCGAGCGGGCGCCGACGATCAGGTCGGTGCCGCTGATGGTGCTAGCGAAGCTGGCACGCGCCTCGCTGCGCACCCGCTCGACGGCCAGCAGCAGGCAGACCGACAGGGCGATGGCGAACACGGTGAGCCAGGCGGTAAAGCGCCGATTGGCCAGGCTGGCCATGGCCAGACGAAACAGATACATCTCAGACCTCCGCGGGCTTGGCTGCGCGATTGAGTTCGGCCAGGGACAGATGGCGATCGAACAGCGGCGCCAGGCTCTGATCGTGGCTGACGAACAGCAGGCTGGCGCCGGCCTCGCGACATTCGGCGAACAGCAGCTGGAGGAAGGCTTCGCGGGCGTCGGCATCCAGCGCCGAAGTGGGTTCGTCGGCGATCACCAGTTCCGGCTGGCCAATCAACGCACGGGCGGCGGCAACCCGCTGTTGCTGACCGATGGACAGTTCATCGGCGCGGCGCGCCAGCAGGTTCGGGTCCTTCAAGCCCAGGTGCGCGAGCAGGGTGGCGGCGGCCTGATCGACACTGCCGTGGCGCTGCCTGGCGCGGCGGGCACGGAGTTTGGAGAAGTGGCAGGGCAGCTCGACGTTCTCGCGTACCGAGAGAAACGGCAGCAGGTTGAATTGCTGAAAGATGTAGCCGGTGTGATCGACCCGATAGTGATCGCGCGCGCCCGCGGACAGCGCCGTCAGCTCCTGCCCGAGCAGGCGGATGCTGCCGCGATTGGGCTTCTGCACGCCGCCGAGCAGGCCGAGCAGGGTGGTCTTGCCGCTGCCGCTGGGGCCTTTGAGGAACAGGGTTTCCCCGCGCTCCAGGCGGAACGCCGGAATATCCAGAAGCTCCGCGTGGCCAGGCCAGGCGAAGCCGAGGTCGGTAAGCGCTATCAGTGCTGGGCTCATAAATAAGCGGCCGGGTTACCTCAGCCGGTTCTGCTGCGAATTAAAAAGGATGTTTTAGAAGCTCAGGGTGGGGTTGGCCGCCGTGGCCTCGATCCCTTGCTGACCTTTGGGGCCGATCAGTTGTACCTGAATTTTTTCGGTGCCGGGGAATTTGTCGAACAACCCACTCAGGCTCACCGCTTTGAGTTCGGCAGGGGCACTACAGCTCAGCTGATAGCGAGCGTGGACCTCGCTATGTTCAATCTCGCCTGCTCTCTCGGCCTTGGCCTCGGCGAACAGCGGGCTTTCCAGTTCCTGTTTGGCCACTGTGCAACCGGCGGCGACTGGCAGGCCGAACAGGCTCAGCGGCTGTTCCAGCTCGGCGCGGGCAGCGGCGACCTTGGCTTGGTCGGCCGCGCTCTTGGCCAGATGTTCGAAGCCGAGCAGATTCTTCGCCGGGCTTTCCAGTTCGATTTCCAGGCTCTGGCCATCCAGCACCACGTTCAGCTCGGCCACGCCATGCTCGTGTTTTCCCAGGCTGGCGTGTTCCTCATGTTGGTGTTCATCGCCATGGGCGTAAGCGCTGGCCAGGGGCAGCAGGGCAAAGGGTAGGGCGAGCAGCAGGCGGCGCATGGACAATCTCCGTGGCGGGCAAGGCGAAGCGGCGAGGTTGTTATGTTATAACAGCTTTTGCGTGCTGGCTAGCCTGCTTGGCGGCGCGCGATGTGCGTGGGAGCATGGCGACAGTGAACTCGAGGGTGTTTCTATGCTGCGCATTCGTGGACAGATCGGCGAGTGGCCGGTCGATCTGACGCTGGAACTGGGAGACGAGGACTGGGCGCGCCTGGCGGCACAGTTGCCGCGCAAGGCCGCAGTCGTCGAGCCGTCCAGCGCGCCGGAGCTGTCGGGCGAGGGGCTTTGGCGGACGGTGCAGGAGCTGTTGCGCAACGCCGGGCAAATGGAGGGGCCGGACTTATTGGCGGAGTTGCAGGCACTGACCGGCAGCGCCGCGGCCAGCAAGCGCCTGCTGGTGCGGCTGCGGCATTGCCCGCAGGTGCAGTTGGAAAACGGCGCGGATGCGCCGCTGTATCGCTGGGTGGGGTAGGGCGCTCGGGTTCGCTTTTGTCTCTGTGCTGCGGCCTCACCCCGCCGAGCCTGGGCCGATCAATACAACGCCTGGTACAACTTGCGCCGGTAGTTGCTGACCAGCGGATGCTCGTTACCCAGCAGGTCGAACACCTGCAGCAAGGTCTTGTGCGGCAGGCCCTCGGCGTAGCCGCGGTTGCGGATGAACAGGCGCAGCAAACCGTCGAGTGCCGGCTCGTATTGCTGGCGGGCCAGTTGCTGCACGGCCAGCTGATAAACCGCTTCATCATCTTCGGCGTTTTGCGCCAGGCGGGTTTTCAAGCTGGCGACTTCCGGCAGGTCGGCGGCTTGGCGCAGGAAGGTCAGTTGTGCACGGGCGCTGGCCAGGGCTTGTTTGTGCCCATCGCCTTTCACTGCGTCCAGCACGTTTTGCGCTTCGCTTAGCTCGCCACGTTCGGCCAGGCAGTGCGCGTACAGAATCAGTGCGGCGGGCTGCTCGCTGTCTTCGCTCAGCAGCTGTTTCAGCAGGCTTTCGGCGTCGCCGATGCGGCCTTCGGCGAATAGCGCCTGGGCGCTTTCCAGCGGATCGGCGGCGGGCGGCGGCGGTGCCTGGACGTGCGGCTCGAGGATCGCGCGGATCGCCGACTCCGGCTGGGCACCGGTGAAGCCATCGACCGGCTGACCATCCTTGAACAGCACCACGGTCGGCAGGCTGCGGATGCCGAAACGGGCGACGACGTCGGGCTCGAGATCGCAATTGACCTTGGCCAGCAGCAACTCGCCGCGGTAACCCTCGGTGATCTGCGCCAGCAGCGGCATCAGCGCCTTGCAGGGGGCGCACCAGTCCGCCCAGAAATCTACCAGCACCGGTTTGTGAAAGGAGTTCTGGATTACCAGTTGGTCGAAGCTGGCCGTGCTGACGTCGAAGATGTAGGGCGTGTCCTGGCTCATCGGAATTCTCGAAAACGCGGAAAGGGTTGGCGCGCAAGGGCGCTCACTGCTGAGTGGCTGCAACTATAAGTGGGGATTGAGTGACGGGAAAGCCAGCGCTTCAGTCGCGCGAAGCGTGATACAGGCTGACCTGGCGGAATTCGGCGGGCTCTGCCAGGTCCGGCCAGGTGCAGGCTTCGACTATATCCAGGCGCCGATACCTCGGGTGCTGAAAGTCGCGCACTCGCGAGTCGGCCACCAGCGCGTGCTTGCCGCGCGTGAGGAACTGATCCAGCAGCGGCAGATTGGCGCGGTCGTAGAGCACGTCGGCGACCAGAATCAGGTCGAAGCGGTCGGCCTCGGCAAAGAAATCCAGCGAGTAGCTCAACTCCACGCCGTTCAGTTCGGCATTCGCCCGGCAGGCCGCGATGGCCAGCGGGTCCAGATCGCAGGCCACTACTTCGGCGGCGCCGGCCTTGGCCGCGGCAATCGCCGCGACGCCGGAGCCGGCGCCGAAATCTAGCACGCGTTTGCCGCGCACCCACTCCGGGCGTTCGGCCAGCCAGCGCGCCAGCACCAGGCCGCTGGCCCAGCAGAAACTCCAGTACGGCGGCTCTTCGAGGATGCGTCGGGTTTCCTCGGGGCTGAAGGCGTGATCCATGTTGGCGGCGTCGATCAGCCAGAGTTTCAGCGTGGTGCCGGGCAAGGTTTCGGCGACTAGCTGGGCATCGCCGAGCAGTTCGCCGAGGGCCGCTTGCAGCGTGCTGGGCGCCTTCATGGTGCGCTCTCGAAGCGCAGTTCGCCGAGCGCCTGGCTGGTCGCGGACTGAATGCGTAGCGGCGGCAGGCGCAAGATCAGTTGTGCCGAGCGGCTGACTCTGCCGCGCAATTCGACGCGCGCGCCGGGCGGAAAAGACTCGGGGTTGAAGCGCAGGCTGAAGCGCAGCGTCGCGCCGTTACCGCTCAGCGTGATATTGCCGAGCAGGCGCTGTGGGCGGTTGCGCTCATCGATCACCAGCAGTGCCAGTTCCACATCGCCGCCGGCCGGTACATCGAGCAGGCTGCCGCTCAGTTCGCGCAGGTGGGCCGGCAGCGGTGTCGCCGTGGCGGCTGCCTTGGCGGGTGCTGGCAGCGGCGCGGGCGCTTTACTCGTGCAGGCGGCGAGCAGGCCAAGGGCGATGAGCAGAGCAAGCGGGCGCAGCAGCATGGGGCGGTTCCGTTACGACAAGAGCAATTTAAGGTGCGGGCGCCTATATACCGCAAAGCACGTGGCTTGTCTTGCCAGTGGGATGCGCTACCATGGGCCTCCTTTTTTCTGCTGCCTGCTATCTATGCACTGTCCCTTCTGCGGCGCCAATGACACCAAGGTTATTGACTCGCGTTTGGTCGCCGAGGGCGAGCAAGTGCGCCGTCGGCGCGAATGCCTGGCCTGCGAAGAGCGCTTCACCACCTTCGAAACCGCCGAGCTGGTGATGCCGCGCCTGATCAAGCAGGACGGCAGCCGCCAGCCCTTCGACGAAGACAAGTTGCGCGCCGGCATGCAGCGCGCGCTGGAGAAGCGCCCGGTCAGTATCGAGCGCCTGGAAGCGGCGATCGCCCATATCAAGCACAAGCTGCGCGCCGCCGGCGAGCGCGAGATCAAGTCGCTGGTGCTGGGTGAGCTGGTGATGGGCGAGCTGCAGAAGCTCGATGAAGTCGCCTATATCCGCTTCGCCTCGGTGTATCGGCGCTTTCAGGATCTCAACGAGTTCCGCGAGGAAATCGACCGGCTGTCCCGCGAGCCGTCGAAAGAGTGATGAGCCCTCCCGATCCGACCGTTCTCGACCCGCAATTTATGGCCCGCGCCCTCGAACTGGCCCGCAAGGGCCTGTATTCCACCCATCCGAATCCGCGGGTCGGCTGCGTGATAGTGCTCGACGGGCAGATCGTCGGCGAAGGCTGGCATGCCCGCGCCGGCGAGCCACATGCGGAAGTGCATGCCTTGCGCCAGGCGGGTGCTAGAGCCCGTGGCGCCACCGCCTACGTCACCCTGGAACCCTGCAGCCATCACGGGCGTACGCCACCCTGTGCCGCTACCCTGGTGGAGGCCGGTGTTACGCGGGTGGTGGCGGCCATGCAGGACCCCAATCCGGAGGTCTCCGGGCGTGGCCTGCTGCGGCTGATGCAGGCCGGCATCGCGGTGCAGAGCGGCGTGCTGGAAAGCGAAGCGCGGGCGCTGAATGCCGGTTTTATCAAGCGGATGGAGCACGGCCTGCCGTTCGTGCGGGTGAAGCTGGCGATGAGCCTGGACGGGCGCACCGCCATGGCCAGCGGTGAAAGCCAGTGGATTACCGGGCCCGCCGCGCGTGCCGCGGTGCAGCGCCTGCGCGCCCGCGCCAGCGTGGTGCTGACCGGTGCCGATACGGTATTAACCGATGCGGCGCGCTTGACCGTGCGCCCGGATGAACTGGGTCTGAATGCGGAATTGACCGCGCTGGCCATGACCCGCCCGCCGCTGCGGGTGCTGGTCGACGGGCGCCTGCGCGTGCCGCTGACGGCGCCGTTTTATCAGGCCGGTGCGGCCTTGGTGGCGACCTGTGCGGCGGCCGCGGCGCGGGAGCGCTTCCTCGAGGAAGGCCACGAGTTGCTGGCAATCCCGGGCAGCGATGGGCATGTCGATCTGCGCAAGTTGCTCACCGAGCTGGCTGCGCGCGGGGTCAACGAAGTGCTGGTGGAGGCCGGTCCGCGCTTGGCTGGGGCGTTTGCCCGGCAAGGGCTGGTGGATGAGTATCAGTTGTTCGTCGCGGCCAAGTTTCTCGGCTCCAGTGCGCGCCCCTTGCTCGATCTGCCCTTGGCGCGGATGGCCGAGGCGACGCCGTTGAAAATCATCGAGATGCGTGCGGTCGGCGACGACTGGCGGATCATTGCCGTGCCGACAGCGGCAGGCAGCGTATAATTCCCGGCCCGCGCCCGGCGCGGGTTAAGTGCTCGTGGAGGATCTTATGTTTACCGGCATTATCGAAGCCCTCGGCACCATCCGCGCGCTCAGCCCGAAAGGCGGCGATGTGCGCGTCTATGTCGAGACCGGCAAGCTGGATCTGGCCGACGTCAAGCTGGGTGACAGCATCGCGGTGAACGGCGTGTGCCTGACCGCGGTGGAGCTGCCGGGCGATGGCTTCTGGGCCGACGTCAGTCGCGAAACCCTGGCCTGCAGTGCGTTTATCGACCTCAAGGCTGGCAGCAAGGTCAACCTGGAAAAAGCCCTGACCCTGAGCAGCCGCCTGGGCGGTCATCTGGTCAGTGGCCATGTCGATGGCGTCGGTGAAGTGCTGTCTCGCGAGGATAAGGCCCGCGCCGTGCAGTTTCGCATTCGTGCCCCGCGTGAGCTGGCCAAGTACATTGCCCTCAAGGGCTCGATCACCGTCGACGGCACCAGCCTGACGGTGAACGCCGTGAATGGCTCCGAGTTCGAGCTGTGCATAGTGCCGCACACCCTGGGTGAAACCATCATGGCCGACTACCGGCCGGGGCGGCAGGTCAACCTCGAAGTGGATTTGTTGGCGCGCTATCTGGAGCGCTTGTTGCTGGGCGACCAGGCTGCCGAACCCAAGGCCTCGGGCCTGACTGAAAGCTTTCTGGCCGAAAACGGCTACCTCAAACATTGAATTGAAGGGACGCCCCATGGCTCTCAATAGTATTGAAGAACTGCTTGAAGACATCCGTCAGGGCAAGATGGTCATCCTCATGGATGACGAGGATCGCGAGAATGAAGGCGACCTGATCATCGCCTCCGAGTGTGTGCGGGCCGAGCACATCAACTTCATGGCCAAGCATGCCCGTGGCCTGATCTGCATGCCGATGAGCCGTGAGCGCTGCGAGCTGCTCAAGCTGCCGCTGATGGCGCCACGCAATGGCTCCGGTTTCGGCACCAAGTTCACCGTCTCGATCGAGGCGGCGGAAGGGGTCACCACCGGCATCTCGGCCGCCGACCGGGCGCGTACCGTGCAGGCGGCGGCGGCACCCGGCGCGAAAGCCGAAGACATCGTCAGCCCCGGGCATATCTTCCCGCTGATGGCCCAGCCCGGTGGCGTGCTGGCGCGTGCCGGGCATACCGAGGCGGCCTGTGACCTGGCGCGGATGGGTGGCTTCGAGCCGTCCGGGGTGATCTGCGAAATCATGAACGACGACGGCACCATGTCCCGGCGTGCCGAGCTCGAGGCGTTCGCCGCCGAGCACGGGATCAAGATCGGCACCATCGCCGACCTGATTCACTACCGCCTGATCCACGAGCGCACGGTCGAGCGCATCGCCGAGCAGCCGCTGGATAGCGAGCTGGGTCACTTCAACCTGGTCACCTACCGTGATTCGGTGGAAGACGCCGTGCACATGGCGCTGACCCTGGGCAAGATCTGCCCGGAAGAGCCGACCCTGGTGCGCGTGCACAACATGGAGCCGCTGCGCGACCTGTTTATGGTCAGGCAGCCGGGCCGTTGGAGTCTGCGTGCGGCCATGGCCAAGGTGGCGGAAGCGGGTAGCGGTGTGGTGCTGCTGTTGGGTAATCCGCTGACCGGTCCAGACCTGTTGGCGCACCTGGAGCGCCAGTTGGGTAGCGAGCCGAAGATTACCAATCCGACCACCTACAGCACGGTCGGTGCCGGCTCGCAGATCCTGCGTGACCTCGGCGTGCGCAAGATGCGCCTGCTGAGCTCGCCGATGAAGTTCAACGCGATATCCGGTTTCGACCTGGAGGTAGTAGAATATCTGCCCTCTGAATAAAGGCCGCGTGAAAACTACTGCGCATCGGTGATGCTGCGTTAAAAACAGGCTCGGAATGCTCATTGACTGCAGTCAACTCCGCGTCCTCGCCTGTTTTTGCTTTGCCTGACCTTCGCTCGCACGTTTTCACACAGCCTGTTAACAGCCCGATGGGACGCGGATTCGCGCCCAGGGTTTTTCAATATAGATTTGCTCTTTCACGACGAGAACGCTCATGACCCTGAAGACCATCGAAGGTACTTTCATCGCCCCCAAAGGCCGCTATGCCCTGGTGGTCGGCCGCTTCAACAGCTTCGTGGTTGAAAGCCTGGTGAGCGGCGCCGTTGATGCGCTGGTTCGTCACGGTGTGAGCGCAAGCGACATCTGCATCATCCGCGCGCCGGGTGCCTTCGAGATTCCACTGGTCGCCCAGAAAGTCGCTCAGCGCAGCGAATATGACGCGATCATCGCCTTGGGCGCGGTCATTCGTGGCGGCACGCCGCACTTCGAATACGTCGCCGGTGAATGCACCAAGGGCCTGGCCCAGGTGTCCATGGAGTTCGGTGTGCCGGTGGCCTTCGGCGTCTTGACCGTCGACTCCATCGAGCAAGCCATCGAGCGTTCCGGTACCAAGGCCGGCAACAAGGGCGCCGAAGCTGCACTCTCCGCCCTGGAAATGGTCAGCCTGCTGGCACAGTTGGAGGCCAAGTGATTAACGACGAAGACGACACCTTCAACCCGCCCGCCGAAAAAGGCCCGAACGCCCCGACCGGCAAGATCGCGGCGCGCCGGCAAGCGCGCAGCCTGGCCATGCAGGCGCTGTATCAGTGGCACCTGGCCGGCCAGGCGATCAACGAAATCGAGGCGCAATTTCGCGTCGACAACGATTTCACTGCGGTCGACGGTGCCTACTTCCGTGAAATCCTCCACGGCGTCCCGGCCAATAAGACCGAGATCGACGAGGCCTTGACGCCTTGCCTGGATCGTCCGCTGGAAGAACTCGATCCGGTTGAACTGGCGATTCTGCGCCTGTCGACCTTCGAGTTGCTCAAGCGCGTGGACGTACCGTATCGCGTGGTGATCAACGAAGGCATCGAGCTGGCCAAGGTGTTTGGCGCCACCGACGGGCACAAGTTTGTCAATGGCGTGCTGGACAAGTTGGCGCCGCGCCTGCGCGAAGCTGAAGTCCGCGCCAACAAGCGCTGACCGCACTCAGCCTGCCGCGTGGGTGAATTCGAACTGATCCGCCACTACTTCGCCGCTGCGCCCTGTGCGCAGGCTGGCGAAGGCGTGGTGCAGGGTATCGGCGATGACTGTGCGCTGCTGGCCGTGCCGGCGGGCGAACAGTTGGCGATCTCCACCGACACCCTGGTCGCCGGGGTGCATTTCCCCGACCCCTGCGATCCTTTCCTCCTGGGCCAACGGGCCCTGGCGGTCGCGGCCAGCGATCTGGCGGCGATGGGCGCCAACCCTGTCGGTTTTACCCTGGCCTTGACCTTGCCGCACGCCGAACCCGCCTGGCTGGAGGCTTTTGCCCGCGGGCTCGACCGCATGGCACAAGGCTGTGGCCTGACGCTGATCGGTGGCGATACCACCCGCGGCCCGCTGAGTCTGACCCTGACCGTGTTCGGTCGGGTGCCGGCCGGCCAGGCGCTGACGCGCAAGGGCGCCCGGCCGGGCGAGCTGCTCTGTGTCGGCGGGCCCTTGGGCGATGCCGCGGCGGCTTTGCCGCTGGTGCTCGGTCAGCGGCAGGCGCCGGCGGAGATCGCCGCGCCGTTGCTGGCGCGCTACTGGTCGCCGCAACCGCAGTTGGGCCTGGGACTGGCCTTGCGCGGTAAGGCCTCGGCGGCGCTGGATATCTCCGACGGCTTGCTGGCGGACTGCGGGCATATCGCCGCGGCCTCCGGCGTCGCGTTGCGGGTCGAGCGCGACCAGCTGCCAATGTCCTCGGCCGTGCGGGCGTTGCTCGATGAGGCCGCGGCTTGGCAGTGTGCGCTCAGTGGCGGGGATGACTACGTACTGGCCTTCACCTTGCCGGCGGAACACCTGTCGGCATTGCAGGCGGACGGTTGGCCGATCCAGGTGATTGGCCGGGTCGAAGCGGGGCAGGGTGTACGGCTGGTGGATACGGCCGGTCAGGCCATCACCCCGCCGGTGCGCGGCTATCAACATTTTGGGAGTGGCGGTGACTGATTCCATCAGCAAGGTGCCGCCTTCGGTATGGCGCAATCCCTGGCATTTCCTCGCCTTTGGCTTCGGCTCCGGTACCCTGCCGAAAGCGCCGGGCACCTGGGGCTCATTGGTGGCGCTGCCATTCATTCCGCTGTGGCAGCTGCTGCCGGATTGGGGCTATTGGCTGATGCTCGGGGCAACCATGCTGTTCGGCTTCTGGCTGTGCGGCAAGGTCGCCGATGACCTGCGCGTGCATGACCACGAAGGCATCGTCTGGGACGAAATGGTCGGCATGTGGATCACCCTCTGGCTGGTACCGGAAGGCTGGCAGTGGCTGCTGCTGGGCTTCCTGGTGTTTCGCTTTTTCGACATCATCAAGCCCTGGCCGATCCACTGGATCGACCGGCATGTGCATGGCGGCGTCGGCATCATGCTGGATGACGTGCTGGCCGGGGTCTTCGCCTGGTTGACGATGCAGTTGGTGGTCTGGGGCGTGGCCTGAGGGAACGGCTTATGCGTGACTTCTGCTTAGCACTACTGCTCGGCGCTCAAGAGCCTGGCCCAGTTGGTAAACACCGCTAATCGGCGTCGGCTGTACGCCCGTTGGCAGCAACCCTAGCCCTTTTAAGGATCGAGAGGAACCCGATGCGTAGCCTGAACCTATTCTGTGCCGCTGTACTGCTGACGACTGCTGGGAGCCTCTGGGCCGCTACTCAGGTGCGGGTGGTCGGCCTGTTTCCGGGGGCCGCGGTGCTGAGTGTCGAGGGCCAGCGCAAGCTGGTGAGGGTCGGCCAGACCGGCCCCGGTGGGGTGCTGGTGGTCAGCGCCGACAGCCGCGGCGCGGTGCTGCGGGTGGATGGCGTGGAGCGCGCCTACGGCCTCAGCCGCGAGTACAGCGAAGGCTTTGCCGCGCCGACCAAGACGCAGCTGAGCATCGCCAAGGGCGTCGGTGGGCATTATTGGATTGCCGGTGCGGTCGATGGCCAGCCGGTGCAGTTCCTGGTCGATACCGGCGCCACCTCCGTCGCGCTGAACGATGCCCAGGCCAAGCGCCTGGGGATCGATTATCGGGTGGAGGGGCGGCCGATGGTGGTCAACACCGCGAGCGGCACGGCCAAGGCCTGGCGCATCACCCTCGATCGGGTCAAGGTCGGCGGCCTGGAAGTGCTCGGGGTGGAAGCGATGGTGCTGGAAGGCGCTGGGCCGACCGAGGCGCTGCTCGGCATGAGCTTCCTCAATCGCGTGAGTTGGCGCGAGGAGCAGGGCGTGCTGGTGCTGGAGTCCAAGCTCTGAGCTAAAAACCGCAAGTTTTGATCTTGAACAGGTTCTAAAGATCAAAGGCTTTGATCTTTATGGCCAGCAATTCAGGCTGACTCGCCGGCGGATGCTGCTGTTACAATGCCGCCCTTGCAAATTTTCCGCCCTCTTATCTACAGGAGCATCCGGTGCCTGTCGTCTTCGTCGCCGCCTCCCAGCTGCCTACCCCTTTCGCAGTGTTCACCATGCATGGCTTTCGCGAGGAGGCCACCGGGCGTGAACATGTGGCGCTCACCCTGGGCGATGTGGCGGATGGTGCGCCGGTACTCGGTCGTCTGCACTCCGAGTGCCTGACCGGTGATGCCTTGTTCAGCCTGCGCTGCGATTGCGGCTTTCAGCTGGAGGCCGCGCTGCGCGCCATCGCCAAAGAAGGCCGCGGTGTGCTGCTCTACCTGCGGCAGGAAGGCCGCGGGATTGGCTTGCTGAACAAGATCCGCGCCTATGAGTTGCAGGATGGCGGCGCCGATACCGTCGAGGCCAATGAGCGTCTGGGGTTCGGTGCCGATCAGCGCGACTACGGCATTTGCCTGCCGATGCTCAAGCACTTGGGGATCGGCTCGCTAAAGTTGATGACCAATAATCCGCGCAAACTGAAGGCGTTGGCCGACATGGGCATTCCGGTCGCCGAACGTATGCCGCTGCAGATCGAGCACAACCCGCACAACAAGCACTACCTCGCGACCAAGGCCGGCAAGCTCGGCCATCTGCTGGGCAACCAGCACCAAGGCGAGGCCGAGGACAGTCTGTGACCCGCAATGCGGTGCGGCGGCGTCTGGCTCTGGTCTGGTGGCGGCAGTTGGCTCTGACCCTGGCGCCGCTGTTGCTTCTCAACCTGTTGTTCGGTGCCGACCAGGCGGTCTCGGTGTTGGCGATGCCGTTGTTCATTGCCGGGTTGGCCTCGATGTTCGTCAGCCTGCCGCTGTTCGGCGCCTACAAGCGCGCGCTGATCGCCACCGAAAAGGCCCTCGATACGCCAGCCGAGCCGGATGCCTGGCGGGAACTGGCGAATCGGCGGCGCCTGGCGTTTCTCGGCGCCGGGCTGCCGGCCTGGATCGCGGCGCTCGCGGTGTTCGCCGGGCTGGAGGCGATCCCGCTGATCCTGCTGGCGTTGTCCAGTCTGGTGCTGTTGTACCTCTACCGCATTCCCCGCCAACTCGGCTGATGCGCCCACTACTCGTCTGTCTGCTGCTGGCGCTGGCTTGGCCGGCGGCGGCGTTCGAGCGGGTGGTCAGCCTGGCGCCGTCCCTCAGTGAAATCATGCTGGAGCTGGATGCCGCTGGCCTGTTGGTCGGCGTGCTGGATGGCGGTGAGCGTCCGGCCGCGCTGGCGCATCTGCCTTCGGTCGGGCGTTATGGCCAGCTGGAATTGGAAAGCCTGCTGGCGCTTAAGCCCGATCTGGTGCTGCTCTGGCCCGGCAGCATCAGCGCCAGCCAGCGTGAGCAGCTAAAGCGCTTCGGCATTCCGTTGTATGAAGCCGAGCCGCACAGCCTGGAGGCGCTCGGCCAGCAAGTGCTCGAACTCGGCCGCCGCCTCAATCGTGCCCAGCGCGCCGAGCAGTTGGCGGCCGACTTCCAGGCGCGCCTGAGCGAGCTGCGCCGGCGTTATCGGCGCGCAGTGCCGCTGCGGGTGTTCTATCAGATCTGGGACACGCCGCTCTATACCATAGGTAACCGGCAGATCATCGGCGATGCGCTGCGGGTCTGCGGCGCCGAGAACCTGTTCGCCGATTTGCCCCTGCCGGCGCCGCAGGTCAGCGTCGAGGCGGTGCTGGCGCGTGATCCGCAGGTGATTCTGCTCAGCTCGCCGGGCTTGGCTGCCGCCTGGCAAGCCTGGCCGCAACTGACGGCAGTGCAACGCCGGCAAGTCTGGGCGATTCCGGATAAGGGCCTGGAGCGCCCCAGTTTGCAGATGCTCGGGGCGACCGAGAAGCTCTGCCAACTACTAGCTCGCGCCCCCTAGGCCAGCAGCGCCAGGCGTGCGCGCACGGACGCTTCGATGCCGGCGGCATCCAGGCCGCACTCGGCGAGCATGGCCGCCGGTTTGGCGTGCTCGACGTAATAGTCGGGCAGACCCAGGTGCAGGATCGGCTGCAGCAGGTTCTCACGGGCGAGGAATTCGCTGACGGCCGAGCCGGCACCGCCCATCACCGAGTTCTCTTCGATGGTCACCAGCAGGTCGTGGCTGGCCGCCAATTGGCGAACCAGCGCCTCGTCCAGTGGTTTGACGAAACGCATGTCGACCACGGTTGCATCCAGGTTCGCGCCGACTACCAGGGCCTCGGCCAACTGTACGCCGAACACCAGTAGGGCGACTTTCTGGCCTTGGCGGCGAACCAGGCCCTTGCCGATTTCCAGTGGTTCGAGTCCCGGCTCGATCACGGCATTCGGGCCACTGCCGCGCGGGTAACGCACCGCCGCCGGGCCTTGAAACAGATAACCGGTGGTGAGCATCTTGCGCAGTTCGCTCTCGTCGCTCGGGGTCATCACCAGGATGCCGGGGATGCAGCGCAGGTAGGAGAGGTCGAAGCTGCCGGCGTGGGTCGGGCCGTCTTCGCCGACCAGGCCGGCGCGGTCGATGGCGAACAGCACGTCGAGGTGCTGCACCGCCACATCGTGAATCAGTTGGTCATAGCCGCGCTGGAGGAAGGTCGAATAGATCGCCACCACCGGTTTGGCACCCTCGCAGGCCATGCCGGCGGCGAGGGTGACGGCGTGCTGCTCGGCAATCGCGACGTCGAAGTAGCGCTGCGGGAAGCGCTCACTGAAGGCCACCAGATCCGAGCCTTCCTTCATCGCCGGGGTGATGCCGGTGAGGCGCGGGTCGGTCTCGGCCATGTCGCACAGCCATTGGCCGAACACGCTGGAGTACTTCGGCCCGGCGGCCTGCTTGGGAATTGAGAGGGGGGCGCTGGCCGGGGCGTTGATCGGCTCCAGCTTGGTGATCGCGTGATAGCCGATCGGGTCCAGCTCGGCCGGGGCGAAGCCTTTGCCCTTCTTGGTGATCACATGGAGGAACTGCGGGCCTTCCAGGTCGCGCATATTGCGCAGCGTGGTGATCAGGGTCGGCAGGTCGTGGCCGTCGATCGGGCCGATGTAGTTCCAGCCCAATTCCTCGAACAGGGTGCCGGGCACCAGCATGCCCTTGGCGTGCTCTTCGGTCTTGCGGGCGATCTCCCAGGCGCCGGGCAGGCGTGACAGCACTTTCTTGCTGCCCTCGCGCATGCTCGCGTAGGTGCGGCTGGAGAGGATTTTCGCCAGGTAATTCGACAGGCCGCCGACGTTGTGCGAGATCGACATGTCGTTGTCGTTGAGCACCACCAGCATGTTGGCTTTGACGTCCGAGGCATGGTTCAGCGCCTCGAAGGCCATGCCTGCGGTCAGCGCGCCGTCACCGATCACGGCCACCGACTTGCGCTTGCTGCCTTGCAGCTGCGCCGCAATGGCCATGCCCAAGGCGGCGCTGATCGAGGTGCTGGAGTGACCGACGCCGAAGGTGTCGTACTCGCTCTCGCTGCGCCGAGGGAAGGCGGCGATGCCGTCCTTCTGGCGCAGCGTGGTCATCTGCTGGCGGCGGCCGGTGAGGATCTTGTGCGGGTAGGCCTGATGGCCGACATCCCACACCAGGCGATCTTCCGGAGTATCGAAGACGTAGTGCAGGGCGATGGTCAGCTCGACCACGCCGAGGCCGGCACCGAAATGCCCGCCGGTCTGCCCGACCGTGTAGAGCAGGTCTTGGCGCAGTTCATCGGCGAGCGTCTCCAGCTCCGCCTCGCCCAGGCGACGCAGCCCGGCCGGCGTCTCTGCGCTGTCGAGCAGAGGCGTTGCGGGGCGTTCGCGGGGAATCTCGTGAAACGTCGTGGGCATCAGGCAGATCGTTATAGGTATAAAAGATGCGGCAGTTTACCTGATGCGCCTTGGCGGCCCAAGCCAAGGTGTCGGTTATGCCGCTGCCCTCGCTTGGGCCGCCGGCGCCGCGCAGAGGAAGCGTGCTGCTCGGGGCGAATGTTTGGCCACAGGCCGCGCCGATAATGCCGTGTGTGCCTGCCCAGCTTGCAAAGTGGTACGGCGGTGCATTAGAAGTGGCGAGCGCTGCCCACCCATAATCCCTAACCAGCGGTTGCAACCGCTTAAGGCCCCGCGATGCTCGACCTGCTGCACAATCTCGACTGGGTGTTGCCCCTGCGCAGCGACTGGCTAACGCCGCTGATGCGACTGTTCACGCTGCTTGGCTACGAAAAATTCATCCTGTTCTTTTTGCCCTTGGGCTATTGGGCCTGGAGCAAGTCGGTGTTTATGCGCTTGTTCGTGCTGGTGGCGATCACGGCGGTATTGAACGCCTACCTGAAGGATCTCTGGCAGGACCCGCGGCCGGATCTGGCCTTGCGCATGGATCATGCGGTAGGCGATAGCTTCGGCATGCCCAGCGGCCATGCGCAGATCGCCGTGGTGCTCTGGCTCTGGCTGGCCTATGAAGTGCGCCGCCCCTGGTTCTGGCTGCTGAGCGGGGTGGTGGTGACGGGGATTATCTTCAGCCGGCTCTATCTCGGCGCCCATGACCTTGAGGACGTACTGGCGGGTGCGCTGCTTGGCGGCGTGACCCTGCTGCTGTTTGCGCAGGTCAAGAATTGGAGCTGGTGGCGGCAGGCCAATGCACTTTGGCATCTGGCGCTGATCACGGTGGTGGCGCTGCTCTGCTCCTTCACCTGGCAGGGTGTGGCGCCGAACTATGTGCCCTTGCTCACGGGTTTGCTGGCCGGGGTGTTGTTCGGTTACCGGCAGGTCGGCTTTGCCACGGCAACCCTGTGGTGGAAGCGGGCGTTGGCGGCCGCGTTGGGCGCACTGGCGTTTATCGGCTTGCAGGCGCTGCTCAAATGGCTGGGCCCGCAGTTGGCGCTGCAACCGCTGTTCTGGCAGGGCATTCGAGGCCTGACCATGGGGTTGTTCGTGGCGGCGTTGATGCCCTGGTTGTTGCTCAGGCTGCGGTTGTTGCCGGCGCGCGAAACGCTCTAAGGCAGAGGTCGACACAACAACGCCGGGCAGTGCCCGGCGTTGTTTTATTGCGGCTCAGCTGCGTCGTTCAACTATGTAGCGCGCCAGTTCGCGCAGCGGTTCGGCGGCTTCGTCGAAGGGGCGCAGAGCGTGCAGCGCCTGGTCGCGCAACTCCAGGGCGTAGGCCTTGGCGGCGTCGAGGCCGAGCAGGGCCGGGTAGGTCGGTTTGTCGCGCGCGATATCGGCGCCTTGGCGTTTGCCCAGGGTGGCGGTATCGCTTTCCACGTCGAGGATGTCGTCCTGCACCTGGAACGCCAGGCCGACCGCCTGGGCGTAGCTCTGCAAGGCCTTCAGCGTCCGCTCATCCGCGCGGCCACTGGCCAGCGCGCCGAGGCGCACGCTGGCCTCGATCAGCGCGCCGGTCTTGTGCCGGTGCATGACTTCCAATGCGTGCCGATCGAGCTTGCGGCCCACCGAGCCGAGGTCGATGGCTTGGCCGCCGACCATCCCGGCGGGGCCGGCGGCAACGGCCAGGCTGGTGATCATCGTCAGGCGCAGGTCGGCGTCCTGCGGGTTGCGCTGCGGGTCGGCGAGCACTTCGAAGGCCAGGCTCTGCAGGCCGTCACCGGCGAGGATCGCGCTGGCCTCGTCGAAGGCCTTGTGGGTGGTCGGCTGACCGCGACGCAAGTCGTCATCGTCCATCGCCGGCAGGTCGTCATGCACCAGCGAGTAAGCGTGGATCAGCTCGACCGCGCAGGCTGCGGCGTCGGCGCGTCCGATGTCGCCCTCCAGCGCTTCGCAGGCGGCGTACACCAGTAACGGGCGCACGCGCTTGCCGCCGTTGATCACGCTGTAGCGCATGGCCTGATAGAGCCGCGTCAGTTCGCTACGCGGGGCCGCGAAGAGGTCTTCCAGCGCCGCGTCGACGCGCATCTGACAGCTTTTCTGGTAGGCCGCGATCATGCGGATTGCTCCGCGTCGAAGGGGGCTTCCTCCAGCTCGCCGTCGCGCTCGAGGAGGATCTGCACCTTCTGCTCGGCTTGGGCGAGCGCCGTTTGGCAGTCACGCGTCAAACGGATGCCTTGCTCGAAGGCGGCCAGCGAGTCTTCCAGCGACAGCTCGCCGTTTTCCAAGCGCTCGACCAGATTTTGCAGGTCGGCGAGGGATTGTTCGAAATCTAAGGCGGCTTTTTTGCGGGCCATGGGCAACTCGGCGGGGGTATACGGATGCCCGCGACACTAGCAGAGCCATGGGCGCTCGGGCAAATTGCGGGCATAAAAAAGCCGGCTTGTGGCCGGCCTTTCGGGGGTGGGTTTGGCTTATTTTTGGTAAGCCGCAACCGCCTTAAGAATTTCGGCGCGGGCCGCGTCAGCGTTGCCCCAGCCTTCGACCTTGACCCATTTGCCTTTCTCGAGATCCTTGTAGTTCTCGAAGAAGTGCTTGATCTGCTCCAGCAGCAGGGCTGGCAGGTCGGTGTATTCCTGCACGTCTTTGTACAGCACGGACAGCTTATCGTGCGGTACCGCGAGCAGCTTGGCGTCGCCGCCGGCTTCGTCGGTCATGTGCAGGATGCCGACCGGGCGCGCGCGGATCACCGAGCCTGGGGCCACCGGATACGGGGTCACCACCAGCACGTCGAGGGCGTCGCCATCGTCGGCCAGGGTGTTGGGGATGTAGCCGTAGTTGGCCGGGTAGAACATCGGCGTGGCCATGAAGCGGTCGACGAACAGGCAATCGCTGTCCTTGTCGATTTCGTACTTGATCGGCGCGTGGTTGGCCGGAATCTCGATGGCGACGTAGATGTCGTTCGGCAGATCAAGGCCTGCCGGGATCTTGCTGTAGCTCATGGGTGATGTTCCCTGGGTTGGCCAAACAGGCTTTGACCTCTGTGGCTCAGGTCAAAAAGTGGGCGCGATTATAGGCATATTCCCCGGCCGTTACCATGTTTGGGCGCTTAGCCTTTGGTCGCGTGCGGGTAGCCCGGTCGGCTGGCCTGCAATAGGCGCAGCCGCGCCAGTGGGTCTTGCCGGTAGAAGGCTTTCAGTTGCGCGTACACCGCGGGGTAAGCGCTTGCCAGCACATCCGGGGCGCTGAAGAAGTATTCGCTGGTGACGGCGAAGAACTCGGCGGGGTCTTCCGCGGCGTAAGGGTCAATCGGCGTGTCGGCATCCGGATGCCGGTCGAGGCGGGCATTCAAGTCGTCATAGGCACTCTGCATGGCGCTGGACCAGTCTTCGAGGCGCATATCGCTGTGCAGCGGCGGCAGGCCGTTGGCATCGCCGGTGAGCATGTCCAGCTTGTGCGCCAGTTCGTGGATCACCAGGTTGTAAGCCTCCCAGCCGCCGCTGCTGAGCACGCCGGGCCAGGCCAGAATCACCGGGCCGCGCAGCCAGGCTTCGCCGCTGTGTTCGCCCTGCCACTCATGCACCACGCCGCTGGAGTCGCGATGGCGCTGCGGGCTGACGAAGTCGTCCGGGTAGAGCACCAGTTCGTGAAAACCCTGGTACCAGTCCAGGTCGGCCAAGTGCAGCAGGGGTAGTTGTGCTTGGGCGGCCAGCAGCAGGCGCCCCTCGGCATCCAACTCGACGCCGGGCAGCGCGGTCAGGTGCTTGGCATGCAGAAACAGCACGGCACGCTGGCGCAGGCGTTGATCCTCGGCGCCGCTCAGGCCGTCGAGAATCGGCAGGCGTTGGTGTACGCGGGTCCAGAGGGCGGGATCAAGCGGATGTTTGGCGAGGATGCGGCGGTGGCGCCAGGAGCGGAGAAACCACATGGGCGCCGGCTCGTCAGTTGGGTTGCTTGGCGTGGTTGCTGGACGCTGTCGGGTGCAAGCGATGCTTCAGCCAGCCGATCAGCATAGGCAGCAGGGACAGACCGATGATGGCGATGATCGCCAGCGTGAGGTGCTGCTTGATAAAGGGCACGTTGCCGAAGAAGTAACCGAGCGTGACCAGGCCGCCGACCCAGGCCAGGGTGCCGGCCGCGCTGAAGGCGAGGAAACGCGGGTAGGGCATCTTGCCAACGCCGGCGACGAAGGGTGCGAAGGTCCGTACTATCGGCAGAAAACGTGCGAGGGTCACGGTTTTGCCGCCGTGGCGATCGTAGAAGTCGTGGGTGCGTTGCAGGTAGTCGCGGCGGAAGATTTTTGAGTCCGGGTTGCGGAACAAGCGTTCGCCGACGGTGCGGCCGATCAGGTAGTTGGTGCTGTCGCCGCTGATCGCCGCCAGCATCAGCAGTCCGGCCAGCAAGAGCGGGTCCATGCCGCCGCTAGCGCAGACGGCGCCGGCGATAAACAGCAGGGAGTCGCCGGGCAGGAAGGGCGTCACCACCAGGCCGGTCTCGCAGAAGATCACCAGAAACAGGATGGCGTAGATCCAGGCGCCGTAATTCGCGACCAGCAAGTCCAGGTAGACGTCGAGGTGCAGGATAAGGTCAAGCGGGTTGAATTCCATGTAACGCCTGTTTCGCTGCGCGGGGAGTCGATGCACGGGCCTGGAGGGCGCCGGCGCTGAAGTCGGCATTATAAGGGCAAGGGCAAGTCGTGGCGGTTCAGTTTGTTGCAGCGGTTGTCCGAGCTTGCGACGAAGGGCTGCTGGCGCGGGCGACGGCTCGCCAAGCGCGGTAGTTCTTAAGCGGCCGGTTAGCCGTACTCACGGCTGGATTAGCGTTTGTGCAGCTGACGCCGTTCCGCACCAAATGGATGCGTTGGTGCGGCACGGCGAGCCTCTCGGGCTGCCCGCTCAGTCGCCGTTGATCGGTAGCACGTAGTTCTTGAACTGGGTGTCTTCGCGAAAGCCGATCGACTCGTAGACCTTCTGCGCCACTGCGTTGTTGCTGCTGGTGGATACGCGCATCCGCACGGCCTGGGTCTCTTTGGCCATCTTCTTGGCGGTTTGCAGCAGGCGGTCGGCGACCAACTGGCGGCGGGCGTCTTCGGCGACGTAGATGTCGTTGAGGATCCACACGCGCTTGAGCGACAGCGAGGAGTAGCTCGGGTAGAGCTGGCAGAAGCCGAGCAGCTTGTCGTCGTCATCGGCCAGCGCCAGGTAGATCACCGACTCTTTGCGGCGCAGGCGCTTCTCGAGAAATTTTTTCGACGAGTCGGGATAAGGCAGCTCGCCATAGAACTCGCGGTATCTGACGAATAACGGAGCCAGCAGATCCAGATGCTCCAGGGTGGCTTGGACGATGCGCATGGTGGGCCTCGGCTGCAATTGAATGGGGCGGGGCAGGCAAGGCAGGTGCTATGCCAGCGGTCGAAGCGATGCTGCCTAAAGCTTATAGAAAGCGCAATCCAAGCAAGCGTTTGATTTTTTCGGATGAATCAACAGCCTTTTGCCTGGTTTCGCCCTGCCCGGCCTGCGGCACTAAGGCGAGAGACGGTATTTAGGTTGGCAATCAGCTCGGGTTCTTTGGCCTCTGCGGCTCCGCGAGGAGGAAGTTGGCCGTTAGGCCCTGGCCTTCTCCGGACGTCAGGGTCTGCACTTCGGCCTCATCCTTGAGGTTGACCCCGGACAGCTGGCGCCGACAGGCCTCGCGCATCAGGTAGAGCAGGCGGTGCGCGGCCATGCCATAGCTCAAGCCTTCCAGGCGCACGTTGGAGATGCAGTTGCGGTAGGCGTCGGTCAGGCCGACCCTGGGCGCATAGGTGAAGTACAGGCCGAGGCTATCCGGCGAACTCAGGCCCGGGCGTTCGCCGATCAGGATCACCACCATGCGGGCGCCGAGCAGTTCGCCGATTTCATCGGCTACCGCGACCCGGCCCTGTTCCACCAGCAGCACCGGCGATAGCGACCAGCCTTCGGCCAACGCCTGCTCTTCCAGGCGCGCGAGAAACGGCAGGCTATGCCGATGTACGGCGAGCGCCGAGAGACCGTCGGCCACCACTATCGCCAGGTCGACGCCGCCGGGATTGGCCTGGGCGTAGGCGCGCAACTGCTGTGCCGAGGCGTCATTCAGGCGGCGGCCCAGATCGGGCCGTTGCAGGTAGCTGTGGCGGTCGCCGGCGGCGCTGTGCAGCAGCAAGCTGGCACGGCCGCGCTCGGCCAGTTGGGCGCTGAGGCCGGGGTGATCGAACTGCAGGTGCACGGCGTCGCGCGCCTGCGCGTGGGCATATTGAAAGTCCAGCTGCGCGCCGGTCGGCAGGCTGGTGCCGGCGCGCCCGAGGGCGATCCGCGCCGGGGTCAGGCGGCGCAGCTCCTGCCAGGGGTTTTCGCTGGTGCCGGAGATAGGGTTGTCGTTGTTCATGCCGTGTTCTCGCTCCTACAGGTTCGGCGTTAGCTCAGCTGTGCCAGCGCCTGGCGGAACGCCGGCGGCAGCTTGTCGCCGAAGCGTACACGGCCATCGGCCTGGGTGAAGATGCCCATGTTGTGCAGCCAGGCCTCGAATTCCGGCGCCGGTTTCAGGCCGAGCGTCTGCCGCGCATAGAGCGCGTCGTGGAACGAGGTGGTCTGGTAATTGAGCATGATGTCGTCGGAGCCGGGGATGCCCATGATGAAGTTGATGCCGGCCACGCCGAGCAGCGTCAGCAGCATGTCCATGTCATCCTGATCGGCTTCGGCGTGGTTGGTGTAGCAGATGTCGCAACCCATCGGCACACCGAGCAGCTTGCCGCAGAAGTGATCCTCCAGCCCGGCGCGAATGATCTGCTTGCCGTTGTAGAGGTATTCCGGGCCGATGAAGCCGACCACGGTGTTGACCAGGAACGGCTTGAAGTGCCGGGCCACCGCATAGGCGCGGGTCTCGCAGGTCTGCTGGTCGAGGCCATGGTGGGCGTTGGCCGACAGCGCGCTGCCCTGGCCGGTCTCGAAGTACATCAGGTTGTTGCCGAGGGTGCCGCGCTTGAGGCTCAGCCCGGCTTCGTAGCCTTCCTGCAGCAGCTGCAGGTTGATGCCGAAACTGGCATTCGCCGCCTCGGTGCCGGCGATCGACTGGAACACCAGGTCCAGCGGCACGCCGCGCTCGATCGCGGCGATCGAGGTGGTGACGTGGGTCAGCACGCAGGCCTGGGTCGGGATCTCATAACGCTGGATGATCGCGTCGAGCATCTCCAGCATGGCGCAGATCGAGGCGATGCTGTCGGTGGCCGGGTTGATGCCGATCATGGCGTCGCCGTTGCCGTACAGCAGGCCGTCGAGAATGCTCGCGGCGATCCCGGCCGGTTCGTCGGTCGGGTGGTTGGGCTGCAGGCGGGTGGACAGCCGGCCACGCAGGCCGAGGGTGCCACGAAAACGGGTGACCACGCGGATCTTCTGCGCCACCAGGACCAAGTCCTGCACGCGCATGAGCTTCGACACCGCGGCGGCCATCTCCGGGGTCAGGCCGGGGGCGAGGGCGCGCAGGCTGGCCTCATCGGCATGCTCGCTGAGCAGCCAGTCGCGCAGGCCGCCGACGGTCAGGTGGCTGACGGTGGCAAACGCCTGGGCATCGTGGCTGTCGATGATCAGCCGGGTGACTTCGTCCTCTTCGTAGGGGATCAGCGCCTCGTCGAGGAAGTGTTTGAGCGGGATGTTGGCCAGCGCCATCTGCGCGGCGACACGCTCGCCATCGTTGCTCGCGGCCACGCCGGCGAGAAAATCGCCGGAGCGGGCGGGGCTGGCCTTGGCCATGACTTCTTTGAGGCTGTCGAAGCGGTAGGTTTCCACTCCGACGGAATGGGAAAAACGGGCCATACGCGGGGTACTCCTGAAACGGCTCGTCATCTCTATATAAAGGCAAACCGCACGACGCTTATAGCATGGGCGGTTGCCTGCACCCGAATGGAGCCTCTGTCGGGCCAGGGCCCGGCAGAGGTGCAGCTTAGAACCTGTTCAATATCTACTGCGCTGGGTCATGCTGCGTTGAAAACAGGCTCAAAATGCTCATTTACCCTGTGTAAACTGCGCTTTTTCGCCTGCTTTCGCCTTGCCTAACCTGCGCTCGCAACGATCTTGAACAGGTTCTTAAGCGCCGGTCAGCATGGCGTCGACCGGAGCGCTGGAGCGCTGATGAGCGGTCAGTTGGAAGTAGATGAAGCCCGCAGCCATGAAGCCGAGGAAGATCAGGCCGATCAGTGTGTTGAACCAGGCCATCGCCACCAGGCAGACCACCGCCAGCAGCAGCGCGATGCCCGGCACAATCGGGTAGCCCGGTGCGCGGAAGCTGCGTTCCAGATGCGGCTCGGTTTGGCGCAGTTTGAACAGGCTGAGCATGCTGATGATGTACATGACTATGGCGCCGAACACCGACATGGTGATCATCGCCGCAGTCAGGGTCATGCCTTGCAGATTGATCAGGCCATCGCTGTAGATGGCCGCGATGCCGATCACGCCACCGGCGATGATCGCCCGGTGCGGGGTCTGGAAGCGGTTCAGCTTGGCCAGGCCGGCCGGCAGGTAACCGGCGCGCGCGAGGGCGAAGAACTGCCGCGAGTAGCCGAGGATGATGCCGTGGAAGCTCGCCACCAGACCGAACAGACCGATCCACACCAGCATGTGCATCCAGGTGGAGTTGTCGCCGACCACGGCTTTCATCGCCTGCGGCAGCGGGTCGTTGATATTCGACAGTTGGCGCCAGTCGCCCACGCCGCCGGCCATGATCATCACGCCGAGCGCCAGGAACACCAGGGTCAGAATGCCGCTGACGTAGGCTCTGGGGATGGTGCGTTTCGGGTCTTTGGCTTCTTCGGCGGCCATGGCGGCGCCTTCGATGGCGAGGAAGAACCAGATGGCGAAGGGAATCGCCGCGAAAATGCCGGAAATCGACGCGCTGCTGAAGGTGTCGGAGCCGGCCCAGCCATTCAGCGCGAAGTTGCTGAAGCTGAAGCCTGGCGCGACCACGCCCATAAACACCAAGAGCTCAGCCACCGCCAACACGGTGACCACCAGCTCGAAGGTGGCGGCGATGCTGACGCCAAGGATATTCAGGGTCATGAACACGAAGTAGGCGCCGACCGCCGCGTGCTTCGGGTCGAGCTCCGGGAACTGCACGTTCAGGTAGGCGCCGATGGCCATGGCAATCGCCGGTGGCGCGAAGACGAACTCGATCAGCGTGGCGATCCCGGCGATCAGTCCACCTTTTTCACCAAAGGCGCGGCGGCTGTAGGCGAACGGGCCACCGGCATGGGGAATGGCGGTGGTCAATTCGGTGAAACTGAAGATAAAGCAGGTGTACATCGCCGCCACCATCAGCGCGGTGATGAGAAAGCCCAGCGTACCGGCGGTGCCCCAGCCGTAGCTCCAGCCGAAGTATTCCCCGGAAATCACCAGGCCGACGGCGATACCCCATAGATGCAGGGTGCCGAGTGTAGGTTTGAGTTGCGTTGCCGTAGTCATTGAGTACCCGCCCTGAGAGTTGAACAGACCAAGAGACTTGCGGATGCACGCAACGCCCATGCCAGCTGCAACAAGATGTTACGGCTGGCGCGGACGGTTGCGTTTTTAGCTATGTGGAAGGCGTTTTCAGACTCTTTCCGCTTGTGCGCAGAGAATTCGAGTCTTAGAAAAAGCCCAGCGGGTTGGTGTCGTAGCTGACCAACAGGTTCTTGGTCTGCTGGTAGTGTTCCAGCGCCACTTTGTGGGTTTCGCGGCCGACGCCGGACTTCTTGTAACCGCCGAACGCGGCGTGCGCCGGGTACAGGTGGTAGCAGTTGGTCCACACCCGGCCTGCCTTGATCGCCCGGCCCATGCGGTAGGCGCGGTTGATGTCGCGGGTCCAGAGGCCGGCGCCGAGGCCGAACTCGGTGTCGTTGGCGATCGCCAGGGCTTCGGCTTCGTCCTTGAAGGTGGTCACGCTGACCACCGGGCCGAAGATTTCCTCCTGGAACACGCGCATCTTGTTGTGGCCCTTGAGCAGGGTCGGCTGGATGTAATAACCGCCGCCCAGGCTGCCGGCCAGTTGTTCCACGCCGCCGCCGGTGAGCAGTTCGGCGCCTTCGGTCTTGGCGATCTCCAGGTAGGAGAGGATCTTGTCGAACTGCTGCTCGGAGGCCTGGGCACCGACCATGGTCTCGGTGTCCAGCGGGTCGCCGCGCTTGATCTGCGCGACCTTCTTCATCACCTCTTGCATGAACGCCGGGTAGATCGACTCCTGCACCAGCGCCCGCGACGGGCAGGTGCAGACCTCGCCCTGGTTGAAGAACGCCAGCACTAGGCCTTCGGCGGCCTTCTCGATAAAGCTCGGCTCGGCCTGCATGATGTCTTCGAAGAAGATGTTCGGCGACTTGCCGCCTAACTCGACGGTGGAGGGGATGATGTTCTCGGCGGCGCACTTGAGGATGTGCGAGCCGACCGGGGTCGAGCCGGTGAAGGCGATCTTGGCGATGCGCTTACTGGTCGCCAGCGCTTCGCCGGCTTCCTTGCCGAAGCCTTGCACCACGTTGAGCACGCCGGCCGGCAGCAGGTCGCCGATCAGCTCCAGCAGCACGCTGATGCCCAGCGGCGTCTGCTCGGCCGGCTTGAGTACCACGCAGTTGCCGGCGGCCAGGGCCGGGGCCAGCTTCCAGGCGGCCATCAGCAGCGGGAAGTTCCACGGAATGATCTGCCCGACCACGCCCAGCGGTTCATGGATGTGGTAGGCCACGGTGTTGCCGTCGATCTCGGCGGCGCCGCCTTCCTGGGCGCGCAGGCAGCCGGCGAAGTAGCGGAAGTGGTCGGCGGCGAGCGGGATGTCGGCATTCAGGGTTTCGCGCACGGCCTTGCCGTTGTCCCAGGTCTCGGTGACGGCCAGCAGTTCGAGGTTGGCTTCGATGCGGTCGGCGATCTTCAGCAGGATGCCCGAGCGCTCCTGCACCGAGGTCTTGCCCCAGGCCTCGGCGGCGGCGTGGGCGGCGTCCAGCGCGCGGTCGATGTCTTCGGCGCTGGAGCGCGGGAACTCGGCGATCACCTGGCCATTCACCGGCGAGGTATTGGTGAAGTACTGGCCCTTGACCGGGGCGACGAACTCGCCGCCGATGTAGTTGCCGTAACGGGCCTTGAAGGCAACGATGGCGCCGTCTGTACCGGGGTGGGCGTAACGCATGGTGAGGTTCTCCTGGCTTTTGTGCTTGTTCTATTAATGCAGGGGGAGGACGCGCTGTTGCGCTGGTTAAAGCCTAGAGCAAGGGCCGGGCCAGACTGCGGAAAGGGGCGGAACAGAGCGGTTTATCGATATTCGAGGGGGCGTGGATAAGCAGCTTTGTGGCGGATCTGGAACAGCGGCGGGTGACACTTTGTCCCAGTCTTGATACAGCCCATGACTGGCTGCTCAGCCTGCGGTTGCAATGCCCATGACCCTGGAGGATGCTGCCGGGCTATGGGGGCCGGACTATGGGTGCCTCAAGAGTCTGGAACTGCCGCCCGTCTCCCCACACCGGAGAACAATAACAATGCAGGACCCCCAGAGCCGCCACCTGCAGCAGGTACTGACAGTGGCGCAAGGCAAGGCCCAGTCCAGCGGGCCGGCCGCCGACCCCTCGATCGCCCGCTCCTGGCTGCGCTGCCTGGAGGACTATCACCTCGATCCGGCGCAGAGCATGGCGCCGACGGTGCTGGAACACGGCCGCGTACTCGAGTGCCGCGAGCGCTTGCAGCAGGTGCTGGAAATCGCCAGCGGCGAGATGAGCAGCCTGCATCAACAGCTTTCCGGCTCCGGTCACGCGGTACTGCTGACCGACGCCCGCGGGGTGATCCTCAACAGCGTCACCGCCTCCGCCGAGCGCAAGACCTTCGAGCGCGCCGGGCTCTGGCTCGGCGCCGATTGGAGCGAGGCCTGCGAGGGCACCAATGGGATCGGCACCTGCCTGGTCGAGCGGCAAGCGTTGACGATTCACCAGGACGAACATTTCCGTGGCCGGCACACCGGGCTGACCTGCTCGGCGAGCCCGGTGTTCGATTCCCAGGGCGATTTGCTGGCCGTTCTGGACGTCTCCTCGGCGCGCCATGACGTCTCGCGGCAGAGCCAGTTTCACACCATGGCGCTGGTCAATCTGTCGGCGAAGATGATCGAGAGCTGCTATTTCCTCCGGCGCTTCGAAGGCCAGTGGCTGCTGCGCTTTCACCTGCAGGCCGAGTACGTCGGGCTGTTCAGCGAAGGCCTGCTGGCGTTCGACGGCGACGGGCGGATTAGCGCGGTCAACCAGAGTGCGATGAATCTGTTGAGCCGTACGCGGGCGGACTTGCTCGGCCAGCCGGTCGAGGGGTTTTTCGATTGTCGGCTGGATGAGCTGCTCGGCCGCGCCAGCCCGCAGCCGAGTGCCAGCTGGCCGCTGCGTGCGCGCAATGGCCGGGCCTTGTTCGCCATGCTCCGGGGTGTGCCGCGCAGCGTGCCGCTGCCGATCGCGCGGCCGACTCTGGCTGCGCCGGCCGCGGCGGCGCCGGCGTCGACCCTGTGTCTGGGCGATGCGGCGCTGCAAACCGATTTTCGCCGGGCCTTGCGCGTCTTCGAGCGCGATGTGCCGTTGCTGATCAATGGCGAGACCGGCTCCGGTAAAGAGGCCTTCGCCAAGGCCGTGCACCAGGCCAGCTCACGGGCCGCCAAGGCGTTCGTCGCGCTGAACTGCGCGGCGATTCCCGAGACGCTGATCGAGAGCGAGCTGTTCGGCTATCGCGGCGGCAGTTTCACCGGTGCGCGCAAGGACGGCATGCGCGGCAAGTTGCAGCAGGCCGATGGCGGCACCTTGTTCCTCGACGAAATCGGCGATATGCCGCTGGCGCTGCAAACCCGCTTGCTGCGGGTGCTGGAAGATCGCCTGGTGGTGCCGATCGGCGGTGAGCCGCAAGAGGTGAATGTGCGCATCATCAGCGCGACTCACCGCGAGCTGGGTGAGCGGGTGCAGGCCGGCAGCTTCCGCGAAGACCTGTATTACCGGCTCAACGGGCTGGTGCTCGATCTGCCGCCGTTGCGCGCGCGCAGCGATCGGTTGGAGTTGCTCGAGCATCTGCTGGCGCAAGAGGCGCGCGGGCAGAACATTTATCTGGAGCCCAGCGCCCGTCAGGCCCTGCTCGACTATGCCTGGCCCGGCAACGTCCGCCAGTTGCGCAACGTGCTGCGCACGCTGACGGCGCTCTGTGAAGACGACTGCGTGCGCCTGACGGATCTGCCGCTGGAAATCCGTCAGGCCCTGCCGCTGGCGCCGGAGCCCGAGGCGAGCAGGGCCAGTCCGCTGGAGGACGCCGAACGCGCGGCCCTGCTCGCGGCGTTGGAAGCCCAGCGCTGGCACATGACGCGTGCGGCAGAGCAACTGGGCATCAGTCGCAATACGCTGTATCGCAAGCTGCGCAAGCATGCTATCGCTCGGGATCAGCACGCCTGAGTGCGCGACGAAGCTCTATCCCCTCGCCCCTTGGGGGATTGCAGGCGCCCCCTACCGTCCAGTGGCAGCGCTCTGGCCCCCTCATGGCTGCGTGCGGTAACCTGCCGGCCAGTTTCTTCGGGCCGCACAGCCCGTTTTCGAGGTCGCCTTCAAGGTAAATCATGCACATCCATATTCTGGGCATTTGCGGCACCTTTATGGGCTCGCTGGCCGTTCTCGCGAAAGAGCTGGGCCATCGGGTGACCGGCTCCGACGCCAACGTTTACCCGCCGATGAGCACCCAGTTGCAGGCGCAAGGCATCGAGCTGACTCAGGGTTACGATCCGGCCCAACTGCAGCCGCCGCCGGATCTGGTGGTGGTCGGCAACGCCCTGTCGCGCGGTAATCCGGCGGTCGAATATGTACTGAACCAGGGCCTGCCCTATGTCTCCGGTCCGCAGTGGCTGGCCGACCATGTGCTGCAAGGGCGCTGGGTGTTGGCGGTGGCCGGCACACACGGCAAGACCACCACCAGCAGCATGCTCGCCTGGGTGTTGGAGCACGCCGGCATGAGCCCGGGCTTCTTGATCGGCGGCGTGCCGCAGAACTTTGCCGTGTCCGCACGCCTCGGTGACACGCCGTTCTTCGTGGTCGAGGCCGATGAATACGACAGCGCCTTCTTCGACAAGCGGTCGAAGTTCGTCCATTACCGTCCGCGCACTGCGATCCTGAATAACCTGGAGTTCGACCACGCGGACATCTTTCCGGATCTGGCGGCCATCGAGCGACAGTTCCATCACCTGGTACGAACCATCCCGAGCGAAGGCCTGGTGATCTACCCAGAGGCCGAGACCGCGCTCAAGCGGGTGATCGAGATGGGCTGCTGGACGCCGGTGCAGACCACCGGTGAAGGCGGTCAATGGCGGGCCAACCTGCTCAGCGAAGACGGTTCGCGTTTCGAGGTGATTTTCGCCGGTGCGCTGCAAGGCGTGGTCGAGTGGCAACTGACCGGCCAGCATAACGTCGCCAACGCCTTGGCCTGCCTGGCTGCGGCACGGCATGTTGGCGTGGTGCCGGGGCAGGGTATCGCCGCGCTGAGCGAGTTCAGGAACGTCAAACGGCGGATGGAGAAGGTCGCCGAAGTCAACGGCATCACCATCTATGACGACTTCGCCCATCACCCGACGGCAATCGCCACCACCCTCGACGGCCTGCGCAAGCGGGTGGGCGACGCCAAGCTGATTGCGATCATCGAGCCGCGCTCCAATTCGATGAAGCTCGGTGCGCACCGCGACGGCTTGCCGGATTCGGTCAAGCAAGCCGATCAGGTGTTCTGGTTCGCGCCGGCCAACCTCGGCTGGGATCTGGCGGCGACCACTGCGACCTGCACGGTGCCCTCGCAGGTCTGCGATTCGCTGGAGGCGATCATCGCCGCAGTGAAAGCCCAGGCGCAGCCGGGCACTCAGGTGGTGATCATGAGTAACGGTGGTTTCGGCGGCCTGCACGGCAAGCTCGCCGCGGCCCTGGAGAACTGAGATGAGCGGTCCGGAACGTATCACCCTGGCCATGACCGGCGCCTCCGGCGCGCAGTACGGCCTGCGCCTGCTCGATTGCCTGATCCAGGAAGAGCGCGAGGTGCATTTCCTGATTTCCAAGGCGGCGCAACTGGTGCTGGCCACGGAGACGGACGTGACCCTGCCGACTAAACCGCAGGCGATGCAGGCGTTCCTCAGCGAGTACACCGGAGCGGCGGCGGGGCAGATTCGCGTGTACGGCAAGGAAGACTGGATGGCCCCAGTGGCCTCCGGCTCCGGTGCGCCCAGCGCGATGGTGGTAGTGCCGTGCTCGACCGGCACGCTCTCGGCCATCGCCACCGGGGCCTGCAATAACCTGATCGAGCGGGCGGCGGATGTGGTGCTGAAAGAGCGCCGGCAACTGATTTTGGTGCCGCGCGAGGCACCGTTCTCCAGCATTCATCTGGAGAACATGCTCAAGCTGTCGAATCTCGGCGCGGTGATCCTGCCGGCGGCGCCGGGCTTCTACCATCAGCCGCAGACCATCGATGACCTGATCGACTTCGTGGTTGCGCGGATCCTCAACGTCCTCAACATCCCCCAGGACATGCTGCCGCGTTGGGGTGAGCACCATTTGAGCAGTGATGATTAGGCTGCTGTTAATTCTGCTGCTGGCGGGCAACCTGCTTGGTTGCGCAACCGCGCGCACCTTGAACGCGGCCAAGCCTGGCGCGCCGCTGGTGTATGCCGGGACGCGCCTGGATTGGTACTCGCTGAATGGCGGCTGCTGCCCGCTGGATCGCTTCGGTGCCGAGGCGCCGAAGTATGCCGGCCTCGACCTGCCGGCCAGCGCGTTGCTGGACACCCTGCTGCTGCCGCTTTCGCTGGCGGCGGCGCTGGGTATCGAGCTGGGCGTGTCGGGTGGGTATTAGGGGCGGCTCCAGCGGCGCTGCACCTCGGTCTAGGCTCTGAGCTGGAGCACGGTTTCCTGGATGTCGGTCAGGCCGTAGCGACCTTTGCCGTCGCGTACCACCCAGCCCATGGCGATCTGCGGATCGTGGGTGAACAGCAGGCGGCCGTTGCGGGCCAGCAAGCTGTCGAGTAGGGCTTGCTTCTCTTCGATCAGGCCTTCCGGGAAACGGTCGTAGCCCATGGTGATCGGCAGATGCACCCAGGGCGCACCGGGGATCAGGTCGCCACTGAAGACCACCGGGCCGTCGGGCATGGCGATTTCCGGCAGCAGTTGTCCGGGGGTGTGGCCGTCGCTCCAGTGAAAGCGCCAGTCCGGACCCAGGCTGGCGGAGTCGCCGTGCTCGTCGAGCAACTCCAGGCGGCCGCTGGCGTCCAGCAGCTCGAGCAGTTCCGGGACGTAGGATGCGCGATCCCGCGAATGCGGATTGCAGGCGCGCTGCCACTGGCGCCGACCGGTGATGAAGCGGGCGTTGGGGAATAGCAGGCGGGCGCTCTTGCCGGGCTCCCAGGCGGCGAGCAGGCCGCCGGCGTGGTCGAAGTGCAGATGGGTGAGCAGCACTATGTCGATGTCGGCATCGCTCAGGCCCCGCTCGGCCAGGCTGTCGAGCAGGACGTGATGTTCTTCCTGCACACCGAAGCGCTGTTTCAGCTCGGGGGAGAAGAAGGCGCCGATGCCGGTTTCCACCAGGATGTTGCGTTCGTCTTCCTGCACCAGCAGGGCGCGGCAGCCGAGGTCGATGCGGTTCTGCGCATCCGGGGTCATCCAGCGTTCCCAGAGTGCGCGCGGGGCGTTGCCGAACATGGCGCCGCCGTCGAGTTTCTGGCTGTTGCCGATGAGGGTCGAGAGGGTTCGCATAAGTCTCCAGTCGGCGGGGGCGGCGGGCTCTAGGCGCGGCGTCTCACAGGTCTTCGTCGGAATTGTCGGCCACCAGGGCGGCCAGGCATTTGAGCCGGTGTTCGCCGCTGCTGGCGACCAGCGTCCAGCTCTGGCTGGCGGGGTCGAAGGTGGCGGCCTGGACTTCGCTGTGGGAGAAACGCCAGAGCCGGCGGCTGCTGCCGTCCATGGCCTCGATCGACAGCTGCGGGGCTGCGGTGTCCGTGCCCAGCTCGAACTGCCAGGCATAGAGCCCGTCGATTTCGAGCATGTCGGCGGTTGCGAGCGCTGCGAGCAGGCTCGGGTCGGGAGTGGTCATGCGGGGGATTCTCTTCGGGGATAACCAGCGGCGAGTTTAACGCCCCAACCTTCTCAGCTCATCCGATTCCACCACGCGTACGCCATCCTGCTCCTCCAGGGCCAGGCGCCAGAGCGCGCGGGCCAGGGTGCAGGCCTGGATGCCGCGGTATTTACCGGGGGCCCAGCGCATCAGGGGGGCGGCCAGGCGTTCGCCGAGGCGGAACTCGTTGCGAGGGCCAAGCAGCAGGGACGGCCGGGCGATCGTCAGTTGCGGCCAGTCCTGTGCCTTCAGGGCTTCTTCCAGTTCGCCTTTGACGCGGCTGTAGAATACCGGGGAGCTGGCGTCGGCCCCCAGAGCACTGATTACCAGGAAGTGCCGGGCACCGAGGGCGCGGGCCCGTTGGCCGACCGCCAGCACCAGGTCGTGATCGACCGCACGGAAGGCTTCCTGCGAGCCGGCCTGTTTCAGCGTGGTGCCTAGGCAGCAGAAGGCAATATCCAGTCGGCCGGTCAGCAGTGGCAGCAAGGTCTGCAGCTCGCCCAGCGGGTTATCCAGGCGTGGATGTTCGGCCAGCGGTTGACGCGTCGGTGCCAGCACGCGGGTCACCGTCGGCTCGCTGAGCAGGCGATCGAGCAGGTGCTCGCCGGTCAGGCCGGTGGCTCCGGCGAGCAGGATATGCTGGGGCGTCAGGTACATGAAGTGTGTCTCTCTGCAGTTACCGCTGAGTCTAGTGGCTGACGCCGGTTTTGTCGGTAGTGGTCGCGCCGAGTGCATGCTCGGCTTGGCTTTCACGCAGCTTGCGCCAGTGTGTCAGCACCGCTTTCGGCGCCCAGATCTGTGGCTCCGAGGGTTCGAAGCCGTCGGCCTTTTCGCGCTCGGCGACCTTGGCCTTGGCCAGGCCGAAAGCCCGTTGCAGATCGTCGGTTTGGCTCAAGGCTTCGGCGAACAGGGCGCGGCCGAAATAGGTGAAGTCATTTTCTTCCGAGCAGCCGAAGGACACCCGATCGCTACGCGCCGCGGTCATCACCAGGGTCTTGGCGTCTTTCAGCGGCGGGATAAAGCCGCCGGAGAAACACGCGGAAATCACCACGACCTTGTGCCGATCCTTGAGTGGTTGCAGCAGCGCGGCCAGTTCGCTGGCCGGCAGGTCGGCCAGTTGCAGGCGCGGCTGATCGAGGCTCAGCTCATGGCTGCGCGAGCCGTGGCTGGTCAGGTAGATGAAGATCAGGTCTTCCGCGCCGCTGCGTTCGGCGAGTGCGCGCACCGCGCGGGTCAGGCTTTCGCGAGTCGCCAGCGGGCGGTCGGCGAGATGGTCGCGGTGATTGGCCAGGGTGATCTGGCCGCGCGCCCCGAAGCGCTCGCCGAGCAGTTGGCTGACGTAGTCGGCCTCGCGCAGAAACACGCTCTGCTTGCCGTCACCGGCGAGCGTCAGGCTGTAGAGTTCGAGTGCCGGGGTGGAGGCGGGAAGCGCGGCGATGGCCTGCTCAAGCAGGTGGCCTTGTTCCAGCAGGCCAATCTCCAGGGGGTCGGGCAGGGCTTGGCCCTGGCTATCACGCACGCGCAGTCCCTGCTGCCAGATACCCGCCTGCACGCTGCCGTCGGCCAGGGTCAGACTGCCGCGGCCAGCGTAACTGCCGGAGGCAAAGTGGCCTTGATAGACGCTGCCGTCGGCGAGTGTCAGGCGGCCTTCGCCGTGGTAACCCCAGTTGCGGAACATCCCTTCGTAGTGGCTGCCGTCGGCGCCGTGGTATTCGCCTCGGCCGCTCAGCGCATCCTCGGCGAACTGGCCCAGCCAGACGTCGCCATCGGCACTCTCGTAGCGGCCCTTGCCATGGAACTGGTCGTTGCGAAAGCCGCCGCTGTAGAGGTCTCCGGCGCTGCTTTTGTAGCTGCCCGTGCCGTTCAGTTGGCCCTGCTCGAAGTTACCGCTGAACTGGTTGCCACTGTCATCGATGCGCAGGCCTTCGCCGTGGGGCTGGCCCTGCACGAAGCGGCCCTGGAAGCTGCTGCCGTCGGCCCGTTCGAGTTTGCCGAGGCCGTGGTAGTGATCCTGCTTGAACTCGCCGCGGTAGCTCAGGCCGCCTTGCTTGAGGCTGCCTTCGCCGTCCATGCGGGCCTGCTTGAAGCCGCCCTCGTAGGTGCTGCCGTCGCTGTAGGTGAGCTTGCCTTGGCCATCGAACAGGCCCTGGTGAAACTCGCCGACGTAGGACTCGCCGCTCGGCCCCAGCCATTTGCCGAGGCCTTCCGGTTGGCCGTCCTTGAACTGGCCTTGGAACCAGCTGCCATTGGCGTAATCCACGCGGCCTGGACCCTGCAACAGACCGTCGACCACCTCGCCACGATAACGGCCGCCATCCGGCAGCACGGCATTCGGCGGGGTCAGCGGCTCGCCCTCACCACAGGCGGCGAGCAGTAGCACGAGGGTCAGTGGGACCAAGGGGGCAAGAAATTGGCGACGCATGCGGGACATCCGAGTCGAGGAGCCTGTCGGGCTTGGGAGTCGCTGAAGTATGCCGTAAAGACGTTGGCGCGCGTGCGGCGCGATCACAACGTGGAAACGAAAACGGGGCGCATTAAGCGCCCCGTTGTGACGGTCATGACTCAGACGAAACAGAGGGTCAGCGGCTCGGCGATATAGGCCGGTTTCTCCTGGCCTTCGATCTCCAGTACCACCTTGGCTTTGAGCAGCCATTGGCCGGGGTTCTTCTCATGGGCGTCGGTCAGGTTGACGATCAGCCGCACCTTGGAATCGACCTTGACCGGCTGGATGAAACGCACGCTGTCCAGGCCATAGTTGACCGCCATTTTCAGGCCCTGCGGCATGATCATGATTTTTTCCATCAGCATCGGCACCAGCGACAGCGAGAGAAAGCCATGGGCGATGGTGGTGCCGAACGGGGTCAGCTTGGCCTTCTCCGGGTCGACGTGAATGAACTGGTGGTCGCCGGTGCATTCGGCGAATTGATTGATGCGCTCCTGGTCGATGGTCAGCCAAGCGGAACGGCCCAGTTCCTTGCCAACATAGTCCTTGAGTTCTGCAACGGGTACGAACGGCATAGATCCTCCTTGAAGGACGGGGTTTTGTTGTTTTGTGAATTAAATCCTCATGGGGCCTAGATCATCATGCACCGTGCATGGGGTCAAGCCTGTATCGCTAGGCCGAATGGTGGGTTATAGCGGTTTGCTTAGCATGCTTATAATGGCCGGGCTTATGCGCCGCAGCGCGATTGCTTGGCTCGCTGTGACCTGAATCGGAGACTCCCATGCTGCTACGCGGCCTGACCTGGTTGGTGCTGTTCCAATTGCTCGGCACCGCGCTCAATGTGTTGTTCTTGTCCATGCTGCCCGGGCCGATCATCGGCCTGCTGTTGCTGCTGGTGTTCCTGATGCTGCGTGGCGAGGTGAGTGAGCCCTTGACGCTGGCGGCCACCAGCTTGCTGCGCTATCTGTCGCTGTTGTTGGTGCCCGCAGCGGTGGGCGTCATGGTGTATGCCGAGGCGATTGCCGCGGACTTCTGGGCGGTGGCGGGGGCGCTGAGCCTGTCGCTGGTATTGTCCTTGGTCTTCGCCGGTTGGCTGATGCAGAAGCTGATCGAGCGGCAAGCGCGCCGGCGGGAGGATGCATGAGCCTCGACTGGCATGGCGCCTGGCAGGCGCTGATCCACCATCCGCTGTTCGGGGTCGGGGTGACCCTCGGCGCTTATCAACTGGCGCTGAGCGCCTATGAGAAAACCCGCTGGGTGTTGCTGCAGCCGGTGCTGGTCTCGATGCTCGCGGTGATCGGCGTGTTGCTGGCCTGCGGTCTGAGCTATGCCGAGTACCGGGAAAGCGCCAAGGTGCTGACCATCTTCCTCGGCCCTGCGACTGTGGCGCTGGCGGTGCCGCTGTTTCTTAACCTGCGGCGGATTCGTCAATTGCTCTGGCCAACGGTGCTGACCCTGGTGGTCGGCGGGCTGCTGGCGACCGCATTGGGTGTGGCGCTGGCCTGGCTGTTTGGCGCCGAGCAGAGGATGTTGATGAGCCTATTGCCGAAGTCGGTGACTTCACCCATTGCCATGCTGGTGGCGGATCAGATCGGCGGCATCGCCGCCCTGGCCGCGGTGTTCGTGCTGATCACCGGGGTGCTGGGCGCGATTCTCGGCCCGGAGTTGCTACGCCGCTTCGGCGTGCACCATCACGCCGCGCAAGGCATGGCCCTGGGCCTGACGGCGCATGCAGTCGGCACCTCGCGGGCGCTGCAGGAGAGCGAAGAGTGTGGCGCCTTTGCCGCGTTGGCGATGAGTTTGATGGGGGTGGCCACGGCGGTGTTGCTACCCTTGGTGGTAGCTTTGCTGGCGTGATGCCCCGGCAGTGTTGCGCCGGTGGGGCTGGCGGGTAGGCGCGAGCGGGCCGCGGAAGAAGGAGCGTTTGATGAGGTTGCCGTTGTTTCCCCTGAATGCGGTGTTATTCCCGGGTGGCGTGCTCGATTTGCAAATTTTCGAGGCGCGTTACCTGGACATGCTTAGCGCCTGCATGAAGCGCGGCGAAGGTTTTGGCGTGGTCTGCATCCTCGAAGGTGAAGAGGTCGGCCATGCTGCCGGGCGCTTCGCCGCGGTCGGCTGTGAGGCGCTGATCCGCGATTGGCAGCAGCGCCCGAATGGTTTGCTGGGGATTCGGGTCGAAGGTGCGCGGCGTTTCAAGGTTAACCGCGCCGAGGTGCAGCGCGATCAACTGACCATGGCCGATATCGACTGGCTAACCGAGGCCGACGAGGGCCCGTTGCTGCCCGAGCACGCCGATTTGGCCGCGTTATTAAGCGCCCTGGCCGAACACCCGATGGTCGCCGAGTTGGGCATGGGCGGGGCGGTGACGGGGCAGCAGGCATTGGCCTATCAGCTGGCGTATCTATTGCCCTTTACCACGAAGCAGAAGCTGGAGCTGCTGGTGCTGGCCGATCCGCAACAACGCCTGGCGCATATTCAGCGGCTGCTGGATCGGCTGCAGGGCGAGATGATTGCGTAGATACCTATAGGTAAACGAATCGCTCGAGCTCAATAGCGGTACTGCAACAGCGCTGCCGGCAGTGCCCAAGTGGCAAAGGCGCCGAGTAGCCCCAGGCAGGCCGGCAGGATCAACCACCAGACGCGTGGCGACAGCGCGGTCAGCGGCGTTTTCCACTGCGTCAGGGTCAGGCTCAGCGCACAGACGCCGGTGGCCAGCAGCGCGCCGGCGATGATGTCGGTCGGCCAGTGCACGCCCAGATACACCCGTGACAGCGCGATCGCCAGGGCCGGCAGGCTTGCCAGCAGCAGCCAGGTAAGCCGCAAGCGTGCCGGCTGACCGCGACCGGCCAAGACCCCCAGCACCAGAAAAAACGCAAAAGAGGCGGAGCTATGGCCGCTGGGCAGGCTGAAACTGTGCAGGGGTTCGAGCAGGACTTCCGGGCGCGCGCGGGCGAACAGCAGCTTCAGGCTCTGATTGGCCAAGGCGGTGCCGAGCAGGGTACCGGCGGCGAACAGCAGCGCGCGCCATTGTCGGGTCAGCAGCAGTAGCAGGCTTAGCAATAGGCCGACGCTTAGCTGGGTCTTGAGGTCGCCAAGTCGGGTAATCAACACCATCACACTATCCAGGCCTGGGTGGCGCTGCTCCTGCACCAGTGTCATCAGGCCCTGATCGAGTTGCGCCAGGCGCGGCCAGCCGATGAACAGCGCGAGCAGAAGCGACAGGCTCAACCCAGCCGCCAGCGCAGTGGCCCAGCGTTGATTGCGCAGGCTGCTGTGAATGCTCGCCGCGAGAAGCAGCGCCAGGCTGAGCGCCACCACCGCGGCCTCGCCCCAGAAGCCTTCCGGCAGCGGCAAGCGCAGGGCGGCGCCGGTGGCCCAGCCGGGCAACAGGTAGGCGACCGACCAGCCGGCGGCGGCGATCAGGCTGACCAGGATAAAACGACCGAGCGGCATGTCGAGCATGCCGGCGACCATCGGCAGCATAGGTCGCAGCGGTCCGATATAGCGACCGACCAGCAGGCTGGCCACGCCATAGCGCTGGAAGTAGTGCTCGGCACCGATCAGCCATTCCGGGTGGTGGCGTAGCCCCGGCAGGCGGCGGATGTTCTGATGGAAGCGGCGCCCCAAGGCATAGGACAGGGCGTCGCCGAGCAGCCCGCCGGTGTAGGCCAGCAGCAGGGTTTCCCCCAGACCCAGGGCGCCGCTGCCGGCCAGTACGGCGATGGCGAACAGCAGCACGGTGCCCGGTACGACGATGCCGGCGATGGCCAGGCACTCGACGCAGGCCACCAGGAAGATGCTCAGGCCGAGCCACTGCGGGTGGGCGCTTAGCCAGCCGGTCAGGCTGTTGAGCCACTCGCTCATGGGTTCGACTCCTGATTGAGCTGGTGCTGATTGAGCAGATAAAAGTCGCGTTGCTCGACTTGGCCGCGGCGCAGCGGGTTGCGCGTGCAGTGGCGGGCGTAGGCGGCGTCGACGAACCGATAGAGCAAGTGCTCGTCGCGCCCACTCGATATGCCCAGGCGGGTGGTCTGGATAATCTGCTCGGGTGTCTCGCCGACGTCTTCGACGAACAGCCGTTGCCAGTCGAAGCGTTGCGCGTCCCAGGCCGGCACCTTGAGGCCGAGGGCTTTGCACAGCAGCGTCTGGCCGGCGCAGAGCTTGTTGAGCGGGCGCGGTCGGCCTTGCGCGTCGGGGTTGTTGCGCTGCATCTGCGCCAGGCTGTCGGGGCCGCTCCGGGCATCGAGAAAGGGGTAAGCCGCTTTGATCAGCACCGCATTGCCGGCCCCCCGGGCGCTGAAGTTCAGCGAGTCGCCCCCGCGGGCGTAATACATGTAGATGTGCCCGCCAGAGAGAAACAGCGCGCGGCGTTTCGCGGTGTAGCCGAGCGAGGCATGGCTGCCCTTTTCCGCGCAGTAGTACGCCTCGGTCTCGATGATCCGCGCCGACAGCCAGAGTTCGCCCATGCGATGGCGGATGACCTTGCCGAGTAAGGCGCGGGCGACGGTTTGCGCATCACGGTCGAAAAAGCTGTCGGGCAAGGGCCGCGCATTCGGCCAGGGCGCACTAGTCGGCCAGGACAAACTAAGGGTGGGATCGCTAAGCATGGGCTGTCATCGCTGCGTGGCAGGGCATAGGCTGGGAGCGATCATAACAATAAGAGAGCCACTCATGAGCCGCCACGCCCGCGCCGACAGTGCCCATATCAGCCCCAGTGCGCATTACACCGGCTATGTCTGGTATCGCCACCAGTTGGCCGAGCCGGCGTTCGCCACCCCCTTCGGGCGCTGGGTGCATGCCCTGCTGAGGCCGATCACCTGGGGCGCGCGGGTCGGTTTCGGCCTGGATATCGAGAACTTCCTGCTGCAACGCCATCTGCTGATCGACGCGCGCTTGACTGCGGCCATCGAGCAGGGCGGCGTGCGCCAGGTGGTGGAGATCGCCTGTGGGCTGTCGCCCCGTGGTCAGCGCTTCTGCCAGCGCTACCCCGAGCTGCGTTACCTGGAGGCGGATTTGCCGGCGATGGCCGCGCGCAAGCGCCTGCTGCTGCATGGCCAGGGTTGGTTGAGCGGTCGGCATCGGGTGCAGTCGGTGAATATTCTCGCCGAGCAGGGCGCGCAGAGCCTGGCGGCGTTGTTCGCCGGGCTGGATCACAACGAGCCGGTGCTGGTGATTACCGAGGGCTTGGTCAATTACTTCGAGCGGCCGCTGATCGAAGGTTTCTGGACGCGCCTGGCCGAGCAGCTCAAGCAGTTCCCGCAGGCGAGCTACCTCACCGAACTCTATCCGGACTTGCGCGAACACCCGCGTTACCGGCAGTTACGCTGGGGCGTTGGCCTGGTCGGCCGGCTGACGCGCGGCAACTATCCGCTGCACTACCGCAACGCCGAGGAAATCGTCGCGGCCTTTAGCGGCTGTGGGTTTCGCGCGACCCAGGTGCTCGATCCCGGTGAGCATGGCGCCGCCCTTGGCCTGCCGCCGATGTCGCTGCCGAGCCTGGTGCGGGTGATCGAAGCGCGGCTGTGAACTGCACTTGAGCGTCGAGCTTAGGCGCAGGCCATGGCTGGCAGCGCGGGCTGGCTAACCAGCTCCGCCAGCGCTTCACTGGCCAGCGCGTCGGTATGCGGAAAGACCAGCGCCAAGCCATTCGCGCCGAGGCGTAGCGGCAATAGCGGCAGTGCCGGCAGCCCGGGCAGCTGCAGTTGCCAGCCCCGCAGCGGCGGCGCGGCCGGTAAGTCACCCTGCAACAGGCCACCGAAGAAGCCCAGCTCGGCTACCTCGACGGCCCACTCGCCAGCCTCGGCGTGAGTCAGGCGGGCGCGCCGATTAAGCGGGGGGCGACGGGCTTCATGGCGTTTCTCCAGCTGCAACAGCGGGCTGCGGGCCAAACGGGTGCTGCCGGGGCTGACCGGCGGCAGCGGCTCGCCGCGCAGAAAAGGGCCATAGAGACCGGCACAGGCGCTCCGCCGTTCGAACTGGGCGAGGTGATCGGCGTCGTGGATCAGCGCACAGTCGGCATCGGCGCAGGCCGCCGCGAAGCTGGCGTGTTCCCAGGGCTGGGTGAAGTGATCGTGTTCGCCGGCGAGCACCAGCGTCGGGCACGCCGGGTGTTGCGCAAAACCCTGAAAACCCAGCAGGCGCAGGCTGTTTTGCCGATAGCGCTCCACCTCGGTCGGCGACAGTCGCTGCATCTGCCGCAGCAGGGCCTTGCGAAATACCGGCGAAACCCCGGTTGCGTTGAGGCGCAGCGGGTTCAGCAGTCCGGTCAGCGCACCTTGGGCGAAGGCGGCGGTCTGGCCTTCGGCCAGCAGGGCCAGACCCTCCTCCAGCAGGCGGCGCGCGCCGGGTCGGCCAAAGGCGGTGATCCCGGCCAGCAACAGGCGCGCGCAGCGCTGCGGATGGCGCACGGCAAACAGCGCCGCCAGCGCCGAGCCATAGGACAGGCCAATCGGCATCAGCGGTGGCAGTTGCAGTTCTTCGGCGAAGGCGGCGATCAGGTCGGCCAGCTCCTCCAGGCCAAGCTCAGGCGCCAGTTGCAGGTTGCCACCCTGGCTGGGCAGGTCGAGGAGGATCACCGGGTGTTCGGCAAGCAGTTCGCCGACTTCGCCGGTGAAGGAGCGAAAGCTTTGAAAGGCGCCGCCGAGCAGCAGCACCGGCGCGCGCGGGTCGTCGGCGCGAGTCGCATAGGCCTGGTAGTGCAGGCGCCAGTCGCCCAGTTCGAGGGTTTCGCTGGCGCTACTGAGCAGCGTGGCGCTGTAGTCGGTGCGGTAACGCATGGCGAGCACTCCGGGGTCTTCTTGTTTTTATGTGGCAAACAGCGCTTGGTTGAGGCGCTAGGCTGAAGGTAAACATCGGCGAGGCGTTTGTTTACCCAACCTTCGGGCGGCGCTGGGCCGTGGGTGTCACCGTCCCGCCGCTCAGCCCTGGCGGCAGTGGCTAGGGGCGTTACCGTGGCGGCAGTGGGACGCGCTGTTTACCACCCGCCCGACGCCGCTGGGCGTGGGGCGGCTGCGCCGCTATAATCAGCCGCTTTCCTCATTGCCAGACCACCGAGACCATGACCGAGTCCGTGCTCGACTATATGACCCGCCTGGGCCGCGCGGCGCGCGAAGCCTCACGCGTGGTGGCTCGCGCCAGCACCGCGCAGAAGAATCGCGCCCTGCAAGCCGCCGCCGCCGCCCTCGACGCCGCGCGCACCGAGTTGTCCGCGGCCAATGAACAAGATCTGGCCGCTGGCCGCGCCAGTGGCCTGGAGCCTGCACTGCTGGAGCGCCTGGCGCTGACTCCGGCGCGGATCGACGGGATGATCGAAGGCCTGCGCCAGGTCGCCGCGCTACCCGACCCGGTCGGCGCCATCCGGGACATGAGCTACCGTCCCTCGGGCATCCAGATCGGCAAGATGCGTGTGCCGCTGGGGGTGATCGGCATCATTTACGAGTCGCGGCCGAACGTGACCATCGATGCCGCCAGCCTGTGCCTGAAATCCGGCAACGCCACCATCCTGCGTGGCGGCTCGGAGGCGATTCATTCCAATCGAGCGATTGCCGCCTGCATTCAGCGTGGCCTGGCCGACGCCGGTTTGCCGGCTGCCGCGGTGCAGGTGGTGGAAACCACCGACCGTGCCGCCGTCGGCGCGTTGATCGGCATGCCGGAATTCGTCGATGTGATAGTCCCGCGGGGCGGTAAAGGCTTGATCGAACGCATCAGTCGTGACGCGCGGGTGCCGGTGATCAAGCATCTGGACGGTATCTGCCACGTGTATGTGGCCGCCCAGGCCGATTTGGCCAAGGCGCAGAAGATCGCCTTCAACGCCAAGTGCTACCGTTACGGCATCTGCGGTGCGATGGAGACCTTGCTGGTGGATCAAGCGGTCGCTGCGGACTTCCTGCCGGCGATGGCGGCCGAGTTTCGCGCCCAGGGTGTCGAGCTGCGCGGTTGTGAGCGGACTCGCGCGTTGATCGAGGCGCAGCCGGCAACCGAGGAAGACTGGAGCACCGAGTATCTGGCGGCGATTCTGTCGATTCGGGTGGTCGATGGTCTGGATCAGGCCATCGAGCACATCAATCACTACGGTTCGCACCACACCGACTCGATCGTTACCGAGCATCAAGGGCAGGCGCGGCGTTTCCTCGCCGAGGTCGACTCCAGTTCGGTGATGCTCAATACTCCGACCTGCTTCGCCGATGGCTTCGAGTACGGTCTGGGCGCCGAGATCGGCATTTCCACCGACAAGCTGCACGCCCGTGGCCCGGTCGGCTTGGAAGGCCTGACCTGCGAGAAGTATGTGGTGATCGGCGACGGTCAGCTGCGTGGCTAAAAGAGTCGGAATTTTCGGTGGCACCTTCGATCCGATCCATATCGGCCACCTGCGTGGCGCGCTGGAAGTGGCGGAGCAGCTTGGCTTCGAAGAGCTGCGCCTGATCCCCAGCGCGCGGCCGCCGCACCGCGATGCGCCGCAGGTGTCCGCCGCCGATCGGTTGGCGATGGTCGAACAGGCGGTAGTCGGCGTGCCGCCGCTGAGGGTGGATGATCGCGAGCTAAAACGCGACAAGCCGTCCTACAGCATCGACACCCTGGAGTCCCTGCGGGCCGAGCTGGCGGCCGCGGATCAACTGTTTCTGCTGCTGGGTTGGGATGCCTTTTGTGGGCTGCCGACCTGGCATCGCTGGGAAGAACTGCTCGACCACTGCCATATCCTGGTGTTGCAACGCCCGGATGCCGACAACGAGGCGCCGGAAGCGCTGCGCGACTTGCTGGCGGCCCGCAGTGTCAGTGACCCGCAGACCCTGAGTGGGCCGAGCGGACAGATTGCATTCGTTTGGCAGACACCCTTAGCGGTGTCCGCTAGCCAGATCCGGAGTCTGCTGGCCAGCGGAAAGTCGGTGCGTTTTCTGGTGCCCGACGCGGTACTGGCCTATATCCATGCGCGCGGGCTGTACCGCGCGCCGAACTGAACACGAGCTAACGAGTTACCTATGAAGAACAAAGAACTGCACAACCCCGCACTGGCCAGCGAAGACCTGGTCAAGCTGGCCATCGCCGCCCTGGAAGACATCAAGGCCCAGGACATCACCACCATCGATGTGCGCGAGAAAACCAGCGTCACCGACTTTATGGTGATCGCCAGCGGTACCTCCAGCCGCCATGTGAAGTCCCTGGTGGACAACGTGCTGGAAAAGGTCAAGGAAAAGGGCGTACGCCCACTCGGCAGCGAAGGCCTGGATACCGGCGAATGGGCGCTGCTCGACCTGGGCGATGTGGTGGTGCACGTGATGCAGGTCGCCACCCGCCAGTTCTACGACCTCGAACGCCTGTGGCAAGGGGCCGAGCAGAGCCGCGCCCACCACACGCCGGGGCAAGAGTAAGGCTGACTCTCGGTAGAGCCTGGTATGCGTCTACGTCTGATCGCCGTTGGTTCGCGGATGCCGCGTTGGGTGGAAGAGGGCTGGCAGGAATATGCCAAGCGTCTTCCCGCCGAGCTGCCGCTGGAGCTGGTGGAAATCCCCTTGAACACCCGTGGCAAGAATGCCGACGTGGCTCGCCTGATCCGTCAGGAGGGCGAAGCCATGCTGGCGAAGGTGCAGCCGGGCGAGCGGATAGTCACCTTAGAGGTGGAAGGGCGCCCGTGGAGTACCGAGCAGTTGGCGGTCGAGTTGGATCGCTGGCGCCTGGATGCGCGCACCGTCAACCTGATGGTTGGCGGCCCCGAGGGGCTGGCGCCCGAGGTGCAGGCCCGCAGCGAGCAGCGCTGGTCGCTGTCGCCGCTGACCTTGCCGCATCCGTTGGTGCGCATCTTGATCGGCGAACAGATTTATCGCGCCTGGACTGTGCTGTCCGGTCACCCCTATCACAAGTAGTCGCCAGTAGTCGCCGATGCCGCAGCCGATTCGCCTGAAGGATCACGAGAAGGACGCCCGCCAAGTTCGCAAACGCGTGGTGGTAGGCGCTGGCGCCGTCCTGTTTTTGGTCTGTGTGTTGATCGCGCGCCTGTATTACCTGCAGGTGATTCAGTACGACTACCACTCGACGCTGTCGGAGAATAACCGCGTTCACGTCCAGCCGATTCCGCCGACCCGTGGGCTGATCTTCGACCGCAATGGGGTGATCATCGCCGACAACCGGCCGAGCTTCAGCCTGAGCATGACCCGCGAGCGCGCCGGTGACTGGAAGCAGGTGCTGGATGTCATAGTCGAAGTGCTGGAGCTGACCCGGGAAGATCGGGCGCTGTTCGAGAAGCGCATGCGCCAGGGCCGGCGCCCGTTCGAGCCGGTACCTATCCTGTTCGAGCTGAGCGAGGAGCAGATCGCCCGTATCGCGGTGAATCAGTTCCGCTTGCCTGGCGTCGAGGTGGTGGCCCAGTTGGTGCGCCATTATCCGCAGAAGGAGCACTTTGCCCATTCGGTGGGCTATGTCGGGCGGATCAACGAAGCCGAGTTGAAGAAACTCGACCCGGTCAACTACAGCGGCACCCACCACATCGGCAAGACCGGGATCGAGCGCTTCTACGAAGATCGGTTGCATGGCCAGGTGGGCTATGAAGAGGTCGAGACCAACGCCCGTGGCCGGGTGTTGCGGGTGCTCAAACGGACCGACCCGATTCCCGGTGCGGATGTGATCCTTACCCTCGATATCCGTCTGCAGGAAGCCGCGGAGGCGGCGCTGGGTGGTCGGCGTGGCTCGGTGGTGGCGCTCGACCCGGCCACTGGCGAGGTGCTGGCGATGGTCAGTCAGCCGAGCTTCGATCCCAATCTGTTCGTCACCGGCATCGGCTTCAAGGCTTATTCGGAGCTGCGCGACTCGATCGATCGGCCGCTGTTCAACCGGGTGCTGCGGGGTCTGTACCCGCCGGGTTCGACGATCAAGCCGATGGTCGCGGTCGCCGGGCTGGACAGCGGGGTGGTCACCCCGGCCTCGCGGGTGTATGACCCAGGCTTCTATCAGCTACCCAATTACGAGCATAAATACCGCAACTGGAACCGCTCCGGTGACGGCTCGGTGAACTTGGAGATGGCCATCATGCGCTCCAATGACACCTACTTTTACGACCTCGCGCACAAGCTCGGCATCGATCGATTGCACACTTATATGAGCCGCTTCGGCATCGGTCAGCGGGTTGCTCTGGACATGTTCGAGGAATCCAGCGGGCTGATGCCGTCGCGTGACTGGAAGCGTGCGCGTTATCGCCAGGCCTGGTACCCGGGTGAAACCCTGATCCTGGGGATTGGCCAGGGTTATATGCAGGCCACACCGCTGCAACTGGCCCAGGCCACCGCCCTGGTCGCCAACCATGGCAAGTGGATTCGCCCGCATCTGGCGAAAACCATCGAAGGGCTGCCACCGGTCGATCCGAGCCCGCTGCCGGACATAGTGCTGCGTGATCCGGGCATCTGGCAGCAGGTCAGCAACGGTATGCAGATGGTGATGCACGGCCCGCGCGGCACCGCGCGCAAGGTCGGCGACACGGCGGCTTATCGGATTGCCGGCAAGAGCGGCACGGCGCAGGTGGTGGCGATCAAGCAGGGCGAGAAATACGACCGTTCCAAGGTGCAGGAACGGCATCGCGACCATGCGCTGTTTATTGGCTTCGCTCCGGCGGACAACCCGAAGATTGCGGTGGCGGTGATGGTCGAGAACGGCGAGTCCGGCTCGGGTGTCGCCGCGCCGGTGGTCAAGCAGGTGATGGACGCCTGGCTGCTGGGTGAAAACGGCCAGTTGAAAGCGGAGTACGCGCCGCCCCTGAGTGCCGAGGCTCCGAACCTATGAATAGTAATTTCGATCGCACCCTGTCCAACGAGGACGTGATGCGCCGGCGTGCCAGTCTGCTGCAGCGCCTGCACATCGACGGTCTGTTGCTCTTGCTGCTGCTGGTGTTGGCCGCCGGCAGCCTGTTCGTGCTGTATTCCGCCAGCGGTAAAAATTGGGATCTGTTGATCAAGCAGGCCAGTTCGTTCGGCCTTGGCCTGCTGGCGATGTGCGTGATCGCCCAGTTCGAGCCACGCTTCTTGGCGCGCTGGGTACCGCTGGGCTATGTGTTCGGCGTCGCTTTGCTGGTGCTGGTCGAGGTGATGGGCCATAACGCCATGGGCGCCACGCGCTGGATCAATATTCCCGGGGTGATCCGCTTCCAGCCGGCGGAATTCATGAAGATCCTGATGCCGGCGACCATCGCCTGGTACCTGGCCAAACGCAGCTTGCCACCGCGCCTGAAACATCTATTGCTCAGCCTGGCGCTGATCGGCGTGCCCTTCGTGTTGGTCGTGCGCCAGCCGGACCTGGGCACCGCGTTGCTGATCCTCGCCTCGGGGGCCTTCGTGCTGTTTATGGCGGGCCTGCAATGGCGCTGGATTCTCGGCGCGGCGGCGGCGGTGGTGCCGGTCGCCGTGGGCATGTGGTTCTTCGTCATGCACGAGTATCAGAAGCAGCGGGTGCTGACCTTTCTCGACCCGGAAAGCGACCCGCTGGGGACAGGTTGGAACATCATTCAGTCGAAGGCGGCGATCGGTTCGGGCGGCGTGTTTGGTAAAGGCTGGCTGCTCGGCACTCAGTCGCACCTGGATTTTTTGCCGGAAAGCCATACGGACTTTATCATTGCGGTCCTCGGTGAAGAGTTCGGTCTGGTCGGCATCTGTCTGTTGCTGCTGATTTACTCGCTACTGATTGCCCGTGGGTTGGTTATTACTGTCCAGGCGCAGACGCTGTTCGGTAAGCTGATGGCCGGCAGCCTGACGATGACCTTCTTCGTTTATGTATTCGTCAACATCGGCATGGTCAGTGGCCTGTTGCCGGTGGTAGGGGTGCCGCTGCCTTTCATTAGTTACGGTGGAACTTCGCTGGTGACGCTGATGTCAGGGTTTGGGGTGTTAATGGCCATCCACACGCACCGTAAGTGGATTGCCCAAGTTTGATTGGGTTAAGGATTGGGGTGAGGGATTTAATGCTAGGTTTGCGTCGCTGGGCTACTCGCACGGCACATTGGGTCGGCCTCGCGGGCCTCTGTGGTTTCGCCCAGCAGGCGCTGGCCGCTGATTATGAGGGGTCGCCGCAGGTCGCCGAGTTCGTCGCGGAGATGACCCGCGACTATGGTTTTGCCGGTGAGCAACTGGTCAGCCTGTTTCGCGAAGTCGAGCGCAAGCAGACCATCCTCGATGCCATCTCGCGCCCGGCGGAGAAGGTCAAACCCTGGAAAGACTACCGACCGATCTTTATCACCGACTCGCGGATCGCCCGTGGGGTGGACTTCTGGCGTCAGCACGAAGCGGCGTTGGCGCGGGCCGAGCGGGAGTATGGGGTACCGGCGCAGGTGATAGTCGCGATCATCGGGGTGGAAACCTTCTACGGTGGCAACACCGGCAGCTACCGGGTGATCGACGCCCTGTCGACACTGGGCTTCGATTACCCTCCGCGGGCCGAATTCTTCCGCAAGGAGCTCAAGCAGTTCCTCTTGCTGGCGCGCGAGCAACAGCTCGATCCGCTGACCCTGAAGGGCTCCTACGCGGGCGCCATGGGCCTGCCGCAATTCATGCCGAGCAGCTTCCGCGCCTATGCGGTGGACTTCGACGGCGATGGCCAGATCAACATCTGGAGTGATCCTGATGATGCGATCGGCAGTGTTGCCAGCTACTTTAAACGTCACGGCTGGGTGACCGGCGAACCGGTGGTGAGTACCGCGCAGATCAATGGCGAGCAGGCCGATGAGGGGCTGACCCAGGGGCTGGATCCGGTGAAGACGGTAGGCCAGTTGCGGGCGCTGGGCTGGGCTAGCCATGAGGCGTTGCGTGACGATCTGGCGGTCACCGCTTTCCGGCTCGAAGGCGAGGCGGGCCCCGAGTATTGGCTGGGCCTGCCGAACTTTTATGTGATCACCCGCTATAACCGCAGCGCGATGTACGCCATGGCCGTGCATCAGCTGTCCGACTTACTGGTCCAGGCACGGGGCACTAAGTAATGCAGGCACTGCCGACTAAGCTGGCGGCGTATGGCGCTTTGGCGCTGTTGCTGGCCAGTTGCTCCACCAGTCATGCCCCGCCAGCGGGGCAGTCGGGGGCTCCTTCCGGGCCGGGCGACTTTGCCCGCCCGCACAAGGACGGCGCGCCCTGGTGGGATGTCGATGTGTCGCGGATTCCCGACGCTGTGCCGATGCCGCATCACGGCGCCTACAAGGCCAACCCCTACACGGTGCTGGGCAAGACCTATTACCCGATGCCCGATGCGCGGCGCTATCAGGCCAGCGGTACCGCATCCTGGTATGGCACCAAGTTCCACGGCCAGGCCACGGCCAACGGCGAGAAATACGATCTCTACGGCATGAGCGCGGCGCACAAGACCCTGCCGCTGCCCAGCTATGTGCGCGTGACCAACCTGGAGAATGGCAAGAGCGTGATCCTGCGGGTCAACGACCGCGGGCCGTTCTATTCCGACCGGATCATCGACCTGTCCTTTGCCGCGGCGAAGAAGCTCGGCTATGCCGAAGTCGGCACCGCGCGGGTCAAGGTCGAGGGCATCGACCCGAACGAGTGGTGGGCGCAGCAAGGCCGGCCGGTGCCGATGGTGTTGGCCCAGCCGCAAATGGCCCAGGCCCAGGCCCAGGCCCAACCGCAGCCGGCGGTGCAAGCCATTGCCCAGCCCATCGCCCAGCCTGTCGAGCAGTACAGTCCGCCGCCCCAGCAGCATGCCGCGGCCGTCCTGCCGGTGCAGATCGACGCAAAAAAAAACGCTTTAGTCGGAGCCTCTGGCCTGTATCTCCAAGTGGGCGCCTTCGCCAATCCGGACGCTGCCGAGCTGCTCAGAGCCAAACTGAGCGAGACGGTGAGTGCGCCGGTGTTTATCAGCTCGGTGGTGCGCAACCAGCAGACCCTGCATCGAGTGCGGCTGGGGCCGGTCAACACTCAGGGTGAAGCCGAGCAACTACAAGACAGCGTGCGGCTGGCCAATCTGGGTCAGCCGACCTTAGTGAAGCCGGAGTAACGGCTTCACCCGATTTGCCCGCAAGGGCCTGTTTGCCATTAGTGAATTCGAGAGACGGATGAACATCACCACCTTTACGCAACGCTTGAGCCTGCTTGTCCTGTTGATCGCCACGCCCGCTGCCTGGGCGGCCGAGCAGGTTGTTCCGGCGCCCCCGCAACTGGCGGCCAAGGCTTATGTGCTGATGGATGCCGCCAGCGGCAACGTGTTGGTCGCGAGCAATGGCGATCAGCGCCTGCCGCCGGCCAGCCTGACCAAGTTGATGACCGCCTATATGGCGACTCTGGAGATTCGTCGCGGCCAGATTGGCGAGAGCGATCTGGTGACTGTCAGCGAAAACGCCTGGCGTACCGGTGGTTCGCGGATGTTCATCCAGGTCGGCACCCAGGTATCGGTCAGCGATCTGCTGCACGGCATCATCATTCAGTCCGGTAACGATGCCAGCGTGGCGATTGCCGAACACATCGCCGGTAGCGAAGACGCGTTCGCCGACATGATGAACACCACTGCGCAAAAGCTCGAGATGAGCGGCAGCCACTTCATGAACGCCACGGGCCTGCCCAATCCCGAGCATTACTCCACGGCGCATGACATGGCGCGTCTGGCCCGCGCGATCATCTACGAAGACCCGGCGCACTACGCCATCTACTCGCAGAAAGAGTTCTTCTGGAACAACATCAAGCAGCCCAACCGTAACCTGCTGCTGTGGCGCGACAAGACCGTTGACGGGCTGAAAACCGGCCATACCGATGAGGCGGGCTACTGCCTGGTGTCCTCGGCCGTGCGTGACGGCATGCGGCTGATCTCCGTGGTGTTCGGCACTGCCAGCGAGCAGGCCCGGGCGGCGGAAACCCAGAAGTTGCTGACCTACGGCTTCCGCTTCTTCGAGACCCAGACCTTCTACCAGAAGGGTGCCGAACTGGCGCAGGCGCCGGTGTGGAAAGGCGCCGTTCGTCAGGTCAAGGCCGGCCTGGCCCAGGATCTGACCATGACCCTGCCGAAGGGCCAACTGAAGAAGCTGGCAGCCAGCATGAGCATGGCTCCGCAACTGGTTGCGCCGATCAAGCAAGGCGATGTGATCGGCAAGGTTGAGGTCAAACTGGGCGATAGCGTGGTGCATAGCGCCGACCTGATCGCCCTCGAAACGGTCGACGAAGGTGGCTTCTTCCGTCGCGTGTGGGATAGCATTCGGCTGTTCTTCTACGGGTTGTTTAACTGACCTTTGGCAAGTGCCCGCCCGGTCTTCATAAGAGCGGGGTGGGCTGCGGCCCTTGCGAATCACGAGTTCGCCGAGACTATTTAGTTGAAATCATGACTGACGCTAACGCTGTAACCATCGAATTCCCCTGCGAGCGCTACCCGATCAAGGTGATCGGCGATGCGGGCGAGGGTTTTGTCGAGCTGGTCATCGAAATCCTTGGCCGCCACGCCCCCGATCTTGACGCAGGCACCCTGGTGCTGCGCGATAGCCGCAATGGCCGTTATCAAACCGTACAACTGCTGATCACCGCCACCGGTATCGAGCAACTGCAAGACATCAATAGCGAGCTGCGTGCCACCGGGCGCGTGCACATGGTGCTCTGATGCCGTCGAACCTGGGCGTTCGCGAGCTCGGCCAGGTGCCTTATGAGCCGACCTGGCACGCCATGCAACGCTTCACCGACACCCGCGGGCCGCTGACAGCGGACGAAATCTGGCTGCTGCAGCATCCGCCGGTGTTTACCCAGGGGCAGGCCGGTAAGGCCGAGCATGTGCTGTTCCCCGGCGATATCCCGGTGGTCAAGGTCGATCGTGGCGGGCAGGTGACTTATCACGGGCCCGGTCAATTGGTCGGTTATCTGTTGCTGGATGTGCGCCGCCTGGATATCGGTGTGCGTGAGCTGGTCAGTCGCATCGAGTCGAGCCTGATCGATCTGCTCGCCAGTTACGGGGTGAGTGCGGTAGCCAAAGCCGATGCGCCGGGGGTCTATGTGGACGGTGCGAAAATCGCCTCGTTGGGCCTGCGGATTCGCAACGGCCGCTCCTTTCATGGCCTGGCGCTGAATGTGGATATGGATTTGGAGCCGTTCGGGCGGATCAACCCCTGTGGCTATGCCGGCATGGCGATGACCCAGCTGCGTGATTTGGTTGGCCCAATAGAATTTGCCGAGGTAAGTGCCCGGCTGCGTGCGCAGCTCGTCAAACACCTCGACTACGCTGAACAGACGACCCTGACGGGCGGAATTGAATCGCTATGAACACGGTAGAGTTGACGGGCAAAGGCCCGGTGAAAGTGGAAGCTGGGGTCAAGCTGCGCGGCGCGGAGAAGGTCGCGCGGATTCCGGTGAAGATCATCCCGACCGATGAGCTGCCACGCAAACCCGACTGGATTCGTGTGCGCATGCCGATCTCTCCTGAGGTCGATCGGATCAAGCAGCTGTTGCGCAAGCACAAGCTGCACAGTGTCTGCGAAGAAGCTTCCTGCCCGAACCTCGGCGAATGTTTCTCCGGCGGCACTGCGACCTTCATGATCATGGGCGACATCTGCACCCGCCGCTGCCCGTTCTGCGACGTTGGCCACGGCCGGCCGAAGCCGTTGGACGCCGACGAGCCGATGAACCTGGCGGTGGCGATCGCCGACCTGCGTTTGAAGTACGTGGTAATCACCTCGGTGGACCGCGACGACCTGCGCGACGGCGGCGCTCAACACTTTGTCGACTGCCTGCGCGAGATCCGCAAGCTGTCGCCAGGCGTGCAGCTGGAAACCCTGGTGCCGGATTACCGCGGCCGCATGGACGTCGCCTTGGCGATCACCGCCAATGAGCCGCCCGATGTGTTCAACCACAACCTGGAGACCGTACCGCGCCTGTACAAGGCCGCGCGTCCGGGCTCGGATTTCGAGTGGTCGCTGGACCTGCTGCAGAAGTTCAAGCAGATGGTCCCGCAGGTCCCGACCAAGTCCGGCTTGATGCTCGGCCTCGGTGAGACCGACGAGGAGGTGATCGAGGTCATGCAGCGCATGCGTGAGCACGATATCGACATGCTCACCCTCGGCCAGTACCTGCAACCGTCGCGTAGCCACTTGGCAGTCCAGCGTTTCGTGCATCCGGACACCTTCGCCTGGTTTGCCGAGGAAGGCACCAAGATGGGCTTCAAGAACGTCGCTTCCGGCCCGCTGGTGCGCTCTTCGTACCATGCCGATCAACAGGCGCATGGCGCGAAGAACAGCTAAGCGCGTCGAGGTTAAACAAAAAGGGCGACCCAGTGGGTCGCCCTTTTTGTTTGCCGCGTCATGCCCGGGTTGTTAGGGGCGCGAACGCAACGCGTCGAGCAGCTCATGGCTCGGGTAACCATCGGCAGGCACCCTCAAGGTCTGCTGATAGGCCTGCACGGCTTTGCGCGTGTTCGCGCCAATGATCCCGTCGGCTGCGCCGGGGTTGAAGCCGTGGGTAGCCAGCAGTTCCTGCAACTCGATGCGTTCGCTACGCCCCAGTTGTGGATCGTTACGCGGCCAGGCCGCGACGACTTGACTGTTGGCGCCGCGGATCCCGTCGGACAGCAGGCCGACTGCCAGCGCGTAAGACGAGGAGTTGTTGTACTTGAGAATGCTGCGAAAGTTATTCATCAGCAGAAAGGCCGGGCCGCGATGCCCGCTGGGCAGCAGCAGGGTGGCCGACTCGCCGGCCAGCGCCGGTGCAGTCGCGCCGTTTAGCGGTTGCACTCCAAGGGCGGCCCATTCGGCCAGGCTCAGGTGCTGCTCCGGGTCGGCCAGGGCATAGTCGAAGCCGCCCGGCAGCCGCACTTCAAAGCCCCAGGGTTGTCCGTGTCGCCAGCCAGAGGCTTGCAGGTAGTGAGCGGCGGAAGCCAAGGCGTCGGCCGGCGAGCTCCACAGGTCGCGGCGACCGTCGCCATCGAAGTCCACCGCGTGCTGGTTATAGGTGGTCGGCATGAATTGCGTTTGGCCCATGGCGCCGGCCCAGGAGCCGATCAGACGTTCGGGGCTGATGTCGCCATGTTCGAGAATCTGCAGTGCGGCCAGCAGCTGGTCGCGCCAGAACCCTTGGCGGCGGCCTTCGTAAGCCAGGGTGGCGAGCGAGCGGATCACGCTATTGTTGCCGATATTGCTACCGTAACCGCTCTCCATGCCCCAGATGGCCACCAAGGTTTCGGCTTGCACGCCATAGCGCTGCTCGATGCGCTCGAGCGTCGCGCCTTGTTGCGCCTGCTGAGCCTGGCCGCGGGCGATCCGGCTGGCAGATACGGCACCGTCCAGGTATGCCCAGATCGGTCGGGTGAATTCCGGCTGGCTGCTGTCGGCGGCGAGTACCGCCGGATCCAGGGTGACGCCGGCAAAGGCGCGGTCGAACAGCGCCGGGCTGATGCCGGCGGCCAGGGCCTCGTCGCGCAACCGGTTACGCCAGTCGGCAAAGCTCAGGGTGGCTGTCGGCAGGCTCGGCTCTGTGCTGGGCGTGGCTTGGCTGCTTACACTGGTGGCGGGTTTAGAGCGCGCGGACGTTTGCGTTGGCGCTTCGGCGCAAGCGGCTAGCAGGCTTAGGTTGAGGCTCAGGGCGGCGCAGGCAAGGCCTCGCGGGGACAGGTTCAGCATCGGTGCTCTCACAGCTTTTTTGCCAGCGGCAACCTTAACATGAAGGGGCTGTGCCGGGTTTTCAGGCCGCCAGAAAGACCGAAGCCTCCCAGTGGTGAGACGGGGAGGCTTCGCGGCGGTAGCTACCTTTGCCCTTGCGGGGCTGTTCCTGGCGACAGCGGAACAGCGGTTGCGCTACCAGGGACTTGGCCTTGTTCGGGCCGTGCTTGGAGTGTTTGGCCATGGCCGATCCTCTAGTGGGCGCTGCACAGTGCAGGCGCGCGGATCATCGGGCTTGGTATAAAAAATGTCCAGGGCTACGTCCGTGCCGGCAGGTCACTCCGACGGCAGAGCCAGGCGCTGCCCTGCGATCATCAGGGTCAGGCGGCTCAGGTCGATCCACGGGTCGCCGGCTGCCTGACCCTTGATCTGCGCATCGATGCGCTGCGCGTCCAGCAGCAGTCTGGCCCAGCGTGCTGCGGAGTGCCGTTGCAGGGCCTTGCTGACCAACGGCCGGCGTTTGTCCCAGACCGGTGGGCGGGCTTGGCTGAAGGCTTTGTCCAGGGGCACGCCTTGGCTGTATTGCTGCGCCAGGTTGGCCAGCAGGCGCAGTTCGCGGGCCAGCGCCCAGAGAATCACGGCGGTCTCTACGCCTTCACCACGCAGGCCTTCGAGGGTGCGCAGGGCGTGCGCGGCCTCGCCATTGAGTGCGGCGTCGATCAGGCCGAAAACGTCGAAGCGCGCACTGTCGGCTACCGCCGCTTGTACGGTGTTGGCGTCGATCTGGCCACCTTCGGCGAGCAGTTTGAGCTTCTCGATTTCCTGAGCCGCGGCCAGCAGGTTGCCTTCGACGCGCGCGGCGATCAGCTCCACCGCCGCCTGGCTGGCGGCCAGGCCGGCCTGCGCCAGGCGCTGGCGAATCCACTGGGGCAGCTGCTGGACCTCGACTGGCCAGATCTGGATGAAGTGCGCCTGTTGGCCGTCGATCAGCGCCTTGGCCCACTTGGTCTTCTGCGCGCTGCCATCCAGTTTCGGCAAGCTGATCAGCAACAGGGTATCTTCCGGTGGGCGGGCGAGGTATTCCAGCAGGGCGGCAGTGCCCTTGTCGCCGGGCTTGCCGGAGGGCAGGCGCAGTTCCAGCAGGCGCTTGTCGGCGAACAGCGAGAGGCTGGCGCCGGCTTGCAGCAGCGTGCCCCAGTCGAAGTTGGCTTCGGCGTTGAACACCTGGCGCTCGGAAAAACCCTGGCTGCGGGTCGCCGCGCGGATGGCGTCTGCGGCTTCCTGGCAGAGCAAGGGGTCGTCACCACTGACCACATACACCGGAGCAAGGGGGCCCTGGAGGTGTTTGGCGAGTTGGGCGGGGTTGAGTTTCATCGGCGGGCAACCACGGGGGCCGCAGTGGCGGCCCCGCGCGGCTTACTGAGTCTTGATCGGTAGTTGCAGCGGCGATTGCTGCGGCTGGGCTTGTTCCGCCTGGCGGGCGGCTTCCAGCGCCTCGGCTTCGGCCTTGGCCTTGGCTTCAGCGGTTTGCTGCAGTTGATCGAGCTGGTCTGGGCTGATCTGCTGCAGGCGTTGCGCCAACTGCTGGACCAGGTCGCGGCGCATTTCTTGGCGCACTTGCGCGGCTTCCTGGTCGGAGCCGATCAGGTTGTTTTCGTCCTGGACGTAGACGTTCTGCACTTCCAGCTGGCTGCTCAGCAGCAGCAGGTTCTTGGCGCCGCGCAGCTCGTAGTCGAGGGTCATGGTCAGCTCATATTCTGCGCTGCGGGCGCTGCTGGTGTAGCTGGCGGTGCGTTGGCTTTCGGCTTCTTTTGCCAAAACCAGGGTGTAAGGGGCGCCGGGATAGACTTTGACGTCGTTGCTTTCCAGCACCTGACGCACTTCTTTGACGGTGGTGCCATAGGCATTGCGGGCAGTGAGGTCAAGCTCCTTGAGGGCGAACTGAGTATCGCCAGTGCCGCGCAACTGGAAGCCACAGGCACTCAGCAGCGCCGCCAGACCCACTACCAACAGATTCCGTTTGATCATCTTGTTTCCCCTTAAACCATTTGCATCGTTGCAGCCCAAGGCTCAGCGATGCCTCGATAGGCTCTCTGCAGCAGTCTGCCTGACTGCTGCAGAGCTTAATCAGCTCGCGACGATATTGACCAGCTTGCCCGGCACTACTATGACCTTGCGAATCGTCAGGCCGTCGGTAAAGCGCAGCACGTTCTCGTTCACCCGTGCGGCGGCCTCGATCTCTTCGCGCGAAGCGGTGGCGGCTACGTCGATGTGCCCGCGCAGCTTGCCGTTGACCTGGACCACCAGTTGCAGGTTGTCCTGCACCAGCGCGGACTCGTCCAGCACTGGCCAGGTGGCGTCGATGATCGCGCCGGCATGGCCGAGTTCCCGCCAGAGATCATGGCAGATATGCGGCGTGATCGGAGCCAGCAGCAGGGCCACGGTTTCCAGGCCTTCCTGCAGCAACGCGCGATCCTGAGTGGAGGCTTGCGGGGCTTTTTCCAGCACGTTCATCAGGGTCATCACCGCGGCGATGGCGGTGTTGAACTTGTGGTGCTGACCAATATCCTGGCTGGCTTGCTTGATCGCCAGGTGGATGGCGCGGCGCACGTCTTTTTGCCCATCGCTCAGGTTGGCTTGATCCAGGCTGCCCGGCAGGCCCTGGATAACGTGAGCTTGGGCGAGACGCCAGACGCGGCGCAGGAAACGATGCGAGCCTTCGACGCCGGAATCCGACCACTCCAGGCTCATGTCTGGCGGCGAGGCGAACATCATGAACAGCCGGCAGGTGTCGGCACCGTACGCATCGATCATCGACTGCGGGTCGACGCCGTTGTTCTTCGACTTGGCCATCTTCTCGGTGCCACCGATTTCCACCGGCAGGCCGTCGCTTTTCAGCTTGGCGCCGATGATTTTGGCCTTGGCATCGCGTTCGATTTCCACGTCGGCCGGGTTGAACCAGGTCTTGGCGCCGTTGGCTTCCAGGCGGTAGTAGGTCTCCGCGATCACCATGCCTTGGGTGAGCAGGTTCTTGAACGGCTCGTTGGAGCTGACCAGGCCTTCATCGCGCATCAGTTTGTGGAAGAAACGCGCGTAGAGCAGGTGCAGGATGGCGTGTTCGATACCGCCGATGTACTGATCCACCGGCAGCCAGTGGTTGGCCGCGGTCGGGTCGACCATGCCGTCGCCGTACTGCGGCGATGCGTAGCGCGCGTAGTACCAGGAGGACTCGACGAAGGTGTCCATGGTGTCGGTTTCGCGCTTGGCCGGCGCGCCGCATTTCGGGCAGGCGCAGCCATAGAACTCGGGCATCCGCGCCAGTGGGCTGCCAGCGCCATCCGGCACTACATCTTCCGGCAGGACCACCGGCAGTTGCTCTTCCGGCACCGGCACGTCGCCACAGTTGGCGCAGTGGATGATCGGGATCGGGCAGCCCCAGTAACGCTGGCGGCTGATGCCCCAGTCGCGCAGGCGGAACTGGGTGCGCGCCTGGCCGAGGTCTTTCTTCAGCAGGGCGACTTCGAGGGCGTCGAAGGCGCCGGCGAAGTCCAGGCCGTCGAATTCGCCGGAGTTGATCAGTTGACCGTGCTCGCCATAGGCGTCCTGCCAGGGCGCCGGGGTTTGCTCGCCGGCGCTGGTGCGGATCACCGCCTTGATCGGCAGCTGGTATTTGTGGGCGAACTCGAAGTCGCGCTCGTCGTGGGCCGGCACGGCCATCACCGCGCCTTCGCCGTAATTCATCAGCACGTAGTTGGCGACCCACACCGGCAGCTTGGCGCCGGTCAGCGGGTGTTCGACGAACAGCGGAGTCGGCAGGCCTTTCTTTTCCTGGGTGGCGATATCGGCTTCGGCCACGCCACCGCGTTTGCATTCGTCGATGAAGGCTTGCAGCTCGGCATTGCCCTTGGCGGCAAGCGTCGCCAGCGGGTGTTCGGCGGCGACGGCGACATAGGTCGCGCCGAGCAAGGTGTCCGGGCGGGTGGTGAAGACTTTCAAGACGCCCGCGGCGCCGATCGACGCCTGGTCGTAAGGGAAGCAGACTTCCATGCCGCGGGATTTGCCGATCCAGTTGCGCTGCATGGTCTTGACCTGTTCCGGCCAGCCATCCAACTCGTCCAGGCTGCTCAAGAGCTCATCCGCGTAGGCGGTGATCTTGAAGTAGTACATCGGGATCTCGCGCTTCTCGACCAGGGCGCCGGAACGCCAGCCGCGGCCGTCGATGACTTGTTCGTTGGCCAGCACGGTCTGGTCGACCGGGTCCCAGTTGACGGTGCCGTTCTTGCGGTAGATCACGCCTTTTTCGAACAGCTTGGTGAACAGCCATTGTTCCCAGCGGTAGTAGTCCGGTTTGCAGGTGGTGACTTCGCGCGACCAGTCGATGGCCAGACCCAGGCTCTTCAGCTGGGTCTTCATGTAGGCGATGTTTTCGTAGGTCCACTTGGCTGGCGCGACGTTGTTCTTCATCGCGGCGTTTTCCGCCGGCATGCCGAAGGCGTCCCACCCCATCGGCTGCAGCACGTTCTTGCCTTGCATGCGCTGGTAGCGGGCGATCACGTCACCGATGGTGTAGTTACGCACATGCCCCATGTGCAGCTTGCCGCTGGGGTAGGGGAACATCGACAGGCAATAGAAGGTGTCTTTGCCTGGTTGTTCACTGACTACAAAGGACTTTCGCTCGTCCCAGTAGGTTTGCGCGGCGGCTTCGATTTCACGGGGCTGATAGAGTTCGTGCATGGCTACTTAGGCTGAAAAAGGGGGCTTACAGGAAACGTCGTAGCATACATGAGCGCCCTCGGCCGTGGGAAACCTTGATTATCCTGGGTGCCACGCGGGCTGGCCTCGGCCCGCCGTTGGTCGCGGCGCGTAGCCGGTTGAAGGTGCGACGCTAAGCTTTCAGTAGGGGGTGAAGTGGGGCGTGCCTTGCGCGAGGTGAATGGATGGGCGAATTGCGGCGAGCAGAAGCGCGAGGCGGGCTGTATGAGCGGTTGCTGCAACGCCTCGCTTTGGCGCTGGATGAGGCCGATAGTGCCACTCGCCTGCATAAGGAGCCGCCGCGTGAGTTGGAGTTGCGCGGGCTGAGCCCGGCGGAACTGGAGTTGATTCGCGCGTACCTGGATCGCGATCTGCATTGGTTGCGCGGTTGGCATGCCGCCGCCCAGGAGCTGGCGCTGCTCGAACACACGCCGCTGCGCTGGACTAAACCCGGTCGTGCCAGCAATAAGCTGGAGGGCAAATCGAAAGCGCTGTTCAAGCGTCGGCAAAAACTACTCTGCGCCCTCTGTGGCGCGATTGCGCATTGGCAGCCGGGGGAGGGTGTGCAGGCCTGCCTCGTTTGTGGCTCACAGCTTTTTCGCGCCGGTAATCCCCGTTAGGCTGCGGGCACCCCGGGAGCCTGTCGGACTTAGAGCTGTCCTACTGCGAAAGCCAGGATATTGGCCCGTTTTTCCACTCAGCCTCGTTAAAGAGAATGACTATTTGCCTCGCCTGAGTGAAAAAAACGTTCTCAATCCCAGACTTTCTCGCTACGGACGTCTAAGCCCTACAGGCTCCGAGGAGGTGCTCGATGCCGCTGCGTTACCTGCTCAAACAACTGCTTCTGCCGCCGGGCGGTCTGCTGCTGTTGCTGCTCGTCGGCTGGTGGCTGCGTCGCCGCTCCCCGCGTGCGGCGGCAGCCTGCTTCGTGCTGGGGTTTGCCGGGCTCTGGCTGATGAGTTTGCCGATCAGCGTGGAGTGGGCGGCGCGCGCGTTGGAGCGCGAGCCGGCGTTGGCCGAGGTCGAATGGGCCGGGTTGGCGCAGCGTGCCGATGCCATCGTGGTGCTGGGTGGCGGGCGCGAGCAGGCCGACCCAGCCTGGGGCGGCGATCAGCCCAGTGCGCTGACGCTGGAGCGTTTGCGCTATGCGGCGCGCCTGGCCAAGGCGGCAGGCTTGCCGGTGCTGGTCAGCGGCGGCCTGCATTACGGCCAGCCGCCCAGTGAGGCGGCGTTGATGGCGCAGGTATTGGCTCGCGACTTCGGCGTCAGCGTGCGCTGGTTGGAGGGGCTGAGCCGCACGACTTGGGAAAACGCCAGTTACAGCGCCGAAATGTTGCGGGACGCGGGGATCAAGCGGATCGTGCTGGTCACCCAGGCCGGGCATATGCCGCGCTCACGCTGGAGTTTCGAACGGGTGGGTTTCGCGGTGATAGCGGCGCCGGTAGGTTTTCTCGGCGTGCCGAATGCTCGCCCGCTGGGCGGCTGGCTGCCGGAGAGCAAGGCAATTTGGCAGAGCGGCATGCTGTTGAACGAAGCGCTCGGCTTGCTCGCTTATCCCTTGGCTTATCGCTGAGCTGTCGGCGGGGTTGCGCTAAACACGGCACTACCCCTCCGGCAGGGCCTTATAGGGTTTTTGCCATCCGGCTGGCCAACAAGGCCCAGCCAAACAGCAGGCCGCAGAGGATTACCAGCGGCCAGGCGCGCCATTTGAGATAGGGCGTCAGGTTCTGCATCGGCACCACTTCGCCGTACAGCACGCCGCGTTGGAACTGTGGAATCTGCACGGCCAGCTTGCCGAACGGGTCGATCAGGCCGGTCACCCCATTGTTGGTGGCGCGGATCATCCAGCGGCCGGCTTCCAGGGCGCGCATTTGCGCCATCTGCAGGTGTTGCAAGGGGCCGATGGAGGTGCCGAACCAGGTGTCGTTGCTGACGGTCAGGAGGATCTGGCTCTGCGCGGCGAGGCTGGCGGCGAACTCCGGGTAGACCACTTCGTAGCAGATATAGGGGGCGATCCGGTAACCCTTGGCTTCGAGCAACGGCTGATCGGCGGGGCCGCGGGCGAAGTCGGACATCGGCAGGTCAAAAAAGGCGATCAAGCCGCGCAGCACATCCTGCAGGGGTACGTATTCGCCAAACGGCACCAGCTTCTGTTTCAGATAGGTGCCGTGGCCCTGGCCGATGACGCTGATGCCGTTGTAGTAGCGTTTCGCGCCCTGCTTATCGACCTGGCGGATCGGCACGCCGGTGATCAGTGCGGCCTGACGCTCGTTGGCAAAGCGCCCCATGACGCCGAGATAGCCTTCGGCGAACTCCTTGAGCACGGGAACTGCGGTTTCCGGCCAGACGATCAGGTCGACTGGCTGCGCGCCGAAGCTCATGTCGCGGTACAGGGCCAGTTGGGCGTTGAGCTGTTCGGGATCCCATTTCATCTGTTGCGCGACATTGCCCTGCATCGCCGCCACTTTCAGGGGCGCGCCGGCGGGTTCGGTCCAGGCTTGGCCCTTCAGGCCCAGGCCGGCGACCCAGGGCGCAACCAGCAGCACCAGGCCGATGACGAGAAACAGCTTGCGGCTACGCAGGTGCGCCAGGTTGACCAGCAGGGCCGCCGTCAGTGCCAGGACGAACGACAGCAGCCACATGCCACCCACCGGTGCGAGCCCGGTGAGTGGGCCGTGCAGTTGGCTGTAGCCGGCGTAGAGCCAGGGGAAACCGGTGAGAAACCAGCCGCGGAAGGCCTCCTGGGCCAGCCACAGGGCGGCGAACGCCAGGGCGTCGGCCAGCGGCGCCTCGTTGCGGCGCAACCAGCGCGCCCATAGCCAGCCGGGCAAGGCGAAGAACAGCGCCACGCCGGCACAAAATAACAGGGTCAAGAAGGCCGCCAGCGGCGCCGAGGCGGCGCCGTAGTCGTGAATGCTGACGTAGATCCAGCTGGTGCCGGCGACGAACAGGCCGAAGCCATAGCACCAGCCGCGCCACAGCGCCTGACGTGGACCGAGGTCGCGCAAGCCGAGGTAGAACAGGGCGATGGACAGCAGCGCCAGCGGCCAGATATCGAAGGGCGCGAGTGCCAGGGTGGTCAGGGCGCCGGCCAGAGTCGCCAGCAGATTGCCGGGCCAGCCCGGGCGTACGATCCAATTCATGCTCGATCCTTGAAACCTGCTTGATATCTGCTGCGCGCGCGACGGGCTTAAGCAGGTTTTCCTGTTTTGGGTTGCTTCATGCGTGATCGGCTCAGCGCGACATCGGCGTCAGGCGCAGCAAATGAATGCGGCGGCTGTCGGCGCTCAGTACGCGGAAACGGTAGTCGCCGATCTCGGTCACTTCGTTGCGCTTGGGCAGATGGCCAAACGCACTCATCACCAGGCCGCCGACGGTATCGAACTCGTCATCGGAGAACTGGCTGGCGAAGGACTCGTTGAAGCTGTCGATCGGCGTCAGGGCCTTGATCAGGAAATCGCCGCTGGGCAGCGGTTTGATGTAGCTGTCCTCCTCGACGTCGTGCTCGTCCTCGATGTCGCCGACTATCTGTTCCAGCACGTCCTCGATGGTTACCAGGCCTGCCACGCCGCCGTACTCGTCGATGACGATGGCCATGTGGTTGTGGTTGGCGCGGAACTCGCGCAGCAGCACATTGAGGCGCTTGGACTCCGGCACGAAGGTGGCCGGGCGCAGCAGATCCTTGATGTTGAACGTGTGGTTTTCGTCGTGCAGCACCAGCGGCAAGAGGTCTTTGGCCAGCAGCACGCCGATGACGTCGTCAAGGCTTTCGCCAATCACCGGATAGCGCGAGTGGGCAGACTCGATGATCGCCGGGAGAAACTCCCGGGGGGTCTGGCTGGACTTGATGCTGATCATCTGCGAGCGCGGGACCATGATGTCGCGGACCTGGAGGTCGGCGACCTGGATCGCACCTTCGACTATGGCCAGCGCTTCGCTGTCGAGTAGTTTGTTCTGATGGGCTTCGCGCAGCAGCGACAGCAGTTCTTGGCGGTTTTTCGGCTCGTGGGCAAAGGCCTGGGTGATTTTCCCCAACCAGGATTTTTGCCCGTTGCTCGATCGGTCTTCGCTCATGCTGGTTTCTCAGTGTTCCTTTCTGGTGCCTGACGGAGGTCAGGCTATTCGTCGCCGGCGTAAGGGTCGGGGTGACCCAGTTCGGCGAGCAATTGTTGTTCCAAGCCTTCCATCTCGGCGGCCTCTTCATCCTCGATGTGGTCGTAGCCGAGCAGATGCAGGCAGCCGTGAATCACCAGGTGCGCCCAGTGGGCCTCCAGCGTTTTGCCCTGCTCGGCCGCTTCGCGGGCGACCACGGGCACGCAAATCACCAGATCGCCCAGCAGTGGGATATCCAGCAACTCGTCGGGTACATCGGCGGGGAAGGACAGTACGTTGGTGGCGTAGTCCTTGTGCCGGTAGCTGTGGTTCAGTTCGCGGGCTTCCGGCTCGTCGACCAGGCGGATGGTCAGCTCGGAGGAGGCCGAGCGCTGGCGCAGGGCCAGTTCGCACCAGAGGCGGAACTCGGCTGCGCTGGGGCTGCTGGCGGTACTGGCGTTTTGCAGGTCGAGCTCAAGCATTGTCGCCATCCGTGTCGAGTTCGTCGTCGAGCTTGCCGTGCATGCGGTTCTCGTGGCGCTCGTAGGCTTCGACGATGCGCTGCACCAATGGGTGACGGACCACGTCCTTGGACTTGAAGTGGGTGAAGGAGATGCCGGGCACGTCGCGCAGCACATCGATCACATGGGTCAGCCCTGACTTGGTGCCGCGCGGCAGGTCGACCTGGGTGATGTCGCCGGTGATCACCGCGGTGGAGCCGAAACCGATGCGGGTGAGGAACATCTTCATCTGTTCCAGCGTGGTGTTCTGGCTCTCGTCGAGGATGATGAAGCTGTTGTTCAGCGTGCGGCCGCGCATATAAGCCAGCGGCGCGAGTTCGATCACCTGGCGCTCGATCAGCTTGGCGACCTGTTCGAAGCCGAGCATTTCGTACAGTGCGTCGTACAGTGGGCGCAGATAGGGGTCGATCTTCTGCGCCAGGTCGCCCGGGAGGAAACCGAGTTTCTCGCCCGCTTCCACCGCTGGGCGCACCAGCAGGATGCGGCGGACCTGTTCGCGCTCCAGCGCATCCACCGCGCAGGCGACGGCCAGGTAGGTCTTGCCAGTGCCGGCCGGGCCGACGCCAAAGTTGATGTCGTGGTTGAGGATCGCTTTGACGTAGCGCTGCTGGTTGCTGCCGCGTGGGCGAATGATGCCCTTGCGGGTACGCAGGGTGACGCTGGCCTCGGCTCGCGGGTTGTTCAGCTCTTCGAGGCCGGACTCCTGCAGGAACAGGTGCACCAGATCCGGCGACAGCTGGGTCGTGTTGGTTTCGCGGTACAGCCGGCGCAGCAGCTGCTCGGCGGAGTGGGTGTGTTCGGCAGGGCCAATCAGCTCGAATTGATTACCGCGGTTGCGGATTTCGATGGCCAGGCGTTGCTCGATCAAGCGCAAGTGCTCGTCGAACTGCCCGCAGAGATTGGCGAAGCGGCGAGCCTCAAAGGGTTCGAGGATAAAGCGATGCGGTTCTATGGGTGCGTTCAAGGTCGTGTGTTAGCCGCCAGTCGGCAGGGGTGATAAATCGAAGGATAACCCCGGGCGCCCAAGGGTGAAAGCTCGGGCGTCTACGGTTTTACTCTTGGCCCGGTGTCGCGCCGTGCTCTGCCAGCAAACTGCCGCGCAGGGAATGGGGCATGGCCTCATCGATCTGCACGTCGGCGAACTGGCCGATCAAGCGTGGATTGTCGCAGCGGAAGTTGACGATCCGATTATTCTCGGTGCGGCCGGTGAGCCAGCCTGGGTCTTTCTTCGAATAGTCGCTGACCAGGATGCGCTGAATGCTGCCGACCATCCGTCGGCTGATCTCATAGCCTTGCTGGTTCAACAAGTGCTGCAGGCGCGCCAGGCGTTCGCGATTGACTTCGGCGGGAATCTCGTTCGGCAGGTCGGCCGCCGGTGTACCCGGGCGTGCGCTATAGACGAAGGAGTAGGAGAAGTCGAAGCCGATGTCGGCGATCAGTTGCAGGGTTTGCTCGAAGTCTTTCTCGGTCTCGCCGGGGAAGCCGACGATGAAGTCCGAGGTGATGCTGATGCCCGGGCAGGCGGCCTTGAGTCTGCGGATCTTCGACTTGTATTCGAGCGCGGTATGGTTGCGCTTCATCGCCGCGAGGATGCGGTCGGAGCCGGCCTGTACCGGCAAATGCAGGTGCTTGACCAGCTCCGGAACCTCGGCGTGGGCCTGGATCAGGCCGTCGGAGAACTCCAGCGGGTGCGAGGTGGTGTAGCGGATGCGGTCGATCCCGTCGATCGCCGCGATCACCCGGATCAGCTCGGCCAGGTCGGCCGTGCGGCCGTCATGGGTCGCGCCCCGGAAGCCGTTGACGTTCTGCCCGAGCAGGGTGACTTCGCGCACGCCGTGCTCGGCCAGGTGGATGACCTCGGCCAGCACGTCGTCGAATGGCCGGCTGACCTCTTCGCCGCGGGTATAGGGCACCACGCAGAAGGTGCAGTACTTGCTGCAACCTTCCATGATCGAGACGAAGGCACTGGGGCCGTCGATGCGCGGCTCGGGCAGGCGGTCGAATTTCTCGATTTCCGGAAACGACACGTCCACCTGCGGCAAGCGGGTGCTGCGCGCGGCATCGATCATCTCCGGCAGGCGGTGCAGGGTTTGCGGGCCGAACACCACGTCGACATAGGGTGCGCGATCACGGATCGCCGCGCCTTCCTGGCTGGCCACGCAGCCGCCGACGGCGATCACCATGTCCGGCTTGGCCAGCTTCAGTTCGCGCCAGCGGCCCAGTTGCGAGTAGACCCGATCCTGGGCGCGCTCGCGGATCGAGCAGGTGTTGAGCAGGATGACGTCGGCGTCTTCTGCGCGCGCGGTGACTTCCAGGGCTTGATGTTCGCCCAACAGATCGACCATGCGCGAGCTGTCGTACTCGTTCATTTGGCAGCCGTGGGTTTCGATATAAAGCTTCTTGGTCATGCGCGGTCGTCGGCTGGTTCGAAGAACCGCGCATTATAGTGGGCGAGTCGCAGGCTTCCTAGCATTGCCTGCCCGGAGGCTATGCTATGATTTCGCCCCCTTAATTCCTTCCGTGGTTATCTGCCATCCATGAGCAAGCGTGAACCTATCTACAAGGTGATCTTCCTCAACCAAGGCCAGGTGTACGAGATGTACGCCAAGCAGATCTATCAAAGTGATCTGTGGGGCTTCCTGGAGGTGGAGGAGTTCGTCTTTGGTGAGCGCACGCAGGTGGTGGTCGATCCCAGCGAAGAGAAGCTCAAGGCGCAGTTCGAGGGCGTGGTGCGCAGTTTCGTGCCGATGCACGCGATTGTGCGGATCGACGAAGTCGAGCGTCTGGGTACGCCGAAGATCAGCGAAGCGCGCGGCGTGAGCAATATCATGCCGTTCCCCATGCCGATGCCGGATAAGTAAGCCGCTTCGGGTGTCTCTAGGCTGGGTTTTGTCCTGCGGACTCTACCCAGCCTACGAATTACGGCAACGGCGCGAACGGAGAGCCGCCTTCAGCGGTCTGCAGTTCCAGCAGGTAATTGCGGAAGATCTGCCCAAGCACCTGGGTGGCGATCTCCAGCTGTTCGCGGGGCATCTGCGCGGCGACCTGATCGGCGGTGTCCAGCGCATCTTCGGCGCCATTCACGGCGGCCATCTTCAGCACTATATAGGCCTGCACATTGTTGGCCGGCACGCCTTCGCCGCGGAAGAACATCACCCCCAAACGGTATTGCGCCTGCGCATGGCCTTGCAGTGAGGCTTGCTCGAACCAGTTCAGCGCTTGCGCCAGATCGCGCGGGGCACGCTTGCCGTCGTAATAGAACTCGCCGAGCTCGAATTCCGCCTCTGGGTCGCCCGTTTGGGCGGCCTGTTGGCAGGCGGCCAAGGCTTGCGGCAGGTCTTCGGGCAGGGTGTTGAGCGAGCAGCGGCCAGTCGCCGAGATCAGCAAGGAGTTACCGCCGGCAGATGCGAGCAGCGGGAGAAGGAGCAACAGGCAGCCCAAGGTGAGGGTGCGGCCGGTGCGGTTCATGGAAATCGACACGCCTCAAAAAGCAGTACGAGCAAGATGCTCGGCCGACGAAACGCGTCGGCCATCACATTATGAAATAAGCAGAGCCATCCTTACAAAGTCTTTACGGGCTTTTCTGGCTTTTAGGGCGCGGGCCTGGCAACGCCAGTAAGGGCCCGCCAAGCGGCCAGCGCCAGCACGCCAGCGGACAGCTGCTGTATTGCAACTAGCGCAAAGCCGCGAAGGCGCGCTCGGCGGCGTCCAGGGTGATTTGCAGTTCCTTGTCGCCATGGGCGATGGAGGTGAAGCCGGCCTCGAAGGCACTGGGTGCCAGGTATACGCCGCCCTCCAGCATCAGGTGGAAGAAGCGCTTGAAGCGTTCGGCATCGCTGGTCATCACGTCGTCGAAGGTGACGATAGCGTCGGCGCCGCTGAAATACAGGCCGAACATGCCACCTGCCTGGGTGGTGACGAACGGGATGCCGGCGGCATCGGCGCGATCCTGCAGGCCTTGAAGCATGCGCGCGGTGTAGTCGGCCAATTCGGCATGGAAGCCCGGGCGGCTGATCAACTTCAGTGTGGTCAGGCCGGCGGCCATGGCCAGCGGGTTACCGGACAGCGTGCCGGCCTGGTAAACCGGGCCGAGCGGGGCGATTCTCTCCATGATTTCGCGCTTGCCGCCGAAGCAGCCGACCGGCATGCCGCCGCCGATGATCTTGCCGAAGGTGGAGAGGTCCGGCGTCACCCCGTAGTGCGCCTGAGCGCCGCCGAGGGCGACGCGAAAACCGGTCATCACTTCATCGAAAATCAGCACCACGCCGTGTTTGTCGCACTGCGCGCGCAAGCCTTCGAGGAAGCCCGGCGCCGGCGGTACGCAGTTCATATTGCCGGCCACCGGCTCGACTATGATGCACGCCACTTGGTTGCCGACCTCTGCGAGCAGTTTTTCGACTGCACCGAGGTCGTTAAACGGCAGGGTCAGGGTGTGTTTGGCGAAGGCCGCCGGTACGCCCGCGGAGCTCGGCACGCCTTGGGTCAGGGCGCCGGAGCCGGCCTTGACCAGCAGGCTGTCGGAGTGCCCGTGGTAGCAGCCTTCGAACTTGATGATGCTGTCGCGCCCGGTGAAGCCGCGGGCCAGACGAATGGCGCTCATGGTCGCCTCGGTGCCGGAGCTGACCATGCGGACCATCTCCATGGAGGGCACGATCGAGCAGACCAGGTCCGCCATGTCGACTTCCAGCGCGGTCGGTGCGCCGTAGGAGAGGCCGTGTTGCAGCTGCTGGCGCACCGCGTCGAGCACGTCCGGGTGGCTATGGCCGAGGATCATCGGGCCCCAGGAGCCGACGTAGTCGACATACTGTTTATTGTCTTCGTCCGTCACATAGGCGCCGCTCGCGTGTTTGAAGAACAGCGGGGTGCCGCCCACGCTTTTGAAGGCGCGCACCGGCGAGTTGACGCCGCCGGGGATGTGTTTTTGCGCGTTGGCGAACAGGGTTTCGGAACGGGACATGCTGGACCTCTCGGAAAACGTAGGGTGGATTAGCGCAGCCTAATCCGCCGTAACTGGGTATCAGGTAGTTGCGAACAGATCGCTGAAGGCGCGGGCGCGGCGCGCGACGTCCTGGGCGCTTTCGGCGCTGAACAGCGCGTGGATCACCGCCAGCAGGCTGGCGCCGTGGGCTATCAGCTGCGGCGCGGTTTCCAGGGTGACGCCACCGATTGCGGCTATCGGCAGGCTCAAGCGGGTGTGGGCCTGCTGCAGCAGCTCGAGGGTGGCGGCGGGCGCACCGGGCTTGGTGTTGGAGTTGAAGAAGCGGCCGAAGGCCACATAGCTGGCGCCTTCGCGGGCGGCCTGTTCGGCCAGCTCCAGTTGGGCGTGGCAGGTGGCGCCGATGATCGCCTGGCGACCGAGCAGGGCGCGGCCGGCGGCGAGTGAACCATCGCCCTGGCCGAGGTGGACGCCGACGCCCAGGCGCGCGGCCAGCTCGGCGTCGTCATTGATCAGCAGGCTGGCGCCGTAACGCTCGCAGAGGCTGCGCAAGGCCTCTGCCTCACGCAGGCGGCGCGCCTGATCGCTGGACTTGTCGCGGTATTGCAACAGGCGTGCGCCGCCGTCCAGCGCCGCTTCGACATAGGGCAGCAGCTTGCCACCGGTCAGCAGTTGGCTGTCGGTGATGGCGTATAGGCCGCGCAGCGGTTGGCTCACGGGCGGCGCCTCATGAACAGAAATCCAACGGCAGGCGGCGCGGGACGAACTGGCCATGGCCCAGTTGCTCGGCATCGCGCAGGGTGCGCCAGGTGTAGCTCAGTGCCGATTGCACGGCGCTGGCCAGGTTTTCCCCTAGCGCCAGGCGGCCGGCCAGGGTGCTGGCCAGGGTGCAGCCGGAGCCGTGATAGCTACCGGGCAGGCGCTGGCAGGTGAAGGTGTGGCGGCTGCCGTCGCGCGAGTACAGGCGGTTATGCACTTGCTGCTCGTCGCCATGGCCGCCGGTGATCAACAGGTGCTGGCAGTAGGGCAGGAGTTTTTCCGCGCACTGATCCGCCGTGCCGTTTGGCAGTTCGGCGAGAATCCGCGCTTCCGGCAGGTTCGGCGTGGCGATGGTCGCCAGGGGCAGCAGGCGCTCGCGCATGGCGTAGCCGACTTCATCTTTGCCCAGGGCGCCGCCACCACCGGCGCGTAGCACCGGGTCGCAGACCAGCGGTATGCCGGGCAGTGCTTGCATGATCTCCAGCACGGTCTCGACCATCTCGATGGAGCCGAGCATGCCGAGCTTGACCGCGGCCACCGGTAGGTCGGCAATCACCGCCTGGGCTTGGGCGAGCACCCAGGCGCGGTCGAGCACGCGAAAATCGCGAACGTTGACCGTGTCTTGCACGGTCAGCGCGGTGACCGCCGGTGCGGCGTGGCAACCCTGCGCGAGCAGGGCCTCGATATCGGCCTGCAGGCCGGCGCCACCACTGGGGTCATGGCCGGAGAGGCAGAGAACAACGGGACGGGAACTGTAGATAGTCATGGTGCGCGAGCTTATCACTAATCACCTTTTTTGCGCCCGGATTGGCCGCTTCGTCGATGAGCCGGTGCAGGCTGAGACGCCCCTCGTGTTGCGCTCGACACTGCCGCGTCAGGCGGACAACTGTGCGCCAGGCGCGGCACGCCGCCAGTAGCCGTGCCGGCACCGGAGAACGAGCTTAAGTGCCTGGTGGTGAGCGGCTTTTCCCGACGGGCGGCTGTGCTAGAGTGAGCCCCATTCGAATAGCCAGGCTCTGCGTGGTGGCGTCGTTCAGGGGGTGTGAGGCTCCCCCGGCGCGGCGCGACAAAGCCTTTGCGGGGCAGCATGCGCTACGGCCTTTTTTTACTCCTTTGTCTGTGCTCGGCGCTGGCTGGCGCAGTCGAGTTCGACGAGTACACCCGCAGCCTAGTGCTGGGCCAGGAAATTGACCTGTTCGAGGATGTGCGCGGCAACGCCAGCATCGAGGAAATCACCTCGCCGGCCCTGCAGGCCAGCTTTCGCCGGCACGATAGGCCGGTACTCAACGCCGGTTATTCGCGCTCGGTGTTCTGGCTGCGCCTGGATCTGGCCTATCGCCCGCAAACCTTGGTCGGTCAGCAGCCGTGGCTGCTGGAACTGGCCTACCCGCCGCTCGATCATCTGGAGCTCTATCTGGCGGATGGCCGGGGCGGCTTCCAGTTGGCCCAGCGCACCGGCGATGCGCTGCCGTTCGCCAGCCGGCAGATCAAGCAGAACAACTACCTGTTCGAACTCAGCCTGCAGCCCCACCAGCCGCAGCGCGTCTACCTGCGTCTGCAGAGCCAGGGTTCGCTCCAGGCGCCGCTGAAGCTCTGGTCGCCGACGGCCTATCTGGAAGAGCAGCCGGGGCGCATCTATGTGTTGGGCATCATCTATGGCGTGCTGCTGGTGATGCTGATTTACAACCTGTTCATCTACCTGAGCGTGCGCGACACCAGTTACCTCTATTACATCTTCTACATCGCCTCCTTTGGTCTTTACCAGGTCTCGGTAAACGGGGCCGGTATCGAGTACTTCTGGCCGAATAGTCCCTGGTGGGCGAATGTCTCCACGCCGTTCCTGATTGGTTCTGCGGCCTTGTTCGGCTGTCAGTTCGCCCGCAGCTTTTTGCATACCGCGGAGCACAGTCCGTGGGTCGATCGCAGCCTGCTGGGGACTATGGCGCTGGGGGCAGTGGTGATGCTGCTGGCGCTCACCGCCAGTTATGGCTTTTCCCTGCGTCTGGCGACCTCTGTGGCGCTGCTGTTTACCGTGGTGGTGTTCAGTGCGGGCTTGCTGGCCTGGCGGCGTGGCATGCGGGTGGCGCGTTATTTCATCATCGCCTGGAGCGCCTTCCTGCTCGGCGGCATAGTCAACAGCTTGATGGTGCTGGGCTATCTGCCCAACGCGTTCCTGACCATGTACGCCAGCCAGATTGGCTCCGCGCTTGAGGTCGGGCTGCTGTCGCTGGCCCTGGCCGACCGCATCAACTCGATGAAGGAAGAGCGCGCGCGGATTCTCTATGAGTCCGGGCGCAAGCTGGAGGCGCTGAACCAGAAGCTGGCCAACAGCAACCGTCTGAAGGACGAGTTTCTCGCCACCGTCACCCACGAGCTGCGCACGCCGATGAACGGGGTGATCGGCTCGCTGGAATTGATGCAGACGGTGCCGATGGATGTCGAGTTGGAGCAATACCAGAAGACCGCCACGACCTCGTCGCGCGACATGATGCGGATGATCAACGACATCCTTGCCCTCACCGAGCTGCAAGCCGGTAAGCTCTACCCCTGGCGTGAGCCGTTCAGCCTGCGCGGGCTGTTCGACGGCTTGCGCGCGCAATTCGCCCCGCGTGCCGAGGACAAGGGCCTGCGTTTTACCCTGGAGTTGGACGACAGCCTGCCCGACACCCTGGAAGGCGACGCCGGTAAACTGGCGCAAAGTCTCGGCTATCTGCTGGATAACGCGATCAAGTTCACCCCGCGCGGGGCTGTCGGCGTGCGCGTGAGCTGTACGGATGTACTCAAGGATGGCCTGACGCTGCGCGTTGAAGTGATCGACAGCGGCATAGGTTTCAGCACCCCGGTGGATGGTTCGCTGTATCAGCGCTTCCATCAATTGGATGGTTCGATGACCCGCGAGTACGGCGGTCTGGGGGTCGGCCTGGCGATCTGCCGGCAGTTGGTCGGGCTGCTCGGCGGCAGCCTGAGCCATCAATCGCAGTTGGGCCAGGGCAGTTGCTTCGAGCTGCGCGTGCCGTTGTTCCTGGCGGCGCCGAGCTCGCAACAGGCGCCGCAGCGCCGGGCCATGGGCCAGGCGCTGCGCCACCCGGAGCAATGTACGGTGCTGGTGGTCGAGGACAACAGCATCAACCAGCTGGTGCTGCGCGGCATGCTGCTGAAGCTCGGTTACCGGGTGCGCTGCGCCGACAATGGCGCCGAGGCCCTCGAACTGCTGCGCCGCGAATCTGTGGATGCGCTGCTGCTGGATTGCCAGATGCCGGTGATGGACGGTTTCGCCACCTGCCGCGCGCTGCGCGGCTTGCCAGGCTGCCGGGAGCTGCCGGTGCTGGCCATCACCGCCCATAGCCATAGTGGCGACCGCGAACGTTGCCTGGCGGCGGGGATGAGCGATTACCTGGCCAAGCCCGTGAAGTTCGAGGCGCTGCAAGCGCTGCTGCATGACTGGCTGCTCTGCCAGGCCGCGACTAACTCGCAGCAGGCGTAGGCTGGGTAGAGCGAAGCGAAACCCAGCGAGCGGACTCTGTGCTCGGATGAGTTAATGAGTTGGTCGTACAGAGCTCTAGGCTGAGCTTGGCTGGCGAGCCTCTTCGTCTGCGGAGTTTTCGCGGCTGTTTTGACCGATATCCCACTTTAGCCAAGTTCTGAATCATGATTCACTGGAGGTATAAATGAATCAGGATTCAGATCATGGCCTATCGCCTGACCGCCGCCCGTCTCGACCGTGACCTGGAGTTGCGCGAGCGGATTCTCGACTGCGCCCTGACGCGGGTGGCCGAGGGAGGGTTCGGCGCCCTGACCATGCAGGCCCTGGCCGAAGATGTCGGCATCGCCACCGGCAGTCTGTACCGGCACTTTCGTGGCAAGGGCGAGTTGGCGGCGGAAGTCTTCGCCCGCGCCAGCCAGCATGAGGTCTACACCCTGGCCGCGGTGCTACGCGGCCCCGGCACTCCTGATCAGCGTTTGGCCGAGGGCCTCCGGCAGTTCGCCGCGCGCGCCTGGCACAGCCGACGCTTGGCCTTCGCCCTGATCGCCGAGCCGGTCGAGCCCGAGGTGGACGAGCAGCGCCTGCTGTATCGCGAGGCCTACGCCAAGCTGTACGCCGACCTGCTGCGCGAAGGCGTGGCCACCGGCGCGTTCCGCCTCAGTGCCATTCCGTTGGTGGCCGCCTGCCTGGTGGGCGCCACCGCCGAATCCCTGGTCGGGCCCCTGTCGCCGCCGGCACGCGCGGCGCGGGCGGCCGGCCATGCGTTGCCCGACCTGGGCGAGGTCAGCCAAGCCCTGGTCACCTTCTGCCTGCGCGCCGTTGGCGCCCCATTGCCTACCGAGGAGTCCTTGCCATGAACCTGCATCAGTTCGCCGAAACCCATGAAGTGACCAACCAGGTGCCAGCGCTGGAGGGCGTCAACCTCTACCGCCTCGACCTGCCGTTGCAGGAGTGGACCCGGCGCTTCGGCGGCGGCTGGGCCGAGGCGCGGATCGACGCCTATGGCGCCTTGGCCGGCGGGCCGCTGATGGCCGCGGGCTTCCTGGCCAACGAGAACAAACCGGTGTTCAAGAGCCATGATCGCTACGGTCATCGCATCGATCTGGTGGAGTTTCACCCGGCTTACCACGAGCTGATGCGCACCGCCATCGAGCACGGTCTGCCGTCGCTGCCCTGGACCGAGCCTCGTGCCGGCGCGCAAGTCGCCCGTGCGGCCATGAGCTACCTGCATAGCCAGGCCGAGGCCGGCAGCGGCTGCCCGCTGACCATGACCTACGCCAGCGTACCGGCGCTCAAGTTGCAGCCGGATATCGCCGAAATCTGGCTGCCGAAGATCCTTTCGAGCCAATACGATCCGCGCAATCTGCCGCTCAGCCAGAAAACCGGGGCCACCATCGGCATGGCGATGACCGAGAAGCAGGGTGGCACCGATGTGCGCGCCAACACCACGCATGCCCATCCGCTCGGCATGCCCGGGCCGGGCCAGGCCTATGAGCTGGTCGGGCACAAGTGGTTCTGTTCGGCGCCGATGTGCGATGCCTTCCTGACTCTGGCGCAGACCGACAAGGGCCTGAGCTGCTTCCTGCTGCCACGGCATAGACCGGACGGCACGCGCAACCAGTTCTATATCCAGCGCCTGAAGAACAAGCTGGGCAACTGGTCGAATGCCTCCAGCGAGGTCGAATATCGCGGCGCGCTGGCCTGGATGATCGGCGAGGAAGGCCGCGGAGTGCCGACCATCATCGAGATGGTGGCGCTGACCCGTTTCGACTGCATGGTCGGCTCCAGCGCCTTGATGCGCCAGGCGCTGACCCAGGCCGCGCACCACTGCGCCTATCGCAAGGTCGGCGGCCGGGTACTCAATGAGCAGCCGCTGATGCAGAACGTGCTGGCCGATCTGGCCCTGGAGAGCGAGGCGGCGCTGGCCCTGACGCTGCGCATGGGCCGGGCCCTGGACCATGCCCACGACGAGCAGGAAGACAAGTTCGCTCGGCTGGTCACCGCGGTCGGCAAGTATTGGATCTGCAAACGCGCCCCGGCGATGATCAACGAGGCGGCGGAGTGCATGGGCGGTGCCGGCTATGTCGAGGACAGCATCCTGCCAAGGCTGTACCGCGAGGCGCCGGTCAACTCCACCTGGGAAGGTTCGGGCAACGTGCAGTGCCTGGACGTGCTGCGTGCTTTGTCGAAAGAGCCCGGCGTGCTCGACGCCTTGTTTGTCGAGTTGGGCGACGGCCATGGCGATGCCCGGCTGCAGGCGCATATCGGCCAGTTGCAGGCGGGCTTTCGCGACACCGCCGATATCCAATACCGCGCGCGCCAGTTGACCGAAGACGTCGCCGTGGCACTGCAGGCCAAGTTGTTGCTGGAGGCCGGTAACGCGCTGGTGTCCGATGCCTTTATCGCCAGTCACCTGGGGGC